>NZ_JBITFN010000011.1:0-224666 GCF_044456085.1 Streptomyces sp. NPDC051018
GGAGGGCACAGGCCACCTGAAGCGCGCCCGTCGAGCGCACGGGGTGGACGGAAAGCGTGCGGGCCCCCTTCAGCTCAGCCGCCAAGCCCAACGGGTGACGGGAAAGGGCGCAGGCCCCCTTCGGTTCGCTCGTCGGGTGCAGGGGTGAACGAAGGGGGTGGAGGGGTCTGCCTCAGATGACAGGTCGAGGTCGGATGTTCCGGTGAGTCCTCCGGGCGGACCCCGGTGGGGGTCCCCCCGGACGGCGTCTCGGGGAGAGAACCGAGCCACAAACATTCACGCGGCGGAGGGGGACTTCTTGACTTCGACGTCGCGGCGGCGGCGCCTCGCGAGGACCACGCGGCGTTCGGCCGCGGTCAGGCCGCCCCAGACTCCGTAGGGCTCCGGCTGAAGGAGCGCGTGCTCGCGGCATTCGACCATGACCGGACAGCGGGCGCAGACCCTCTTCGCGGCCTCCTCGCGCGACAGCCTCGCGGCCGTGGGCTCCTTCGACGGGGCGAAGAACAGCCCGGCCTCGTCCCGACGGCACACCGCCTCCGCGTGCCAGGGTCCGTCCTGGTCTTCCCGAGCGGGGGCCCGCTGGGGCGGAACGGCGGCCACCTGCAAGGACTGGTACGGCAGTTGCAGCACGGGTCTACTCCTGACGACGGCTTCGCGAGCGAGAGACGATGCAGCACTCCCTACCCGCTGTGCGCACTCCTATTCACTGCGTGGCGCCGAACTGGGGCGCATGGAAAGGCACACGGGGGCTCATGGCCGAAAACCGCTCAGGGGCCCAGGCGTCAGCCCAGGTGTTTGCGCAGGCGGTTGTGGAGATCGGAGACGCGCCGGCCGCGCTTGGGCCTGGCCTCGACATTGCCAAAAACGGAGTAGCCGCTGACGACGACGACCGGTGCGTCGGGGTTGCTGGCCTCCAGGCCGCGGATCTCGAAGTTGCCGAAGATGCCGTTCCCGTTGCCGCGGAGGGTGATGTTCTCGGGCACGCGGACCTCGACATTGCCGAAGATGGAGGTCGCGTTGATCACCGTCAGCCGCTGCTGGAACAGCGCTTCGGTGAGGTCGATCTCGATATTGCCGAAGAGCGAGAACGCGTTGGTGCGGCGGCCGATCCGCCAGCGCCCCTTGCGGACGGTGCTGGAGAAGACGGCCACCAGGTTCTCCTCGGGGCCGCCCTGGGCGTCGGGACCGTAGGCATATGTCCCCGTATCGGCACCCTTGGCCTGGTCGGATGGCAGATCCCGGACGATCGGCTGGAGTTCACCCAGGGTCTTGGCGCGGTAGACGGCGTCGATCCGCTCGGAGTGCTCCTCGGCGTCCAGCCGGCCCTCCGCCAGGGCGTCCCGGAGAATGTCGGCGATCCGGTCGCGGTCGGCGTCCGACGCGCGGATCCCGTCCGACGGCCGGGCGGCGGCATCGCGCTCCGCGGGAACGACGGGCTTCTGGGAGTGCTTTTCGAGGTCCACAGGGCCAGGGTAGCGAAACGCGATAGATCGCGACTAGGGGCAACACCGCCAGGACACCCCGGACACTTTGGACACAGTCCCACGGACGGGCCCGGGGAACACGCCGGCCCGCCCCCGTGGGCCCCGGACCTACTGAGCCTTACCTCACAGACGACGGCACCTGGGCGCGTTCTACGCTGGGAGCCGCGCCGCTGTCCGCACACATCCGCCGCATCCGCGCACCCGCCGAGTGAGGAATGGCCGTAATGCCCGAGTTTCAGTACTCCGATCTGCTCCCCCTGGGGGAGGACACCACGCCCTACCGGCTGGTGACCGCCGAAGGTGTCTCCACCGTCGAGGCGGACGGCCGTACGTTCCTCAAGGTCGAGCCCGAGGCGCTGCGCAGGCTCGCCGCCGAGGCCATGCACGACATCTCGCACTATCTGCGGCCCGCGCACCTCGCGCAGCTGCGCCGGATCGTGGACGATCCGCAGGCCTCGTCGAACGACAAGTTCGTCGCGCTGGACCTGCTGAAGAACGCGAACATCGCGGCGGCGGGCGTCCTGCCGATGTGCCAGGACACCGGCACGGCGATCGTGATGGGCAAGCGCGGGCAGAACGTCCTGACCCGGGGCCGCGACGAGGAGGCCCTGTCGCGCGGTGTGTACGACGCGTACACCAAGCTCAATCTCCGCTACTCCCAGATGGCGCCGCTGACCATGTGGGAGGAGAAGAACACGGGCTCCAACCTCCCCGCGCAGATCGAGCTGTACGCCACCGACGGCGGGGCGTACAAGTTCCTCTTCATGGCCAAGGGCGGCGGATCGGCGAACAAGTCGTTCCTGTACCAGGAGACCAAGGCGGTCCTGAACGAGGCCTCCATGATGAAGTTCCTGGAGGAGAAGATCCGCTCGCTCGGTACGGCCGCGTGCCCGCCGTACCATCTCGCCATCGTCGTCGGCGGTACGTCGGCGGAGTTCGCGCTCAAGACGGCGAAGTACGCCTCCGCTCACTATCTGGACGAGCTGCCCGCCGAGGGCTCGCCGACCGGGCACGGCTTCCGGGACAAGGACCTGGAGGAGAAGGTCTTCGAGTTGACTCAGAAGATCGGCATCGGCGCGCAGTTCGGCGGCAAGTACTTCTGCCACGACGTGCGCGTGGTGCGGCTGCCCCGGCACGGCGCCTCCCTGCCGGTCGCCATCGCGGTGTCCTGTTCGGCGGACCGCCAGGCCGTCGCCAAGATCACGGCGGAGGGTGTGTTCCTGGAGCAGTTGGAGACCGATCCGGCGCGGTTCCTGCCCGAGACGACGGACGAGCACCTGGACGAGGGCGGTGACGTCGTACGGATCGACCTCAACCGTCCGATGGAGGACGTACTCGCCGAGTTGACGAAGTACCCCGTCAAGACGCGGCTCTCGCTGACCGGGCCGCTGGTCGTGGCCCGGGACATCGCGCACGCGAAGATCAAGGAGCGGCTCGACGCGGGTGAGGAGATGCCGTCCTATCTGAAGGACCATCCCGTGTACTACGCCGGTCCGGCGAAGACCCCGGAGGGGTACGCGTCCGGTTCCTTCGGCCCCACGACGGCGGGCCGGATGGACTCGTACGTGGAGCAGTTCCAGGCGGCGGGCGGCTCCAGGGTGATGCTCGCGAAGGGCAACCGCTCGCAGCAGGTCACGGACGCGTGCGCGGCGCACGGCGGGTTCTACCTCGGGTCGATCGGCGGCCCGGCGGCCCGGCTGGCGCAGGACTGCATCAAGAAGGTGGAGGTCGTGGAGTACGAGGAGCTGGGGATGGAGGCGGTGTGGCGGATCGAGGTGGAGGACTTCCCCGCGTTCATCGTCGTGGACGACAAGGGGAACGACTTCTTCACCGCCCCCGCCCCGGCCCCCACCTTCACCTCCATCCCGGTCCGGGGACCGGGCCTCGGCTGATCCCTCCGCCGTGGGCCCGCCCGGGCTGAGCCGATACCGTCCGGGCCGGAGAACGACGCCGACCGGAGAATCCGAGACCGGCCGGAGAACCGAAAACCGGTGTTTCGAGAAGGGCTGAGCCCCCTGTGATCACAGGGGGCTCAGCCCTTTCTTGCGTCCGGCCGCAACCCGGAGCCGTCCCACCGCACTTTTCAGGGTGCGGGAATCCCCGGAACCCCGGGAATCCCCGGGAATCCCCGGGAATAGGGGAACCATCGGGCACGCTCCTGCCGGTAAGGGGGTTTTGCCCCGAACCGTACGCAGCACGGAGGTACTGAATCCCATGAGCGAGAACGGCGAGAACGGCGACGCCTACCGCGTGGAGCACGACTCGATGGGCGAGGTACGGGTCCCCGCCCACGCCAAGTGGCGGGCGCAGACCCAGCGGGCCGTGGAGAACTTCCCCGTGTCGGGGCAGCGGCTGGAGCGGGCGCACATCGAGGCCCTGGCACGGATCAAGGCAGCCGCCGCGCGGGTCAACGCGGGGCTGGGTGTCCTCGACGGGGACATCGCGGAGGCCATCGCGGGTGCCGCGGCCGAGGTCGCCGAGGGCCGCTGGGACGAGCACTTCCCGGTGGACGTCTTCCAGACGGGCTCCGGCACCTCGTCGAACATGAATGCCAACGAGGTGCTGGCGACCCTGGCCACCGAGCGGCTGGGGCGCCCGGTCCACCCCAACGACCATGTGAACGCATCGCAGTCGTCCAACGACGTCTTCCCCTCCTCCATCCACATCGCCGCGACGGCGGCCGTCACGGGGGATCTGATCCCCGCCCTGGAGCATCTCGCGGCCTCACTGGAGCGCAAGTCCGCCGAGTTCGCGGAGGTCGTCAAGTCGGGGCGTACGCATCTGATGGACGCCACGCCCGTGACCCTCGGCCAGGAGTTCGGCGGATACGCCGCACAGGTGAGATACGGCGTGGAGCGGCTCCGGGCGTCCCTGCCCCGGCTGGGTGAACTGCCGTTGGGCGGTACGGCGGTGGGCACCGGCATCAACACTCCGCCAGGTTTCTCCGCCGCGGTGATCGCGGAGGTCGCACGGGAGACCGGGCTGCCGCTGACCGAGGCACGGGACCACTTCGAGGCACAGGGCGCGCGGGACGGCCTGGTGGAGACCTCGGGCCAGCTGCGGACGATCGCGGTGTCACTGACCAAGATCTCCAACGATCTGCGCTGGATGGCGAGCGGACCCCGCACCGGTCTCGCCGAGATCACCCTGCCCGACCTCCAGCCCGGCTCGTCGATCATGCCGGGCAAGGTCAATCCGGTGATCCCAGAGGCCGTTCTGATGGTGGCCGCGCAGGTGACCGGCAACGACACCACCGTCGCCGTGGCGGGCGCGGCCGGGAACTTCGAGCTGAATGTGATGCTCCCGGTGATCGCCAGAAATCTGCTGGAGTCGGTCCGGCTGCTGGCCGCGGCCTCCCGGCTGCTCGCGGACCGCACGGTCGACGGCATCACCGCAAACGTCGAACGTATGAAGTTGTACGCCGAATCCTCGCCATCCGTCGTCACCCCGCTGAACCGGTATATCGGATATGAGGAGGCCGCGAAAGTGGCCAAGAAGTCACTGGCACAGCAGAAGACAATCCGTGAGGTCGTCCTGGAGGCCGGCTATGTGGAACGGGGCGATCTGACCCTGGAGCAGCTGGACGAGGCACTGGACGTCTTGCGCATGACTCAACCGTAGCTTCAACAGACCCTACACAATGGGACATTTACGCCCAAAAACATGACGGATATAAGCGGCATAGAGCAACACACGACGCTTGCACCTCGAGCCCTATCACTGATGCATCCCACACGGAAATCGGTAGCCATTACACATTTCCAGGGCCTTCACATACGATCCAAACCATCACTTCGGCACCCATGGGGGGTACATACGCATGGCAGGAAAGCGACGGGCTGATCTCGGCCGCAGACGGTTCATCCGGCTGGCGGGCGGCACCGCCGCCGGCGCCGCGGTGGCGGGGGGAGGCACCTTCACGGCCCTCGCATCCGGTGTGTTCGACCAGACCACTCCCGATCCGTTCGGGGGGATGCCGAGGTCGCTGGCGCTGAGCCTGCCGTCCACGGGCGGCAGCGAGACCACGCTGCCGGACCTGCCGGAGCAGCTCGCCGACGGCACCGTCACCAGGCCGGATCCGTCCGTGGCGCGGAAGATGCCGCGCGCGGAGAGCGCGCCCGTCGCCGAGGACGTCGCACGCGATGTGCCGGCGGCTCTGCCCTTCGACTTCAAGAGGAGCGGTTACAAGGCCCTCGGCGACCTGCCCGAGCACATGCGTCCGTGGCGCGACCGGCCGACGCGCTGGTCGGGCGTGACGCCAAACTCGGACAACATCTATCTCGACGCCGAGGGCGTGCTGCAGTACCGCCCCGACCGCAACTCCCCCGGTTACGACCAGCCGGTGTCGCAGATCCAGTTCGCCCTGGGCTGTATCACCAGCTACCGCAAGGAGACCGACCCGACCCGCAAGGCCCTCTTCCTCAAGCGCGCCAAGGCGCAGGCGAAGCGGCTGATCGACCGGCGCGTCGAGGCCCGGGGCGGCTGGTACTTCCCGTACCCCTTCAACTTCACGCTCGGCGGACACCCCGGCGTCACCTTCAAGGCGCCCTGGTACTCGGGCATGGCCCAGGGAGAGGCCCTGAGCCTCTTCGTCCAGCTCTCCCAGCTGGAGGCGGTCACCGAGCAGGAGCGCACGCTCTACCGGACCGCCGCCGACGGGGCCTTCGCCACGCTGCTGCGCGGCGAGGACGGAAGCCCCTGGGTCGTCAACAAGGACCGCTCCGGCTATCTGTGGATCCAGGAGTACCCGGGCGTCGGCTCGGGCGTCGACGACAACACGTACAACGGCATGATCTTCGCCATGCTCGGCCTCTGGGACTACATCCAGGCGACCGGCAGCGAGCTGGCGGCGCAGCTGTACGACGGCTGCTGCACCACGATCGCGCGCTACTTCCCGCTGCTGCGCAACTCCCGCTGGTACTCGTACTACTGCCAGACCCACCGGGTGCCCCACGCCGGCTACCACCAGCACCACATCGTCCTGCTCCGCCAGCTGCACTGGCAGACGGGCAGCCCGGTCTTCGCCAACCGGCAGGACGTGCTGATCGACGACTACCCGTATCCGTTCCTGAAGGCCGGTTCGGTGGTCGCCCTGGCCAAGGGCACGCACACGCTGTACCAGTTCAAGACGAACTCGGACGGCAGCTTCTCCGCGTCGGGCGCCGACAGGATCCTGAGGTCGAAGAAGGTCACGTTCTCCAAGGCCACCTCGGCTCCCGCGAGCATGCGCCGGCGCATCCAGCGGCTCGGTATCTACTGCCGGATCAGCTCGGGCCCGTACAAGGACTGGTGGGTCGGCGAGTTCTACCCGAACGCGTTCGTACGGGGGGAGTTCGTGTCGTCGATGTACCGGCCGCACCGGACCCTCACGTTCCCCGCGAACAAGGACGTCATCGCCTACAAGTTCGGCACGAACGGCTCGACCGGTACGACCAAGAAGGTCCGGTTCAACAGGCCGTCGAAGGCCCCCTTCGACTGCCGGGCGGTCGTCAACGGCCGGCCGATGTGCCGGATCACGGCGGGCGGACTCACCGGTTACTGGGTGCCCTCCAACGACATCATCGTCGACGGAGCCTGACCCGGCCGCGCACGGGCCGCCTCGCCGCGCACACGACGTCAGCGGCGGGCGGCCGGCACCGGGGAGCCCCTGCCCGGCCGGCCTCGTGGATCGCCGCCGGGCGGACGTGCGAGCCGGAGACCGGCCCCTGCCGCGTAGGGCCCCGCCGCGAACGTCCGACCCGCGGATGTCCTCCCGCGTACGGCCGGGACACGTACGGCCGTGACGCATGCCGACCGCTCGTCGCCCGCGAGCGGCCCGCGTGTGGTGCACTCGCTGTGGACGGGCGCCGTGCCCAGGGGAATCCGCACCCGTAAGTACCGCGTCCCGGCCCGGGTTCGCCGGGTCTGCCGCCCTCCGTCCGCCGGGTTCCGGAGGCCGTGAGGGCCTGCCTGCTTCCCGCCGTGGTCCGGATCCGGCCGCGGTGCACGGGCGCCGGCCGCGCAGAACGGCGACGCGCCCCGCGCCATGCGCCCGTCCGCCGCCGCGAGCGATATGACGACCCCTAAAATCTGCTCATGACAGGCACGGAACGCATTGAACGCTGGGAACCCGGGGACCACATTCTCTGGCGCTATCGACGCCATACCCCGGATCCGACGGGGCACGGCGTCGACATCTGCCGTCCCGTGACCGTCGTCCAGGACACCGCCGAGGTGCTCGCCGTATGGCTGGCTCCGGGCACGGAGTGTGTGAAACCGGTGCTCCTGGACGGCACCCCCGTCCACGAGCAGCCGCTCGCCACCCGCTACACCGCCCCGCGCACGGTCGTCCGCGACCGCTGGCGGGGCGCGGGGGTGCTCAAGCTCGCCCGGCCCGGTGAGCCGTGGTCGGTCTGGCTGTTCTGGGACACGGGCTGGGAGTTCAAGAACTGGTACGTGAATCTGGAGGAGCCGCGCACCCGGTGGGCGGGCGGCATCGACTCCGAGGATCACTTTCTGGACATCACGGTCGACCCGGACCGCTCCTGGCGCTGGCACGACGAGGACGAGTTCGCCCAGGCCCAGCGTGCGGGCCTGATGGACGCCGCCAAGGCCGCGCGGGTGCGGGAGGCGGGACGGGCCGCGGTGGAGGTCGTACGGGCCTGGGGACCCCCGTTCCCGGACGGCTGGGAGCACTGGCGGCCCGACCCCGCCTGGCGGGTGCCGGAGCTGCCCGCCGACTGGGGGCGCACGCCCGCGCGCCTGGCCTCCTGAGGGCCTCCGGGCACCCGGGGGAGGCCGGGGACCGCCCCCGGGGCCGCCGGCGCCCCGCACAGGGCACTCCGGCGTTCCGGTCAAACCGGTGCACGGACGGCACCGGAGACCGGCCGGAGCGGCGGAACCCGTCTGAGCACGCAGATGTGCGGGAGGGAGCCCAGATGTGACGGGGTGTCCGTCCGCAGAATGTCTGACTCCGGTCCAAGAACGCACTCCGGCGCACAGGACGTCGTGAGACTCTTGATGCGCCCCCTGGGGGCAAACGTAGGATCGTCGTCCGCAAGGCTCGCCGTTCGGCAACTCTTCGGTAACTATTGAGCGCAGCACAGGACCTGACCGTAAGTCATCACGAGTCACTACTAGGGGGTGGAGCCGTGCCGGATGCCTGCCACCCTGTCGACGCCACCAGCACAGCGGGTATACCGCCTCACGAGGCGTTCGCATCGCACACCCGGCCCAGACGGACGGAAGCCCAAGCGTGACGGAGCAGCCCACCTCCCACGAAGGCCGGCAGCCCTTGGCCGCCCGGTCGCAGGAACGCACCCGGCCACGGGCGGAGTCGGCCGGGTCGTCGGCCGTGCCCGCGGCAGGGGCGACGGCCGCCTCGGCCGCGTCGGCCGCCTCTACGATGGGTTCCGCGCCCGCCGGGCCGCCGAACGGCCCCGCGCAGGACCTCACGGGCACGGCCCGGCGCGAGGGCGACCGGCTGCGTTTCGTGGGCGCCGCGACCCGCAGAATCGCCCGGGGCATAGACCTCGACGAGATCGTGCTCGGGCTGTGCCGGGCGACCGTCCCGACCTTCTCGGACGCGATCCTCGTCTATCTGCGCGATCCCCTTCCGGTGGGCGACGAGCGTCCCGTCTCGCCGTTCCTGCTGCGGCTGCGCCGCACGGACAGGCTGCGTTTAGCCGATGACGGCGCCGACTTCGGCGGTACGGGGGTGCTCCCGGTCATCGACCAGCACAACGAGCTGACCCCGGCCGCGGAGACCTGCGAGGTGCGCTCGGGCGGCGCGCTCTCCGAGGTGCTGCGCGGGGTCCGCCCGGTCTTCGGCGACTCCGCGGCGGCCCGTGCGGCCCTGCCGGAGCTGCTGGGCGCGGACCGCACCGTCCCGAACGGGCACCGCGCGATCCTCGCCCCGCTGCGCGGCCGCCGGCGGGTGATCGGTGCTGCCGTTTTCCTGCGGCGCCCCGACCGGCCCGCCTTCGAGCCGAACGATCTGCTGGTCGCCGCCCAGCTCGCCACCCATACGGCGCTGGGCATCGACAAGGCGGTGCTGTACGGCCGGGAGGCGTATATCGCGGACGAGCTCCAGCGCACGATGCTGCCTGACTCGCTGCCGCAGCCGACCGGAGTGCGGCTGGCCTCGCGCTATCTGCCCGCGGCCGAGACCGCGCGGGTCGGCGGTGACTGGTACGACGCCATCCCGCTGCCCGGCAGCCGGGTCGCGCTGGTCGTCGGCGATGTCATGGGCCATTCGATGACCTCGGCGGCGATCATGGGCCAGCTGCGTACGACCGCGCAGACGCTGGCCGGGCTCGATCTGCCGCCGCAGGAGGTGCTCCACCATCTGGACGAGCAGGCCCAGCGGCTCGGCACCGACCGCATGGCCACCTGCATGTACGCGGTCTACGACCCGGTGTCCCACCGGATCACCATCGCCAACGCGGGACACCCGCCGCCCATCCTGCTCCATCTGGGAGGACGCGCCGAGGTGCTGCGGGTGCCGCCCGGGGCGCCCATCGGCGTGGGCGGGGTCGACTTCGAGGCCGTGGAGCTGGACGCGCCCGCCGGCGCGACCCTGCTGCTGTACACGGACGGACTGGTCGAGTCCCGGCTGCGGGACGTGTGGACGGGGATCGAGCAGCTGCGGGAGCGGCTCGCCGCGACCGCCCAGCTCACCGGGCCGGACCACTCGCCGCCGCTGGAGGCGCTCTGCGACGACGTGCTGGACATGCTGGGCCCAGGCGACCGGGACGACGACATCGCCCTGCTCGCCGCCCGCTTCGACGGGATCGCGCCGAGTGATGTCGCCTACTGGTTCCTGGACCCGGAGGACGCGGCTCCGGGCCGGGCCCGCCGGCTGGCACGGCGCGCGCTGTCCCGCTGGGGCATGGAGGAGCTGAGCGACGCGGTGGAGCTGCTGGTCAGCGAGGTGGTCACCAATGCCGTGCGGTACGCGGAGCGCCCGGTGACCCTGCGGCTGCTCCGGACGGACGTACTGCGGTGCGAGGTGGGTGACGACTCCCCGCAGCTGCCCCGGCAGCGCAAGGCGAGGGACACGGACGAGGGCGGGCGCGGGCTGTTCCTGGTGAACCGGCTGGCCAGACGGTGGGGAGCCACCCGGCTCTCCAGCGGCAAGGTGGTCTGGTTCGAGCTGCCCACGCGTACCTGAGCGCGCCCCCGCCGCCTCTACCCGCAGGTAACCTCACCTGCGGGTCTTTCCCCCTGTTGCCGACAGCGTGTCGGCGGCGTTGACTGGGTCCCATAACGGCCGAAGCGATCCATCCATGCCCGTATGCGCCCGTATGACCCGTATGCGCGCGCATGGATTCCCTCACCCCCCACCCGGACGGGAGGACGCTCGTGACCGAGTCAACGCCCAGGACGCCCGAAGCGCCCTACACGACCAACAACGCCGGCATTCCGGTCGAGAGCGACGAACACTCGCTCACCGTGAGTCCCGACGGACCCATCCTGCTCCAGGACCACTATCTGATCGAGAAGATGGCCCAGTTCAACCGCGAACGGGTCCCCGAGCGGGTGGTGCACGCCAAGGGAGCGGGCGCGTACGGCTTCTTCGAAGTCACCAACGACGTCAGCCAGTTCACCAAGGCCGATCTCTTCCAGCCGGGCAGGCGTACCGAGATGCTGGCCCGCTTCTCGACGGTCGCCGGTGAACAGGGCTCCCCCGACACCTGGCGGGACCCCCGCGGCTTCGCGCTGAAGTTCTACACCGAGCACGGGAACTACGACATGGTCGGCAACAACACGCCGATCTTCTTCGTCCGCGACCCGCAGAAGTTCCAGGACTTCATCCGCTCCCAGAAACGCCATCCGGCCACCGGGCTGCGCGACAACGAGATGCAGTGGGACTTCTGGACCCTCTCCCCCGAGTCGGCCCATATGGTCACCTGGCTGATGGGCGACCGCGGCATCCCGAAGACGTACCGCTTCATGAACGGCTACAGCTCGCACACCTATATGTGGGTGAACGGCGGCGGCGAGCGGTTCTGGGTGAAGTACCACTTCAAGACGGATCAGGGCGTCGACTTCCTCACCCAGGCGGACGCAGATGAGCTGGCGGGGACCGACGGGGACAGGCACCGGCGGGACCTGTACGAGTCCATCGCGTCGGGAAACGCCCCGAGTTGGACGCTGTACATGCAGATCATGCCGTTCGAGGACGCGCCGGACTACCGCTTCAACCCGTTCGACCTGACCAAGGTGTGGCCGCACGGCGACTACCCCCTGATCGAGGTCGGCCGGATGACGCTGAACCGGAACCCCGAGGACTACTTCATCCATATCGAGCAGGCCGCCTTCGAGCCCTCGAATCTGGTGCCGGGGATCGGCCCGTCACCGGACAAGATGCTGCTCGGCCGGCTCTTCTCGTACCCGGACACCCATCGCTACCGGATCGGCCCGAACTACGCGCAGCTGCCGCCCAACCGGCCGCACTCGGCGGTCAGCTCGTACGCCAAGGACGGACCGATGCGGTACACGCCCTCCAGTACGGCCGTGCCGTACGCGCCGAACTCCTTCGGCGGCCCGGCGGCCGATGTCTCGCGCTTCGGCGAGATCGCGGGCTGGGCCTCGGCGGGCGAGATGGTGCGCGAGGCGTACCGGCCGCACCGCGAGGACGACGACTGGGGGCAGGCGGGCACCCAGGTCCGGGAGGTGCTGGACGACGCGGCCCGGGACCGGCTGGTGTCGAACGTCTCCGGGCATCTGCTCCAGGGGGTCTCCCGGCCCGTCCTGGACCGGGCGTTCCAGTACTGGCGCAATATCGACAAGACGATCGGCGACCGGATCGCCAGCAAGGTGAACGGCGGCTAGGGCGTTTCCGACGGAAGGGGACGGCGGGTCCGACACCCGCCGGACCCGCCGTAAGCGCCCCGAGCGGGCGCTTGCGTTCGGTCAGGGTCTGTTGTTGGCCGTCCCCGGATCCGGGGCCCCCGGGTCGGGCGGATCGCTGCTCTGCGACTGGCTCGGGCTGGGGCTGCTCGGCGGCGGCGAGGAGCTGGCCGGCGGAGTGGTACGCGTCCTGGACGGAGTCGGATCCGGTGTGTTCTGCGGCGTCTTCGTGGCGCTCGGCGTGGGCGACGGTTCGGGGGACTCCGCCGGCTTGGGGTCGGGGTCGTTGCGCGCGGGCTCCTCGACCTCCAGATCGAACCTGGCGTCGGCGTCCGCGCCCAGCGCGGCGGAGGTGTACGCCTTCCAGATCCGGGCGGGGAAGCCACCGCCGTTGATCCGGCCCTTCTCGACGGTGTCGGTCAGGGTGACCTGCCCGGTGCCGTCGGCCTTCTCGCCGAAGAGGGCGACCGCCGTGACCAGCTCGGGTGTGTACCCGACGAACCACGACGACCGGTTGTTCTCCGAGGTACCGGTCTTGCCCGCGGCGTCGTAGTCACCGCCCGCCCGCCGGCCGGAGCCCTCCTTGACGACGCCCTCCATGGCGGCGGTCACCGTGTCCGCGGAGTTCCGGCTGATCGCCTGCCCGCCGATCGGGTTCTCGGGCTCGGCCTTGCGGGACCGGTGCTCGGCGGACTTCACGATGGTCGGGGTGACCTTCTTGCCGTGGTTGTCGAGCGTGGCGTACACCCCGGCCATGTCCCAGGTGGAGGCGCCCATGGTGCCGAGCGACATCGCAGGGCTCTCGGGCCAGCCGGGGCCGTCGGTCATCCCGAGGTCGAGCGCGGTCTTCTTGGTCTCGGCGGCGCCGACGTCCACGATCATCTGCGCGTACACCGAGTTGACCGAGCTGTTGGTCGCCTTCTGGACGCTGATCGACTTGCCGTAGTCCTGATCGTCCTCGTTCTCGGGCGCGAAGGGGATGGTGCTGCCCCGGACCGGGCGCTTGCTGGTGCCGTCGTAGCGGCTGTTGAGGCTGATCTTCTCGCCGTCCTGGGTCTCGGCCCCGTTCTCCAGGGCGGAGGCCAGCACGATCGGCTTGAAGGTCGACGCGGGCTGGTAGTCGCGGCGGGTGGCGTTGGAGAGCCAGTGCTCGGTGGCGCCGACACCGCCGTAGAGCGCGACGACCCTGCCGGTGTCCGGCTCGACGGAGGTCGCGCCCGCCTGGACGGTCGCGTCCTCCTTGTCGCCCTCGCGGTCGAGCTTGTCCTCCAGTTCCTTCGCGACGGCCCGTTCCAGGGCCTTCTGGCGCTTGGGGTCGATATTGAGGGTGATCGTCCAGCCGCCGGCCTTGATGTCCTCCTCGCCGATGCCCTGGCGCTCCAGTTCGGCGTTGGCGGCCTCGACGAGATAGCCGGTCTGGCCCTCCATACCGGGGGCGGCCTTCGGGGCCTTGGGCACCGGGAAGGTGAGGCCCTCGCGCTCCGCCGAGTCGAGCCAGCCCTCGCCGACCATGTTGTCCAGGACGTAGTTCCAGCGCTCGGTCACCAGTTCCTTGCCGGTCGGCGAGGCCGCCGCCCAGTCGTACTGGCTGGGGGCCTGGAGCAGGGCCGCGAGATACGCGCCCTGGGCGACGGTCAGCTTGCCGGCGTCGACGCCGTAGTACGCCTGGGCGGCTGCCTGGATGCCGTACGCGCCCCGGCCGTAGTAGCTGGTGTTGATGTACCCGGCGAGGATCTCCGACTTGCTCTTCTTCTGGTCGACCTTGAGGGAGATCACCAGCTCCTTGAGCTTGCGGGTGATCGTCTGGTCCTGCTCCAGGTAGTAGTTCTTCACGTACTGCTGGGTGATGGTCGAGCCGCCCTGCTTGCCCTTGCCGGAGAGGGTGTTCATCACTCCGCGGGTCGTGCCCTTGAAGTCGATCCCGCTGTCCTTGAAGAAGGACTTGTTCTCCGCGGCGACGAAGGTGTACTGGACCTCGCGGGGGATCTGCTCCAGCCCGATGATCTCGCGGTTGACCTTGCCGGTACGGGCCAGGATCGTGCCGTCGCTGTACTTGTAGACGTTGCTCTGCATCTCCGCGTGGGCGTTGGCCGTCGGCACCGGCACCATCAGATAGATCACGAAGAACGCGCCCAGGACGAGCAGGCAGACACCGAGGAAGGTTCCCAGCAACTTCTTCCAGGTGAACAAGCGCCGTATGCCCTTGGGCTTGCTCTTCTGCGCCCGACGCGCCCCGCGCTGCCGGGCTCGTCGCTCCTCGGCTCGGCCCATCGCTCGTCCCGCTCCGCTCTTCGCTGCTTCGGATGTTCGTCCGCGGTCACTGTTCGACCGGGTGCCGACAGCGAGCAGCTCAGAAAACTAACACCGCTCGCCATGACAAAGGTTCACCGATCCGGCCTTTTTGGACGTGAGAATCAGCACCCCATTCTCTGGAACCGACTCATGAGAGGTGCCCAGGGTTGCCGTCTGCTTTAATGTGTAATCACATTGCTAGCAGGCCGGATAGTCCCATAGAGGGGCATACCGGCCGTGAGCATCGGTGCGGACAGCCGATGAGGACGGGGGACGGCCATGGCCGGAGCCGGCGCAGCCATCAGGGACGAGGGACCGGAGACAACCGGGCCCCGGGTCAGTGAGTTCGCGGCCCACAGCATCGGCGGGGGCCTGGCACTGCTGCTGGGGCTGCTGGGTGTGTTCGGGGGCGCCGGGACGATCGTGGCCGCGACGGCGGTGGACACGACCGGCGGCAAGGCGTCGCTGATCGTCGGCGGCATCCTGCTGATCATCGCCGCGACCCTCGCCATGTGCGGGCTGAACATGGTGGCGCCCGGCGAGGCGCGGGTCGTCCAGCTCTTCGGCCGCTACCGGGGCACGATCCGCACCGACGGGCTGCGCTGGGTCAATCCGCTGACCTCGCGGGAGAAGATCTCGACGCGGGTACGCAACCACGAGACCCCGGTGATGAAGGTCAACGACGCCTACGGCAACCCGATAGAACTGGCCGCGGTGGTCGTCTGGAAGGTCCAGGACACCGCGCAGGCGCTGTTCGAGGTGGACGACTTCCTGGAGTTCGTCTCCACCCAGACCGAGGCGGCCGTCCGTCATATCGCGATCGAGTACCCCTATGACGCGCACGACGAGAACGGTCTGTCGCTGCGGGGCAACGCCGAGGAGATCACCGAGAAGCTGGCGCTCGAACTGCACGCCCGGGTCGAGGCGGCGGGCGTCCACATCGTCGAGTCCCGCTTCACGCACCTCGCGTACGCCCCCGAGATCGCCTCCGCGATGCTCCAGCGCCAGCAGGCGGGCGCGGTCGTGGCGGCCCGCCGCCAGATCGTCGACGGCGCGGTCGGCATGGTGGAGGCGGCGATCGCCCGGATCACCGAGCAGGACATCGTCGAACTGGACGCGGAGCGCAAGGCCGCGATGGTCTCCAACCTGATGGTGGTCCTGTGCGGCGACCGCTCCGCCCAGCCGGTCCTCAACACCGGCACGCTCTACCAGTGACACCCCCGCCCGAACGCAAACAGGTACTGCTCAGGCTGGACCCGGTGGTCCATGAGGCGCTGGCGCGGTGGGCGTCCGACGAGTTGCGCAGCGCCAACGCACAGATCGAGTTCCTGCTCCGCCGGGCGCTGGCGGAGGCAGGGCGGCTGCCGGGCGGGGCGGCCCCCATCCGCAGACGCGGGCGTCCGCCGAAGGACGCCTCCGGGGACGACGCCGACGACTGAGCCGCGCGGACCGGATCCCGGAGCGGAGGCCCCGGAGCGGAGCCGAACGGGAGGTCCGGGCCCGTGGCCGAGCCGAACGGGAGTCCGGGCCCGGGGCGGAGCCGGATTGGACGTCCGTTTCCCGCCGGATCCGGTGCTCCGGTTTCGTCAGGATCGGAGCATCAACCGTATCGACGGGAAAGCGGCACTGGTCACCGGCGGAGGCAGGGGCATCGGCGCGGCCGTGGCCGTACGACTGGCCGAGCAGGGCGCCGATGTTGTCATCACCTACCAGCGGGACGCCGGACGGGCCGCCGGGGTCGTGGAGCAGATCACGGCGGCCGGCCGCCGGGCGGTCGCCGTCCAGGCCGACAGCGGCGACCCGGACGCGGTCCGGGCAGCGGTCGACTTGACCGTGGACGCCTTCGGGAGACTCGACATCCTGGTGAACAACGCGGGCCGGTTCGTGGCGGCACCACTGGAGGAGCTGACCCGGCAGCAGATCGACGATCTCCTGGCGGTGAACGTCCGCGGCCCGCTGATCGCCGCGCAGGCCGCCGCGTCCCGGATGACGGACGGGGGCCGGATCATCAGTATCGGCAGCAATGTGGGCACCTGCATACCGTTCCCCGGCTTCTCGCTCTACTCGACCAGCAAAGCGGCCCTCGTGGGAATGACCAAGGCGCTGGCGCGGGAGCTGGGCGGACGGGGCATCACGGTCAATCTCGTCAGTCCGGGAGCGACGAACACCGAGTTGAGCCCCGCCGACGGCCCGATGGCGGACACGATCCGCGGCTACACGGCCGTGGGGCGGTACGCCGAGCCTGTGGAGATCGCCGCGACGGTGGCCCATCTCGCGGGCCCCGAAGCCGGTTATGTGACCGGGACCCGGATCGCCGTGGACGGCGGCTTCACGTCCTGATCCCGGGGGCCGCGGGCCCGCCCGTACCGGCCGCTCCCTCTCCCCTCCCGTTCACCGGCCGCCGACCGGGACCGGCACCCATCACGGGGTCATCACCGGCATCGGTCACTGTCCGGAGACCCTCCGCCCGGTGCCGTCGGCCGAGCATGCTCACCCGCCCCCCCACCCACTGAAGGCCCCCGGTGGGGTCCCCCCGGACGGAGTCCGGGGGGAACCGAGCCACAAAAAACCGGGGGCCACCGGTGTCCGCCGTGCCGGGGTGCGTCCGGCCGCCCCCCGGCCGCCGGGTGCGGGCGCTGCGGCACGGTTCAGCGGACCCGGGTCATCACCGAGTCGTAGCCGCCGCCACCCGGGTAGACCCACGCGCCGGACAGCGTGTCGCCGTCCTCGCTGAAGGTGGCCTTGTAGAACGCCGGGGAACCCTTCTCGCCGCCCCAGATGGTGAGGGTGTCGCCCTCGATCTCGTAGACGTAGTCGAAGGTGTTGCCCTGGCTGTCGTAGTAGCGGGACTTGATGTCCTCGCCGGGCTGCTCGGCGCCGAACTCCTTCAGCCGGCCGATGACCTCGATGCCGACGACGGGCTGCCCGTACTGCTTCATGTCGATGTCCTGGAGGAGGAAGAAGCCGCCCTCCAGCCAGCGGTAGGTGACCACACCGTCGACACCGCCGCTGACGCGCCAGGTACCGAGCAGCCTGTCGAGGGCCCGCAGCTCCGCGTCGGGCTGGGGGGTCTCGGGGGTGGTGTTCTCAGACATGTGATTGCTCCGCTTTCTTCCGTGTTCTGGGCATTTCTTGCGCATCGCCGCGGTGTGTCCGCGTTGGTGCGTTGTCGCTCATATGACGAGCGGCCCCGGAGAAAGGAATCGGCGGGATTCTGTGACCTGGGTCACACGGTGAGGGTCTGGGCGAGTCCCGGCAGGAGCCCGGGATCGAAGGTGGTGATCTCGGCGATCAGACCGCCCTCGATCCGCAGCACATCGACGTTGACCGCGGTGAAGACCGTCTCGCCGGGACGGCGGACATAGTTCACGGCCGCGGGCTGGCGGTTGACCGAGTACGCCACGGAGCGCCACTCGCCCCAGGCCTCGTCGCCCTCCAGCACCGGGCGCCACAGATCGAGGATCGCCTCGCGCCCGTCGAAGACCAGATGGTGCGGCGGCATGGTCTGGCGGGCGTCCTCCCGCAGCAGCAGCGCCAGCGCCGACAGATCGGCCCCCTGGGAGGCGGCCATGTACCGCTGGAGGAGGGCCCGCTCGTCCGCACTGGGCTCGATGGCCGCGCCCCAGTCCGCGCGGCGCTGCGGCAGATGCTCCCGCAGGGTCGTACGGGCCCGCTGGAGGGCGCTCTTGACCGAGGCGAGGCTCATGTCGAGGGCGTCGGCGGTCTCCTGCGCGGGCCATCCGGCGATGTCGCGGAGGATCAGCACCGCGCGCTGCCGGGGCGGCAGATGCTGGATCACCGCGAGGAAGGCCAGCTCGACGGTCTCCCGGGCGATGGCCACCGCGTCGGGCTCGACGCCGCCGGGGGCGGCCAGGTCGAGCAGTTCGTCGGGGTAGGGCTGGAGCCAGGTGACCTCGGCGAGCGCGGAGGAGGCCGGGGACCCGGCGCTGTCGACGGCCACGGCGACCTCCCGCGCACGGGCGGGCCCGCGCAGGAAGTCGAGGGCGGCGTTGGTGGCGATCCGGTAGAGCCAGGCGCGGAACGTCGACGTGCCCTCGAAGCTCGCCCGCCTGCGCCATGCCTTCAGCAGGGTCTCCTGCACCAGATCCTCGGCGTCGGTGAACGAGCCGAGCATGCGGTAGATATGGACGCGCAGCTCATGGCGGTAGCGCTCGGCGAGGGAGGCGAAGACCTCCTCGCCCCCCGTACGGATCGCCTCGGCGGTCGGCTCACCGGAGGTTCCGTTCGCACGCGCCGCCGGGGTCCGCCCGGCGGAGGACCCGCCGGCCGCCACCGTCCGCGTACCGTCCTGGCTGCTCATGCCCCCTTCGTATCACCTGACCCGGGGCTTTTCCGTCATCACCGGGTCCGGGACGGCGGACCGGTACGACCGGACACCGGAGCCATGCGATTAATATCGGCCGGAGCGATAGGAGGACGATATCAATGGCCACGATGAACCGGGGCAAGCAGCCCAGCCTCGCACAGCTGCGTGCCTTCGCCGCCGTGGCCGAGCATCTGCACTTCCGGGACGCGGCCGCCGCCATCGGTATGAGCCAGCCTGCGCTCTCCGGGGCCGTCTCGGCGCTGGAGGAGACGCTCGGGACGCAGCTGGTGGAGCGGACCACCCGCAAGGTGCTGCTCTCCCCCGCCGGTGAGCGGCTGGCGGCCCGCGCCAAGGCGGTGCTGAACGCGGTCGGGGAGCTGATGGAGGAGGCGGAGGCGGTACGGGCCCCGTTCACCGGCGTACTGCGGCTGGGCGTGATCCCCACGGTCGCGCCCTATCTGCTACCGGACGTCCTGAGGCTGGTCCACGACCGCTACCCCGATCTCGGCCTCCAGGTGTACGAGGAGCGGACGTCGTCCCTGCTGGACGGGCTGGCCGCCGGACGGCTCGACCTGCTGCTGCTCGCGGTACCGCTGGGGGTGCCGGGGGTCACCGAGATCCCGCTGTTCGACGAGGACTTCGTCCTGGTCACCCCCGGGGACCACCCTCTCGGCGGGCGCGACGACATCCCCCGCGAGGCGCTGCGCGATCTGCCGCTGCTGCTGCTCGACGAGGGGCACTGCCTGCGCGACCAGGCGCTGGACGTCTGCCGGGAGGTCGCCCGCGGGGCGCCGACCCCGGTGAAGACGACCGCGACGGGCCTGGCCACCCTGGTCCAGCTGGTCGCGGGCGGCCTCGGGGTGACCCTGCTGCCGCGGACCGCCGTCGAGGTGGAGACCGGCCGGGGCGGACTGCGGACCGGCCGCTTCGCCGAGCCCGCCCCGGCCCGCCGGATCGCCCTGGCGATACGGACGGGAGCCGCCCGCCAGGGCGAGTTCGAGGAGTTCGCACGGGCACTGCGGGACGCGGTGGTCTCCCTGCCGGTACGGCCGCACACGGAGCCCGCCGGGCCGGTGGCCGCTACTCCGTACGCAACCCGTCCGGACGCATCAGCCGGAACAGCGCCGGCATGCTCAGCACCGTCACCACCAGGACCACCCCCACACCGGCACCGGCGACCGGCAGAAAACCCCACCAATCCCCCACCCTCGTATTGACCAACCACTGCATCACGGCCCCCAGACCGAGCCCGCCCACGACCGCCACGACCGTGCCCAGGACCACCGGGACCGCCGTCTGCCACAGCACCGACCAGGCGATGGTCGCCCGACGCGTACCGAACGCCACCAGCACCGACAGCAGTCTGCGCCGCTCGTGCAGCTGCTCGATCTGGGAGACCAGCATCGAGACCGCGATCAGCGCGAGGGTGCCCATCGAACCGATCAGCAGCCCCTTCTCGACCTTGGCGAACTGAGGGTCGCGCCGGACCGTCTGGAGCTGCCAGACGGCGGCGGCGGGGTCGAACCGGGCGGCGGTGTTGCGTACGTGCTCGTGCGCGTCGGGCACCCGGTCGTCGACCGACACCAGGATCATGGTGGCCGCGCCGCTGAGCTCGCCGAAATCGACGGCGCCCGGGGTGGCGAACAGGCCCTCGTGCTGCACGCCCATCGCGTCAGCGACGCTGTCCACGGTCGGCATGCCCTTCGGCGGGGTCCAGGTCGGGATCTTCCCACCGGTCCGCTGCCCGTCGCCGTCGTCGGCCGTTCCCGGGGGCAGATCTGCCGTCCCGGGGCTCGCACCGTCCGTCCCGGGGGGCAAGGGTTCCTCGACCAGCAACGGTTCGCCCCCGGCGACGGCCTCGGCCACCGACGCGGACAGCTCCGGGTCGGCTCCGCGGACGGCGAAGGCGTCGCCGTCCGCGCACGCGGAGATCCGCGCCAGTTCCCGCAGGGTGGGGCAGTCACCGATGGTGAGCGGGATCATCCCGTTCCAACCGCCGTCGCCCCGGCCGACGTTCTTCCCGTTCATGTAGAGGTACGTCTCCACGACCCCGGTGGCCTTCCGTACCCCGATGGTGCCCGTCAGATCCGTGACCATCCGCCGGGCGAGCGTGGCGTCGGCGAACTCCGAGACGATTCTGAGCTGCGCCCGCTCCGTGTCCTCGTCGGTCTCCTCCTTGAAGCCGCCCGCCACCCCCGAGAACAGCATCTGGAGGGCGATTCCCCCGGCCACCGCGACCATGATCCCGCTGACCGCGCGGGCCGCAGCGCCGCCGCCGAGCTGGAGCCCGCGTACCGCCAGCTGCCAGGGGACCGGGCCGCCGTGCAGACGTTTGACGAAGGTGTCGATCAGCCACGGCGGGAGGGTCGTCAGCCCGATGAGGACGAGCACCACGCCCGCCGCGACCGGCAGCACCTGGACATCGGGATCCGGCCCGCCGAGCCGGCTGAGCGACAGTGGCACCAGGCCCGCGAGCGGGAGCAGCAGCCGCCACCACAGACGGCGGGGCCGGGGCGCGGTGCGGCGTACGACGCCGAGCGGCTCGATCACCACCGTCCGCAGGGCGAACAGGGTGACGACGACGGCGGCGACGGGCACGGAGGCGACGACCAGGACGCCGAGCAGGGGCTCCGGTACGACGTCCGAGGGGAAGGAGCTGAGCTCGTAGACGCTGACCGCTCCGGCGAACTGCCGGGCCACGGCGAACAGGCCGAAGCCTCCGGCCAGTCCGAGCAGGGCCCCGAACAGCGCCTCACCCGCCGCGATCCGGCGGACCGACCGGGCGTCCGCGCCCACCAGGCGCAGGGCCGCGAGGCGCCGGTCGCGGCGGTCGCCTCCGAAGCGGACGGCGGTGGCGATGAAGACGGCCACCGGCACCAGCAGCACCACACAGACCAGGATGACGAGGACGACGAGAACCGGGCTGAGGGACGAGGGGAGCGAGATACGGCTGTCATAGCCGCTGATCCGCTTCCCGCCGCTGTCGGGACTGAGCGTGGCGCTGCCGAGGTAGTAGAACAGCTCGCGGGAGCCGAGCAGTCCCTCGTCGCCGATGGTGCCGATGATCCGGTGGTCGAGGCGCTCGGTGAGCAGCCGGCCCTCGCGGGAGCCGAGGAGGTCGGCGAGTGCGGGTGAGACCACCATCTCCCCGGGCGCGGGGAAGACCTTCACGCCGGGCGGGCGCACGGGGTCCGGGCCGTCCGCGCGGAGCAGTCCGCCCTTGACGGTCCTGTCGCGGTACTCCGTCTCCACCCGCTGCCACACCACGGTGGTGCCGGAGGGCCGGACCTCGGGCCCGCTCATCAGCTTGGCCTCGACCGGCGTACGGCCGTCGGCACGGAAGTCCCGGCTCTCGATCATGCGCGGTACGGAGGAGGCGAGCAGCAGCATCGCGACGCCGATGGCCACGCCGAGCGCGGTCAGGACGGTACGGATCCAGCCCTCGCGCCCCCCGGAGGCGCCGAAGCGGACCCCGAGGGCGAGGTCCCGTGCCCAGGTGCGGAGCGGGGTCATCCGGTGTACTCCAGACCCCGTGACCTGCCGTCGCGGACGACGACCTCCCGGTCCGAGTAGGCGGCGACGCGGGCCTCGTGGGTGACGAGGACGACGGCGGCACCGGACGAGCGGGCGGCGTCGGTGAGCAGTTCCATCACCCGCTCGCCGTTGAGGGAGTCGAGCGCGCCGGTCGGCTCGTCGGCGAAGAGCACCCGGGGGGAGGTGACCAGCGCTCGGGCGACGGCGACGCGCTGCCCCTGGCCGCCGGAGATCTCCCCGGGCCGCTTGCGCCCGATGTCGTCGACCTCCAGGCGCTCCATCCACTGCCGGGCGGTGGCCTCGGCGGGTTTACGGGCCCTCCCGGCGAGCCGCAGCGGCAGTGCCACGTTCTCCGTGCACGTCAGCTCCGGCACCAGTTGCCCGAACTGGAACACGAACCCGAACTCGGTGCGCCGCAGCAGGCTGCGCTCCCGGTCGGACAGCCCCGTCAGCTCGCGCCCCCGGTAGCGGATCGTGCCGGAGTCCGGTGGCACGATGCCCGCGAGGCAGTGCAGCAGGGTCGACTTGCCGGAGCCGGAGGGGCCCATCACGGCGACGACCTCCCCGGCGTGGATGGAGAAGTGCGCGCCGTCCAGTGCCGGGGTGGGGCCGTACGCCTTGTGCAGTGACTCGGCGACGAGCAGGGAGCCTTCGGGGATCACGCGCCGACCTCCTCGGCGAGCTTGCCGAGGCGTGCGGCCGTCAGTTCCAGCCAGCGCAGATCGGCCTCCAGGTGGAACAGCGCGTGGTCGCAGATCAGTTGGTCGGCGAGGTCTCCGCGGCGCTTGCGGTCGGTGAGCCGGCGCATCAGCCGCAGATGCTCGGCCCGCTGGGTGTCCAGCAGTTCGGCGGCGCCGCGCCCGGTGAGCAGTGCGAGGACGACCTTGGTGTAGAGCACGGACTGGAGGTACGGCTCCGGTGTCTCGGGCCGCGCGAGCCACTGGTCGACGTCGGTGACGCCTGCGTCGGTGATCGCGTACCGCTTCCGCTCGGGCCCGCCGCCGGATTCGACGCCGTCGATCTCGACGAGGCCGTTCTTCAGCAGCCGGGACATCGTCGAGTAGACCTGGCCGTAGTGCAGGGGCTTGTCATGGCCGAACTTCTCGTCGAAGGCGCGCTTGAGGTCGTAGCCGTGACGAGGGCCTGATTCCAGCAGGGCGAGGAGCGTGTGACCGATGGACATGACCCGACTATACATAGCCTGTATACATCGTGTGTATAGATCGCGCGTTCAGACCGTACGCGGAGCTCGCGGACCGTGTGACGCGGGAAGCCGCCGTCGGGAGCGGGGCAGCGGACCGGGGCCGCCGGGCGCGTCGGGCAGGCCGGTGCCGCATCGCCGGCGGACGGCCGGTGGCGGCCCGAAAATGCCGGGCACCACCCCGGTCACCGCACTAGCATCCCGGCATGATTCACCTCATCGGCGGCCCGCCGAGGGTCGGCAAGAGCACGCTCGCCCTGATGCTGCTGGAGCGCGCGGGACTGCCCCAAGTCCCCACCGACGCCCTGGTGTCGATGCTCCAGCACGCCGCCCCCGAGTACGGGGTCCGGCACGGCGACCACCCCGACAAGGCCGTTCCCGCGCAGCCCTTCCTCCTCGCCTTCCTCACGGCCATCGACGAGAGCCTCCACCCCGACGACCCGGCCGACGGCTACGCGGTCGAGGGCGATGTCATCACGCCCGAGACGGCCACCGCCCTGACCGCCGCCGGAATCCCCTTCACCGCCGCCTTTCTCGGCAACACCGCCCTCACCGCCGACCTGCTGCGCGCCGCGCCCGACGACTGGCTGAAGGGCGAGCCCGACGCGGCGTACGAGCGGACGGCGGCCTGGATCCGCGACCGCAGCACGGCCCTCCGCACGACCTGCGAGCGCACCGGGCACATCTATGTCGACACGGGCCGGAACCACGAGGAGGCACTGGAGTTCGCCTACGATTCCCTGACGCGGCACTCCTGAGGCCCGGACCGGGACCGGAACGAGCCCGGAACAGGAGGGACCCGGGGCCGGGCCGGGCTGGGGCTGGGGCTGGGGCCGGAACCAGGACGGGACCGGAACCGGAACGAGCCGGGAAGCCATGCGCCCGATTGATCGGGGCAGCGGATCACACTGACCCGATTGATCAATTTCACCGCCGAACACGGGTGTGACAGGGTGGTTTTGTCCAACCCCTAGCACCATGGAGTAACACCGTGCTCACTGTCGGCGACCAGTTCCCCACCTTCGAGCTCACCGCCTGCGTCTCTCTGGAGAGCGGCAAGGAGTTCGAGGTCATCAACCACAAGTCCTACGAGGGCAAGTGGAAGGTCGTCTTCGCCTGGCCGAAGGACTTCACCTTCGTCTGCCCGACGGAGATCGCCGCGTTCGGCAAGCTGAACGACGAGTTCGCCGACCGTGACGCGCAGATCCTCGGCTTCTCCGGTGACTCGGAGTTCGTCCACCACGCCTGGCGCAAGGACCACGCGGACCTGCGTGACCTGCCCTTCCCGATGCTGGCGGACTCGAAGCACGAGCTGATGCGCGAGCTCGGGATCGAGGGCGAGGACGGCTTCGCCCAGCGCGCGGTCTTCATCGTCGACCCGAACAACGAGATCCAGTTCACCATGGTGACCGCGGGCTCCGTCGGCCGTAACCCCAAGGAGGTCCTGCGGGTCCTCGACGCGCTCCAGACCGACGAGCTGTGCCCCTGCAACTGGACCAAGGGCGAGAACACCCTGGACCCGGTCGCCCTGCTGGCCGGTGAGTGACTGTGTCCCTCGACACCCTGAAGTCCGCCATACCGGACTACGCCAAGGACCTGAAGCTCAATCTCGGCTCGGTCATCGGCAACAACGACAAGCTCACACAGCAGCAGCTGTGGGGGACGGTCCTCGCCACCGCGATCGCCTCGCGCAGTGCCCTCGCACTGCGTGAGCTGGAGCCGGAGGCCAAGGCCAACCTCTCGCCGGAGGCGTACACCGCCGCCAAGTCGGCCGCCGCGGTCATGGCGATGAACAACGTCTTCTACCGGACCCGGCATCTGCTCTCCGACCCGGAGTACGGAACGCTGCGCGCCGGTCTGCGGATGAACGTCATCGGCAACCCTGGCGTGGAGAAGGTCGACTTCGAGCTGTGGTCGCTCGCCGTCTCCGCCGTCAACGGCTGTGGACAGTGCCTCGACTCGCACGAGCAGGTACTCCGCAAGGCCGGGCTGGACCGCGAGACGATCCAGGAGGCGTTCAAGATCGCCGCCGTCGTCCAGGCGGTCGGCGCGACCCTCGACGCCGAGGCCGCGCTCGCCGGCTGACCACCGCCGTCCGAGCGGCGTCCGGTTCGCCGGCCGCGGCAGTGCGGAAGGGCCCGTACGGCAGTTGCCGTACGGGCCCTTTCGCGTACCCCTCAGGACGACAGCAGCCTGCCCGCCGCCAGTACCGACGCCACGGTCCCGCCCACCACGACGCCCGAGGCGGCGATCAGCGGAATCCTCAGTGCCCAGGCGCGCAGGCCCGGTGAGCGGGAGAACCGGTCGAGCAGCGCGTCCCGGCCGCGCAGGACCACGAGACCGACGGCGGTCAGCGTCAGCGCCATCCCCGCGCCGAAGGCCGCCACCATGGCGAGGGCGATGACGACCTTGCCGGTCAGCAGTCCGGTCAGCAGGACGAGAAAGGCCGACGGCGACGGCAGCAGTCCGCCCGACGCGCCGAGGACCAGCAGCCCGCGCCAGGTCAGCAGTGACTGGGCGTCGGGGATGTGGTGGGTGTGGCCGTGGTCGCCGTGGGTGTGCCCGTGGTCGTGGTCGTGTGTGTGACCGCGGGCGCCTTGCTGCCGGGGGCCGGCTGTGTCCTGGTCGTGGCCGGTCCCGTTGTGGTCGTGGCCATGGCCGGCATGGTCGTGATCCGGTACGTCGGCGGCTCCGGCCCCCGCCCGCGCGGGAGCGTGCGCGCCGGCCGGGGCAGCGGTACGGACCAGGGCCCGGGCGGCGGGAGCGGGGTCGCCCCGGTGGCCGTGCCCATGACCGTGATCGTGGCCGTGCCCATGACCGTCACCATGATGATGACCGTGACCGTGCGCTGTCCGCTGCTTCAGATGTCTGCGCAGCAGGCTCACCCCGACCCCCGCCACCACCAGCGCGGCCAGCAGTTGCAGCCACCCCGTCAGCGCCTCGATATCGGGAGCGCCGGTCGCGGCCAGCCACCAGCCCACCGCGAGGACGGCGACCGAGAACGTATGCATCACGGCCACGATCCCGCCCAGCCACACCGCGTCCCGTGGACGGCCCCGGCCGCCCACCAGATATCCGGCGGCCAGCGACTTGCCGTGGCCGGGGGCGCAGGCGTGCAGCGCCCCCACCGCCGCCGAGATCAGCAGCGCCACCGGAAGGGCGGCCTCATGGTCGAGCAGGGCGGTCAGATCGGTGGTCCAGGCCCAGGCCCCGCCGTCCGTACCGCCGGTCGCCGAATCCGGCGCCGGTCCCAGGTCCAGCGTCCGGGTCGGCTCCCCCGCCGTGTGCAGTCCCCCGCCGCCCGTGTCCGTCACGGACAGCGTGCGGTAGGCGGAGTTGATGTCCGTGAGCGCGGTGACCGTCAGTTCGATCCGGTCCACGGGCTCCGGGCAGCCGAACCGCAGCTCCAGCCGCTGCGCGCGGTCCACCGGGCAGGGCCGGCCGTCCTGGGTCACGACGACATGGGTGCGCAGATAGTCCGCCGGCTGCTTCTTCAGCACGGCGACGTCGTCCGCCTGCGCGGACCAGACCGCGTCGACGGTGGTGCCGTCGGCCTCGATCCGTACGACGGGGGGTGTACCGAAGGGGTGCGCCGGCTGCGCCTGCGCCGCCCCCGCGCTGCCGGACAGCAGCGCGGAGACGGCGGTCAGGACGAGCAGCACCCCGGCTCGCAGTGATCGCACGGTGGTGCCGCCCCTCAGTACCGGCGGGCGGCCAGCGAGTGGACCGTGCCGTCGTCCGTGAGGGCGAAGACGCGGTCACCGCTGATGGAGAGCGCCGAGGCGACGCCCGCACCGAGGTCGTAGGACGCGACCTGCTTCCCGGTGGCGCGGTTGAGGACGAGCAGCCGTCCGTCCCAGGTGCCCACGTAGACATGGGACCCGGTCACGAGCGGGTGCATGGTCGGCGAGCCGTCGCCCGCCGTCGAGCAGCCGGAGGCCACCCGCCACTTGTCGTCCAGCGGGCTCTCACCGGGGAGGTAGCCCGCCTTGGTCTCCCACAGGGGCTTCGCCGGGTCGGACGCGGCGGTGTCGTACGCGCGCACGACCCCGTCACGGCCGGCGACATAAGCGACCGAGCCCCAGGTGGCCGGGCTGGTGAGCGGGGCGCGCCCCGGCTCGCAGACGCTGCCGCCGCCGATCTTGGACTCCCAGGTCACCGCGCCGGTCCTCGGGTCGTGGCCGCGCGTGCCCCAGGTGGTGTGGGTGACGAGCTGCGCCGGACCGGAGGCCGGGTCGGTGAGCGCGGGCGAGGAGTGGCTGTCGATGTCGCCCGCCGTGTCCTTCACCCACAGCTGCTTGCAGGTCGCGAGGTCCATGGCGAGGACGGTGTTGCTGGACGAGGAGTGCAGATAGGCGGTGTTGGAGCCGGGCTCCCGGATCGCCGTGCTGTGGGTCTGGCCCCACGAGGCCGCGGCGCCGAAGCCGCCGGGCAGCAGGGCACCGGTGGCGCCGTCACGGCAGCGGATCGTGTTCCAGTCCTGGTAGACCGCGACCTTGCGCCGGTCGGAACCGGAACCGGAGCCGGAACCAGTGCCCGAACCGGAAGCGGAGTCGGCGGCCACGTCGAAGACGCTGACCGGACCGCCCGCACGGCCGTAGCGGCGGACGGTGTCGCCCGCCTTGTTCTCACGGTCGATGGTCTCCCACACGACCTCGCCGGTCCGGACGTCGAGCGCGTACACCCGGCCGACGCCGGTGGTCAGATAGACCTTGCCGCCGTTCACGGTGGGCACGGACTCGGCGTCGCCGTCGAGGTAGGTGCGCCACAGCTCCCGCCCGGACGCGATGTCGTAGGCGAGCATCATGCTGTACGGCGAGTCGAAGGCGCGGGACGAGACGATGAGCCTGCCGTCCTGGACGACGGAGCCGTTCAGATTGAACTGCTCACCGGTGTGCCGGGTCCACTTCAGGTCGAGCGTGGCGCCCGGGTCGTCGGCGCTCGCGGAGCGGCCTGCCTCGTCGCCGCCCTGGCGCAGCCAGTCCTGACCGTCGCGCACGTTCTCCAGGTCCTTGTCGGGCACGACACGGAAGGTGGACCTCTGGCGCGGGAACTCCTTGCCGCGGGTGTCGAGGACGCGTACCTCGGCGCTGTACGTGCCGGGGCGCAGCCCCTTCAGCTCGCCGCCGGCGCGGGTCCAGGCGCCGCGCGCCTCGGGGCAGGGCTCGGCCTCGCCGCCGGGCGCGGTGTAGCAGTTCTCCCGGCCAGGCCTGGCCGCGTTCTTGCCGAAGGTGACCTTCTCGGTCTTGACGACCTTGTTGCGCCAGTCCTTGACGGTGACGGTCGCCTTCTCGGGCGTACGGCCGTCGTCCTCCGCGTAGACCTCGACGGGGACCCGGGCCTTGGCGCCGTGGACGCTGCCCTTCGCGGGGCTGACGAGGGCGGAGTCGTCGTCGACCTCGAACTGCCGGTGGATGCCGGACACATGCCCGGTGTCCTCGTTCTCGCGGGTCTTCGGGTCGTCGGTGATCCCGCTGAAGTCGAGGACCTTGTAGTCGGGGCGGGCGCCGTCGATGCCGTAGGTGCCCTGGTTGTTGACCTCGACGGACCGCTTGAACGCGCCGCGCCGGAACTCGGACTGCTGGTTGTGGCCCGCGGCCACCATCCGTACGTCGTACTTGGCGAGTTCGTCGACCGTGGGCTGCATGCCCGCGCCGGGGCCCCACTGGGTGAACAGGGAACGGTGCGCGAAGACGAAGACCTGCTTGCCGACGGCGTTGCGCGCGAGGTCGCGCTTCAGCCACTCCAGCTGGGGCTTGAGCCCGCTGGCGTCGTAGTTGTCCTCCAGGACGACGATGTGGCGGCCGTTGCGGTCGAAGCTGTACCACTCGGGGCCGAGATTGCGCCGCCAGTACTCCATGCTGCCGGCGTACCCTGTCGACCCGGCGACGGCGGTGCCGCCGAAGTCGTGGTTGCCGATCACCGGGTAGAAGGGGTGGCCGAGCCGACCCTCCTCCAGACCCTTGCGGAGGATGTCGTAACCGCCCTGGCGGCGCGGTTCGGCGGCGTAGTCGGTGACGGTGAGATCGCCGGTCGAGATCTGCATGGTCGCGCCGTCGACCTCGGACATGGCCTCGACCTGTCCGGTCCAGCGAGGCAGGGCGCGCTTGCCCTCGGCGTCGTCGCGGTTGCCGACCTCGGTGTCCGAGCTCATGACCCACTTCTCGGTGGGGTTCTTGGCGTTGCGGTCGGGCACGAGCGCGAAGTCGACGCCGGTGGCGCCGGACTCGGGGACCTTCTGGAAGAAGGCCGGGACGTAGTCCTCGCGCAGCACGGGTGTGTACCCGTCCGGGGAGACCATGTGGACGAGATCGGTCTCGCGCCGCTTGGGGTCGATGTCCATGGCGTACGAGCCGTCGGAGCGGGTGGTGGCCCAGACGGCGCCGTCGGTCACATCGACACCGGGCATGGGGCGCTCGCCCTTGTCCCGTTCGCCGTTGCCGTTGGAGTCCTTGAAGACCGTGCCCTTGACCGTGACGGTGGCCGCATCCGGGCCGTCGGCGGCGAAGGCGGCCTGGGGCGCCAGTGAGGCGAGGGCCACGGCGCCGACGGTGGCGAACCGGAAGCGGCGCGCACCGCGGCCGCCTGCGCGCATCCCGCGGACGAGGGCGGGCAGCCGCCAGGCGGCGAGGACCAGTGCGGCTCCGGCGACGGTGACGAGCCCGACGGTCAGCCAGGGGAACGCGGGCAGCGCGTGTACGCCCCGGACGTCGACGAGCGGGGTGGCGGCCGTGGCGTCGACGGTGGTGCCGTCGAACTCGGTGACGACCTGGGTCAGTCCGCCCTCGGCGAGCAGCACGGACAGATCGAGGGAGTCGACCTGGCAGCTCCAGGCCAGTTCGACGACGACACCGCCGGGGATGCCCCCGTTGTCGCCGGGGACGCCCGCTCCGGTGGCCGGGCAGCCGGCGGAGAGCAGTCCGGCGGCCCAGGCACCGGCCTGGGCGGGGGACGCGACGTCCTGATGGACGACGAGACGGCCACTGGTGACCGTCTCACCGGTGGTGACGATGAGTTCGGCGTGCTCGCGCGTCACATGCGCCGCCGCCGGCTGGGCGCCGATGCCCAGCATGAGGAACAGCAGGCCGAGACAGAGCCCGGCCGCCGTATTTATGCGTTTCATACGACCGGACGTTAAACAGGCACAGCTTGTTTCCAGCCAAGATCGAATCGTTCTTCACCGGCAGGACCGGAACTGTTCAATCCGGAAACCGGGATGTCATGTCGAGGGCAGCCGCACGGCTCGTGCCCACGTCAGCGCGTACGCGGTCATCCGTACGGCGACCGCGGCGGGGAAAGGCCGCAGGGCGGGCGTCCGGCCGGAACCACCCGTACGCGAACGCCCGCGCCGGACCCGCCCGTACCGGCCCCGCCACCGCGAAAACCGGGGCGCGGGGCATGGGCGAGGAGGAGGCCGGTCGCCCCGGATCCCGGCTCGGCGGCCCCGCGGGGCCGGAACCACCGGCGGGAAAACACAGGATGGTGACCGGGGGCATCACCCGGTGGCGAACCGGCGTGGTGAACCCGCGGTGGTGAACCCGTGGCCGGGATCCCTCAGCTTCGGAGCTTCTCCATCAGCGCCCGCATGTCCTCGATGGCATGGGGCCTCGCCTCCGCCGTCTTCGCCTTCGCCGTCTCGCCGTCCATGTCACCGCCGGGTTCGAAGCTCATGGTGAGGACGGCCTGACCGTCCAGGACGTGCAGCGTGGGTACGACGTGGTTGAGGGCCAGATAGGCCCGCTCCCCCAGGCCGTCGATTTTCGTCAGCGTGGAGTCCCCGCCCCCGTACATGTTCTCCGAGGCGGCGTTCGCGGTGAACTCCGGGCCGGGGTCGGTCTTCTTGTGCAGCGTGTACCGGACGAACACGCCCGCTCCGAAGTCCTCTTGTGACCCGGTGGCGGACCGCTCGAAGCCGAACGAGCAGACCGCCCGGTCCAGGGACGGGTCCTCGTGGACATCCGGGTGTGATGTCTCGATCGTGCCGTAGACCGCGCGCAGCGACTTCAGTTCCGCGTCCAGGCAGAGGTTGCGGCTGGTGCGGTAACCGCCGGTGTCGGGGTCGTGGTTCCCGTACTCCTCGTACGCGTACAGCCCGCCCGCCCACAGGGCCGAGGCCGCCACCGCTCCCCCGAGCGCCCACAGCCACGCCCGCAGCGGCGGGCGCTCACGGGGCGGTTCCTCCTCGTCGTCCCGGAACAGCGGCTCCGGATCGGGCTCATCGGGGCCCCCGGGGGCGCGCTGGCCGGGGAGGTCGGGCCGGAACGCCGAACGCGGCGGCGGCTGGTCGCCGTCCCCGACGAGTTCCGGCTCGGAGATCACGGTTCCTCCCGCACGGTCCGGAGGGGTGCCGCGGCGGGGCCGGGGGGCGCCGCCGGAGAGGAGCCGACCGCCGTCGCGCCATGGGGCGGCGGTGTGTCGCGCAGCCTCTGTTCCTTGCCGTAGGCCCGGAGATATCCGACGACGGTGTTGGTGACCGCCACCAGCGGAACCGCCACCACCGCGCCGCCGATCCCGGCGGTGAGACCGCCCGCGGCGACCGCGAGGACCACGGCGAGCGGATGGACGCGGACCGCGCGCCCGAGGATGAAGGGCTGGAGGACATGGCCCTCGATCTGCTGTACGGCGAGCACCACGACCAGCACCATCAGCGCGGTGAACGGCCCCTGGGTGACCAGGGCGACGACCACCGCGAGCGCGCCGGAGATGACCGCGCCGACCAGCGGGATGAAGGCGAAGAGGAAGATGAAGACGGCGAGGGGCACGGCCATCGGGACATCGAGGAAGTAGATGCCGAGGCCGATGAAGATCGCGTCGATCAGGGCCACTATCACCGTGCCGCGCACATAGGCGGTCAGGGTGCGCCAGGCGCGCGGCCCCGCCCCGGCGACCCCGTCGCGCGCCTGCGCCGGAACGAGTTTGAGGACCCACTGCCAGATGCGCTTCCCGTCGTACAGCAGGAAGAGCGTGGAAAACATCGCGAGCAGTATCCCGGTGAGGACCTCCACCATCACGGTCACGCCCTGGAGACCCGCGGAGGTGATCTCCTCGGTGTTGGTGCCGATGGTGTCGCTGAGGTTCTTGGCGATGTCGTTGATCTGACTCTCGGTCACATGGAACGGGCTGTCCAGCGCCCAGCGCTTCAGCTCCTCGATACCGTCCCTGACCCGGTCGGAGAGATTGTCGAGGTTCTCCATGACCTGCCAGACCACGAACCAGCCGACCAGTCCCATGACGACGAATCCGGCGATGGCCGTGACCGCGGTGGCGAGCCCGCGCGGCATGCCGAGGCGCCGGAGGCGGGCCACGGTGGGCTGGAGCAGCGCGGTGATCAGCAGTGCGGAGGCGAAGGCGAGGACCACCAGCCGCACTTCGCTGATGACCCGGGTCAGCACCCAGAGCGTGCCCGCGAGGACGAGCAGCCGCCAGCCCGCCTCGGCCGCGACCCGCATGCCCCAGGGAATCGCGGAAACGGGGTCGGGACGTGCGGCGACGGCGGGGGCGTACGAGGGCGGCGGGGGGACGCTCTCCGCGCGGCCGGCCCCGGCGGCCCGCCCGGCATGGGCGCCGGCGGCCGCGGGCTCGGCGCGCGGTCCGGAGCCGGGATCAGGATCCAGGACGGTCCCGGAGCCGGTTCCAGTGCCGGTACGGGGTCCTGGGCCGGTGCCGTCTGCTTCGGTACGAGATCCGGGATCAGTGCCGTCGGCTGCGGTACGAGGTCCGGGATCAGTGCCGTCGGATCCGGTACGGCCGGCTCCGGTGGCCGCGGGCCCGGACTCGGGCCCGGAGCCGGTGGCGCGCCGGCGGCCCTCCTCACGCGGGCCGTCGCCGTCCGTGTCGTCGCCCGTGGTCTCGTCCCGGCGCTCCTCCAGGCGCTCGGACATACGTGTGAGCCCGGCGCCCAGCACCGCGAGCCACCCCGGCAGTCTCGACATGACGCGTCCTCTTCCCCCCATGATTCCCCCCGGGACCCCGGGACCGACGACGGTACAACACACGACGGAGCCCCTCACCGTATGGACGGTGAGGGGCTCCGTGAAGTTGAGCGGCGGCCTTTTCCGGTACGTGATACCGGGGGCGGCGGGGCGGTGGGCCCGGCCTAGTACCAGCGGTTGGCCTGCCAGAACGACCAGGCGCCACAAGGGCTGTCGTACCGGCTGTTCATGTAGTTGAGACCCCACTTGATCTGGGTCGCCGGGTTGGTCCGCCAGTCGGCGCCCGCCGACGACATCTTCGTGCCCGGCAGCGCCTGGACGAGTCCGTAGGCGCCGGAGGACGGGTTCTGGGCCGTGTAGCGCCAGCCCGACTCCCGCTCCACGATATTGCTGAAGCACTGGAACTGATCGGCGGGGATCATCTGCCGGGCCATGCTCTTGACCTCGGCGATGGAGTACGACCCCTTCGCGGTGAAGCTGGAGGCGTCCCGTACGGCGTCGCGGTTGGCGCGCTCCTTCTTGGCCTTCTCCTCGCGCTCCTTCTTGGCCTTCGCGTCGGCGGCCTGCTTCTTCTCCCCGGCGGTCTTGGCCGCCTGGATCCGGGCCGCTTCCTCGACCGACTTCTGGGCCGTCGATTCGGCGGCCGCGGCCTGTGCGCCGGCCTGCTCGGCCAGTGAGAGGGACTGCACCTGGGCCATCTGGCCCAGCGGTATGTCCGCGAGGAGGGTCGCGTCGGCAGCGGCTGCCTCGAGGTTGTCACCCGAGGACTGGGGGTTGCCCGAGGCAACGCCCACCACGGCTCCGACGGTGGTGACCGCGGTGGCGGACGCCACGGCGAATCCCCGGACCGAGATCCGGCTCACACGGTTTCCTTCCAGCATCACCCGCACAGGTGACCCCGCGGGCGAATCGTGCCCCTGGCGCTGGCCTCCCACTGCATGGGGTCACAGGAGGCGCGGGCCCGTGGCCGGCATCCCTCACGGGAGCGGGCCGATACAGCTCGCGGGCGGCAACACGACGGCAGGTTTTGAGTTGTGGGTGGTGCGCTGCACCACGGGTGGTGCGTATGTGTCGTGTGCGGGGCCTGACGGAAGCAAGACTTTGCCGGACCGGGACGCCGCAAGGCAATTCTTCGTTGAGTGTGAAAGCTCACACGTAGTTTGCTCCATGGTTTTCATGGAATGAGCCGCACAACAGGACGCCGCCCCGCTAGAGTCGTGCGCTTCGCCGGGGCGGCGGTACCTGTTTCCCGTGTTTCCTCGTGTTTTTCCGCGTTTTCCCGTGCTTCTCGTGCAAACGGCCCAGAACTATCAGATCTGGCCGTCCTCCAGCATTTCGGTCACCAGCGCGGCGATCTGCGAGCGCTCGGAGCGGGTGAGGGTGACATGCGCGAACAGCGGATGCCCCTTCAGCTTCTCAACGACGGCGACCACTCCGTCGTACCGGCCGACACGGAGATTGTCCCGCTGCGCCACATCGTGGGTCAGGACGACCCGGGAACTGGCCCCGATCCGGGACAGCACCGTCAGCAGGACATTGCGCTCCAGCGACTGCGCCTCGTCGACGATGACGAACGCGTCGTGCAGCGAGCGGCCCCGGATATGGGTGAGCGGCAGGACTTCGAGCATGCCGCGCCCGAGGACCTCCTCGATCACATCGCGGCCCGCGACCGCCGAGAGGGTGTCGAAGACGGCCTGCGCCCAGGGGCTCATCTTCTCGGCCTCGGTGCCCGGCAGATAGCCCAGCTCCTGCCCGCCCACCGCGTACAGCGGACGGAAGACCATCACCTTCTGGTGCTGCCGGCGCTCCAGGACCGCTTCCAGTCCGGCGCACAGCGCCAGTGCCGACTTGCCGGTGCCGGCCCGGCCGCCCAGCGAGACGATCCCGACCTCCTGGTCCAGCAGCAGATCGAGGGCGATCCGCTGCTCGGCGCTGCGGCCGTGGATGCCGAACGCCTCGCGGTCGCCGCGCACCAGCCGTACGTTGCCCTCGGCCGTGATCCTCCCGAGCGCCTTGCCCCGCTCGGACTGGAGGACCAGCCCCGTATGCACGGGCAGCTCGGCGGCCTCGGGGACGAACAGGGTCTCCTCGCTGTAGAGGAGGTCCACCTGTTCGGCCGAGAGCGGCAGATCGGCCATCCCGGTCCAGCCGGAGTCGGTGATGGCCAGTTCCGCGCGGTACTCCTCGGCCAGCAGACCGACGGAGGACGCCTTGATCCGCAGGGGCAGGTCCTTGGAGACGACGGTGACGTCGTACCCCTCGGCCTGGAGGTTTCTCGCCACCGCCAGGATCCGTGAGTCGTTGTCCCCCAGCCGGAAGCCGGCGGGCAGGACACCGGGGTCGGAGTGGTTGAGCTCGACCCGGAGGCTGCCGCCCAGGTCGCCCAGGGGGATGGGTGCGTCGAGGCGTCCGTACCGGATGCGGAAGTCGTCCAGCAGGCGCAGCGCCTGGCGGGCGAAGTAACCCAGTTCCGGATGGTGCCTCTTGGCCTCCAGCTCCGTGATGACCACGATCGGGAGCACCACTTCGTGCTCGTCGAAACGGGTCGGGGCGTTCGGGTCGGCCAGCAGGACGCTGGTGTCGAGAACGTAAGTGCGCCTGTCGGACATCCGGCGCTTAGTGCTGCTGTTCACCACGGAAGGACGTACCCCCTCGGAAGAGGTCGACGGTGCGATGCCGTCGCGGGCCAGGGCCCCCGCCGAGGACGGGCGGGGAATCCTCCCCGCCCGAGGCGGGAGGGGAGCCGGGCTTCGGGCCGCAGTGCACGGGCCGAGCACCGGCCCTCCTCGCGGTCCGCACCACAGGTGCGATCCTTCGTGTGCAAAGGGCCTCCCGGGTGGACGGTGGGACCGCCCACTGAGATACGACGTTCGTCGATCGGACGTCGACCTGCAAGGGATATTCCCTCGAACACCCTCCGCCATGCCATGTCACAGGACGACGGATGGATGAACAGAGGGTGATGTCCTGTGGTGGAGGCCCCCGCGCCGCCCGTTCGGCCCCGTCCCGGAGCGCCCTCGGGACGCCTCGCCGCGGCCCGTTGGGGCGCACGTCCCAAAAGCTCCCCGCGCCTTGGGACCCTTGCGGGAACCGGGCTCCGCGGCCCCGTCCGGGAGCCGGTTCTCAGCCGCCGTAGCGCCGGTGGCGGGCCGCGTAGTCGCGCAGCGCGCGCAGGAAGTCGACCTTGCGGAATGCGGGCCAGAAAACTTCGCAGAAGTAGTACTCGGAGTGGGCGCTCTGCCAGAGCATGAAACCGGACAGCCGCTGCTCGCCGCTGGTGCGGATGACGAGGTCGGGGTCGGGCTGGCCGCGCGTGTAAAGGTGTTCGGAGATGTGTTCGACATCCACGGTCTCGGCCAGCTCCTCGAAGCTGGTGCCCCTGTCCGCGTGCTCCAGCAGCAGGGAGCGGACCGCGTCGGCGATCTCCTGGCGGCCCCCGTAGCCGACGGCGACGTTCACGAGTATGCCGTCGCGTACGCCGTGGGTCGCCTGTTCGGCCTCCTTGAGGACGGACTGGGTGCGGGCGGGCAGCAGATCGAGCGTGCCGACGTGGTGGACGCGCCAGCGGCCGTCCGCCGCGAGGTCGCGGACCGCGTTCTCGATGATGCCGAGGAGGGGGATCAGCTCCCCCTCGGGACGGTCCAGGTTGTCGGTGGACAGCAGCCAGAGGGTGACCACCTCGACATCCGTCTCGGCGCACCAGCCGAGCAGTTCCTGGATCTTGCTCGCACCGGCTTTGTGACCCTGCTCGGTCGTACCGCCCGACGCCTTGGCCCAGCGGCGGTTGCCGTCGAGGATGACTCCGATGTGCTTCGGCACCTGGGAGTGGTCGAGTCGGCCTTCCACCCGGCGTGCGTAGAGCCTGTACACCAGGTCACGCAAGTTCACAAGAGTCCACCTCTCGGTTTATATCGGGCTCACCCGCCCCGGTCCGGGGCTCATCGGACCGTGGGTTCGGGGACCCGGCGCACTTCCGGGCCCGTACGGGTGACGCGGCCGGCCCCGGCCCCCGCCCCGTGCGGGGCACTGCTCTGCGGGCCGTGCGGCGATCCCCTGAAGCCGCCACAGTACTGCGGACGAGCCACGGCGACCCAACCCGGTCTGTCACAAGTCCGTGATAAGGAGAGACGCGTGACTGATTCCCCTTCTTTTCTGCCCTCCGAGGACCGTTACGAGTCGATGGAGTACCGGCGCAGCGGCCGTTCGGGTCTCAGACTCCCGACGGTCTCGCTCGGCCTCTGGCACAACTTCGGCGACGACCGCACCCTCGATTCGCAGCGCGCGATCCTGCGCCGCGCCTTCGACCTGGGGGTCACCCACTTCGATCTGGCGAACAACTACGGACCGCCGCCCGGGTCGGCGGAGCTGAACTTCGGGAAGATCTTCGCCCAGGACTTCGCCCGCCACCGTGACGAGCTGGTCGTCTCCACCAAGGCGGGCCATCTGATGCACCCCGGGCCGTACGGGGAGTGGGGTTCCCGGAAGTATCTGCTGTCCTCGCTGGACGCGTCGCTGCGCCGGACGGGGCTGGAGTACGTCGACATCTTCTACTCCCAGTGCGGCTAGAAGCCGCACGATCAAGGGCCTGCCTGGAAGGAGATAAGGGCAGGCCGGTCCTGTGACCAACGGGCCGTCCCCCGCTCGGCATGCGTCGGGAGTAATCCCTTCGTGTGAAGCCCGAGTCTCGTGATCAAAGGCTGATGCGTCCACTGCATCGGTACGGATCCGGGGGAAGTTCGGACGGGTGAACGAAAGTGAATCGTCGCTGAGGTCTCGTAAAGAACGAGCCGCCCTAGTGGATAGTAACCGGGCGGAAAAGGAGCACAGGGTGAGAATCCCTGACACGATCCGCCAAGCTGGCTGAGAAAGCGCGGATAGGTCACCGTGGCTCCCGGGATAGAGACGGCACCCACCCCGAACGCGACTTGATCGTGTGGAACTAGACAACCCCGTAGAGGTCCCCCAACAGGGGGTAGGCCGGAGGTAACGAAGGCACAGACCCTCTGCGGGCGCAGGATGGTCCGAGAAGCGAATGCCACTGGGGCGAAAGTCCAGGGGAAAGGCTGGATACAGGGGCTCCACCCTCCAGCTATAACCCGGTGGATACCGGCCGCATGGCCGGACCCGAAAGGGGGCCCACGCGGACCAGGTTCGTCCTTGAAGCACCAATAAACCAATGCCGACTTAACGACGGTGCACGTTAGACAGGGAGGACAGATGGACGAGAACGTGGGACGGAAGTCCTTCTGGAACGAAACCGGCGACGACGCCGAGGCCTGGCACAGCATTGACTGGAACCGGGTGGACGCGGACGTACGAAGGCTGAGGCAGAGGATCTTCAAGGCTGCTCAGGAATACGACATGCCGAAGGTCAGAAACCTCCAGAAGCTCATGCTGAGGTCAACGGCGAACATTCTGCTGAGTGTCCGCCGGGTGACACAGGTGAGTCGGGGGAGAAAGACGGCCGGCGTGGACGGTGACACGGCGCTCACCCCGCAGGAAAGGGGCCTCCTCGCGAGGCACCTGATCGCGGAGAAGAACGTGAAGCCGTCACCGGTGAAGCGTGTGTACATCCCGAAGGCCAATGGCAAGACCAGGCCGCTGGGCATCCCGGTCATCCGAGACCGGGTGCAGCAGGCCAGGGTCAAAAACGCCTTGGAGCCGGAGTGGGAGGCGCGGTTCGAGGCGCGGAGCTACGGCTTCCGCCCAGGACGGGGCTGCCACGACGCGATGGCGGCGATCTACCAGATCGTCGGCAAGAAGCAGGCTCACAGGGTGTGGGTGCTGGACGCCGACCTATCGGCAGCGTTCGACCGCATCAGCCACGAGCATCTGATGACATCCATCGGAAAATTCCCCGGCAGGGAATTGATCCGGGGATGGCTGAAGGCGGGGGTAATGGAGAAAGGAAGGTTCGCGCCCACCACGGAGGGAACTCCACAAGGTGGCGTGATCAGTCCGCTTCTCCTGAACATCGCCCTCCACGGGATGGAAAAGGCGGCAGGAGTGGTCTACCGGAAGAAGGGCGCCCACAGGGCGGTCAGGGAAGACTCACCTGCGCTGGTGAGATACGCCGACGACTTCGTGGTCATGTGTCACACGGAGGAGCAGGCGTATGAGTCGAAGCGACGACTGGCGGAATGGTTCAAACCGAGGGGGGTTGCCTTCAATGAGGAAAAGACGCGAGTCGTACACCTCACCGAAGGCTTTGACTTCCTGGGGGGCAACGTCCGACGGTACAGCAACGGGATCACTCTCATCAGGCCGAGCAAGGACGCCATGAAGAGAGCTGCGGCACGTATCAGGGAAATCGTCCGGGAGAACCGGGGAAGCGAGACCAAGCGTCTGATTGGTCACGTGAACTCGTTCATCCGGGGATGGACCGCGTACTACCGGCCGTGGAGCTCGAAGGATGCCTTCAACCACCTCGACTGGATTCTGTTCAACCAGCTTTGGCAGTGGGCGAACAGGAACCACCGCAGGAAGGGAAGGCTCTGGATCGCCAACCATTACTGGAAGAAGCGGATTCCGGGAAGCCGGAACCGCTGGATCTTCGGGGACGACACGGGGTTCATCACACCGGCCGCCCGAACGAAGATCATCCGTCACGTCCCCGTCATGGATTCGTACTCGAAGGATGACCCGGCGCTGACGCAGTACTGGAAGGACAGGACCAGCAAGCGGAGCAAGCTGGAGACAGAGAGCAAGTTCCTCCAGTCTCTGGCCGCGAAGCAAAAGGGTCTCTGCCCGGAATGCGGTCTGGATCTCGTAGAAGGCGCGGAGTTCGAACCGGACAACGTCCATGACTGGATTGCCTGGTTCGATGCCCGCCGCAGGGCCCTGAACGTGCACCACAAGATCTACCGGGTGCACGGTGGGACGAACGACTACAAGAATCTGGTGCTTCTGCACACGCACTGCCACCACCAGCGCCATGCCCAGGAGGGCAGGGCGAAGAGCAGCCCACAGGACGTGCTTGAGCCGGGTGCGGTGAAAGCCGCACGCCCGGTTCTGAGGGGGCTGGGGGTTCAGCAATGACCCCCAGCTACCCGACCCGCTTCGACCCGGACACCCCTCTTGAGGAGACGATGGGCGCGCTGGCGTCGGCCGTGCGGCAGGGGAAGGCGCTGTACGCCGGTGTGTCCTCTTACAACGCCGAGCGGACGGCGGAGGCGGCTCGGCTGCTGCGGGAGATGGGGGTGCCGGCGCTCATCCACCAGCCCTCGTACTCGATGATCAACCGCTGGGTCGAGGACGACGGTCTGCTGGATGTCCTGGAGACCGCCGGCATGGGCTGCATCGCCTTCGTGCCGCTGGCCCAGGGGCTGCTGACCGGCAAGTACCTCAACGGCATCCCGGAGGGCTCACGGGCCACCCAGGGCAAGTCGCTGGACCCGGCTCTGCTGTCGGGCGAGGTCGTCCGCCGGCTGAACGGGCTGAACGACATCGCCGCCCGCCGGGGGCAGTCGCTGGCGCAGCTGGCGCTGTGCTGGGTGCTGCGGGATCCGCGGATGACCTCGGCGCTGATCGGCGCGTCGAGTGTGGGGCAGCTGGAGGAGAACGTCGCCGCGCTGACGGGCCCGGGGCTGACCGCGGAGGAGCTGACGGAGATCGACGCGTTCGCCGTGGACACCGAGGGCACGGACATCTGGGGCGCGCGGAGCTGAGGGCGTGGCCGGGGGCGTAACGCGGGGCGGGCATGGCCCGGGGGTGTGCTCGCGCGTGTGCCCCCGGGCCCGCGTAACGCGGGGCGGGCGTGGATGGGGCCGCGTGCACGCGGGGCTGGGTCCGGCTGAGCGCGGCTCCCCGGGCGGGCGGCCCCAGCGGCGAGGCGTGCCCCTCGGCGGGACGGGGCGCCCCCGCCCCTGGGCGCGGGCCGGGGCGGGACCCGACCGGGTTCCGCCTGGCCCCGGACAGAAAACCGGGCCGGTCCGTGGGGGGGATACGGACCGGCCCGAGGGGGGGTTTCCACCATAACCCCTCGCCGGGGTCATCGCGGGGGCGGTGCCTGCCGGGAGGTTCCCTCGGTGCCGTGTCCGCTGGGGCGGACGGCGGGCGCACAAGGGGGGCGCGCGCCGTGCGGCGACCGGGTTCCCGGCCGGTGGAGCAGCGGTTTTACGGTCCATGGGCGGTGCCGGGAGCCGTTACCCCCACGAGGGACCCCCGGATGGGCGCCGAGTTGACGTCGTGTCGTGTATCCGGCCATATCGCGTGATGGGCGGACCCGGGTACGTCTGTCACCGGTGGCCCGGAGCGGTATCGCGGTGCGGTGGCGGCCGACCGCCCGTGAGGGAGCGCGGAGGGACCGTCCGTCAGACCGCGGGCTGCTCCGTCTTGCGCTGGATGATCACTTCCATGAAGGCGCTGCCCCACTCCCCGAGCGGTTGCAGCGCCTTGTTGAGGGCGTTGCCCGGTTCGGTGAGGGAGTACTCCACCCGCGGCGGGACCTCCCGGTAGACCTCGCGGTGGACGATTCCGTCCGCCTCCAGCTCCCGGAGCTGCTGGATCAGCATCTTCTCGCTGACTCCGGGCACGTTCCGCCTCAGCTCACCGAAGCGCAGGGCCCCCCGTGCACCCAGGGCCCACAGGATGAGCGGCTTCCATTTCCCTCCGACGACATCCACGGCGGCGTCGAGACCGCAGTGGTACTCCGGCTTGCTCCTGGTCACGGCAGCTCCACAACCCATCTGACGATCTCAGTCGGCCTCAGTCGGCCTCAATACTTACTGTTCCGCCAGTACACCATTCCAGGCCCCTGAGATAAATAGGACGAGATCTGTCCTATACGACTCCTAGGGTCACTCGCATGACCACACACAAGGTGACCTGGACCGAGTCGAACGCCCGGACCCTGGAGCGGCAGGGGCTGGCCACGCCCGCGAGCGACACCCCCGCCGGGGTGGTGGCCGCCATGCTCGGGGCCCATGCCCAGGTGCTCTCCGCCGGCGAGCTGTCCGTGGCGACACGGCTCGACGGCGGCGCGAGCAGGGCGACCGTCCAGGAGGCGCTGTGGGAGGACGGCAGCCTGGTGAAGACGTACGGCCCGCGCGGCACCGTCCATCTGCTGGCGCGGGAGGATCTGCCGATGTGGACCGGGGCGCTGTCCGCGCTCCCCGGCGCCCGGGCCACCGCCCCGGGGCCCGCCGGTATGTCGGACGAGCAGATCGAGCAGGTGATCGAGGCCATCGGGGACGCGCTCCACGGCACCTCGCTGACCGTCGACGAGCTGACCGACGCGATCGTGGAGCGCACCGGCCCCTGGGCGGGCGACCCGGTGATGGAGGCGTTCCAGACGCTGTGGCCGCGCTGGCGGCAGGTGACCCATCTGGCCGGGCACCTGGGCGTGCTCGCGTTCGCCCCGAACAAGGGGCGCAAGGTGGCGTACACGAATCCGGAGACCGCCCCGCTCGACGGCCCCACCGCGCTGAACGCCCTGCTCCGCCGCTACCTCCACGCCTACGGCCCCGCGACCCCGGCCCACTTCGCCAAGTGGCTTGCCACACCGAAGGGATGGGCGAACACGGTGTTCACGGAGGCGGCGGAACAGGGGCTGATCGAGGAGGTGGCGTACGAGGGGGAGCGGGCCTGGATCGCGGCGGGCGACGGCTCCTTCCCCGGGGCCGCGCCGCGCGGTGTGCGGCTGCTGCCGTACTTCGACGCGTACGCGATCGCCTCACAGCCCCGCGAACTGCTGTTCGCGGGACCGGCGTACCAGCGTGCGCTGGCCGGCGGACAGGCCGGGAACTATCCGGTCGTCCTCGTCGACGGGACCGTACGCGGGGTCTGGCACCAGAAGCGGTCCGGGAAGCGGATCGCGGTGACGGTGGAGCCCATAGGGGGCGAGCTGGAGCGGTCCCGCAACCGGCGGGAGCTGGCGGAGCAGGTGGACCGGGTCGCCGCGATCATGGAGGGCACGGCGGAGTTGACGGTCGGGGAGGTCACCGTCGGCGCGCACGCCTGACCGGGGCGGGGCCGCGCTGCCCCCGCGCCGGGCGGGGACGTCGCCGCTGGGGCGGGAGGTGCGGTCGGTGCGCATGATGACCGTGCGGTGTTCATGGCGAGTGCGCACGGCGACCGTACGGTGCTTCATGGCGGGCGCGCACGGTGACCGTGCAGGGTGGTTCATGGCAGGTGCGCAGGGTGACCGTGCACGGTGGTTCATGACGGGTGCGCACGGTGGTTCACGGCAGGTGCGCAGGGTGACCGTGCGCACGGTCAGGGCCGGTTCGCGTCACCGGCCGGGGTGTCGTAGCCGCAGCAGGGTGATGCCGTCGCGTTCGGCGATCCGCCGGTAGCCGTACATCCGCTGGGCGGCCTTCAGTTCGGCGGTCTGCTGCTCGGGCGGATAGGGCCAGTGCCCCGGGCGGTAGGGCCATGCCTCGGGGGGTCTGCTGTCGTGGATGATCCACTCGGCGGTGGGCCGGGGCAGCTTGCCCCGGTCGTACTCGTACAGCCGGGCATCCACCGGAAACGTCGGGAAGAGGACGACCTCACAGCGCGAAGTGAGCTGCGGTACGAGCCCGTTGGACGCGGCGACGGTCGAACCGTCGGGGATCCTCGCCAGCAGTTCGCGGGCCGCCCCGATATGGGAGGTCGTCCGCCAGGTCGCGCGCTGGGCGAGCTGTGCCAGCGGAAAACTCGGCAGCATGACGAGGGTCACGGCGAGCACGGTCGCGAGGGACGCGCGGACATGCCGGGCCGCCCGCGGATGGTCCGTACCCCGCCAGCGCCGCAGACTGTCGATGAGTCCGGCGAACACGATCGGCATCAGGACCGCGCTGTAGTGGAACGACGTGCCCCAGTGGAAGCCGTTCTGCGACAGCATCCGCCAGGCCAGGGTGGGCAGCGCGAGCAGCGCCAGCGGTGAGCGCAGGGCGAGCAGCGCCGACGGCGCGAAGACGAGGATCAGCGTCATGGCCTTGATGTCCGGCCGCAGCGCGTCGAGCGGGGCGAAGGCGATGGTGGTCAGCAGGGAGGTGTGGGTGCCCTCGCCGAGGTTCTCGCCGTGCGCGTAACCGCCCGCCGGGTTGAACGCGGGCAGCAGCAGCTTGATCTCGATCACCGACGCGGCGACTCCGGCGACCGCGGTGAGGACGCCGAGCCGGCGCGGGCCCTTCCAGGCGACGACACAGCCGAGCCCCGCGAGCGTCAGCCCGAGGTCCTCCTTGATCAGCACCAGCGGCGCTCCCCAGGCCACCGCGGCGCCGAAGCGCCGCTGTCCGAGAGCGACGACGGCGAACGAGATCAGCGGTACTGCGAAGGCGACCTCGTGGAAGTCGAAGGCGACGGCCGAGGAGATGCCCCAGCTCAGTCCGTAGCCGAGGGCGACGGCATGCGCCGGGCGGCGGCCGAGGGTGCGCAGGGCCCAGCCGGCCAGCGGCACGGCCCCGAGGGCGATCAGCGCGGACTGCGCGACGAGAAGCGCCAGCGGGGACGGCCAGACCCGGTAGAGGGGTGCGAGGACCGCGATGGCGGGGTGGAAGTGGTCGCCCAGCAGATTGAAGTCCTCACCGCGCAAGGGGACGAGAGGGGGGCGCAGTTGGGCGTAGGACCGTACGGCCTGCTCGAAGATGCCGAGGTCGTAGCCGGTGGTACGCATCAGGAGGTGCCGGCGCACGGAGACGGTGGCGTAGAGCGCGAAGAGGGCCGCGGCCCAGCTCCAGGGGATCAGGGCGGCGGGGAAGCGGGCAGCGGGGCGTGATCCGGGCTCCGGCGAGGGCGCGGGGATGAGCACGCGCAGTACACCGCGCCGGACCGCCGGGTTGTCAGAAAATGTCCGCATACATCCGGATGCTAGACGGGGTTGAGGGTGCTGTTCCCTCAGGCGCGGGCGTGTCCCGGGCCCGGTGGACGCGCGTTCGCGGGGGCGTGCCCGCCGGGGTGGGGGCGGGTCGGCCGGTGGGCGTCGGGGGCGGTGCGGGGCGGATACGGGGCCGGGCGGACGAGCCGGCTCCGGCGGGCGTCGGGGATGCCGGGCCGCGGCTCAGGCGTTCGCGGTGAGCGCGCCGAGGAGCAGACCCGCCAGCGCACCGCCGATCATGAACGGCCCGAAGGGGATCGCGGTCCCGCGCCCGGCCCGCCCGAGGGCCATCAGCCCGATCCCGTACAGCGAGCCGAGCAGAAAGCCGGCGAACGCGCCCGTGAAGAGGGCACTCCAGCCGTACCAGCCGAGGACGACGCCGAGGGAGAGGGCGAGTTTGACGTCACCGAAGCCGAGACCGTTCGGGTTGATCAGGAACAGTGCCAGATACGAGGCCCCGAGGACGAGCCCGCCGAGCAGGGCAGTGGACCAGGAACCGCCGGTGCCCGGCAGCGGTGACACGGCCCCGAGCAGTACGGCGGCCACGGCCGCGAGCGGAAGGGTGAGCTGATCGGGAAGGCGGTGGACCCGGCGGTCGACGACCGCGAGCAGTACGGCGAACGGCACGAGCAGCAGCCATACCGCCAGCTCGGGGCGAGGGCCGGTGGCGGCGGCGAGGGCGGCGCAGGGCAGGGCGGTGAGAAGGGGGGCGAGGCGGGCCCGTTCGGCGGTACGGAGGGCGGGCACGGGGGGCCCGGTGTCCGGGCCGCCGGGCGGGGAGGCGGACACGGGTGCCCCGGCGTCCGGACTGCCGGGCGCGGGGGATCGGGAGCCGCTGGGCGCGGGGGATCGGGAGCCGCTGGGCGCGGGAGGTCCGGTGTCGGCCGCGGGGGACCCGGTCCCCGGATCACTGGTCGCCGGGGATTCCGTACCACCGGCCGCGGGCGCCCCGCCGTCCGGTCGGCAGGATCCGCACCGCCCACCGCCGAGCCAGCCGCGCGCGGGCCCGGTGAACGGGTGCCCGGCCGGGCAGCTGCCACGCCACGGCTCCTCCGGCTCGACGGAGAGCCGGTAGGCGGCGCGGGGGACCAGCAGGCCCGCGCCCGCGCCCCACAGGGCGGCGACGGCGATCAGCGTGACGTACACGGCAGAGAGGGTAGGGGTCCGCCCGCACCCGGTCATGGGCCCGGGGGCCCACTCCCCCGGCCGTGCGGCCCGCCCTGGCGCTACGGTCGGGTCATGGGTCGACGACGTCAATGGCGGGACGGTACGGGCACCTTGCGCGTCGGGGGGCAGGGCCCACCGGTGCCGGTCGAGATCGCGGCGTCGTACGGGACACGGCGGCGCGGGCTGCTGGGCCGGGACGGCGTCGACGGCGCGATGCTGCTGACCCCGTGCGGCAGTGTCCACTCCTTCCGGATGCGCTTCCCCCTCGATATCGCCTATCTGACCGCCGACTTGACGGTCCTCGCCGTCCAGCTGCTCCCCCCGGGCCGGCTGGCCCGCCCTCGTTTCCGGGCCCGCCACGTCCTGGAGGCGGAGGCGGGGGCGATGGAGGGCTGGGGGATCCGCGCGGGCAGCCGGCTGGCGATCGTGTCCGAAGGCTTCGAGGGGTCTGAACAATCGGCGTGACCGGCCCGCCGGGCCGCCGTCACGGCACGGGGATGCCGTAGACAAGGCCCCTACGACCGACGGGACTGACGAGGCCGAGGAGGCTGGGGCGCCCGCCGGATCAGTGAGCGGGCGGCTCCCAGGGAGACGCGCGGCGCCGGGTCCGGAGCGTCCAGACCACCAGGCCCAGCACCAGCGCCGTCCCGGTGCCGACGCCCGAGAGGCCGATCACCCTCATCGTCGCCCTGCGCCCGTCCGTAACGTCCACGCCCCCGCTCGCCGCCGGACCCTGCCGGTCCTCGTCCAGGACACCGAAGCCCGCGGCGAACTCGTCACGGTCGTACGCGGGTCCCGGCCCGGCCTCCCCCTCCACGGCGACCCGCAGGGTCAGCGGCAGCGGGTTCCCGACCCGTTCGTCGACGGAGACCCGGATGTAGTACCAGCCGGCGAACCGCATCGCACCGGTGTCGGCCTCGTCCGAGGACCGGTTGGCGAAGGCGACCGGCGCGGTGCCCAGCGACGCCTTCGCGGAGGAGCCCGAAGCGGCCGCGTCCGCGCTCTCGACGAAGCCCCGGGCTGTGTTGAAGAGGGAGAGCCTCAGCCCGTCGGCGACCGCCGGAGACCCACCACGCCCGGAGCCGCTCCCGCCGAACTCGGCATCGAGGAAGAGCTGCTGGCCCCAGTCCACGGGCACCTTGTAGAAGCGGCTCTCACCGGGCCCGACCCGGTCCCGCCACACGCCCCGCCCCACGGCGGGGGCGTCATTGAACCCCGAGCCGCCCTTGGTGCTCCCGGCCTCCCCGGATATCCGCCCGGGCGGGCCGGAGCTCCACGACGAGGGTGCCGGCGGCGCCGTCTCACCGTCCTTCAGACCCGGCTCGGACATGAACTTCAGCTCGACGGGCCAACTCTCGGCACCGGTACCGGACTTCGAATCGATCCACTCGACGGTGTAGAGGTACTGCCCGGCCTCCTGGCAGGCGCGGCCCTCGCCGATCCTGCGGGTGGAGTAGTCGGCGACGGGCCGGGCCGTGGCCCCGCCGAAGGTGATGTCGGTGCTGTCGCTGCACTGCTGACGGTCGGCGGACTCCAGTGTGACCCTGATGCCGTCCGTACCGGCGACCTCGCTGCCGGGCGGCGGAGCCAGCACGGCGGAGACATAGGCATTGCTGATGGCGTCCAGATCGACCCGGTAGTACTTCCGCTCACCGGCGGAGATCGTGTCGGTGTACGTCCCCGGCCGCAGCAGCGGCCCCTTCTTCATGGCCGTCGCCCCCTTCACCGCCTGTGCGCCGGGGTCCGTTTCGTACGCGGGGACGGCCCAGCCGGGCGTTTCGTACCCGGCGTGCCCGGCGTGCCCGGAGGTTCCCCGGCCCGGTACGACGGCACCGGCCGGCTGCGCGAGCGGGACGAGGACCTGGGCGAGGGCGAGCACCAGCAGCCCTCCGGACCTGGCCGCTCTGCCCCGCGCGGTGGTTCCCCAGCCCGCCGTGGTCGGCCCGGTGGCCGTTCTCCCGGCCGCCGCCACGGCGGTCGTCGCACTGCCCCGGCTCATCCGCGCGCTCCTCAGCCCACTCGGTCGACAGTCCCTGCGATGCGACCGTCCCCATGAGCTCGACGGCCGGGCCGCAGCGTACTGCGGTCCGGGCCTCGAACGCATGACTGATACAACAGACCGGGCCGGGGCCCTTCGCCCGGTGTGTCACAGGAAGCCGTCTCACGGCACTCCGTTCGAACGGGCCTTGCCGGACCGGGCGTTGTCCGGCCGGGCGTTGCCGGATCGGGCCTGGCCCACGTCGACGGTGCCGGATCGGACCTTGCCCGCGTCGACGGTGCCGGCCGGGGCGGTTTGCGGCGCGGGGCCTGCCCGGCGTTGTCCGTCAGGTGGGGCTGCCGCCGCCCGTCGGGAAGGTGACCTCGACCCGGCGGTTCTTCCTGCGGCCCTCCTCCGTCGCGTTGTCGGCGATCGGATAGTCCTCGCTGTAGCCGCGGACCTCGTAGGTGATCCCGGCGTCGTTCAACTGCCCGCTCAGCACCCCGTGGACCGCGTCGGCACGCTGTTTGGAGAGCACCATGCCGTGCTCGTACGTACCGAGGTTGTCCGTGAAGCCGAAGACCCGCACCCTCTTGGCGTTGCTCTTCCTGATCTCGGCGACGATCGCCGAGACACGGCCGCCGGCCTCGGGCGTCAGCTTGGCGCTGTTCTTGCCGAACAGAACCTCGGCCTGGAGCGCGAACGTCAGCGAGGTGGGCGTCTCCTGGCGGCGCTCCTCACCACCCTCGGTCTCCACGATCGACACGACGTCCAGCACCCGTGGCTCGGCGAGCGTGGCACCGTCCCGCATCTTCAGCCCGGGGTCGTCCCCGTCGATCCGCGGTGGCGGGGCGGCCGGTTCCATGCCCGGTGGCGGGCTGGGGGTCTCCTCGGCCGCCACGCCCGGCGCCGCGGTGAGCTGCGATCCCGTGATGAGGACCAGCGCGGCGAGGGTCACGGCGGCGGGATGACGTGGGCCGGGGGACCTCCGCACCGGGTGGGCCCCCGACGCCCTCTCGGCGCGCCCGGCGCCCTCGGCGGCACCCATCAGGAGATCGCAATCGTGACGGTGGGCATCAGCGGGATCTGTACGTCGACTTCCTTGGTCTCTTCCGGCGGTGAGGGGAACTGGGCGAAGAAGTCGACGGCCTGACCCGCCTCAATGGCACTCAGACCGGTCGTGGTGAGCGGAAAGCCGTCGGTGTCGCGGAGCACGTAGTAACGCTTCTTGCCCGCCTTGTCGACCAAGGTGACGCCCGCGAAGGAGCGGCCCGTCCGCTTGACGGCGCTTTCCTCGCCGTTCCACTGGACCGGAGGAACGAACCGATTGCCGCTGGTGTTCTTCACCACTCCCGACAGTGTCAGAAAGCCCCCGCTGTCACGGGCGGCGCTGTTGATGACGATCTGGACGCCGTTGGAGCCGTTGACGGTGGCGAGGGTCTTGCTGGAGTCGGGCACCATCGTTCCGCCGTCCCCGGACTCGTCCGGCTTCTCCGAACTCCTCGAAGAGGTAGTCGCCGTGTCCGCGCCCTTCTTGTCCGAGCCGTCGTCACCGCTGCCGCACGCCGTCAGGGAGAACGGCAGCACCGCAGCCACCAGGACGGCGGCCACCCTTCTGCGGGTCTTCGCTCCGTGCCGAGTACTCATCAGTGCTGTTCCTTTGCGTTCAGTAACGGTCGGTCAGTCCTCAGCCAGTCGGACGGTGAGGAGGTCGGAGATCTCGGGGAGGGAATCCTTGTCATCCGGATCGAGCTCGAAGTCACCGTCTTCGCAGAGGAGTTTCCCGACAGGAGGGACGTCGGCGGGCTCGCCCTCGTCGTTGCCGGGGGACGGCTCCCCGTCGCCGGGTGATGGCTCATCGCCGGGGGACGGCTCATCACCCGGCGGGCTCGACGCCGGATCGGGCTCGCTGGGCTCGAAGGTGCAGAGTGGTTCCACGACGGCGGTGGCCGTGGCCTCGGCGTGCTCCTTGTCGGTGCCGGGCAGCACCGTGTCACCCACGGGCTTCAGTGAACGGACCCGTACGGTGAACCCCCAGCGCCCGTCGCCCAGTTCGGTGCACTCCAGCACCGATGCCCCGTTCTCGGCCGCGAGCGGGCCGGCCGCGGCGCAGCCGCCGTCGCCGAGCGGCTCTCCGGAGAGGAGCCTGCGCAGGAAGTCGGGGTCGAAGGGGCCTTGCCACAGTCCCTCCCCGAGGGTGTCCCGGGATTCCTGGGCGGCGGCGAGCGCGGCGGCGTCGGCGCCGGACTGGGCGCCGTTGCGGGTGGCTCCCGCCTGTCCGACCGCGAAGAAGGCGAGCGCGAGAAAGAGCAGGCCCGCCACCATCGCGATATAGATGGGAGCGGCCTGCCCTGCGTCATGCGTACGGCCGGTGAGCGGCCCGGCGGCTACTTTCCGCCACCGCCTCCGCCACCCCCGCCCAGGATCTCGCTCACCTTCGTGGTCAGGCCGTTGGCGATGTCGTTCGCCACCCCCGAGCCCACGATCGCCGCGATGATCAGCGCCACCAGCACGATGACACCCACGTACTCGACCGAGCCCTGGCCCCGGTCGCGGCGCTCCTTCAGGGTCCGGGCAGTCGATGCCGTCCACGCCCCGAGGAGTACCCGGGTCCTGACCATGGCCCTCAGCGTCGTGTTCGGCATCGTGTTCCTCCTGGCCCGTGCGAACGGCAGCACCCGTGCAGATGGCAGCGCGAGGACTGTACGCCGATCCGGTACGAAGAAGAATGGGCCTCAGGGCCCAATACCGGGCCCAATCGGCGGACTCGGCCCCGGCATCGGACTCGGCCCGGGCGCGGGACGCGTACCGGAGTTCATCGGCGGACCTGAGCAGCTGGTCGGGGGCGGGCTCCTGCTCAGGGCGTCCGGGGCCTACGGGATGTACGGGGGATGCCGTCATGCCGGGCCCGACCCCCTTCGGGCGAACCGGTGCCAGATGGCGATGGCCTCGCCCCTGCTGCCCGCGTTCAGTTTGGTGAAGATGCGGTTGATGTGGTTCTTGACCGTCTTCTGGCTGATGAAGCAGGAAGCGGCGATCTGCTGATTGGTCAGTCCGGACGCGATCAGTTCCATCACCTCCCCCTCCCGCCGGCTCAGCTCGGTGAGCACCCCGTCGAGCCCCCCGGCCGCCCCCGGCACCGGACTCGAATGTCCCACATCTGATTGCGTATGCGAAGAGCGTCGAGGAAAGTCGAGCGCCGATCCCAGCCCGCCCGGCAGCACTGAACTCTCCTCCACTCCGCCGGACTCCTCCGCGGGACGCCCGCCGTCCCGGCCAGGAGGGCTGGTCTGCCCCACCGTGCCCCGCACCCCGGCCAGCAGCGCGCCGCTCGCGGAGTGGCTGAACGCGGCCCGGCCCGCCGTGATGTCCCGTACCGCGGTGATCAGTTGGTCGGCCGTGAACTCACCGTGCACAAGGTAGCCGCCCGCGCCCCGCCGCAGTGCCTCGTGGACGATCTCGCCCTCGCTGCTGTACGTCATCATCAGTACGGGGGCCAGACGCACCAGATACGGCAGCGCCGAGATGCCGTCGACACCCGGCATCCGGACGTCCAGCAGCACCACATCGGGGCGGTGCCGCACCACGGCCTCGTACGCCTGGCGTCCGTCGGCCGCCTCCGCGACGACGTCGAGATCGGCGCGGTCCCGGAGCAGGGCGGTCAGCCCCGCCCGTACGACCGGGTTGTCATCGGCGACGACGACCCGCAGCGGGCGGGACGGTGGCGGGTCCGAGTCCGGGAGTACCGGGAACCCTCCGGCCGTGAGCGGTGGCGCGGTGGCCGACGGCGCTCCCCTTGCGCGGCCGGAGCCCATCGGGGTGGCGTGCGAGGACGTGTGCTGCGAGACACGCGGCTGAAGGGTACCGCTCGGTCGTGAGCTGTACGCGTAGTGGTGTTCGTCCGGCATGGCTGCGGCCTCCTCTCGGAAGGGGGACGGTCAGTGGTGGAGAGGCGTCCGGCGCGGGGACGCCCCCAGGGACTGGGTGTACGGGAACGATTGCGGGGCGGGGGCTCGATGCCCCCGGGGTCCGGCGGAGGGAGCCTGGGGCCGGGACGGGCCCTCGAACCCTGACGGGGACGGAGGGGACGAGGGTGGGGACGGCGGAGAGTAGGGAGCAGGTGAAGGGGACGGAACCCGCCCGGCGGGACGGTCGGACGGTGCCGCCCGGTCCGGAGCGGGTTCGTTCCGGCCGGGGAACGGAACCGGCCCGTCCGGCCCCCTCGGCGCCGGTTCCAGCACGGCCACCGGCAGTTCCAGGAGCACCTCCGTGCCCTTCTCCGCCCGCCCCCGCCCGATCCGGATCCGTGCCCCGATGGACGCCGCCCGCTCCACCATCCCGACGAGGCCGAAGTGCCCGGCGCGCCGGAGCCCTTCGAGGGTGGTGCCGGGAGGCAGACCCGTACCGTCGTCGTACACGCTGACCCGCAGCAGATCGCCGACCACACCCGCCGAGACGTCGAGCCGGGCCGCGCGGCCGTGGCGGTGCGCGTTCTCCATCGCCTCCGCCGCGACCGTCAGCACCTGGCGGGCGATCGGCACCGGTACGGCCCGGGCCTCGCCGATCCGGGTGAATCCGGCCCGTACCCCGGCCCTGCGGGCGAAGTCGTCCGTACGGGCCGCCAGTTCGGCGACGATGTCCACACCCCCGTCGATGCCGTACCCGCGGCGCAGATCGGAGAGCAGTTCCCGGGACTCGGCGGCGGCCCGGCGGGCCGAGCGGGCGACCAGTTCGGCCTGGTGCCGGACCGTGAGCGGATCCATCCGGTCGGCGCTGCCCGCCAGTCCGTCGGCCGCGAGGGCGAGCCCGTGGAGGGTCTTGGCCACGGAGTCGTGCATCTCGCGGGCGAGCCGGGCGCGTTCTTCCTCGATCGCCTCTCCGACCGCGAGCCGGGCGCGGGCCTCGGTCAGCGCCTGGCCCGCCGCGCCGAAGCCGAGCATCAGATTCCGCAGCGTGCTGCCCATGGCCCCGCTCAGAACGCACAGCCCCGGCAGCAGCAGGGCGGTGAAGCGCGCGTCGGCATGGGCGTTGACCGCGTACGCGGCCGCGATGATGAGCGACTGGAGCACCGCGAACACCGCCGCGCCCCGCCAGCCGGAGATCAGCCCGGCGAGCAGCGGGGTGCAGATGGTGACATAGGCGAGGGTCGAGTCGGGCGACGCGGTGATCAGCAGCAGCGCGCCGAACGTCATATCGGCCCCGAGCAGCCAGGGATGGCGCAGCAGTACGGGCCCGAAGCGTTCCCAGTCGCGCAGGAGGACGTACGAGGTCATGAAGGTGACCAGGACCGCGGCGCCCACCAGCCAGCTCGCCGGGCCCGGCCGGGAGCCGGCGAGCGCGAAGGGCGCGGCCAGGACGATCATCGCGAGCCGGAAGCCGAAGACCTGGCGGCACAGCGCCTGGAGGGCGTTGACCTGGAGCGGGAGGGACGGCGTGCCGTCGGCCGCCTGCGGCGGGGCGCCGGTGTCCCCATCGTGGGGAACCGGCTTGCCGGGGGCTCGGCCCGGTACCTTCCCCGGGACCTTCCCGAGGGCTCCGCGGGCCCGCCGAACGGTTCCGCCGACGGCTCGGCGGACCGCCCGGCCGACCGTACGGCCGCCGGCCCCGGGAACGGTTCCGCGCTCCGGCCCGGACGCTGAACCGGAACCGGGTGACGGTCCGAAACCGGCAGACGATCCGAACCCGGGTGACGCTCCGGAGTCGAGGAACGGTCCGAAACCGGGTGACGGTCCGAAACCGGGTGACCGTGTCGTACCGTGCGCGGAATCCGTAGCGGTATCGGAATCCGTATCCGTATCGACGTCGGTACTCGTATCCGTACGCGGCCACGACTCCGTGTCCGGCGACGGATCCCGGCCCCCGGACGGCTTCCGCGAGCCGGGGGATCGATTCGAGGTCGGGGTCATGGAGTTCACCTCCCGTTCACTGATTTCCCTGTGCAACGAGTACGGTCGGGGCGCCGACGGGGTCCGGCGCGCTCGGGGACGGACGGATCAGCCTCCCAGGACGTCCCCGAGGTCCACCCCGGAGCCGTAGTAGAAGCTCATGACGATGAGGATCATGGTCGCGGGGAGCATGATCAGCGTGACCACGAGCGTGGACTTGGGGACCGCCTTGGCCGCGTCGCGCCGGGCGTTCTGGGCATCGGTGCGGCGCATGTCGGTGGCGATCTGTATGAGGGTGTCGACGATCGGCGCGCCCAGTTCCTCCCCCTGCTGGAGAGCGGTCACGAACATCGACACCTGGTCGGAGTCATTGCGCCGGCGCAGCTGGTCGAACGCGTCACGGCGGCTGACACCCATGTCCATCTGGCGCAGGGTGATGTGGATTTCATCGGCCCAGGGACCCTCGTACTTCTCCGCGACGCGTTCCAGGGCCTGGCGGAAGCCGAGCCCGGCGGAGACGACGACGGCGAGGACGTCGAGGAAGTCGGGCAGGGTGCGTTCGATGTCGGCCCTGCGTCTGCGCGTGGCGGCCCTGATGATGACATCGGTCCAGGTCAGCCCGAAGACCAGGGCGAGGATCCCGATCACGAACTGTCCGCGCAGCAGCATCGAGAACGCGGCCAGCACACCCAGGAATCCGTACACCGCCCGGCGGGCCGCATAGCGGTCCACGGTCATGCCGCCCGGGTTGCCCGCCTTGTCGAGCCGCCGCCGCAGGGCGTCGATCCGCGCGGGCCCCATGGCGCGCAGCACGGCGGGCGCGTAGCGCATGCCGAGCCGGTCGATGCCCGAGCCGACCGCGGTCGTACGGGTGGAACCCACTTCCAGCGCGAGGACGAGGTCTCCGGGGAGCTTGGCGTCGGCGCGGTACATCCGGATGCCGTGGAAGATCCCGTACACGGCGAGCGCGAGGAGCGCGGCGAGCAGCAGTCCCATCATCGGCTCCTTTCCTCAGACCTGGATCCGGGACATACGGCGGATCAGCACGCCGCCCACCGCGTACAGCGCGATGGAGACGAGCGTGGCGAGCTGGCCCAGTACCGAGCCGGTCATCTTGTCCAGCGCACCGGGTGTCATGGCGTTGATCATCAGCAGGAAGCCGAAGCCGAGCAGGGGCACGGCGAGGGCGGTGACCTTGATCTGGGAGAGCATGGTGGTGACCTCGCGGCGGGTCTCCTTGCGCTCCTCCAGGGTCTCCGTGAGATTGCGCAGCGAGGTGACGACCTGGCCGCCCGCCCGGTTGGCGAGGATCAGCGTGGTGACGAGGACGATGAGTTCCCGGGACGGCAGCCGGTCGCCGAGTTCGCCGAGCGCCTCGTCCAGGCTCCGGCCGACCGCCAGCTGATCGGCGACGATGCCCAGTTCATGGCCCGCGGGGTCGTCGAGTTCCTCGGCCGCCATCGCGAGCGCGGTGCGCAGGGCGAGACCGGCCTGGGTGGCGTTGGCGAGGACGCGGGTGAACTCGGGGAGCTGGTTGATGAACGCCTCGGTCCGCTTGGCCTGCTGCCAGTCGAGGAACGCCCTGGCACCCCAGAGCCCCGCGATCGCGGCGAGCACCCCGAAGAAGGGGGTGAAGACGGCGCTGATCACGAAGTACAGGGTGAGCAGGGCGAGGACCGTGGCGACGATGTACTCGCCCGGTGTCAGATCGAGGCCCGTCGCGGCGATCTTCCGTTCGACGCGCCGGCCGGCGCGGGTGCCGCGCACCCTGCGGTCGATGCCGGTGAAGCGCCGCCGCCGGCCCGGGAGGGCGGGCAGCTGCCCGGTCTGGGACATGCGCTCGACCAGGGCCTGTCGCTGCGCGCGGCCCGAAGCGTAGGTGTGCACGCCGATGACACTGAGCACACAGGCGAGCAGTGCGACTCCGATCGTCACGAGCGGAAGGGTGTTCATGTCGGGCGCGACCTTCTCCGGTGGGTGGCGGGGGCGGGGGTTGCGGGCGTCAGGTGATCGTTCTGCGTACGAGGAGCTGGTCGTCCGAGTCCGCGACGCCGAACACCAGGGGGAGTCCCTCGTTCTTGAGGTACAGGCGCTCGGCGACCCGGCGCGGCACCGGGTGGTAGGTAAACGAACCGTGGACCCGGCCGTCGGCGGACATGGGCCGGGCGTCGAAGCGGCAGACGGACACGATGCGGTACTCCTCGCGCCCGTACGAGTCGACGACGGCGATCTCGGTGACCCTGCGGGCGCCGTCGGCGTGCCGGGTGAGCTGGACGATGACATCGACGGCGCTGTTGATCTGGTCCTTGATCGCCACGAAGGGGATCTCGACCTCGGACATGGACGCCAGGGTCTGGAGCCGCATCAGCGCGTCCTCGGCGCTGTTGGCGTGGACGGTGGCGAGGGAGCCGTCGTGGCCGGTGGACATGGCCTGGAGCATGTCGAGGGTCTCACCGCCACGGACCTCACCGACGATGATGCGGTCGGGGCGCATACGCAGGGAGTTGCGGACGAGGTCGCGGATGGTGACGACGCCCTTGCCCTCGACGTTGGGCGGGCGGCTCTCCAGAGTGATCACATGGGACTGCTGGAGCTGGAGTTCGGCGGAGTCCTCGATCGTGACGATGCGCTCGCCGTCGGGGATCAGACCGGAGAGGGTGTTGAGGAGTGTGGTCTTCCCGGTGCCGGTGGCGCCGGAGACGATCACATTGAACTTGGCCCGCACCAGACTCGCCAGCAGCAGGGTCATCTGCTCGTCGAGCGAGCCGACGCCGATCATCTCCTGGAGGGTGAAGGCGCGGGGGAAGCGGCGGATGGTGAGGACGGGGCCGCTGAGGGAGAGCGGGGGGATGATGACATTGACACGCTCCCCGGACGGGAGCCGGGCGTCGACCATCGGGTTGGCCTCGTCCACCCGGCGGTTGACGGTGGAGACGATGCGTTCGATGGTCTGCATCAGCTGGTCGGTGGAGGAGAAGCGCAGCGGGAGCAGTTCGAGGCGCCCGCCGCGCTCGACGTAGACCTGCTCGGGGCCGTTCACCATGATCTCGCTGATGGAGGCGTCTTCGAGGAGCGGTTCCAGGATGCCGAGGCCGAGCGCTTCGTCGACGACCCGGCGGATCAGCTGGGAGCGCTCGACGCTGGAGAGGACGGGGCCCTCGCGGCTGATGATGTGGCCGAGGACGCGTTCCAGCCGGGCGCGGCGGTCCGCCGCGGCGAGGGTGGACATCTCGGCGAGGTCGATCTCCTCCAGGAGTTTGGCGCGGTAGACGCCGACGAGGCGGTTGACCTCGCCCCGGCTGTTCGCCGGTTCGGGGCTGCTGATGCGCGCCCTCAGGCTCATGTCCTCAACTCCCAGGTCTCGCAGGTGCGGTGGTGGTACGCCGGACGCGCGGCGGCGGTACGGGGTGGTGGTATCGCCGTGGCTCGTCGGGGTAGAGCATCGGGTGGCGCGGTGGGCCCGGGCCGGGCCGGTTCGAGTCGGTTCGAGTCGGACCGTGCCGGTTCGAGTCGGATCACGCCCGGCCGCGTCGGGCCTGAGCGGCGTGTCGGTCGGTCGGAGTCGGTCGGATGGAGTCGGTCGTACGGGGTGGGCGGGTCGGCTCGGATCGTCGGCGTGTCGGTGGACGAGGTCGGTCGTACGGGTGGGCGGGTCGGAACGGTGTGCCGGTCGTACGGGGTGGGCGGGTCGGGGCCGTCGTACCGGAGGTAGCGGCGCGCCGGCCATGGAGTGGCCGGTCATGGCCGCCGTACGGGCGCTCCCGGCGTGTCGGCCCTCGGTGGTGACGGGCGCGGCGCCCCGGACCCGGCGGACGGCGAGCGGTGGGCAGCGGGTCATGAGCCATGGCTCGTGGGTCATGCGTCACGGGCATGGGTCAGGAACCGTCGTTCAGTCGCAGGGCATGGTCACGGTCCTCCTGGCCGGGTCGAAGGAGAAGAGGGGCAGGATCCGGGGAACCTGCACACTGACCGTCACCGAGATCTCGCCGTCCCCGCCACGGCATCCGCCGTGGTCGAAGTCCGCGCCGTCGGCGAGCCAGTCGCTCATGGCCGCCGTGCCGGCCGCCACCGCCCGGCCGTCACCGTCCTTCATGGCGGCCGTCCGCGCGGCGGCGCGCGCGGCCGTACCGGCCTGCTGGGCGGTGTACGCGACCAGTCCGAGCTGGATCGCGACGAGTCCGACGAGCAGCAGCAGGGTGATCACGCCCGCGTACTCCACGGCTGCCTGCCCCCGGTCCTTCCCCGGCCGCCTCATCGGTCCGGGTCCTCGTTCGGCGCGGCGGCCTCACCGCTGACGGTCAGGGGCAGATTCGCGGCTCCCGGGAAGAGCACGGGTACGCGGAGTCCGACGGTGGCCTTGTACAGATCGCCCACGACCCGGCAGTCGGCGGCTCCGCTCCAGGCGGACGGGAGGTCCTCGCGCGCCGCCGCCGCGCAGGCCCCGGCCCCTCCGACGGCACCCGCACGGGCCGCCGCGTCGGCCGCGTTGCCCGCGAGGGAGAACGTGTAGCCGATGAGGGCCGCCTGCCACAGCAGGGCGAGGGTCACCAGGATGAGCGGGAGCGTCCCGGCGAACTCGATCGCCGCCTGCCCCCGGTCGTCCCGCGCCCGCCACGCCGAAGCGACCCGCCCGGAGCGGGCCCGCCACGCCGACGCCACGAGCCCACGGCGAACCCGCCACGCCGACGCAGCCCGCTCAGCACGAACCCGCCGCGCCGACGCCACGCACCCCCGCCCGGCACGCCGCACCGCCGCACCCCGCCCAGGCCGGTCGCGCCGCGCCGGAACGGCCCGCCCATGCCCGGCCCGCCACGCCGACGCAGGTCTCGGCCCGCCACCGGGCCGCGGCCGCCTTCGCGCCGGCCGCAGCCACACCCGCCTGCGCCCCTCTTGCCCCTGGTGTCCCTGGTGTCCCTCGTGCCAAGGGACTGCATGAGTTCTCATGGCGCCATGTGCCCCCTTGCCACCGTCATTTCGACCGTGCCCGCCGCACACCGATCGAACCCCTGTCACCGCGGAAGCGGCCCTGCTTCTGCTCCCCCTCCGGAGCCGGACGTACGAGCCCCAGTTCGCCCGCGAGCCCCCACAGGGCCTGCTTCACCGCGGACTTGGCCTCCAGATCCTGCATCCGGCCGGCGTCGACGACCGGCTGGAGCTCCTTGAAGGCCGCGGGGACCGCGGTCTTCGCCACCCTCGTACCGGTGATCTTCTCGATCAGCAGTGGCTGGATCTCGGTGGATCGGGTGTGCCGGTTGACCACGACGACCGTCTCCTCCGCCTTGCGGATCTGCAGGCGGTCCCACATCCGGACCATGCGCTTGGCGGCCCGTACGGCGATCACGTCCGGGGTGGTCACCAGCAGGGTGGTGTCGGCCATCTCGACAGCCGCCGCGGTGCCCGCGGTCATCTGCGTACCGCAGTCGACGACGACCACGTCATGGCGGTTGCGCAGGGCGCTCACGATCTGCCGTACGGCCCGTTCGTCGACCTCCTCGCCGCGCTCGCCCTCCCCCGGCGCGAGCAGCAGCCCGATCCCGGTCTCGTGGGCGAAGAGCGCGTCCTGGAGCACCCGGGGCGACAGATCCTGGATCCCGGCGAGGTCCACGACGGAGCGCCGGAACTGGACGTCGAGATACGAGGCCACATCACCGGCCTGGAGGTCCAGATCGGCCAGCGCGACCGACATCCCGGACGCCTGGGCCGCCAGCGCCAGCTGGACCGCGGTCACGGTGGTGCCGACCCCGCCCTTGGCCCCGCTGACGGTGACGACCGTGCCGCCGGGTCCGGTGAAGGCGTCCGCGCCGTGCCCGAGGTGGCGGCGCACCCCGGTGGACCAGGCCGCCGCCGACTGCACCCGCTGGGCGAGTTCGTCGTACGAGAGGGGGAGCCCGATCAGTCCGCGCGCGCCCGAGTCCATGGCGGCCGAGTAGAGGCCGGGGCCGGTGTCACCGGTCACCAGGACGACCCCGACGGCGGGGAAGCGCAGGGCCACTTCCCGGATCAGTTCGAGGGCGGGGACCGGTCCGATGCGCTCATGGACGAGCACGACCTCGGGCAGTTCGTCGAGGGATTCGGCCGCCAGCCGGGCCAGCAGATCGAGCAGCGAGGTCGAATCAGCCACCGGAGCGGCCGGTTCCACATCGGGCAGCTGGCTCAGGAGGGTGGTGACGGACCGGGCGGCGTCGGGGTCACCGACAGCCGGGAGGATACGTGTGGGCATACAGCACTCACCTGTTCTTGTCTTCGTCGAGGGTGTAGGTGCTGTCGCCAGGACGCAATGCGGCGGGGCCTCCCTTGGCGAGAAGGGCGAGCCGCACATGCTCGGCGAACGACTCCGCGTAGGCGAGGCGCTGGGCGTCGGCGGTGCCGAGGGCGAAGGTGATCGGCACGGCCTCGCGGACCCCGCTGCCCCGGTTGTCCTTCTTGGATTCGAGGGGGGTGAGACGGCCGACGTCGATGACCCTCGCGCCCGAGACGATGATCCGGGACTCGTTCGGGTCGCTCTGCCGGCGGCCGGAGAAGGTGGCGAAGATATTCACCAGATCGCCCGGGGTGATCTTGCCCGCGACCCCGGTGGCCGCGTCGATCATGATCGCGATCTCCTGCTCGCCGGGAGCCAGGGCGGGCCTTTTGACGATCATGTCCTCCTGGAGCAGCGACCCCTTCCTGAGCCGGGTGACGGCTATCTTCCCGTTGACCGCCGAGACATCGGTCACCGCGCTGTCGGAGAGCCAGCGCCGGGGAATCGAGACCTTTTCGAACTGGCCGGGCCGCAGTTCCGTATACGGGGACACATCGGCCTTGATCCGGTAGGCGGTGACCTCCGGGCCGACCTTTGAATTCACGTCACTGATCACGGAAATCACACCGGCGAACGCGGCGAGTGCGCAGAGAACCGAGACGATGAGAAGGATGACGCCTCGGCGTTGGCGTGAATTCATGGGCTGGGGAACCTCGTTCGCAGACAGGGACTGACACAGAAGCGGACAGGGCTGGAGTGAAGGTCGGTCGCCGGCGGTCGTCCGAGTCCGCTCCGGAGTACGGACGCGGACTCGCCCCGGAGTGCGGATCGGCGCCTATTCCGGGGTGCGGATCCGGGCCCGCTCCGGGGTGCGGGGTCACTTCCGGGAAGCGGCGGTCCGGGGAACCGCCCCGTTCGGTGCGGACTGCCCGGCGGCGGCGGTTCAGGGTCCGTGGTACGCGGGTGTTCCATGGTCCAGGACACCGGAATTCTGGTTCTGGCGCTCACTGCGGTACGGGTTCCCCGGCTCACCCGCCCGCGGATTTCCGGCCGCGGCCAGCGGAGCCGAACAGAAACCACAGCGGTCACCGATGAGTTCGATTCCGCACCAGGTGCACACCTCCCTGCGTACGGACGAGACCAGCTGGTAGAGGATGGAGACATCGGGCAGGAACGCGGCGAATTCGATCAGCTTGGCGGTGCCCCACCAGCCCGGCGAGTCCGCGGGCAGTGTCGCCTCCTCCACCCCCTGGGTCCGCCACTGCGGGGCCAGGGTGCGGTCGACCCAGTCGGATTGCGTCTGCCCCTTCGCCACCACCATCCGGGTGGCGAAATCCGGTCCGACGAGCCGGTCGGCCCCCGTCCCGATCCTGATCAGTTCCGGATTCGGGTTGGCGAGCACCCCGAACTGGGAGCCGGGCACCCAGGATTTGGCGTGGGCCTTCAGGCTCACCGGAACCCGGTCGAGCCGGGTGACGGAATGGAGGAGCGCTCCGGCGTAGACATAGTGCGAGAGCAGACGGGCCGCGGAGGCGATAATTCCGGCGCCGAAGTCACAGATCGACAACTGCCTCAGCTGTCTCACGAGTACGGCGATGCCGAGCGGCGGAAGATCCAGTTTCAGCAGTGCCAGCCGATTGCTCTCCAGCACCGACCGGATGGTGTGCAGCCTGCGTTCATGAGCCACGGGAATGGACGCCGGATAGAGGGCCACGGCATAGCCGTACTGTTCGAGGAGAACGGTCATGTCGGCCAGCGCGGCGTCCAGCGGCTGAACATCCGGTGACGGGAGCAGGGTCGCCGTCGGTGTGTGCTGGTCCATCGGCGGTAGCACCAGATCTGCGCTGGTGACAGCTATTGCGGTCGGCACGCTGGTTCCCCGTTCGGCTCCGGTCTGCGGGGGTCCCGTGACCGCAGATACGTACTGCGCTGCTCCTGCATCTGCACTTTATCCACGACTTAAGAGCCAGAGAACACCTTCTTGAACACAGAGCCGCAACGTGCGCACGCTCCGCACAGGCCAAAGCGGGCGAAAAGGTGATGTTCCCTCAGTGATATGACAGAGATGGGCCACGGGTCGGACGAGAACACGGATAACAGGCCCCTCATCCACCCGGATTGGCCGAAAATCGATGATGTGAATGCCTCCTCCCCCGCGGAACTCCGCCGGGCGAATCAGTGACACAGGTCTTGACAACCCTATTGGTCTGGACCAGTTTTACGACCAGCGGTGGCCACCGCGGACGATCCCCGCTTCACCTCCTCCCCCCAACTCCCCCACTGGAGGCAGCACGTGGACCCCACAAAACGTTCACGAAGATGGCTCGGCGGAGCCCTGGCGCTCGCCGTGGGCGCCGGACTCACACTCGTGGGCATCACGGGTACCGCCCAGGCCGCCGACGTCAATGTCGCCAAGAACGCGGGCTTCGAGTCCGGGCTCTCCAACTGGACCTGTTCCTCGGGTACCGGGGCCAACACCGCGACCCCCGTCCGCACCGGCGCGTCCGCCCTGAAGGCCACCCCGGCCGGCATGGACAACGCCAAGTGCACCCAGACCGTGGCCGTGCAGCCCAACTCCACGTACTCCCTGGAGGCCTGGGTCCAGGGCAGCTATGTCTATCTGGGCGCCAGCGGCACGGGCACCACCGACGTCTCCACCTGGTCCCCCGGCGCCGGCACCTGGAACCGCCTCTCCACCACCTTCCGTACGGGCCCGAGCACCACGTCCGTCACCGTCTACACCCACGGCTGGTACGGCCAGTCCGCGTACTACGTCGACGATGTGAGCGTCTTCGGACCCGACGGAGGAGGCGGCCAGGACCCCGACCCCGTCGTACCGCCGCCGCCCACCGGGCTGGCCGCCGGGACCGCGACCTCCTCGACCATCGCCCTGAACTGGGGCGCCTCCTCCGGAGCGACCGGCTACAACGTCTACCGCGACGGCGCCAAGATCCTCTCGGTGGGCGGCGCATCGGCGACCGTGACCAATCTGGCCGCGAACACCGCGTACCAGTTCCAGGTGACGGCCACCAACAGCGCGGGCGAGTCGGCGAAGTCGGCCGCGGTCACCGCGAGGACCCTGCCGGGCGGCACCGACCCGCGCCCGCCGGTTCCGAAGCACGCGCTGACCGGCTACTGGCAGAACTTCAACAACGGCGCGACCGTGCAGAAGCTCCGCGACGTCCAGGCGCAGTACGACATCATCGCGGTGGCCTTCGCCGACGCGACCACCACACCCGGCCGGCTGACCTTCAACCTCAGCTCGGCGCTCGGCTACGCCAATGTGGACGAGTTCAAGTCGGATGTGGCCGCGAAGAAGGCGGCGGGCAAGTCGGTCGTCCTGTCGGTCGGCGGCGAACTGGGCAATGTCACGATCAACAGTGACGCCTCGGCTACCGCCTTCGCCGACAGCGCCTGGGCGCTGATGCAGGAGTACGGCTTCAGCGGTGTCGACATCGACCTGGAGCACGGCATCAACGCCCTGTATCTGACGAAGGCGCTGCGGCAGCTCTCCGCCAAGGCGGGCCCGGGCATGGTGCTGACGATGGCCCCGCAGACCCTCGACATGCAGTCGACCGGCACCCAGTACTTCCAGCTGGCGCTGAATGTGAAGGACATCCTCACGGTCGTCAACACGCAGTACTACAACAGCGGCGCGATGCTCGGCTGCGACGGCAAGGTCTACTCGCAGGGCACGGTGGACTTCCTCACCGGGCTCGCCTGCATCCAGCTGGAGGGCGGCCTCGACCCGTCCCAGGTCGGCCTCGGAGTCCCGGCCTCCACCCGGGGCGCGGGCAGCGGCTACATCTCCCCGTCCATCGTCAACAACGCCCTGGACTGTCTGGCCCGGGGCACCGGCTGCGGCACCTTCAAGCCGGCCAGGACCTATCCGACCCTGCGCGGTGCGATGACCTGGTCCACGAACTGGGACGCGACCGCGGGCAACGCCTGGTCGAACGCGGTCGGACCCCATGTGCACGGCCTGCCCTAGCGTCTAGGGTCCTCCGTCCGGATCACGCCGGCACCCGGCGGGATCCGGACGCGGGCCCCGGTACGCGAGGGCGCACCGAACCTGTCGTACGTCCGCCACCCCCACGCCCAAGGTCGTACGACGCCGGCAGCAGCGCCACCGTCCTGTCCCGGTGGCGCTGCTGCGCGTTCCCGGGCCGTTCCCGGGGAGCGCTCGCCGGGCCGCGGGTTCCGGGGGCGTTCTCCCGGGCGCGTTCCGGACGCGGTTCCGGTGCGTCCCGGGCGGGCACCCGGGCGCCGCCCCTCTCCCCGGCCGCCGTCACGGCGACCCGTGTGGCGCCGGACCGCGCCGGGGCCGGGCGGTACGCATGTGCCGTACGCGACGGAAGGCCCCACCGGACCGGAGCAGCCGGAGCGCCCGCGCGAGCCGGGGAACCGGGCACACGACGCAGGACCGGGCACACGACGACGGGGACACCCGACACCCGGGTGCCCGGAACCGCTGACCGGGCAGCGGCGGCGGGACCACCCCTCCGGAGGCGCCCGGCCCGGCGCTCCCCGCCGTGGGACAACCTCCGTCCACGCGAGGCGGGTTGGTCGGTACGCTGCTGCCGGATGTCATGGCGGGGGAAGCGGGGACATGAGCGGGAGTGGACCGCGGCTGCTGCCGCTCGGCGGTGGGGACCCGGCGGAGCTGGGGTCGTACCGCCTTCTCGGAAGGCTCGGTTCGGGCGGTATGGGACGGGTCTATCTGGCCCGTTCCACGACGGACGGACGGCTGGTCGCGGTCAAGTCGCTGCTCGCCGAGGGCACCGTCAGCGACACCGACCGGCGCCGGTTCGCCCGGGAGGTCGCGCTCGCCGGGCGGGTCGACAGCGCGTACACCGCCAAGGTCCGTGACGCGGACCCGCTGGCCGAACGCCCGTGGATGGCCATCGACTACATCGCCGCGCCCTCGCTGGCGCAGCTGGTGCAGTTCGCGGGGGTGCTGCCCGCGCCCGCCGTGCGCTGGGTCGCCGCCGGGACGACCGCGGCGCTCTTCACCCTCCACCGGGAGGGCATCGTCCACCGGGACGTGAAGCCCCAGAACGTCCTGCTGTCCATGTCCGGCGCCCGGGTCATCGACTTCGGCATCTCCCACGCGACGGACATCACCCGGACCTCGGTCACCCTGGGCACGATCGCCTTCACCTCCCCGGAACAGGCCCGGGGCGAGCCGTCCACCGCCGCCTCCGACATCTACTCACTCGGCGCCACGCTGTTCCATCTGGCGGTCGGCCGTCCCCCTTACCCGGAGGGCGAGGACACCCTGCGGCTGCTGGCCAGGGTCTCGCGCGGGGAACTCGACACCACCGGTCTGCCCGGTGATCTCACGCCTCTCGTCCACCGCTGTCTCGCCCTCGACCCGGCCGAGCGCCCCCAGCCCGGCGATCTGCTCGCCGACTTCGCCATGGAACTCGCGGCTCCCTCGGCCTCGGCGACGGGCCGTCACTGGCTGCCGGAGAGCTGGGCACGGCTGATGGCGGAGTACGAGCGGGAGGGCGCGGTCCTGGCGGCCGACGAATCCTCGGACGCCCACGTCCTGCGCGAGGACCCCGGTCTCCGCGAGGATCCCGTCGACGCCCCGCCGGCGACCCCCGCGCAGGCCGAGCCTCCCCCGCCGGGGCCCGTCGTACCGACTCCCACGGCCGCGGTGACCCCGGTCCCGCCGGACACTCCACCGGCGGAGCCCCCGGCCGCACCGCACCCGGTGACCTCGCCGGGGGCGGGAGCGGGACCGGCGGCGGACGGACCGGCCGGGGGCGGGGGGATCGCCGATGCCCTCACGGTCGACGGCACCGGCCCACGCGCTCACACACCACGCCCGGGGCCCACCGCGCCCCCGGCACCGCAGCCCGCGCCCGGGCCCGTACCCCCGCCTCCCGCCGGTCCGGAATCCGCATCCGGCTCCGGGTCACGGCCCCCCGCCCGAGAGTCGCGGAAAGCCCTCGTCGGCCTGACGCTGGTGGCGGTGGTCTTCACCGTCCTGACGCTCATCGGCGTACTCGCCGACCCGCCCTGGACGGGGGGCGACAGGAACGACGGCGCCGGCGGGAGTACCCCCTCCACGTCCGCCCCGGCCCCCGGGCCGTATGTCGCCCCGACCTTCACGACGGACGCCGTCCCCGCGGTGGCGCCCGGTGACTGCCTGGCCTTCCCGGCGGCCGACGCGGCCGAGCCGTGCGACTTCGAGGACGCCGAGTACGAGGTCACCGACGTCTTCAGGGTGCCGGAATCGGATCCGGTCCCCACCGGGTGCGCCGTGGGGCCGGACCGGGAACACGTCGTCCACTCCGCGACAGGCGAGTGGATCGTGGTCTGCGTACGGAAGCGCTGAGCACCCGGCCGCCGGCCCGAACGGCGGACGCCGGGCGCGCACAGCCCCGGCACCGCCGGGTCCCACCCGGTCCGGGACCCGGAGCGGCCCGGGGCCGGGCGCGAACGGACCGCTCAAGCCCCGGTCCGGGACCCGACCCGGCCCGAACCGCTCAGTCCAGGACCGCCAGCGCGTCGATCTCGATCAGCAGACCGGCCGGCAGTCCGACGTACACCGTCGTACGCGCGGACGCGGGCGCCTTGAGTCCCTGCTCCTCGAAGTACGCGTTGTAGATCTCGTTCATCTCGGCGAAGTGGTCCACGTCCGTGAGGTAGACGCGCATCATCATCACGTCGTCCCAGCTCGCGCCGCCCTCCACCAGGATCGATTTGACATTGGCGAACGTCTGGAGGGTCTGCTCCCGCAGGGTCGGCCCGGCGGGCGTCGGGGCCTGCCCCTCGACCGCCGGGAGGAAGCCGACCTGACCGGCGACCTGGAGGATGTTGCCCTTGCGGACACCGTGGGAGAACTTGGCGGGCGGGGCGGTGTGGGTGGCGGGGGTGATCGCGGTCTTCTCGGTCATCGGGCTTCCTTCACGGAGTTCGCGGACTGCACTGGACTCTGGCCTCAGGGACTTCGACGGCTTGGCGGGCTTGATGGGTTCGGCGGGCTTGATGGGCTTGGCGGGCTTCTGGGATATCGATCGGTGATAGGGACGGACGCCGGTCCGGGCGGCCGGCCCGTGAGGGACCGCGGATGCGGCGGGCGGGAGGAGACGCGTGCCCACCGTCTCACTGCGGGGTGACGGACCCCGAGTACTCCCGGCTGATCGCGTCGGCCGTCCGCCGCACCAGCGGGAGCAGGGTGAGGAGTTCCTCCGCGGTGACCACGACGTTGGGCGCGGAGACCGACATCGCGGCGACGACCCTGCCCGCCGCGCCCCGGATGGGCGCGCCGATGCAGTTGATGGACTCCTCGTGGCCGCCGAGGTCGGTGGCCCACCCCTGTTCGCGCACGGCCACGAGTTCCCTCAGGAAGGCCGCCGCGTTCGGGGTCGAACGGGAGGTGTACAGGGGGTAGTCGAGCTTCTCGGCGATCAGCCGCCGCTCCGGCTCGGGCAGATCGGCGATGAGGAGCTTGGCCACGGCGGCGACGGTGATCGCGACGGGCTTGCCGATCCGCGAGTACATCCGTACGGGATACCGGCTCTCCACCTTGTCGATGTAGAGGACCTCGCTCTCCTCGTACACCGCGAGATGGACCGTGTGGCCGATCTGCTCATTGAGCGTGACGAGATGCGGATGCGCGATCTCACGGACGTCGAGGTTCTCGACGGCCTCCTGCGCGAGCGCGAACAGCCGGGCCCCGAGGCGGTAGCGCTGGTCCTGCTGGCGGTAGACGAGCCCGTGGTCGTGGAGCGTACGCAGCAGCCGCAGCGCGGTGGACTTGTGCACCCCGAGGCGCTGCGCGACCTGCCCGAGGTCGGCGGGGCCCTGGGCGAGCAGCGGCAGGATGCTGAGCGCGCGGTCGACGGTCTGGCTCATGGCGTACGTACCTCCTCCTCCACGGCTGAGGTCCAGCCGGGGCCGAGACGAAGTGTGCCCCAGGCCGTGTCGTCGAGCGCCACCAGGCGGTCGGCGTACGCCGTGGCGGGCGGGGCGCCGAGGTCCTCGGGCACCGTGAGGGCGGCGGCGGCCATGAGGTGCCCGTGGCGCAGCCGGTCGCGGACGGGGAGCGCGCGGAGGGTGGCGGAGAGATATCCGGCGGCGAAGGCGTCGCCCGCGCCGATGGGGGCGATCACCTCCACCCGGGGGGCGCTCACAAAGGTCACGGTGTCCACGGGCACACCGCCCGGTTCCGCCCCCGGCCGGGCGGGGCCGACCTGCTCCCGGGTGAAGACGGTCGCCCCCCGCGCCCCCTGCTTGACCACGACCGTCTCCGGTTCCGGCAGGGCCGCCCGGACCGCTTCCGCACCCCGTACTCCCCACGCGGCCTCTGCCTCGTCCTCGCCGACGAAGACGAGGTCGGCGCCCCGGGCGAGGTCGAGGAGAACCCCCGCGGCGCCGGGATCGGGCCACAGGCGGGGGCGGTGGTTGACGTCGAAGGAGACCAGCGGGCGGCCGGCGCGCGGGCGGGTGAGACGGCGCATCAGATCCAGGCAGTCGCCGGAGAGCGCGGCCGTGATGCCCGAGAGATGCAGCACGCGCGAGCCGGTGACATCGGCGTCGGGGACCGTGGCCGGGGACATCGCGGAGGCCGCCGAACCCGCCCGATAGTAGACGACCTCGTGCCCGTCCGACGAACGGTCGGTCGCGGTGCGGAAGTAGATCCCCGTGGGCCGCCAGGGATCACGGGCGACGGCGGAGGTGTCGACGCCGTACGCGGAGATCTCCCGGATCAGATGGTCGCCGAAGCCGTCCGAGCCGACCCGGCTGACCCACGTGGTCCGGTGTCCCGCGGCGGCGAGCGCGCACGCGACATTCGACTCGGCGCCGCCGATCGCGCGCGCGAAGGAGGGGACGTCGGCGAGGCGCCCCGGGCGGGAGGGAAGGAACGTGACCATGGACTCGCCGAGGCAGATCACCTCTGTGACGTCCGCGGCGGCGGATCCGGTCACGCTGCTCACCCTGGGGCTCCTCGCGGGGTCTGGGACCGCCGGGTCCATTGACCCGGCGCTGCGCCGGATGTTAGACAGCATTGAGCGATATGCGCAATGACCGTTGCATATCTTGCAACAGCCATACCAGAGGGAGACATGCATGGCCGCCGATCAGCCGGGCCGGCTCCGGTACGAGCGCGTCGATCACCGCTTCAAGGCGCTGCCCCCGGACGCCGACGGACTGACCGTCGCCGAGCTGGCGGCCCAGCGGCGCGATCTGTTCACCGGCGGCTTCACCACCCCCGTACTGGCACTCTCCGCCGAGGCCGTCGAGCACAATCTCGCCCTCCTCCAGACCTACTCCGAGCGCCACGGCCTCGCCTTCGCCCCGCACGGCAAGACCTCCATGTCTCCGCAGCTCTTCACCCGCCAGCTGGAGCGCGGCGCGTGGGGCATCACCGCGGCCGTACCCCACCAGGCCCGGGTATACCGCGCCCACGGTATCCAGCGGATCTTTCTGGCCAATGAGGTCGTCGACGCGGCCGCCCTGCGCTGGCTCGCCGGGGAGCTGGAGCGGGACCCCGACTTCCGCTTCATCTGCTACGTGGACTCCGTGCGCGGTGTCGAGCTGATGAACGAGGCCCTCACCGCGGCCGGACCGGTCCGCCCCCTGGATGTCGTCATCGAGCTGGGCGCGGGCGAGGGCGCCCGCACCGGGGTCCGCACCGAGGCGGAGTGCGCCGCCGTCGCCGACGCCGTCGCCGCGGCACCGGCCCTGCGGCTCGTGGGCGTCGCCGGGTACGAGGGCGAGGTCCCCGAGGCCGACGGCGAGAGCGTGCGCGCCTGGCTGCGCCGGCTGGTCGCGCTGGCCGTGGCCTTCGACGCGGAGGGCCGGTTCCGGGACGGCGACGACATCGTCGTCAGCGCCGGCGGCAGCGCCTGGTTCGACGCGGTCGCCGATGTGTTCGCCGAGATCCCGGCGCTGTCCCGCCCGGTGCTGCGGCTGCTGCGCTCGGGGGCGTACGTCTCGCACGACGACGGCCACTACCGCCGTCTCACCCCCTTCAACCGGGTCCCCGACGAGGGCTCCCTCCACAGCGCCCTGCGGCTGTGGGCCCAGGTCGTCTCCCGGCCGTCCGCCGAGCAGGCGTTCGTCAACGCGGGCAAGCGGGACGCCGCGTACGACCTCGATCTGCCCGAGGCCCAGGTCGTCCGCGACGCCCGCACCGGGGAGATCCGCCCGGCCACGGACATCGAGATCAGCGGCCTCTCGGACCAGCACGGCTGGGTCCGTACCGGCCCCGGCGCCGATCTGGAGGTGGGCGACTGGATCGGCATGGGTCTGTCCCACCCCTGCACCTCCTTCGACAAGTGGCAGCTGATCCCGCTGGTCGAGGCCGACGGCACGGTCACCGACTACCTCCGTACCTTCTTCTGACCGGGCCGGCCACCATGGATCTCCTCATCCGCGACGCCGGAGTCGTCGACGGCAGCGGCCGTGCCTCCTACCGCGCCGACGTCGGCGTACGGGACGGCCGTATCGCCGCCATCCGCCGCGAGGGCGACCCGCCGCTGTCCGGGACCCGTACCCTCGACGCCTCCGGTCTCGCCCTCGCCCCCGGCTTCATCGACATGCACGCCCACAGCGACCTCGCCCTGCTGCGCGACCCCGCGCACGAGGCCAAGGCCGCCCAGGGCGTCACCCTCGAAGTCCTCGGCCAGGACGGCCTGTCGTACGCCCCCGTCGACGACCGCACCCTCGACGGCGTCCGCCGCGCGATCAGCGGCTGGAACGGCGGCGGCCCCGGCGACACCTCCGTCGACTTCGACTGGCGGACCGTCGGCGAGTACCTCGACCGCCTCGACGAGGGCATCGCCGTCAACGCCGCCTATCTCATCCCGCAGGGCACGGTCCGGATGTACGCGGTCGGCTGGGAGGACCGCCCCGCCACCCCCGCCGAGCTGGACCGGATGCGCCGGCTCGTCGCCGAAGGGCTGGAACAGGGCGCGGTCGGCATGTCGTCCGGTCTGACCTACACCCCCGGCATGTACGCGCCCGACGCCGAACTGACGGAGCTGTGCCGGGTCGTGGCCGCCTACGACGGCTACTACTGCCCCCACCACCGCTCCTACGGCGCCGGGGCCCTCCAGGCGTACGAGGAGATGGTCCGGCTCACCCGTGAAGCGGGCTGCGCGCTGCATCTCGCCCACGCGACCATGAACTTCGGGGTGAACAAGGGGAAGGCGGGCGATCTGCTCGCCCTGCTGGACGACGCGCTCGCCCGGGGCGCCGACATCTCCCTCGACACCTATCCGTACACCCCCGGCTCCACCACGCTCGTGGCGACCCTGCCGAGCTGGGCGAGCGAGGGCGGTCCCGACGCGCTGCTGGCGCGGCTGCGGGACGAGGGGACGGCCGAGCGGATCCGCCACCATCTGGAGGTGACGGGCTCGGACGGCTGCCACGGTGTGCCGATGGACTGGGAGACGGTGGAGATCTCCGGGGTCGGCGACCCGGCGTTCGGCGCGTACGTCGGACGGACGGTCGAGCAGTCCGCGCGGGAACGCGGCGAGGCCCCCTGGGCGACCGCCCGGCGGCTGCTCGTCGAGGACCGGCTCGGCACGACGATCCTCCAGCACGTCGGCCACGAGGAGAACGTCCGGGCGATCATGCGCCACCGGGTGCACACCGGCGGCAGCGACGGCATCCTCCAGGGCGACAAGCCGCACCCGCGCGCCTACGGCACCTTCCCGCACTATCTGGGCCGGTACGCGCGCGAGCTGGGCATCCTCTCGCTGGAGGAGGCGGTCGCCCATCTCACCTCCCGCCCGGCCGCCCGGCTGCGGCTGCCCGACCGGGGGCTGGTGGCCGAGGGCTACCGCGCGGACCTCGTCCTCTTCGACCCGGCGACGGTGGCCGCGGGCTCGACCTTCGCCGCCCCGCGCACGCTCCCGGTCGGCATCCCCCATGTCCTGATCGACGGCCGTTTCGTGATCGAGGACGGCGCCCGGACGGATGTCCTCGCAGGCCGCTCGATCCGCCGCACCCCGGGCCGCGCCTGACGGAGAGCGCGGTACGGCTCCGGTGGACGCCCCTCGACGGGCGCGGGGGCGCGGGGCGCGGGGCGCGAGGCGACGGGGCAAGGACGGGTGGGAGCTCCGGGCGGGGTACGGGCAGGCGGGGACGGCCGACGCCTGCGGCGGGGACGGCCCACCGGCCGTGGGGCGACCGGCGTCCACGGGCGCGACCGGCCCACCGGCCGGGGCGACCGGGGTCGGTGAGCCCGGGGCTCCGGCGGCCTCCCGGGGCCGGGCCCGCGGTGGCCCCGGCCCCGGGACTCCACCGGTGCGGGGCGCCGTCGGGCCGGGCGGACGGGCGCGCCGCCGGTGGTCATGCGCCGGGCCGGATCCGGCCCGGCGGTGATCAGCCGGCCGGCAGAATCCGCCCGGCGGCATCCGTGAGGGGCGCGAGCATTCCGCCCGGCGGCGGCTTGACCAGATTCCGGTCGATCTCGCCGCCCGTGGTGGCGTTGCCACGGCCTCCGTGGTGCGACTCCGGGGCGGCGTGCGCGGCCGTACCGCCGCCGAGAGCCCAGACAGCCAGAGCGCAGATCAGCGCCGCTTTCCTGTAATCCGTCATGCAGAGCGCAACGGCACCGGGCCGCGCCGGGTCACGCTGGGAAGGCAGGGCGCGGGAGGCGGTCCGCACACGATTCGGCGATCAGTTTGCCTCTGATCCGTTACCACCTACGGGTTACGGCGTTGACACGAAGAAGGCCGCAAGTCGTGCGGCCGATGTTCTGATCTGCAAGGAGAACTGATGTCGCGTATCGCGAAGGCTGCTGCCGTCGTCGCCGGCTCGGGTGCCATCCTGGCGGGCGGCGCCGGTCTGGCCGCCGCTGACGCCGGAGCGCACGGTGCCGCCGCCCACTCCCCCGGCGTGCTCTCGGGCAACGTCCTCCAGGTGCCCGTGCACGTTCCGGTGAACGTCTGCGGCAACACCGTCAACGTGATCGCGCTGCTGAACCCGGCGTTCGGCAACACGTGCGTGAACGGCGGGGGCCACGGCGCCTACGGCCACTGAGCCACCTGTTCCGAGGGCCTCTTCTTCCGGATCCGTCCGGAAGAAGAGGCCCTCGGCCGTTCCCGCGTACAGACGCCAGCGGTTCGGCGCCCGCGCCCCCGTACCGCGCAAGAGCACAAGACCCCGCCCCGCGCGGACCGGTCCGGCGCGGGGCGGGGTGAGCTGGGCAGGTGCTCGGGCGGAAGGGGCCTCGGAGCCGCTTTCCCGGGCAGGCCGTACCGGCGCGGCCCGGGCGGGGGCGCTACTCGTAGCGGTAGTGGCGGGTGTGGTCCAGCAGCTCCGACGGCTTCACGCCCCACGGCGGCATCGGCTCGTCCAGCGCGAACACCCGCCCGTGCTGGGGATCGCCCTCGGGCAGCGGGGTGCGCGGGAGATAGCCGGAGCCGGGGTGCGCCCGCTGCCAGCGGATCCAGAGCAGGTCCATAAAGGCGTGGTGGAGCCAGAACACCGGATCGTTGGGCGAGGTCGCGCCCAGCATCAGTCCGCCCACCCAGCGGTGCACCCGGTTGTGGTTGCGCCACCGCTCGCTGCTTCCGGCGCTCCACCCCTCGATGGTGTTGCGGAACCCCGTGCGTGCGGTGGAGTCCCAGGGGGCCGCGTCGTAGTGCGGCTCCTCGATCGCCCTGGCCACATCGGCCTTCGTCGGCAGGGACACCGGATTCGACGGCCGGCCGAGATCGCGGGTGAGATAGCGGCCGTCGGTGACGCGCGAGTTGATGCGCCAGTTCCCGTTCGAGTACGCGAACGGCCCGGTCATCACCTGGCGGTCGCCCAGCCTGCCCGTACCGCCGAGGAAGTCGTCCGCCCACAGGGACGACGCGGGCGAGCCGTCCGTCGTCCAGTCCCAGTACGGAAGGGTCACGCCGGAGTCGACCTGCCGGAGCGCACGCTCGAACTCCAGCAGATAGCGGCGGTGCCAGGGAAAGAACGAGGGCGTCATATGAGCCGCCCTCGGGCTGTCCTCGGCGTCGGGGACGTAGAAGTCACCGTGCATCCTGACGAACTCGTCGTACCGCCCCGAACGCTTGAGCGCCAGCAGTGCGTCGACGAAACGTCTTTTCTCCGTACGGGTCAGATTCCGCTGGTTCTTGCGGGTGTACACCTGTGCCGTCCCTCCCGGTTTCCGTGGCTGTGCGGATCAGTGACCGTGCGACGGCGACATCGACAGCTGGGCGGCCCCCAGTTCGTCGACGGCGGCACGGGCCACCTCGCGCAGCGTCGGGAACGACTCGTAGTGGTTGACGAGGCTCAGATAGCTGCCGTCGGCCCGCCGCATGATGTGCAGCGGTCTGCCGTCGATCCGGACCTCGACACTCGGCGCGGCGGCGGGCCGTACGCCCCGCGGGTCGTACGCGCCCCCCGCGGGGACCATCACGGTGGCCGTGCCCTGGATATGACGGCCGCGGTACATCTCCGCGAACCGCTCCAGCTCCGGCGGGGAACCGGCCTTCACGGCGCGCGGCCCCGGCTCCCCCGCCTCCCCCGGCAGCACCGCCGGGGCCTGATCCCCGTTCCCGAGAAGGGGTACGAGCGCCCCCGCCGTCCCCGCGACGACACCGGAGGTGAACAGCGCGCGCAGCGCGATCCGGCGGGTGACCCGGCGGGGCGCGTGACGGTCGGGGAATCGCATGGGGGCCGCCCTTTCGACATAGCCGTGCATCGACCCTGTCAACGAGACGACGGCGAAAGGGTTCCTCTAACGGGTGGCCGGTCGTACGACATTCATTCCACCGACCGTCGTTCCGCGGGCCCGCCGGGCGGGGCCGGGGGCGGGCCCGCGGACCGGTGACCGATGACCGGTGCCCGGTCGGCGCAGCGCCCGGACTGCGGTTTGGTGACCGGTCAGCGCAGGTCCAGACCCGCGGCCGGGGTGCCGGTCAGCGCCGGGGTGAGCACGGCGGCCTCCGGGAGCACCGGCTCGGGCTGCCCGAAGAGTTCGGGCCGCGGGGCGGAGAGCGGCGCGCCCAGCGAGGCGCCGGGGGTGGTCAGCCGGGTGTCCGGGGCCTCGACGGCCGCGCGGGCGAGGCCGAGGGCCCCCTCGCCGAGCGGGTTCTCCAGGGGGAGGTCCAGGGCCGTCCTGGGCAGTTCGCCGGTGACCGGTACCCGGGGCAGCGCCTGCTCCGGCAGCATCCGCCCGGTGACATGACGCGGGCCCTCGGGCGCACCGGGGACGGGCACCGGAACGCCCGTGCTCAGCGCCGGAGCCTCCAGCGGCAGGACCGTCTCCAGGCTCTCCAGCGGCAGGGTGACCGGCACGGAGGCAGCGGCGGCCGCGGGCGCCGCCGCGACCGCCGACGCCATACAGGCCATGAGTGCCGCGAGAGATCCTCGGGTGGTCGACTTCATCGGTGGGTGTGTCCCCTCTTGGTTGACGGCTGTCGCGTACACGCGACGGCTGCCTGGGAGAACGAGCCGGACGGCCGGACGCGGGCCGCATTCCCCCGAACGCAGCAACGCCCGTGTTGACGCGCCCTTCCCATGTCACCCGAAGGTGCGGCGAAGAGCGGGAATTCACCGCGTTCCGGGTGGTTCCGGCCGCCCGCTCCCCTCCGGCCGGGTGAGCATGGCGGCGAGCCCTCAGGAGGTTTGGTCATGGAAATCCCCGTACAGGCGTCCCCGCCGCGGGTGGAGGACGTGGATCTCGCCGATCCGTCGTTCTGGGAGCTGCCGCGCGCACGGCGGCTGGAGTCGTTCGCGCGGCTGCGCGCTCTCGGTGCCCCCGCCCGCTTCGGTTCCGGGCCCGGCTTCCACGCCCTCGTACGGCACGCGGACGTCCGGGAGGCGAGCCGCAGGCCCGGGGAGTTCGCCAGCGCCCCCGGGGTCACCACGCCCGAACCGGCCGCCTGGGCCAAAGCCCTCTTCGGCAACTCCATGGTCAACCTGGACGGCGCCGAGCACGCGGCCCTGCGCAAGATCGTCTTCCGCGCCTTCACTCCGCGGCTGCTGTCCGCGGCGGAGGACAATGTGCGGGCGGTCGCCGCCCGTATCGTCGACGAGGTGGTCCGTGACGGGCCGGGGGACTTCGTGGCGTCCGTCGCCTCCCGTATGCCGTTCGAGATCATCTGCGATCTCATGGGCATCCCCGGGTCCCGGCGGACGGAGATCGCCCGCAGCGTCGACGAGGCGTCGGAGAACGTGGGGGTCGCCCGGCGGAGACTGCGGGTCCCGGGGCGCGGACTGCGGGCGCTGGCCCGTATGCAGCTGATGATGGCGAAGCTGGCGCGTGAGCGGCGCCGGGAGCCGGAGGACGACCTCATCTCGGCGCTGGTGTGCGCCGACATCGACGGCGAGGCCCTCTCCTCGCGCGAACTCGGCGCCTTCTTCTCCCTGTTGCTGGTGGCGGGCGTGGAGACCACGCGCAACGCCATCGCGCACGGCCTGGCACTGCTGACGGACCACCCCGGCCAGTACGGTCTGCTGGCCGCCGACTTCGCGCGGTACGCGGACGGCGCGGTGGACGAGATCGTCCGCCACTCGACGCCGATCATCCAGTTCCGCCGTACGGTCGTGGCCGAGTGCGAGCTCGGCGGGCGGGTGTTCCGCCCCGGCGAGAAGGTGGTGCTGTTCTACGCGTCGGCCAATCGCGACGAGGCGGTCTTCGAGAACCCGGACGCCTTCGACATCACCCGGGCCCCCAACCCGCACCTGGGGTACGGAGGCGGTGGCCCCCACTACTGCCTGGGGGCGCATCTGGCCCGGCAGGAGATGAAGGCGCTCTTCCACGAGCTGCTCACCCGCACCCGCGGCCTCCGAGCCCTCGCCCCGCCCACCCTGGTCGACTCCAGCTTCGACAACCGCGTCGGCGCGCTCCCGTTCACCTTCACCCCGCTGCCCCGGACGGCCTCTTCCGCTCCGAAGGCCACCCCTGCCGAGGGCCCGGCCGCCAGTCGGGCCGGTGGTCCGGCTCCGGTCCGCCGGCCGGCGGCCCCGGGCCTGCCGGGGACTGAGGCCGGAGCCTGAGAACGGCCCGGGGCAGGGTCCGGGCAGGCGGCCCGGCGGGGCGCGGAACCATGAACCGCTCCACCCCGGGCCCGGACGTCACCGCAGCTGGGTCACCCGCAGCAGGACATGCGCCGCGCTGTTCAGCGTCTCGTCGTCGCCGAGGAACGCGTGGAGCGTCTCCTCGGAGACCGGCTGCCCCGGCACCCCCTGCGGCCAGGGACGGCTCGCCACGACGAGGTGGACCCGGCCCCCCGCTTCCGCCGCCGCCAGCCACTCGGGAGGGGCCACGCACTGCGCGCTCAGATACGGCATGTTGAGCACCGCCTGCCCGCCCTCCACCAGCACCCGGATCGGGGAGCTCCCGGCCGTCTCGGTGGCGTCGGACATCGCGCCCGCCTTCAGACCGGATTCCCCGATCATTCCCAGCAGGGCCGCCGTGCACGCTTCCGGGCCCCCGTCCCCGTCGCCGCAGGAGTAGACGAGGAGGAACGGTGTGTCGTGCCCGGCTTCGGGGTCGCCGGTCCAGGCGAGCATCGAAAGGGTGCCCAAATGGCTGCGCTGTACGGTCTTTTTGGTGGAATTCGCTGTGGTCATGGTTCGGCACCCTAATGCCCTGCCGGCCCGGGCAACCGTCCGCATTCACCTGGACGGGGGATGTTTCAGCTGCCAGGTGACGGATGAATTCCCCAGCGTGCAGTGGAATTTCACGATGTCCGCGTCTTCGGGGACTTCGAAGACGAGCCAGCCCTGCACCTGTTCACCCACCGCCAGGGTGTTCCATTCCAGCGGAAGTCCGGTGGTGATCGCCCCGGAATCGACCGCCGGATAGCGGTTCCCTTTCCCATCGGTGACCCATGCCTTGCCGCGGCTCGTGTCATGGAGTTTGCCGCCCACGTTCACGAGGGCGACCTCCACGCCGTACCGGCGCTTCCCGGCCGCGGATACGGGCCGTGGCCCCTTGGCCGGGTGGACGGCGATCGCCGGGTCGACGGCGGAGCGTACGGAGATCCGCAGACGTTCACCGAAGGCACGCCCCCCGAACTCGGCCGTTTCACCGATCCAGGCCGTCCGCCCGGAGCCCGGCTTCTCGTCGGCTGCCGCCACCGGGGCGCCCGCCGCACCGGGTTCCGCTCCGGCCGGGGCGCCCGGGCCCTGACAGCCGGTGGCCGCCGTCGCGAGCGCCGACAGCAGCAGCGCGGATGCCAGGTGTCGCATGGGTCGGTCCCCTCAGACAGGCCGTTTTCCGTATCATCACGCCCTCTCCCGCCAAAAGCCGCCACCTGAGCGACCGTCGGGCACCGTGTCGCGGATCGTGCACCCCAACGAGCGACCAGCGCACGCGAGAAGACGGCGAACCGGCGCGCCGACCGGCCGCGATCCGGCGCGCGCCGTACGTCGCGGCCGGTGCGGTGGCCCGGGCCCGTGCGCGGGAGTGCGCCCCGTATCCCTCGAAAAACCGTTCCTGCTGTCCCCCGGGGCCGGCCTCCCGCAGTGACTTCGTCCCCCGGGCTCCCGTTGGCTGTCATATGGCAAGGACAACTTCGCCTGCCCGATGGCAGCGCGTCCAGACATTCCCGGCTCCGCACGCGACCACGAGCAGATACGGGGAGCACGCTTCCCACCCCGGCCAAGTGCCCTCCGACGAGTCCCCGATCTACGCGGAACTGGTACGTCAATGGGCCTCGGCGGGCCGCACTCTGCCGGGGGCGACCGACCTGGAGTGGACCCGGCTCGTCCGGTTCCCGCCACCGCAGGCGGCCCCTCCCGACGCCTTCGGCCCGCAACCCCCTTACCGCGGCCGGCTCCACCTCAACCGGCACCCGGTCTGACGGCCCGGGGGCCGCCGTGGTGCGGCCCGTCGACCGCGCCACGGCAGGTGGTACGCCTCCGGGTCAGCCCTCCCGTACCGGCTGACGCCCCTCGGCCGATGTCGCCGCCGGGGCCTCGGGAGTCGCGGACATCGCGGGAACCTCAGGGGCCGCGGTTCCGGCCGGAATCGACCCAGCCGGAGTCGACCCAGCCGGAGTCGGTGCGCTGGAGACCGATGTGGCCGGGACCGGGCCCCCGGGGCGCGGCAGCCGGGGTACGGCACCCGCCCGCAGCCTCCGGCGCACCCCGGCCACCAGCCGCCGGGCGGTGAACGTCGCCCCGTACACAAAGCGCATGGACGGCCCGAACGACGGCGCGGTCAGCAGCCCCGCGAAGAACAGCCCCGGAGCCGAGGACTCGAACCCGGCGCTCAGCTCCGGCGCCCGGGTCCCGGCGACCGTGCCGAGCGCCGAGCGGAGCGGCGCGTCCAGCAGGGCCAGCCGGTCGAGGTCCGGGACGAACCCGGTCGCGGCGACGACATGGTCGGTGTCGACGGTCTCGGTGCCCCCGCCGGGGGTGTTCAGCGTCAGCCGCAGCCGGCCGCCGGCGGTCTCGGCACCGCGCAGGCTGTGACCGAGCAGCGCGGGCACCCGGCTCTCGTACCGCTCCCTGAGCCACCACGCTCCCGCCGGGCCGAGGGCCGTGCGCGCGATATGAGCGCGGGTGCTCGCGGGCAGTCTCCGTACGGCCCAGGGGATCTCCGACCAGACCCAGCTGGTCCAGCCGGTGCCGAGGCCGCTGTGCGGGGTCCGCAGCGAACGGAGCGGTCCGCGTTCGAGGGGCTGGGGCGTGGTGTTCCAGTTCAGGCGGTCCGTACGGGCCACCAGCCGTGGCCGGGCCCCCTGTTCGGCGAGCAGGGTCGCGGTCTCCAGCGCCGCCTGGCCCGCGCCGACGACGGTGACGTCCTTGCCCCGGAAGCCGCCGAGGTCGCCGTGGCCGCTGCTGTGGGTCACCCAGCGCGAGGGCAGTCCGGCCAGTGCCTCGGGGAGGTGGACGAACGGCATCACCCCCACGGCGAGGACGACCGTACGGGCGGCGACGCTCCCGCCGTCGGCGGTCTCCACCCGGAAGCCGCCGTCGGCGGGCGTGACCAGGGTGACGGTCCGTTCGTCGATGTCCGGGACCGCGTGCCGCGCGAACCAGAGGCCGTAGTCGGTGAACGCCCCGATCGGGAGCGGACTGCCGTGGACGGTCTCGAAACCGCGTTCCGCGCCGAAGCGGGCGAGGGTGTGCGCGGCGGCCGGGTCGGAGAGGTTCGACGACCAGGGCTCCGACTTGAGGAACATGCCGTCCGGCATATGGTCGCGCCAGGACGCCATCGCCCGGCCGAAGACCTTGGGGCTCAGCCCGGCCGCCGCCGCGTGGGCCGCGATGGACAGCCCGTAGGGACCGGCGCCGATGACTGCCACGTCGTACATGTGTGTTCCTTTGCGCGAGGGCTCCGGAGGGGTGGAGGGCTCCGGGGCCGGGAGGGTCTGGAGGGTGGGTTCGGTGAGGGGCGCCGAGGTGCGACGGCCGCGGGCGGTACGGATCAGGGGACCGAGGGGGCGTCCGGTCCGGGGACGTCAGCGGATGGTTCGGATCTGCGTTGTTCGGGGCCGCGTTGTCCAGGTCCTGGTTGTTCGGGTTCCGGTGGTTCAGGTCCCGGAGGCGCGGTCGGTGGCGCGGTCGCCGGTGTCGGAAGTACTGTCGGCGGGCTCGCGCTGCCGGGGCGGTGCCCCGGCCACGGGTACCCCCGTGCCGCGCGCGGCACGGGCGGCCGTCCGGACCCGGTGCACGGCCTTCGCCAGCCCCCGCCCGAGCCAGGCCCGGGTCATCGCGAGGAACGGCAGCGGATCGTCGCCCGCGAACCACGCCGTCTCCACGCCTTCCCCACGGGCCACCGGCCGCCGGGGTTCCGGCCTTGTGTCCCGAACCCCGGGACCTCTGTCCCGTACGGAGACCACCGCCGACAGCAGCGCGTAGTTCTCCGCGACGAACACCCGCCCCGGCCGGTCCGAACGGCGCGGCACCCGCTGCCCGGTGAGATCGAGATACAGGGCCCGTACGACATCGAGGCCGCCGGGATCGGTGAACAGCCGGAACTGCGCGCCCGGCCGGGGGTTGGCGTCGAGGAGCCGGTACGTGCCCGCCGCAGCGTCACGCCGGAAGTCGAGGTCGAGGATGCCCTGGTAGCCGACATGGGAGACCAGCCGCAGCGCGGCCTCCTCGATCTCGGGGTTGGGGTGCCAGCGGCCCTTGGCGGTGAGCCCCGTGCGCGTCGGCCACGACAGCTCCTTGCGCCCGCTGCCGCCCGCGAGACACACCGGGCCGTCGCCGGAGAAGTAGCCGTGGAAGAACCAGTCGGTGTGCGGCGCGTCCGGCAGATAGCGCTGGAGGAGCAGCCGGCTCCCGGCGGTCCGGCCCCGTTCATGCAGCGCGCGGGCCGCCGCGGGGGAGGTCACCAGGGTGGTGCTGCGCAGCCCGGTGGCCGGGGTCAGCAGCCAGGGGTGGCTCCACTTCGCCACCAGCGGCAGGCCCAGCCTCCGTACCGCGTCGGCGGCTTCGGCGGGGGTGTCCGGGACGACCGTCTCCGGGTGCGCGATGCCCGCCCCCGCGCACAGGTCCGCGAGTTGGGCCTTGTCTGCGAGGCGGCCCGGCAGTCCGGCGGGCAGTTCGGGAAGGAGATAGCGCTCCCTGAGCCGCGGTGCGTGGGCCGCGGTGTGGATCGCGCTCAGATCGTCCATGGCGATCAGCACCGCGCGCCGCCCGATACGGTCCGAGACCCGCAGCAGCATCTCCGTGAACGCCCCGGCCTCGTCCGCCCCGCGGGTCCTCGGGTGTGCCCGGTGCAGATAGCGGGAGCGGGCCACGGGGCTGGCGGCCGACTCGACCACGGCGTGCACCTCGACGCCCGCCCGGCCCAGCGATCTGACGGCCCCGAGGGTGCCGTGGTGAAAGGGATTCCGGTCGAGGCGCAGCACCAGCGCGGGAACGCGGGCGTCGAATGCCTCCACCGCGCGCTTTGCGTCCTGTGGGTCCGGTGAGACCTCTGAGTTCTGTGCGTCCCGTGCACCCCTTACATCGCGTGCGTCTTTTGTGTCCCTTACGTCGAACGGTGGCATCAACGTCACAACTTTCACCTGGATGGACCTGAATATCGCGGCGGAATTCGCGAATGGCCTAGCGGAGGGCCTTCGGACCGTTCACTCGTATGACTTTCTGCCTACGGTCGACAGGCCGTCACAGGGACGGCGCGGACATCGCTCTTGGAGGAGCCCATGACCCGACGGCGCCGTCTCACCAGCACCTGCGTCGGAACGGTTGCCGCCGGGCTCATCGTTTCCGCGGGTGTTCTCGGAGAACGGACGGCGGGCGTCGCCCGCGCCGCGGAAGCACCGCCCGCGCCGGTCGCCATGGGTGCGTACCTCGACTACGGCCCGGCCGGTGTGCGGCGGATGAACGAACTCTCGCGCTGGCTGGGCGGAGCGGAACTGAGAGTCGGTCACACATATCTTCCGGGCGACCGATGGAGCAATATCGAGGGCCGGGTGAGCTTCCTTGAGGACTGGGCCCGCTGGCGGCAGGGCGCGGACGACCGGATGTTCGTCCTCAATGTCCCCATGCTGGAACGGAACGAGGCGCGGGTGCCCGACGGAGAGGTCCGCGCTCTGCTGAGGGCGGGCGCCTCGGGCCGGTTCGACCACCACTTCCGCGATCTGGCCTCCCGGCTGGTCGAACTGGGCGTCCCGGACACCGTGATCGTGCTCGGCTGGGAGATGAACGGCACCACGTACACCCATCGCTGCGGCCCCGATCCCCAATCCTGGAAGACGTACTGGAATCGCATCGTCGAGGCCATGCGTTCCGTCGAGGGGCAGAAATTCCGTTTCGACTTCGCCCCGAACAGGGGTACGGACGCGATTCCCTGGACCGAGTGCTACCCGGGCGACGACGTCGTGGACATCATCGGGATGGATTCCTACGACCAGGCTCCCGGGCGCACCTTCGAGGAACAGGCGGAGGCGCCGTACGGGCTGCGGAAACAGGTCGAGTTCGCGCGCGAGCGCAACAAGGAGATCTCGTACCCGGAGTGGGGGCTTTTCCGCAACGGCGACAACCCCGCGTACATGCGGGGCATGCTGGAATGGATCGAGCGGCACAGGCCGCTTTATCAGACCATCACGGACTACTGTCCGCACGGTGTCTGGCAGTGCGATGACAATCCCCGATCGTCGAGTGTGTTCCGTTCGCTGCTGTACGCGAGGCCGACCGTGCCCGTGGTGCCGACGCCGACACCGACCCTGCCGCCGACGCCCACGCCCACCGTGCCCGTGCCGTCCACGCCGCCGGTCGTCGTCCCGACGCCGACCGCGGTGCCGACGCCTACCGCTCCGGCGCCTACGCCGACGTCAACCGGGCCCGAGCCGACACCGACACCCACGCCGACACCGACCAAGCCCGTCGAACCGACACCCACGCCGACTCCGACTCCGACTCCGACTCTGACTCCGACCAAGCCCACCCCCACTCCCACCCCGACGCCGACCGGGCCCGTGGTCAAGCCGGACCCCGGCGAGTGGTGTGTACCGCTGGGGCTCGGGGAGTGGATCGGCAAGTGGCTGCCCGAGCGCACGTTCTGCGTCAAGCTCCCGTGGGCGTCCGGCTGGCTCCCGCCGTCGCTGTCCTCCGAGCCGAAGAAGCAGGCCACGGGCGACCGGAGCTAGTGCTGTGGCCGAAAGGTCTGCCGGTGGCCCGCGGTGTCCGGTGCGGTGCAGCGCAAGGCGGAGGTCCGCAGCTCGTACCCGCCGTACTCGCGCGGTCCGACAACGCGGCTGGGGGTACCTCCGGGCCGCCAGGCCCAGGGGGAGCCGTGCAGGGCGTCGCGGGCCGGTGAACGTTTCCGGCCACAGCACTAGGCAGCGGGCCGCCTTCTCCGTACCGCTGCCCGCCAGTCGTTCAGCCGGGCACGCCACCTCCGCGCGGCGGGGAACCGTTCCTGGACCGCCCCCGCCGCGCGGTCGCGCCAGCCCGCCCGTGCCGCGTGCATACGCAGCGCGGGTTCCAGGGCGTACGGAGCCATCAGGAGCCGCTGGTTGGTGACGGCCTCGGGGCGCCAGCTGTTCTTGTACGCCTCCTTGCCCCGCAGCAGGCTCACCACCCGGCGGCCGGTGCTCGCCGCGAAATCGGTGTCGTGGCGCAGCAGCATGGTGGCGACGTCGACCTTCCGCTCCCTCAGCTCCGGGTGCGCGCCGTAGAGGTAGCCGCCGGTGAGCTGCCCGGACAACAGCGCCACGCTCGCCGCGACCACCTCGCCGTCCAGCCGGTACTCGGTGAGCGCTGCGTCCCCGTCCCGCACCATCCGCCGGGTCGCCCGCACGAGGTGCTCCGCGAATCTCGGCCGCAGATGCTCGGCGGTGACTCCCCGGCCCCGCCACTGGAGTTCGTGCAGCCGCAGCAGATGCCCCATGGTGTCGGGGACGCCCTGCTCGCCCACGCGTACGCCCTCGATGTTCAGCGCGTCGATCTTGCGGAGCTTGGCCCGCACGCGCTGGGCGCGGTTGGTCGGCAGCCGCTTGACCAGCTCCTCCATGGGCGCGGCCGGCAGCTCCAGACAGACGGAGTCCGCGAGCCCCTGCTTGGCGCCGGTCCACTTCCGGTACAGCCGCTCGGCCGCGGCCCCGGGCCGTACCTCCCGCAGATCGATCACGGCGTGCCGGGCCGCGCGCTGAAGTCCGCGTTCCAGGGCGGTGATCGCGGCGTCGGCGGTGGCCCCCGTCGGATCGCTCTGGTCGTCGACGAGGATGTCGCTGTAGTCGGAGATCCCCCCGCCCAGGGAGACGAGCAGGGGCATCGGCCGGTGGACGAGCATCAGCGGCGCGGCGGCGATCAGCCGCCCGTCACGGCGTACGAGCACGATCCGCAGCCGCCCTTCGACCCCGTACGAGAGCCACCAGGAGTCCAGCCAGGAGTGGCTCTGGAAGGGGGTCGCGGTGGAACAGCGGCGCTGGAGGTCGTCCCACTCCGGCCGCAGCCGGGCGAAGGCGCGCTGGTCCCGGCAGAGCGTGACGACGGTGCCCGAGCGGTGTCCGCCCCGCTCCTGGGACGCCATCAGACGCGCTCCATCTCGGCGGGGTAGGCCCCGGTTCCGGGCCGCGGTCCGGAACCGCCGGCAGGGGACGATCCGGCGGGCGCGGGCACGGTCACGCCGGTGGCCCCGCGCCGCGGGCGGGGCCGTACGAGCATGACGAGCCCGCCGATCAGCCCGCCCGCCGAGGCGCCGACGGCCGCGGCGACGGGGAGGGACGGGGATACGGGACGGGTCGGCGGGATCGCCTGCGAGAAGCTCACCAGCTGTACGCCGGTGCTCTTGGCGACCTGGTTGCTGCTCACGAACACCGCGTCGGCGACCGCGTTGGCGATGTCGGCCGCCTCACCGGCGCGCTTCGAGGTGCCGGTGATCGCGATCATCGGCGAGTCCGGGGAGGTCTCGGTGCGCACCCGGCTGCGCAGCCGGTCGGCGGGCATCCCGGCCGCGACCCGGGCGTACGCGATCGTGGAGTCGCTGGTCGCGATCCGCCCGTACGCCTGGGCGAACCCCACGGCAGCGCCCGGCTGGGCGTCCTTGCCGGGGACGGCGACGACATAGCTGGTGGCCGCGTACTGAGGGGGCGCCAGGTCTCCGTACACACCGCCGCAGAGGGCTCCGGCAAGGGCGCCGACGGGCAGGGGCCACCAACGGGGCACCGCGCGGGTCAGCCTGCCGATCCGCCCACGGGAGCGAGCGGGCTCACGTACGGGCGGGGTCGCCGGGCCGGTCGGCTCGGTCAGGTCGTTCGGGCGGTCGTTCGGGCGGTCGTTCGGGTGGCCGTTCGCGTCGTTCGCGTCGTTCATCGGGGGACCCTCTCGGTCGGACGGATGGGTGTGCGGGGGACGGCGGGGGCGGCGAGGACCCGGGTGTAGAGGTCCATCAGCCGCCGGCCGCTGTGCTCGATGTCGTAGTGCCGGGCGACCGGCGCGGGGGGCAGCCGCCGCGCCCCGGCCCCGGACCAGGTCCGCAGTACGGCCGTGAGTTCACCGGCGGTGCCCCCGAACCGCCGGGCGCCGGGGGACTGGTGGGGCGGCAGATCGTCGATCGCGGGGCAGGTGCTGTGCAGGACCGGCAGCCCGGCGGCGAGCGCCTCGACGACGGCGAGCCCGAAGGCCTCTTCCCGGGAGGCGGATACGAAGACGTCCAGGGCGCAGAGCAGGGAGGGCACGCCGGGGGCACCGGAACCGGCGCCCGCGCTCCCGTCCGCGCCGGGAACGTCCGGCCTGCCCGCGCCGCCCGGAGCACCGGGACGGCGGGGAGCGGCGAACCGTGCCGGGGCCCCGGACGCGCCCGGGGGCCGGGCGGGGGACACGGGCCCGCGCGGGGACTCGTACGAAGGCCCGGGCGCGGCCGGGGACATGTCGCACTCCCCCGGGAAGCGCACCCGTTCCGTGATGCCCAGCTGTGCCGCGAGCCGTTCCAGGGATGCGCGTTCCGGGCCGTCGCCCGCGATCACCAGAACGGTTCCCGGCAGCGCGGCGACCGCCCGTACGAGTACGTCGAAGCGCTTGCCGGGCACGAGGCGGCCGACACCGCCCACGACGAAGGCGTCGGGGGCGATACCGAGGCGGGCGCGGACGGCGAGGCGCTCGTCGGCGTCGAAGCGGAAGCGGGCGGCGTCGATCCCGTTGGGGACGATGTGGATACGCCCGGCGGGCACCCCCCAGTCCCGCAGCCGCCCGGCGACCGTGTCCGAGACGGCGACCGTCGCCGTGCCGAGCCGTTCGGTGGCCAGATACAGGGCGCGGGTGCCCCGGGTGAGCGGACGGCCCTCGATCTCGGCGTCGCCCAGGGAGTGCTCGGTCGCCACGGTGGCCCGGACACCCGCGAGCCGGGCCGCGAGCCGCCCGTACACACAGGCCCGGTACAGATGGGTGTGTACGAGGTCGTAGCGGCCCCGGCGGATCAGCCGGGTGAGCCGGGGCAGCGCCGTGAGATCGCGGTTGCCGCGCATCCCGAGGTCGAACACCCGGACGCCGTCGGCGCGCAGCCCCTCGGCGACCGCGCCCGGATTGGTCAGGGTCACCACGTCGCAGTCCACGGGCAGCCGCCGCAGCAGCAGCCGCAGTTGCTGTTCGGCGCCGCCGACCCCGAGGCCGGTGATGATGTGCAGGGCCTTCACCGGGCGTCCGCCCAGTGGCGCAGCCGCTTCACCAGGAGCCGTCCGCCGCGGTCGGCCTGGCTGATGTGCGTACGGGCGAGGGCGTACGGGCCCCGGAGCGCGGCGGGCGGCCGGATCGCGCAGCCGTAGCCGTATCCCGCGTCGCGCACGGCGGCGACGACCCGTTCGTCGACCGTTCCGTACGGATAGCAGAACCCCTCGGGCGCCCGGCCGGTCAGCTCCCGCAGCCAGGCCCGGCTGCGCAGGGTCTCCTGGTGGAGCGCCTCGTCGCCGAGGCGGGTGAGGTCGACGTGGTAGAGCCCGTGGGAGGCGATCTCGGTGCCGGCGTCGGCGGCGGCGCGGATGGCGTCCTCGTCGACGAGGGCCCTGCGCGGCCCTTCGGGGTCCCAGGTGTTGGTGCCGCCGAGCCGTCCGGGCAGGACGAACAGGGTGGCCGCGCAGCCGTGGTGGCGCAGCACGGGCAGGGCGTCGGCGGTGAAGTCGGCGTATCCGTCGTCGAAGGTCAGCCCGACGAGCCCGCGGGCGCTCCCGGCGGCGGCGGCGCGCAGCAGGGTGCCGACGCCGACGCCGGTGAGGCCGCGCCGCCGCAGCCAGCCGAGCTGGAGGTCGAGGCGGTCGCGGGCGACGGTGATGCCGTAGGGATCGTGGGCCGGGTCGGCCACCGAGTGGTACATCAGGATCCACGGCCGGGCGGTGGTGGCGGCAGGCGCGGGGGCCGATGCCGTATCCGTGGTGTCGGTTGCCGTACCTGCGGTGTCAGCGGACATGGCGGGGGTTCCTCTGTCGGGTGATCCTCTGTCGGATGAGGGCCAGGAGGTGGAGCACCTCGGGGGACCGGACGGCGAGTCCGGTCCCCGCGAAGACGGCGGGGACGATCAGGGCGCCGAGGGCGAGGCTGAGGAACGCGTTCTCGGTCAGCGGGGCGGCGAGCCGGCCGGCGGCGGTTGCCGCGGCGGCCGCCAGTGCGAGGCGTCCGAGGGCCCGGCTGATGGAGCGCACCTGGATGGAGACGATCCGCGAGCCGAGCCCGTGCAGAAGCAGCAGGGCGGTGGTGGTGATCCCGGCGGCGTTGGCGGCGGCGATCCCGTACACGCCCCACTCGCCGACGGCGGCGGACCCCGCGGCGACGGTGACGGCGAGCCCGGCGGCCATGGCGGCGGCCGGGTACCAGGTGGGCCGGCCGGAGGAGAAGAACGGCCGCCCGAGCGCGCCGACCAGGGTGTGTCCGAGCAGCCCGGCGGCGTAGACGCGCATCACGGTGGCCGTGGTCTCGGTGTCGCGCGCGTCGAAGGCGCCGCGCTCGAAGAGGACTTCGACGATCTGGGGGGCGTAGCCGAGGATGAGCGCGGTGCCGAGCAGGACGACCAGTCCGGCGAGCGCGAGGTCGTTCTCGACCCGGCGGCGGGCCCGCTCCCGGTCGCCCTCGGCGATCGCCTTGGCGACGGCGGGGAAGGTGACCGTGCAGAACATCAGCGAGAGCACCATCGGCATCTGCGCGACCTTCTGCGCGTAGTTGAGATGGGAGATCGCGCCGCTGGGCAGCGAGGACGCGAGAAAGCGCTCGACGAGGACCTGCGACTGGCGGCTGACGGCGAACAGGACGATGGGCGCGAGGAGGGCGAAGCCGACGAGACGGGCGCGTCCGCGCTGCCGGGGCACCCCCGCCCGGCGGCGCGGGCGCGCCCGGCCGCCCGTCACCTGGCGTACGAAGGTCGGGAGCTGGGTGAGCACCATCAGCAGGCCGCCGACGGCGACGCCCGCCGCCGCCGCGCGGACGCCCCACAGGGAGTGCAGGACGACGGTGGTGGCAATGATGCCGGCGTTGTACGCGACATAGACCCCGGCGGGCAGCAGAAACCGGCCGTGCGCGCGCAGGGCGGCGCTGAAGTATCCGGCGATGCCGAAGGTGAGGACGGTGAGCGCGGTCAGCCGGGTGCAGTCGACGGCGAGTTGCGGGTCGGCGAATCCGGGGGCCAGGGCGTGGACGAACTGCGGAGTGAACACGATCAGCAGCCCGGTCGCGCAGGTCAGCACGGCGAACAGCGCGGGAAGGGTGCCCCGGACCAGATCCCGTACGGCGTCGGGTGAGCGCCGGGCGGCCCGTTGCGCGAGCGCCCGGCTGAACGCGGGCACCAGCAGCAGCGCCATCGCGTCCTCGATGAGGAGGGTGGCCGCCATCTCGGGCACGGTCCACGCGATGAGGAAGGCGTCGCTGTCGAGGCTGGCGCCGTAGATCTGGGCGATGGCCTGGTCGCGTACGAGACCGAGGAGGGCGCCGGCGACGGTGAGCCCGGCGGTGATCGCGGCGGCGCGGGCGAGGGCGTTGCCGAGCCGCGGCGGCCCGGTCCTCGGGGTGGCGCCGGTCCGGGTCTCCACTCCGGTGTCGATCCCTGTCATCCGGGCGGTGCCCCGTCCCGGCGGGCGGCAGCCGGGCCCGGCCACTCCCCGTCCCGGTGGGCGGCAGCCGCATCCCGGTGCGGGGCAGCCGCGTCCGCCCATACCTCGTCCCGGTGCGCGGAAGCCCCGTCCACCCGTACGCCCTCCCGGTGCGCGGGACCGTGCTCCGGCCGCTCCCCCGGCCCGTCCTCGGGTGCCAGGGCCCAGCGGGCCGCGAGCCCGAGGACGATCCCGGTCAGTACGGTCGAGGGCCCGCCGATGTCGGCGTACAGGAAGTCCACGGTCTGCCAGAGCAGCAGGCCGACGGCCATGAGCCCGCAGTCGGCGGGCCCGGTGCGGCGGAGCAGCCTGCGGACGCCTCCGGTGAGCAGCGCGGCCCAGCTCCCGGCGAACGCGGTGAGGCCGATGAGCCCCTGCTCGCTGAGGATCAGCAGATACATGTTGTGCGGGGACAGCAGGGGCTGCTTGCGGAACGTCTGTCCGGCGCCCGCGGTGTCGCTGCCGGAGGAGAGCCCGATGGAGGCGTGGGCGTCGCGGTGGGCGGGGAAGCCCTTGAGGCCCACCCCGGTGACGGGTTCCTCGCGCCACATGCTCGCGGCGGCGGCCCACATCGTGTACCGGTCGGTGACGGAGCGGTCGGGGGCCGCGGTCACCTGGGTGATGCTGCCGAGCCGCTGCGAGATCATCTCGGAGCCGACGCCGAAACCGCCGACGAGGACCACGGTCACCGCCGTCAGCGCGGCCAGCACCTTGACGGCCCGGCGCACTCCGGCGAGCAGCAGCATCACCAGCGCGGCGGCTCCGGTCGCGATCCAGGCGCCCCGGCTGAACGACAGGGCCAGCGGGACGACGAGGAAGGCCGCCGTGCCGGCCGCGGCCACCCGCGTCCGGCGGGACGCGCCCGCCGGGGCTCGCAGCGCGAAGGCGGCGGCGGCGAGCAGTCCGTACGCGACCACGGTGGCCATGCCCATGACGTCACTGGGCCCAAAGGTGCCGACGGCCCGGACGTCCTCGCCCATGTAGGAGGCGCCTGATCCGGTCACGTACTGATGGATCCCGGTACCGCCCTGCACCAGGGCGAGGACCACGAGGGCGCCCGCGACGATCCGGAAGTCACGGGCGTCGCGCACCAGCAGCACGACCGCGGCCGGCACCAGGACGAACACCTGGAGATAGCGCACGAATCCGGGCAGCGCGGCCAACGGGTCGGCGGCCGTGACCGTGGCGATCGCGACCGCGGCGGCGGGGAGGGCGAGCACCACGGCGGCGGCCGGTGTCAGCGCCGCCGCCCGTGTCCGGAGCACCCGGACCGCGCAGAAGAGCACCAGGACACCCGACGCGAGATCGGCGGGCCCTAGCCCGCCCCCGGCCCGGCTGCCTTCCGGCAGGGGCGCGGCCAGCAGCAGGACGGTCCCGATCAGCGGCAGCAGCGGCCACCGGCGGGCGAGCCGGCCGGGCCGGTGCCCCGCTCCCCCGTCCGTCCCCGGCGCCGGACGCGGTGTCCCGGTCGGCGCCGCCATGAGCACGGCCATGGTCAGCTGCCTCCGAGCCGGAACAGCGAGAGGGCCGTACGCGCCATGATGCACAGGTCCTGCCAGGGCGACCAGGTCTCGATGTAGTGGTTGTCGAAGCGGGCCCGCTCCTCGATCGAGGTGTCCCCGCGCAGCCCGTTGACCTGCGCCAGGCCGGTGATACCGACAGGCATCCGGTGGCGGGCCCGGTATCCGGGGTGGGCGTGGCCGAACTTGGCGACGAAGTAGGGCCTTTCGGGCCTCGGGCCGACCAGGCTCATATCGCCGCGCAGCACGTTCCACAGCTGCGGCAGCTCATCGAGCGAGGTGCGGCGCAGCACACTCCCGGTGACGCTCATCCGCCGGTCGTACGCGACGTTCCACCGGGTCGCGGACTCGTGCTCGTTGGCCGGGGCGAGCGTACGGAACTTCAGCAGGGTGAACGGCCGCCCGTCCAGGCCGATCCGCTCCTGCCGGAAGATGACGCCGGGTCCGTCCGCGAGGCGTACGGCCAGCGCGCACCCGGCCATCACCGGGGCGGCGGCGACCAGCGCGACCGCCGCCAGGACGGTGTCGATGGCCCGCTTGACGGCACGGGCGACGGGCCGGTGCAGCCCGCTGCGCAGGGGGCGTACGGAGAAGCCCCACAGATGGTCGTGGCCCACGGCCCGGCGCCAGACGTTCCCGGTGGCGTTGCCGCCGTCGACCAGCCACAGCCGGCAGCCGTGCCCGGCGAACAGGGCGATGAGCGCCGCGGATTCGGCGTCGGAGCCGGGCGGCTGGGTGAAGACGGCATGGCGTACGGCGTTCTGGATGACCGCGCGGCCGATGTCCTGGGGCGCCGCGAGCACCGGGAGCGACCCGGCGTCCTGCCGGTGCCCCGAGGGGTCGGGCCGTCCGTCGTCGATCTGGCCGACCGGCCGCATACCGTACCCGGGGTGCTCGGCCAGCGCGGCCGTCACCTGCTGGGCCAGCGGTCCCCGGCCGACGACCAGCACCGACTGGGGCCTGCGGGCGCGCACCCGGCGGCGGGCCGTGTAGAACAGGGCGCGGGCTCCGCAGCCGAAGACGGTCTGCGCGCCCGCGGCGAGGGCGAGTGCGGTCCAGCCGGTACGGAGTGCGGGGTCGTACGCGGCCAGGGCCTCGGCGACCGCGAGCCACTGCACCAGTACGAGCCCGAGGAGTGCGGGCACCTCGGTCAGCGCCGACGGCGACAGGCTCGGCCGGTACAACCCCCGGCAGGCGTACATCGAGGGCTGGGCTGCGGCGAACAGCAGGAGTACGGCGGGGGGCCACGGCAGCGGCGGCAGCAGGGCCGCGGTGATCGCCAGGGCGCAGGCATCGGCGGCCAGGAGCCCCGCGAGGGGCCCGGACCGGCCGGTGCGGCTCGTGCCCACGGCCGCGGTCCGGCGGCGGACGGTCCCGCGAGGTGGCAGGAGCACGGTCCGTACCGTCGTGCGCGCCGGTGGGGTGCGGGGGGCGTGGGTGGTGTGGTGGGGCGCGGGAGCGCTCTCCGTCGTCATCGCTTGGTGCGCTTCCTCGTCTTCGTGGGGGGCGAGCTGAGCAGGTCCTGATAGAGGCCGGAGACGGCGGCGGCCGTCTTCCGTACGTCGCAGGTCGCCCGCATATGGGTCCCCGCCTCGCGGCCGAGCCGGGCGCGCAGTCCGGGCCGCGCCAGCAGCGCGGTGAGCGCGGCGGCGAGCGCGTCCGGATCGTCGGGGGGTACGAGAGAGTGGTCCTCGTGGCCGGGCGGCAGGCTCTCCCGGGCGCCGCTGACATCGGTCAGCACGACGGGCCGGCCGACGGCCATGGCCTCCAGCGGGGCGAGTGCCATGCCCTCCCAGCGGGACGGGAGGACGACCAGATCGGCGGCGCGCAGCCAGGGCCTGATGTCGGGCTGCGCCCCGGCGAACAGCACACCGGGCGGGGCGAGGTGGGTGAGGTGTTCGCGGTCGGGGCCGTCGCCGACGAGCAGCAGCCGGGCGCCGGTGACGTCCGCGAGCACCCGGGGCCAGGCGGCGAGCAGGACGTCCTGTCCCTTCTGACGGCACAGGCGGCCCACGCACAGGACGAGGGGCGCGCCGGGCGGGACCTCCGCCAGCTGCGGCAGGGCGGCCCGTGCGCGCTCGCGCTCGCCCGCCGGGCCGGTGTCGGATCCAGTGCCGGTGCCAGTACCGGTGCCAGGGGCGTACCCCGGCGCGAAGTGACCGAGGTCGACACCGTTGCGGATCACGGCCCAGCGCGCGCTGATCCCGGCGCGCTCCCCCGCGCGCCGCTCGGTCTCGCTGACGCACAGCGTCCGGGTGGACCAGCGGGTCCCGTACCGCTCCCAGCTGAGCGCCAGTCCGGCCGCGCGGCCCTCCACGGCGTCGAAGGACCAGGCGTGCGGCTGGAAGACGGTGGGGACGCGCCCGCGTACGGCGAGCCGGGCGACCAGTCCGGCCTTGGCGCTGTGCGCGTGGACCAGATGGGGGCGGCAGCGGCGGATCAGCCGGGAGGCGGTGAACACCTCCCGGGCGAGCCGGGGGCCGGGGGCGCGTACGGCGGGCCAGGTGTGCACCCGGGCGCCGGCCTCGGCGGCGCGGTCGGCCAGTTCGCCGCCGGGCGGGCAGGCCACCACCGCCCGCAGTCCCTCGGCGACCTGCGCCCGGACCAGGTCGGTGACGACACGGGCGACTCCCCCTTCCACCGGCTGTACCAGATGAAAGATCGTCAGTTGGCTCGGACTCGGATCGGTCCGGGTTCTGTGCGGCACGTGCGGCTCTCTGGGTACGTGGGTGATCTGGCTCGGGGCGAGCAGCACCGCGGCCGGGATTCAGCGGCGGGATTCTGCCTGTACGAAGAGAACGCCGAGGAAGTATCCGAGGTTTTCGGCAGTGAAGCGGAAACTCAAACTGGTGCCCCCGGACATCAGTGCGGGACTGATATCGAAAACGTCGGAGTCGTAACCAAGCGTGTTCATATGGGCGGGTTGACGCTTGATCGCACGACCGGGCCCCGTGATGGTGGAGTTCATGACGTCCCCCGCCGGGTTGGCCGGGTCACCGAGTCCGAACGCCTTCCCGTTCCCCGTGCGTACGTTCACCGCGTCACCCTTGACGCCCCGGTCCCCGTCATAGGCGACCATTCCGGCACGCCCGCCCGCGCGCGCGGGAATACGCAGTCCGGGGAGGGTGATCTCATGGCTCCGTCTCTTTGCGTTCAGCGTCTCGAATCCGTCCCAGAGGGAAAGATGACGCAGTGGTTCGGCGCTGTTCTCATAGGCGACGGCCAGCGTCCAGCCGCCCCAGGCGCCGACCTTGGAATGTCCCATCGCCACATTGATCTGGGCCACGGTGTAGAGGCCGGAACCGCTCCGGCGGACCAGCGGGGTGACATCGGCGGACGCCTGGAAGGCATCGCTGCCGTCCGCGTCCCGGTGGGCGACACGGGTGTCGGCCAGGACCTCCTTGTACCGGCCGCCCGGCTCGGCGATGAGGACGCGGCCGTTGTCCTCCGGTGGCTTCTGCTCGCCGACCCGCAGGTTTCCGCCCCAGTACAGCCGGGCGTAGGTGACCCGGGCGCCGCCCGGCAGGGCCAGTTCGGCGCGGCTGGAGTTGTAGGTGTTGGGGTCGTCGTCCTCGTCGATGTAGAACATCTCGAAGTCGCTGTTGGCCCCCGCCCCGCCCCCGCGCACCGAGGCGCAGGAGCCCGCCGACGCGCTCACCCTCGTCCGGCAGGTGATGGCGGAGTTGGCCGCGCGCACGATTCCGCCGTGCTGTACGGCCTGATAGCGCTGGGTGAACTCAATTCTGGGGGATTCCCGGGTGTCCGGTGCACCGTTGGCCGTGAGCGAAACGGCCGAGAACGCGAACAGAAACACCGCACCCAGAAATCCCCGTGCTGCGAAGCCCGCCGACTTGGACATGACGCGCCTCTCCGACTCGACCGGCATGACAAAAACAGGATTGCACTGTGACATAAACCATGTGGTGAATCACGCCGGACTCGCTTGTAACCCCCATCTGACACCGTGGGACCTTTAAGGAAATATCCCTTCGAGTGATCCCGCACATCCATTTCCGGGGAGGCTCGTTATGGCCGTTTTTCTACTCGAACGGCTGAGGGTTACGTCCCACGGTCGGGTGATACAGAACCCGGCGTCCCGACAAGTGGCTGATAAGAGAATCTCCGCAGGGGTTTCCCGGCGGGGCCGCCACTCGTTACTCGTTCAACAGCGGCGACGACCGCCGCCGGAGAAAGGGATGCGATCAGATGAAGTACTCGAGGGTTGCCGCGGTCATCGTCGGCTCGGTGACTGCGATCGGCGCGGCGGCGCCCGCGATGGCGGCGACGCCGTCGGCGATGCCCCCCATGAGCCTGAACGGCGGCCTCGCCCACACCCTCAGCTCGACGCCGCTGCTGAACGGCGGCAGCGGGAACGTGGTGCAGGACGCCGCCACCACCGCGATCGATCTGAACAACGTCAGGGGGGACGCCCCCCAGCAGGTCCTCAAGTCGGCCGGTGAGCTGACCCCGCTGCTGGGCGGTGTCGAGCTGGGCAGCTGAACCGGCCGGCCCCGCGCGGGGTCCGGGTGCGGAACAAGGGGTGCGGCCGGCGGCGGCCGCACCCCTTGTGTATGCCCTGTCCGCGCGGCCCTCCGCTCCCCGTGTGTCCGTTGCCCGCGCGGCCCGCTGCCGACTCGACCGCTTCCCGCGCGACCGGCTGCTGCGTGACCCCTTCTCGCGTTACCGGCTGCCCCCGGCTGCTGTGCCCGGTGCGGGAGGTCCGGCAACGGCGAAGGGTGGCACCCCCGGACCGGACCGGGAGCGCCACCCTTGACGCGAGGAGGGGAACGTCAGCCGTTGACGCCGGTGTTGCCGAAGGCCGGGTTCAGCAGGCCGATCACGTTGACGGAGTCGCCCACCACGTTGACCGGGACGTGCACCGGGACCTGACCCACGTTGCCGGACAGCACGCCCGGGGAGTGAGCGGCGGCGCCGTGCGCCTCGCTGCTGGCGGACGCGGAACCGGCGGCGGCACCAGCGGCGATACCGGCGGTGACGAGCACCACGGCGGCCTTCTTGGCAGTCTTCATGGGAATAGCACTTTCTGTTCGATGTTCTGCCCCGGGCAGGGGCTCACACCGATCGCAACGGGTCACCCGTGCTGCGGACACGGTGTCCGACTGGTTGACCCCCGTTCGGCCCAATGTCTCCTCTGGTACGCGCCCGGCCCCATTGGAGTGAACCGGGAGAACCAAACGCGGGAGGCCGTGGTTGTCAGAGCGCTCCAGTTGCGGGCATCCACGAGACAGAAGGACGGAACATGCTCAAGAAGGTTATGGCGACCGCGGCGGTCACTTTCTCCGTGGTGGGCGCGGGCGCGACGATGGCACCGCAGGCTATGGCCATCGGCGACCACGAGGGCACGACCTCGGTCAGCGGCAACGGCTCTTCGCAGTCGTACGGCAACTCCGAGACGCACGGCGACATGAGCCCGCAGATGGGTCTCGTCCAGGGCTCGCTGAACAAGCCCTGCATCGGCCTGCCGGTCAAGGGCAACGTCGGCTCCCTCATCGGCGCCGTCCCGATCTCCGTGCAGGACGTCCCGATCCTCTCGGCGCCGCAGAACCAGCAGTGCACCGAGAACTCCACCCAGGCCAAGGGTGACGAGCCGCTCTCGCACCTGCTCAGCAACATCCCGGTCCTGTCGGGCAACGGCGTCGCCAACCGCTGACCCCGCCCCGGCTGCCGTCCGGCGGGACCGGCGGCGCGGACAGTCCGAGGACCCCGGCACCCGCCTGGTGCCGGGGTCCTCGCGCTGTCCGGGCCACCGGCCGGCGCGATCGGCCGGCGACCGAAAGCAGGGGAGCCCGCTGGGCCAATCGAATACGAGCACGTCCGATTGGCCCATTTTTTCGAATCGGTTCACTCCATCGGAATTCATTCCGCAAACGGGTGAACACCGTCCGCGTTCGGCCGGGCACTGATGTTTGATTGACCCCGCAGATCTCTCAAGGATCTGTTCCGGATACACGCCTCCAGCCGGCGGCGCATTGCGTCGTGGGGCGGCCGTACTTCCTGTTGGCACGGCGCTTCCGGATGCGCGGCACCCTGCCCGGTCGGTGGAGGGCCTCCTCGTGGGCCCTCACCGATATTGCGTACGGAATCACCCGTGGAGACATTGCGACTTTCGGGTGAACGGGCGGAACCAAATGGATCGAGAGCAGTTGATCAGTCTGCTCCGCGATCGATCGTTCATAGCGAAAAAGGGAACAATCAAGTGATCAAGAAGATTCTGGCCACCGCCGCCGTCACCGCTTCGATGGTGGGCGCCGGTGCCACGATGGCCGCCCCGGCCATGGCCATCGGCAATGACAACGGCACCACCTCCTTCAGCGGGAACGGCGCTTCGCAGACGTACGGCAACTCCGCCACCCACGGGGACATGAGCCCGCAGATGGCGCTGATCCAGGGCTCGCTGAACAAGCCCTGCATCGGTCTGCCGGCCAAGGCCAACGTCGGTTCGCTCGTCGGCGCCGTCCCGATCTCCGTGCAGGACGTCCCGATCCTCTCGGCGCCGCAGAACCAGCAGTGCACCGAGAACTCCACCCAGGCCAAGGGTGACGAGCCGCTCTCGCACATCCTCAGCAACATCCCGGTTCTCTCGGGCAACGGCGCCGGCAACAGCTGAGCGACCAGTCCCCGAAGTATGCCCCCGAGCGCAATGCACTCGGGGGCATGCCCCGTTCCGGACAATTCACCGTCCGCGCTTTCCCGGAGAATAAGGAAAGGCGCATACGAGTGACTTTTTGAAGTAGCGCTATACGCAAGTTTCCGGGCGGGAAGCACATCGTTACTAGATCTGCGGGGGCGCATCGGAACAGAAACTTTCGGCGCAGTGCGCGAAGGTCGCGCCTGCGTTCCGTGCCACCGCTGAAAGGATCGATGCAATGAAGCACAAGAAGGCTGCTGCCGCTGTCGCCGGTGTCATCATGGCCCTGGGTGGTGCCGCTCCGGCCATGGCCGACTCGGGCACTCACGGTGCCGCTGTCGGGTCGCCCGGCGTGCTGTCCGGCAACGTGATCCAGATCCCGGTCCACGTTCCCGTCAACCTCTGCGGCAACTCGATCAATGTGATCGGGCTGCTGAACCCGACTGCCGGCCACGCTTGCGTGAACGGCTGACATGAAGTCAGTATGAGAAAATGAGAATCACTGACATTTAGTCAGAGTTCAGCGGCCCCGATGCGCGCGAATAGTGCGTATCGGGGCCACTTGCATGTCCATTCACGCCAAGGCCCTGGGCAAACCGCCCTAGCTGCACTAGCCAGCTTGTTGTTTGGTCTCTACCATTCAACCAGTCCGGCCCTTCGACGAGCGCAATGAATTGGTTGAAGTGGTGACATGCCCATGATCACTCGCATGTCTTTTCCGGGCAGCCCCTCACTTTTCCCGATGGGAGAACAATGTCTCGTGCACTTCTCGTAGGCGGCGCGGCTACGGCGATGCTCGGATCGCTGCTCACCGCCCAGTCCGCCTCGGCGGCCACGCGCCTGCCGCCCCCCGCGCCCGACAAGGTCACGATCGAGGTCGCTTCGGTCAACGGATCGGGATGTCGTCCCGGCTCCGCCGCCATCGCGGTCGCCGAGGACAACACCGCCTTCACCGTGACCTACAGCGAGTACCTGGCGAAGGTCGGCGTCGGCGCCACGCCCACCGACTTCCGCAAGAACTGCCAGCTCAGCCTGATCGTGCACGTCCCCCAGGGCTTCACCTACGCGATCTCCAGCACCGACTACCGCGGCTTCGCCAGCCTGCAGAACGGTGCGATCGGCACCCAGAAGGCCTCGTACTACTTCCAGGGCTCCCCGGACACCGCGTCCAGGACCCACACCTTCCGCGGCCCGCTGTCCGACAACTGGCAGGTCACCAACACGAACCAGTGGGGCCAGTACATCTACAAGCCCTGCGGTGAGTACCGCAACTTCAACATCAACACGGAGCTGCGGGTCAACGCCGGCACGTCCGACCCCACGAAGACCACCAGCTTCATGGCGATGGACTCCACCGACGGCGCCATCAAGACCGAGTACCACTTCCACTGGAAGACCTGCCCCTGATCCACGGCGCCACCGTCGCCGGCCCCCTCGCGGCACACGGTTCCGCCACCCTGGGCGGTCACCCGGTCACACGATGGATCCGGCTGCCGGAAATGCCGGTGTGAACGGCTGACATGAAGTCAGTATGAGAAAATGAAAATAGCTGACATTTAGTCAGAGTTCAGCGGCCCTGATGCGCGCGAATGGTGCGTATCAGGGCCGCTCCCGTGTTAATTCACGCCATGAGGCCGGGCAACTCGCCGACCGCACTGGTCAGCCTGTTTCCTGGTCTCTACCATTTGATCAGTCCCGCCCTTCGACAAGCACAGTGAATTAGTTGAAGTGGTGACATGCTCATGCCTAATGAGCATGCCGTTTCGGGCAACCCCCTCCTTTTTCCCGATGGGAGAACAATGTCTCGCGCACTTCTCGTTGGTGGCGCCGCTGCGGCGATGATGGGGTCGCTGCTCAGCGCCCAGTCCGCCTCGGCGGCTCCCGCCCTCGCCACGCCCGGCCCCAACAAGGTCACGATCGAGGTCGCGACGGTCAACGGATCGGGATGTCGTCCCGGGTCCGCCGCCGTCGCGGTCTCGGAGGACAACACCGCCTTCACCGTGACCTACAGCGAGTACCTGGCGAAGGTCGGCGTCGGCGCCACGCCCACCGACTTCCGCAAGAACTGCCAGCTCAGCCTGATCGTGCACGTCCCCCAGGGCTTCACCTACGCGATCTCCAGCACCGACTACCGCGGCTTCGCCAGCCTGCAGAACGGTGCGATCGGCACCCAGAAGGCCTCGTACTACTTCCAGGGCTCCCCGGACACCGCGTCCAGGACCCACACCTTCCGCGGCCCGCTGGCGGACAACTGGCAGGTCACCAACGTCAACACCTGGCCCCAGCTGGTGTGGAAGAACTGCGGTGAGAACCGCAACTTCAACATCAACACGGAGCTGCGGGTCAACGCCGGCACATCCGACCCCAGGACGACCACCAGCATCATGGCGATGGACTCCACCGACGGCGTCATCAAGTCCGAGTACCGCTTCGCCTGGAAGACCTGCCCCTGAGCAGACGCTCTGAGCACCTTTGACTGAGCCTGCCGGCCCGGCCGCCCCTTCGGCGACCGGGCCGGCTTTGCGCGTCATGGCCGTCACCCCGTGCGGCGTAGGTGACGAGAACAACACGTGTTCCCTTCCGTCCCCCGGAAGCCGGGTGAAGCGCAGGCGAATAGCCGCGTTCGGTATTGCATTCGAAGGGCATCCGGTGATTTCGCCGATTGAAGCATCAATGACGACATTCCCGTAAAGCTCCCGTGGGAAAAAACACGCGGCGAGGGGAGTTGGGCGCCCGTAAGCTCGCGGACATGCAGGTGATCCAGTCGACGAAGCTCGCGAATGTCTGTTACGAGATCCGTGGTCCGGTCCTTGAGGAGGCGATGCGGCTGGAAGCGGCAGGTCATCGCATCCTCAAGCTGAACACCGGCAACCCGGCGGCGTTCGGGTTCGAGTGCCCGCCCGAGATCCTGGAGGACATCCTCCGCAATCTCGGCGACGCGCACGGCTACGGTGACGCGAAGGGGCTGCTGTCCGCGCGCCGCGCGGTGATGCAGCACTACCAGACCAAGGGCATCGACCTGGACGTCGAGGACGTCTACCTCGGCAACGGGGTCTCCGAGCTGATCCAGATGTCGATGCAGGCGCTGCTGGACGACGGCGACGAGGTACTCGTACCCGCTCCGGACTATCCGCTGTGGACCGCGTCGGTGTCGCTGGCGGGCGGGACGGCCGTGCACTACCGGTGCGACGAGCAGTCCGACTGGATGCCCGACCTCGCCGATGTGGAGCGGAAGATCACCGACCGCACCAAGGCGATCGTGATCATCAACCCGAACAATCCGACCGGGGCCGTCTACGGCAAGGAGATGCTGCGCGGGCTCACCGAGATCGCCCGCCGCCACCGGCTGATCGTCTGCTCCGACGAGATCTACGACCGGATCCTCTACGACGGCGCCACCCACACCCCCACCGCCGCGATCGCCCCCGATCTGCTGGTGCTCACCTTCAACGGGCTCTCCAAGAACTACCGGGTGGCCGGGTACCGCTCCGGCTGGCTCGCCGTGTGCGGGCCCAAGGCCCACGCCTCCTCCTATATCGAGGGCCTGACCATCCTCGCCAATATGCGGCTGTGCGCGAACATGCCCTCGCAGCACGCGGTGGCCACCGCGCTCGGCGGGCGGCAGTCGATCGAGGACCTGGTACTGCCGGGCGGGCGGATCGTGGAGCAGCGGGATGTGGCGTACGACCTGCTGACGCAGATCCCCGGGGTCACCTGTGTGAAGCCCAAGGGGGCGCTGTATCTGTTCCCTCGGCTCGACCCCCAGGTCTACAAGATCAAGGACGACCGGCAGATGGTGCTGGATCTGCTGCGGGCGGAGAAGATCATGGTCGTGCACGGTACGGGGTTCAACTGGCCCGAACCCGACCACTTCCGGATCGTGACCCTGCCCGCGGTGCAGGACCTCGCGGACGCGGTGACCCGGATCGGGTCCTTCCTCGACGGTTACGGACAGCACTGAGCGCAGGCCTCTCCGGGCCGAGGGGGACCCGGTTCTTCCCGCGTCTCCCCGCCGTTTCCGACAAGTGTGAACTTTAGACTGAATCCAAGCTAAGATGGACTCCTGACAGCGAGCAGGAGGCCATCCCCCATGTACGAGCCGATCCGCACCAGGTCTGTCCACACGGTGGCCGAGGACGCGCGGTACCCGCACCGCTCGCGCGAGGAGGAGCTGGACATCCAGCTCGCCGGCCATCTCTCCGCACTTCTGGCCGTCACCGACGAGCTGGAACTGGCCGAGGCCGCGGAGAGCATCGCGGCCCAGATCGCGCGGCTGAGGGGTGCGACGCCCGCCCGCGGTACGACCGTCGACGGCGACGGCCGGGATCCTGCGGCGCTGCACCGCCGCGCCCACGCGCTCGCCGGGCGCGCCCTCGTCGTGGCGGCCTCCCGGGCCGACACCTCGGCGGCGATCCTCGCCGCCGAGCGGATGGACGCCCACACCGCCGCCCTCGACGGCCTCCGGCTGGTCGGCGCCCCCTGACGGCCCCGGTCCACGGGCCGCGAAGGCGCGTGGACCGGGCGCCACCCCCCGCTCGCGCGGGCAAGGCGGACATCGGCCCGTTCACCCGTCGGAGCCGGCCCTCGCGGCCCGTTTCCGGCCCGGCGCTCACCGGCCGTGGCGCACCTCGGCACGCGTGCGCCCCGGACCAGGCACCCCGGCCTCCACGACGATCCCTGTGCCCCCGCGTTCGCTCCAGCGGCTCAACCGCCCGCCGGACGAAGTTCCTCCACAGCATCTCCGGGATCCCGGAGATGCCCGGGGCGGCTCCTGAGCAGGGATACGGCTCCGGGCGGTGTACGGCGTGACGAGCCGGTGCCGCACCAGAAGGCCCCGGAGTCCGAGGGGACTCCGGGGCCGGGACGCGGCGGACCTGGGCGAGACTCCACAGGTCAGGGCGGATGTCAGGCGGTCCGCCGCGAGGTATCGGTCAGGGGTGACCGACCGGAACAGCGGTCCCGGCCCGGGGGCTCAGCCCAGGCGGGCCACCAGGGAGCGGTACTCGTCCCACAGCTCCTGCGGGGTGTGGTCACCGAAGGTGTTCAGGTGCTCGGGGACCAGGGCGGCCTCCTCGCGCCACACCTCCTTGTCGACCGTGAGCAGGAAGTCCAGGTCGTCGGCGGGGAGGTCGAGGCCGTCCGTGTCCAGCGCCTTCGCCGTCGGCAGGACGCCGATCGGGGTCTCGACGCCGTCGGCCCTGCCCTCCAGGCGCTCCACGATCCACTTCAGGACACGGCTGTTCTCGCCGAAGCCGGGCCAGACGAACTTGCCCGCGTCGTTCTTGCGGAACCAGTTGACGTAGTAGATCTTCGGCAGCTTGGCCGGATCGGCGGTCTGACCGACCTTGATCCAGTGGGCCATGTAGTCGCCCATGTTGTAGCCGCAGAACGGCAGCATCGCGAACGGGTCGCGGCGCAGCTCGCCGACCTTGCCCTCGGCGGCGGCGGTCTTCTCGGACGCCACGTTCGCGCCGAGGAAGACACCGTGGTTCCAGTCGAAGGACTCGGTGACCAGCGGAACGGCGGAGGCGCGCCGGCCGCCGAAGAGGATCGCCGAGATCGGCACGCCCTTGGGGTCCTCCCACTCGGGCGCGGCGATCGGGCACTGCGCGGCCGGGACGGTGAACCGGGCGTTGGGGTGGGCGGCCGGGGTCTCGGACGCGGGCGTCCAGTCGTTGCCCTTCCAGTCCGTGAGGTGGGCCGGGGCCTCCTCGGTCATGCCCTCCCACCAGACGTCGTTGTCGTCGGTGACGGCGACATTGGTGAAGACGGCGTTGCCCCAGAGGGTCTTCATGGCGTTGGCGTTGGTGTGCTCGCCGGTGCCGGGCGCGACACCGAAGAAGCCCGCCTCGGGGTTGATCGCGTACAGCCGGCCGTCCTCGCCGAACCGCATCCAGGCGATGTCGTCGCCGATGGTCTCCACGGTCCAGCCGGAGATGGTGGGCTCCAGCATGGCGAGATTGGTCTTGCCGCAGGCGGACGGGAAGGCCGCCGCGACATATTTCGACTCGCCCTGCGGCGGGGTGAGCTTGAGGATCAGCATGTGCTCGGCGAGCCAGCCCTCGTCACGCGCCATGACGGAGGCGATACGCAGGGCGTAGCACTTCTTGCCGAGCAGGGCGTTGCCGCCGTAGCCGGAGCCGTACGACCAGATCTCGCGGGTCTCGGGGAAGTGCGAGATGTACTTGGTGGAGTTGCACGGCCACGGAACGTCCTTCTCGCCCTCGGCGAGGGGGGCGCCCAGGGTGTGGACGGCCTTCACGAAGAAGCCGTCGGAGCCCAGCTCGTCGAGGACGGGCTGTCCCATGCGGGTCATGGTGCGCATGGAGACGGCGACATACGCGGAGTCGGTGATCTCGACGCCGATGGCGGAGAGCGGCGAGCCGAGCGGGCCCATGCAGAACGGGACGACGTACATCGTCCGGCCCTTCATCGAGCCGCGGAAGATCCCCTTCTCGCCCGCGAAGATCTCCTTCATCTCCGCGGGGGCCTTCCAGTGGTTCGTGGGGCCCGCGTCCGCCTCCTTCTCGGAGCAGATGAAGGTACGGTCCTCGACCCGCGCGACATCGGTCGGGTCGGAGGCGGCGTAGTACGAGTTCGGGCGCTTGATCGGGTCCAGCTTCCTGAAGGTTCCCCTGGCGACGAGCTCCTCGCACAGGCGCTCGTACTCGGCCTCGGATCCGTCACACCAGACGACGCTGTCCGGCTGTGTGATTGCTGCGATCTCGTCGACCCAGGTGATCAGTTCCTGGTGCTTGGTGGGAAGGGTGCTGGGAGCCGCGATGTCGCGCGCCACGATTGCTCCTAAGTGAGGGGTTTGAAGGTTTTGAGCTGTCTGCCCTGTGTTTGCCCCGTGGGGGCTGCGACCCGGATGCTTCGTAGCCGCTCATCCGGTGCCGACCGCACTCATCTGATCATCCGTGTCACGCGCCCATCTGTCCAGAGGACCACTCACGTGAGCATCGCCACTCGGGTCACACGGGCGCCGGGCGGGCGGCCAGGAGATCGTGCCTGGTCAGGGCAGGAGGGAACGGCCGGATTCGGACCGGAATACGGGCTCCGGCATCCCGTACCTACGGGTCCGTAGGTACCATCCAACGCATGACCTCCGCCGCGTCCGAAGTGACCGAGATAGAACCGCCTCCGGTGAAACCGCGGCTGCGCGGCTGGCTCCACGCCGGCATGTTCCCCGCCGTTCTCGTGGCGGGTCTCGTCCTCACCGCGTTCGCCGGCTCGACCCGGGCGCGGGTGGCCTGTGCGATCTACGTCCTGACCGCGTGCCTGCTCTTCGGGGTGAGCGCGCTGTACCACCGCGGCAACTGGGGCCCGCGCGGCGAGGCCGTGCTCCGGCGGCTCGACCACGCGAACATCTTCCTGATCATCGCGGGCACCTACACCCCGCTGACCATGCTGCTGCTCCCCGATTCCACCGCCAAGCCCCTGCTGTGGGCGGTCTGGGCGGCGGCAGCGGCGGGGATCGCGTTCCGCGTCTTCTGGGTCGGCGCCCCACGGTGGCTGTACACGCCCTGCTATATCGCGATGGGCTGGGCGGCGGTCTTCTTCCTGCCCGACTTCCTGCGGGCCGGGGGGATCGCAGTGCTCGTCTGTGTGATCGTCGGCGGGCTGCTGTACAGCGCTGGCGGGGTGGTCTACGGCATCAAGCGGCCGAATCCGTCTCCTCGGTGGTTCGGGTTCCACGAGGTCTTCCACTCGTTCACGCTGGCGGCGTTCGTGGTCCACTACGTCGGGATCTCCATGGTGGCGTACCAGAACTGAGGCAGACCGGGCCGATGGCCGTGACCGGGAGTCGCGGTCTGCGGTCACATCCGGGGGTCACGGACGGGAGCCGTGACCGGGAGTAGCGGCCGGGAGTCGCGGCCGTTCTCCGTCCCGGCCCCGGGGCAGGCCCGGCCGGCCGTACGTCATCGCGTCACCCCGTCACCGGGCGGATCCGGAACCGGCCCCCGGGGGCCGCTCCCGATGGCCGACAATGACCGTATGGCAGCAACCGCGCGTATCCCCTCCGGTAACCCGTCGCACATCTCCGCGCGCGACGCGCTCACCGCCGGGGACCGGCCGCCGATGGGGTTGCGGGAGCGCAAGAAGCTCAAGACGCGGATCGCGATCCGGCGCGCGACGTACCGGCTGATCGCCGAGCGGGGGTACGAGGCGACCACGGTCGAGCAGATCGCGGAGGCGGCGGAGGTCTCCCCGTCCACGGTCTTCCGCTACTTCCCCACGAAGGAGGACATCGTCCTCTCCGACGAGTACGCCCCGGTGCTGGAGGCGCGGCTGCGGGCCCGGCCCCTGGACGAGGACCCCCTGGAGTCGCTGCTCCATGTCTTCCGGGAGAGTCTGTCCTCCTTCGCCTCCGGCGAGGCCGAGGAGGCGGGGGGCGTCGAGGAGGTCGCCGCGCGTGTGAAACTGCTGCTGGAGGTGCCGGCCGTACGGGCCCGGGTGACCGAGGCGATGGCGGCCACGGCGCAGGTCCTCGTCCGCGCCCTCGCCGACCGCACCGGCCGTGACCGTGACGACATCGGCCTCCGTGTGTTCACGGCGGCGGTGATGGGGGCGCTGCGGGAGGTGGTCGTGGTGTGGGCGGAGCGCGGCCGTGAGAACGATGTGTGGGAGCTGGTGGACGAGGCGAGGTCGGTGCTCAGGGGTGGGGGCTCGGGTTTCCTGCCGGGGGCGTTGCCCCCGGACCCCCAGTCCTCAAACGCCGGACGGGCTGGATTGTGCAACCCATCCGGCGATTGACGGAAATCCGGGTGCGGGACCGGACAGAGGAAAGGGGAAAGGGCCCGGGGATGTCCCCGGGCCCCAGGAATTCACCGCGCTAGCGGCCCGTGTCCCCCTTTCCGCAGGCCGTGCCGTCGCGATTGCGGTCGAGCCTCAGGGGATCGGCCTTGCCGTTGAGCTTCAGACGGCCGTACTTATGGGCCGCCAGCCAGTCGCAGCGGGCCTTGGCCGTGGGCTTCACGGCCTTCGGGAAGACCGTCGGGACACAGACCCCCGCGGAGCCGTAACTGCGCTCACAACCGGAGATCTTGGGGCTGACGGGCGCCGAGGCCCGCTTCTTCAGCGGCTTCTTCGCGGGCTTGGCCAGGTCGTTCGCGAAGTCGTGGACATGGGCCGAAGGACTGTGGTGCGACGACGCCGACCGCGCGCCGGAGCCGGAGCCGGACGGGCCGAGGTGGACCCATTCGGCGACGGAGGGAATGCCGTTCGCGTCGACGGCGAAGAGCATGTACCAGCCGGGCGGCGCCAGATTCGGGTTGCTGGTGACATTGAGGTCGATGTTGTTGCCGTTGACCGTCAGCGGCAGATCCACGAAGCGCTGGTTGGGGTCGGAGGAGTGGGTGACCGCCGCCGGGCGGATCAGTTCCGCCTTGGCGATGGGCCGGTCGACCGTGATCCGCTGCGTGTCGCCGTAGTTCCAGCGGTTGTCGGGGACCGAGGTGATGTCCGGCCGGTTCCCCTTGAGGAGATACGGCGGGGTGTAGATGGACACATTGTGGTTGTACGTCCCGTTGCCGGGGTTGTCGCCGACCGACATCACGCGCCCGTCGGGCAGCAGGAACGACGACGAGTGGTAGCCGCGCGGAATCGGGTCCTTCGCCAGACCCGCCTCATAGGTGTTGGTCACCGGGTCGAAGAAGGACGCCTCGAAGACCGGGTCGGCCCGGTCGTGCATCCCGCCGCCGGTCTCGAAGACCTTGCCGTCGGGCAGCAGCACGGCCGAGACGTACATCTTGCCCTCGGCGCCCGTCTGCGGACGCCGGCCGGCACCCTGGTCGACCTCGCCCTGCGGCAGCAGCGGTCCCGGCTGGTAGGCGGGGCTGGGCGCCTTGAGGTCGATGATGTCGGTCAGCCGGTTGGCGACCGGGTTCTGCTCGTTGTTGCCGCCGCCGATCGTGAGGACGCGCTGGTCCTGCGCGGGCGGCAGGAGCACGCTCGCGGCCTGGTCGCGCTGGTCCTTGTTCTGCAGACCGGGCACGTCGGTGATGGTGTTCGCGTTGTAGTCGTAGATCGACGCGCCCGTGCCCGGGGTGCCGTTGCCGAAGACGTGGTTGCCCGAGTAGAAGAGCCTCCCGTCCTGCATCAGGATCATCGACGGGTACAGACCCCAGTACGACCAGGTCTGGTTGACCTGGTTGATGGGCAGCCACCTGTTCTGCGCGGCGGAGAACTTCTCGGCCGTCACATTGCCGGTGGAGTCCTCCTTCAGCCCGCCGAAGGAGATGACGTCACCGTTGCCGAGGATGGTCGCCGACGGGTACCAGTGGCCGTCGAACATGTCGTTCGTCCGGGTGTAGGTCTCGGTGACCGGGTCGAAGGTGTACGAGTCCTTCAGGCCCTGGTAGCCGACGGTCCCGTCCGCCGACGGATAGCCCTTGTTACCGCTCATGATCAGGACCTTGCCGTCCTGGAGCTGGACATGGCCCGCGCAGAACATGTCGACGGGCGTGGGGATCTGACGCCAGGTCCCGTTCGCCGGGTTGTAGATCGCCGAGGTGAACGTACCGGCCTCGAACATCGCCGGATCGTTGCCCGAGCCCGCGATCACCAGCACCTTGCCGTTGTGCAGCACCACCGAGTGCATGGAACGCACCGGGTTCTGCGTCGGCAGCACGTCCCAGCGGCCCTTCGCGCACTCGACGGGTGTCGCGGTGCACTCGGGGTCGGGAGCGGGAACGCTCACTTCCTCCATCGTGTAGTCGTCGGTGGTGACGGATCCGACCCCGTACACCGACACACCCCACGCGATCCGGGTCGTGCCCGGCGGTACGGCGGGCGTACGGACCTCGGCCCGTGCGTACCCCGCGCTGACCGGCAGGGTCATCAGATCGGTCCAGTACTGCCAGCCGTTCACGGCGTCGTGCCGGAAGAGGGTGACGGCGGTGTCGGGCGTCGTGCTCTTGTACCAGAGGGACAGGTCGTACTGCTTGTCCGGGGTGACCGGGGGCGCACAGGTCGCGTTCTCGGTGACCAGGGCCTTGCGGTCGCCGCTGACCCGGCGGGTGAGCGAGACCTTCATCGCGGCGGAGCCGGAGTGGGCGTCGGTGACGGTCTGGAACGTGAAGTCGTTGTCCCCCCAGCCCGACTTCTTCCAGCAGGCGGGCATGCCGTCGTTCCCCGGTCCCCCCGCCGTCTCGAAACCGGGGTTCTGGATCAGATTGGGCCCGGCGGACGCGGGCGCGGGTACGGTCGCGAGGAGTGCGGCGGTCATCGCCGCGACGGCCAGCAGCGCGGTGGATCTGTGCCGGCGGAATGCTGATGGCAAGGTTTTTCTCCTTCCAGCTCGGCGCGAGCCGTCCGTGCTCGGCGCAGGGCCGGCGCGCGCGGGTTCGTTGCTCGGTGCTGTGTCCCAACGGATCGCGGGACCGTTCCCACGGGTTCGTGGGGCTGCTCCCGCCGATTCGTGGGACTGACGGAGGCCGGTCGCCCCGGCCGCCGGGTCGTGGTCCGCCGGAGGTACGGACGCGGGTCCCCGGTCCGTACGGCGGCGGGGCTCAGGAGTTCTGGCGGGGCCCGCGCACGCGGGAGCGGCGCGAGGACCGCGGCGCGCCGCCCTTGCGCGGGAGGTAGACCAGCGCCTCGGTGGCCGCGAACCGCAGGACGAAGGTCAGCAGCAGCGCCAGGCCCGTCGCGGGCAGCACCGCCAGCCCCAGCCATCCGACGAACAGCGCGATCAGCGGAATCCGCAGCAGCAGATCGGCGTTGGCGAGCAGCGCGAATCTGCCCACCCGGTCCGCCCAGTGCCGGTGCCCTCGGCGGTCGCGGAAGAGCAGGACCTCGATGAGGAGGAAGTTCCAGACGACACCGAACTGGTTGGCCACGACCTCGGCGGGCAGATAGTGCATCCCCGCTCTCGTCAGCAGGTACAGCGCGACCAGGTTCGGCAGAAAGCCGGTCAGTCCGATCAGACCGAACGCGAGCATCCGGGCGAGCGGCGAGGAGGTCCGCAGCCCGGAGAGGTGTTTGAGGAAGCGGATGCCTTCCCTGGGAGTCGACTTGGACTCGCCCGCGTACCGCTCCCGGAAGACGAACGCCACCTCGGCGACCGTTCCGGGGCGGCAGCGGACGGCCAGCTCCAGCAGGATCTTGTAACCCAGCGGCTTGAGCGCGCCATCGGCGACCGCGCCCTTCACCGCACCTCGGCGGATCGCGAAGAACCCGCTCATGGGGTCGCTGATCCCGCGCAGAGCACGGGGGAAGAGCGCCTTGGTGAGCCAGGTGGCCGTACGGGAGACGGCGACCCGGTAGCCGCCGGCCAGGCCCTCACGGCTGCCGCCGCGGATATAGCGGCTGGCGACGACCAGGTCGGCGTTGGTCCGCTCCCCCTCGGCGACCAGATCGGGGACGAGGGCCGGCGGATGCTGGAGGTCCGCGTCCATGACGACGATCCAGTCCGAGCCGGCACCGCGCAGCCCCTCGACGACGGCACCGCCGAGACCTCCGTCCGGAGTCTCGCGCCGGATCACCGTCACCGGGAACGGACAGTCCTGCGCCGCGCCCGCGATCACCTCCGGGGTGTCGTCCGTGGAGTCGTCCACGAACAGGACCTCGCAGGGCAGCCGGGACGGTACGGACTCCGTGATCCGGCGCAGCAGTTCCCGGATGTTGCCCGACTCGTTGAAGGTCGGGACGACGATGGTCACCGCTCCCGGTTCGGCGATCTGGGCCGCGCCGAGTTCGGGGTCGCCGCGTTCCTCGGCGCCGGTATGCGGGCCGGTCATCGGCCGGCTCCGGCGGGGGCGGCCGCGTTCCGGGCGGCAGGGGCGGCACCGGTCCGGGTGGCCCCGGGCCCGGTGGCCCCGGACTGCGGGGTGCCGGGCTCGGTGGCTCCGGACGTCGAGGCCCCGGTGTTGGTGGCCGCAGGCTTCGCGGCCCCCGCCTTCGCCGTACCCGTGTCGTCGACCCGGCGGATCTCGACGCGGTCCTCGCCGGAGCCGAAGACGGCGACGCGGGTCGAATTCGCCAGTGCCGCCTTGACGTTGGGCAGGTCGACCGCGTCCCGTCTGACCGCCAGGGACGATACGACGTAGTCGATGTCCCGCCAGCCGCGCGGCATGGTCTTCGTCACCGCCGGGTCGAGGTCCGCCTTGTAGAACCAGATGGCGCCGGTGCCGGGCTCGAAGCCCTCGTGGACCAGATCCAGCCAGATCGCGTCGTCGACGAGTACGCGTGTCGACGCCGGGTCCTCGACCTCGTCCCGCATCCAGGCCGCGGCGGCCCGGTAGGGCGCGTTCGCGTCCACGGTGAGGGCGTCGCGATTGCCGTCGATCCAGCGGGGGACAAGCAGGACGGCGGAGGTGACGGCGAGGGCGGCCACACACAGGCGGCGGGCGAACAGGGCGCGGGGCGGGCGGTCCTGTCGCGGATCGCCGGTGCCGTACGCGGGCTCCGCCGCACTCCCGGCCGCCTCCACCGCGGTGGCCGCCGCCGGCCTCCCGCGTCCGAAGGGCCGGAGCGTCGCCCGCCCCCGTGTCCGCCGGGGCCTTCCCCGGTTCAGGATCCCGTGGGCCACGCTCGCCGCCGCGCCCGCGAGGACCAGTGCGAGGAACGGCAGCGCCTGGATCACGTACATCGCCGGCAGATAGCCCGACGGGCGCAGCGCCACCACCGCGAGGATCGCGACGGCGAGGGCGGGACCGGCGAGGGCGCGAGCGGTGACGGACCACCGCAGGGTGAGCAGCAGGAGCAGCGCCGCCGCCAGACCGCCCAGCGGGAGAACCGGGTCGTAGTAGAGCCAGGAGTGGAAGGTCTTGTGGGAGCCGGTGCCCGGGGTGAGGAGGAAACCGGAGCCCTCACGGCTCATCTGGTACGTGATGCCGTCGATGAGGGAGACCCGCTCGGAACTCGGGAAGAGTTCGTTGTTCAGCAGGGCGTACAGCGGGTACGACAGACCGATCAGCGCGCAGGACGTCACCGCGCCCGTCACGGCGAACTTACGGGTGTCACGATGGCTGTGCCTCCACATCGTGACGAGGAGGGCGGGCAGGACGAGGAGCATCGTCTCCTTGGTGAGCACGGAGGTCGCGCCCGCGAGTCCCGCCGCGAAGTGGTGCCAGAGATGGCGGCTGGGGGACGCGGCCAGGCAGAAGGCCAGCAGCATCCAGAAGACCGCGAGATTGTCGAGGAAGATCTCCCGCTGGAAGTAGACGGACAGCGGGGAGAGTCCGGAGAGCGCCATGGCGAGCCCGGCGGCCCAGCGGGGCAGGAACAGCCGCCGTGCCAGTACGTAGACGAGGACCGCGGAGGCCGCGCTGACCCCCAGCATCACCCAGCGCATCGGCGCGACCGTCATCGACTCGGGCGCGATGAGGGAGGGGATCCAGGTGAGTCCGGCTATCTGGAGCCAGCCGAGCGGCGGATGGTCGTACCAGTACGTGTAGTGGGCCAGGCCCTCGCCCTGCTGGACCGCCCACGCCTGGGCGAGGTAGGTGCCCTCGTCGTCGCTGAGCGTCGGGAAGCGGGTGATGTTCCAGCCCTGGACGAGCACGATCACGACCAGCAGGCCCAGACAGAGCAGAACGTCGGGCCGGGAGGTGCGGAAGCGTACGACCGGCCGGGGCAGAACGCGGACCCGGCTCCGGATCCGGTCGGGCAGGGCCTTCGACCTGTTGTCCGGTGCGGTGGGGGGCCGGTCCGGTGTGGTGGACGGCCCGTCCGTGGCGGTGGACGGCGGGGCGGGCGCGGTGGCCACGGCGGAGGCCGAGGCGGAGGTGGCCGTGGAGGCGGAGGCGGTACTGGGGGTACCGGGGGTGCCGGCTGTCCCGGCCGTACCGGTGGCACTGGCCGTACCCGGCGTTCCGGCCGCCGTCCGGTCCGCTCCCCGGTCGGTCGCCGGAGTCCCGCCGGATTCCGGCTCTCCCCCGGGTTTGGGTACTCCCCCGGATCCCGGTGCTCCGTCCCGTTCCGTTAAACCGTCCGTCCCGGGTCCGGAGGAACCCTCCGGAGCGGAGGAACCGTCCGGTGCGGTGGCACCGTCGGGCCCGGAGGCACCGTCCGGTGCCGGGGTCTTCTCGTCGGGGGGCAGGGTGGTCGTCACCGGTGGACGTCCTCTCGGGTTTCGGTGAGATGCGCGCCGACATGGCTGGTCAGCTCCCACTCATTGCGTCCCCGTTGCTCCCGCCAGACCGCGCGCACGGCCGCGCCGGCGAGAAGTACCTGGTAGAAGGGGCCGCCGGCGATGAGCTTGAGGTAGTGCACCGACCGCACGCGCAGCCCGTACTGCTTGCCGAAGTCGTGCAGTCCCACGATCTCGAAAACAAAGGTGATCATGGCGGTGATCAGCGGCAGGAAGGTCACGATGGCGACGCCCACTGGGACGTCGACGAAGAGCGCGATGGCCACGTTCAGCGGGATGACCACACCGGTGAACGCCTGGAGGAAGGGGGTCATCAGGGTGTAGCGGGCGAGCAGCCGCTGACCCCGGCTGGGCAGTCGGCGCCAGTCCTTCTTCCGGTAGACCTGGAGGAAGCCCTGGTTCCAGCGGGTCCGCTGCTTGAGCAGACTCATCAGGCTGCCGGGGGTCTCCTCACGGGTGACCATGTCGCTGTCGTACGCGACGACGACCTTCTTGCCGGTGGAGGAGAGCCGTACGCCCAGGTCGCAGTCCTCGGCGAGGCACTCCGGATCCCAGCCGTCCGCCTCCCGCAGCACATCGGTGCGGACGAAGACGGTGTTGCCGCCGAGGGGGATGAAGCCCTTCTGCGCGTGCAGATGGAGCCTGCTGCGGAACCAGAAGAAGTACTCCAGGCAGTTGCGGAGGCTGTACCAGCTGGAGTGGAAGTTGATCAGCTGCACCCCGCCCTGGACCACATCGGCGCCGGTGCTGGTGAAGGCGTGGTCCACATGGGCGAGGAGTTCGGGGTGGACCTGGTCCTCCGCGTCGAAGACGCCCACGATGTCACCGCGGCAGTGCGGGAGCGCGGTGTTCAGCGCCTTCGGCTTGTTCTTGGACTCATGGGTGTCGGTGATGACCCGGACCCGCAGGGGGTCCTTCCGGGCCGCCCGCTCGGCGACCGCCGCCGTCTCCGGATCGTCGTGGCCGACGATGACGATGATCTCGAAGTTGGAGTGGCTGGACTTCAGGAGCCGGTCGATGGTGTGCTCCAGCACCGCCTGCTCGTGCCGGGCGGGTAACAGCAGGGAGAACGAGAGCCCCACCCGGCCGTCGGGCCGGTCGAAGCTGGTCGCGGCGAGCGTCTCGGGCGTACGCCAGGCGTGCATCTGCCACCACAGCGTGAACGCCGCCATCCAGAACAGGGCCATGGAAATGGCCACGACCAACACCGATGACAGCACGAAGCCCCCTCTGGCCCCTCGCGCGTGGCGACAGGACCCCCCTGGCCAGAAAGCGCGCGCATACGGCCGGGTGGTCTCATGCGCTCCCCTTGCGCATGTTCCCGGCCACTTCTTGTTGTGGGGACCCTAGCGGCGGAATGTGAAAGTCCGGCGATCATCCGACAAACGCCATCGCATTCCTGACACTTGGCGTCCCAGGGGCCGCGGAACATTCACATGTGTCCGCTCAGCGGACACCTGGACGACCGGGTGTCCCCGTCTGACGGATTCCCCGCACGGATCGCGCCGCCGTGGTTTAGGAGGGGACGGAAAGGCGCATTGCGGGCAGGGCGAGAGAGATCGTCAGCCCGCCGTCCGGGTTGGCGACGGTGGTCAGGGGCGCGTCATGCGCTTCGGCGATCGCGGCGACGATGGACAGGCCGAGCCCCGCGCCCTCGGCGGGCAGCCCGCCCGGCTCCCCGTCCTCGGGCCCGGCCGTACGGGGTACACGCAGCCGCCGGAACGGCTCGAACAGCTCGGGCACCCGTCCCGGCGGCACCACCGGACCGGTGTTGGTCACCGTGATCCCGCCGGAGCGTGTGGTGCGTACGAGGATCCGGCCGCCCGGGTGGTTGTACCGGACGGCGTTGTGCACCAGATTGCCGATCAGCCGGGTGAGCAGGACCGCGTCCCCCTCGACCAGCGCCGGTCCGAGGTCGGTCTCCAGCGCGATACCCGCCCCGGTGGCCGCACCCCGGTACTGGGTGGCGGCCTCGGCCGCCAGTTCGTCGATCCGCACCGGCTCACGGGATTCGAGTCCCCGCTCGCCCTGGGCCAGCATCAGCAGCCCGTCGATCAGCTTCTCCGTACGGATGTTGGCGTTCAGCAACTCCCGCCGCATATCGGCGAGTTCGTCCGCGGTCGGCCGGTCGAGTCCGATGTCGATGGCCGCCCGCTGAACGGCGAGCGGGGTCCGCAGCTCGTGGGACGCGTTGGCGATGAACCGGCGCTGGGTGTCCGCCGCGCGCTGCAGACGCGCCAGCATGTCGTCGAAGGTGTCGGCCAGTTCCTTGAGTTCGTCGCGCGGACCGCGCAGCGCGATCCGTTCGTCCAGCCGGGAGAGGGAGAGCCGTTTCGCCGTCGCCGTGACCAGGTGCAGCGGACGCAGCAGCCGGCCCGCCAGCCACCACCCGGCGACGACCGAGACCAGGGCGAGGACCCCTACGGCGATCCAGGTCACGTCCCACTGGTAGTCGAGCACCGTGTTCTTGAGCCGTTCGGCCGAGCTCTCGGTGCTGCTCCGCACATTCGCCGACGGCTCGCCCCGGGGCGGGGGCGCCTTCTCCGGTGACGTCCCGGGTGTTCGGTCGGGGGTCCCGGCTGTCCCTGGTGTTCCGGCTGTCCCTGGGGTCTCTGGTGTCCTGGCCGTCCCTGGCGTCCCTTCCGGTGTCCCGGGCGGATACCGGCCCTGGGAGACACCCGGCCGGTAGAGGTCGTACGACTCGTGCAGCGTCCCGGCCTCGCGCTCCAGCACCCGGCCGAGCAGCAGGTTCACGGTGATGAGGAGGATCGTGACGGCGGTGATGAACAGCCCGCTGTAGAGGGCCGTCAGCCGTACGCGTACGGAAGCCCGCCGGTCCCGTACGAGATCCCGCGCCCGGCTCACAGCCGGTACCCCCCGCCCGCGACGGTGAAGATCACCGCGGGCTCCCCCAGTTTGGCGCGCAGCTTGCTCATCGTCACCTTCACCACCGTGGTGAACGGGTCGGTGTGCTCGTCCCATGCCCGCTCCAGCAGGTCCTCGCTGCTCACCACAGCCCCACGCGCGCGCAGCAGCACCTCCAGCACGGCGAACTCCTTCGGTGTCAGATGCAGATACCGCCCGTCCCGGTACGCCTCCCTGCGGCCGGTGTCCAGGCTCACGCCCTCCCGCTCCAGCACGGGAGGCAGCGGCGGGGCGCTGCGTCTGCCCAGGGAGTGGACGCGGGCGAGGAGTTCCGCGAAGGCGAAGGGCTTGGGCAGATAGTCGTCGGCGCCCAGGCTGAGACCGGCCACCCGCTCGCTCACCGCGCTCGCGGCGGTGAGCATGAGGATGCGTACCGGCGAACCCTCCCGGACCAGACGGCGGCAGATCTCGTCGCCGTGCACCCCGGGCAGATCCCTGTCCAGGATCAGGACGTCGTAGTCGTTGACCGCCAGCCGTTCGAGCGCGTCGGAGCCGTCGTGGACCACGTCCACGGCCAGGGCGTTACGGCGCAGACCGGTGGCGAGCAGTCCGGCGAGCGGGCGTTCGTCCTCGGCCACGAGTAGTCGCATGTCTGCCTTGGTAGCGCGGGCCGTGTAAGGCGGCGGTGAACGCCCGGGTCACCGCCGCGAAACTCCCGCCGGGCCAGCCTGGCCGCATGAATCAGCATCTGCGACACCCGCAAGGGCGCCGGTCCGGAGACACGAGGCGGCGCCCGTCCGCCGCCCCCGCCCCTTCTCTTGAGTCAGGGGCACCCGCTGCCGGGGCAGCGCCCGCCGCACCCGCCGCACCCAACGCTCCCCGCGCGGGGCGCCGGCGCGGGCTCCGGGCGCTGCCCGCCCTCGCGCTCCCCGCCCTGCTGTTCGTGGCGCTGACCGGCTGCGGTGCCTCCGGTGGCACGGACGAGACCGCCGACGCCAAGAGCCCCTCCCCCAAAGCGGCGGCCGACGGGGTGGCGTACGCCAAGTGCCTGCGCGAACACGGCATCGACGCGGCCGACCCGGGCCCCGACGGAGGATCGAACATCAAGGTCCCCGACGGCGGTGAGGCCAAACTGAAGGCGGCGGAGGCCGCGTGCAAGAAGTACGCCCCCGAGGACAGGGACGCTCCCCTCGATCCGAACGCCCACGACAAGGACCTCAAACTGGCCCGCTGTCTGCGCGCCAACGGCCTCGACGTCAAGGATCCCCAGCCCGGGAAGCCGCTGGAGCTGGGATCCAAGGCGGGCGAGGAGGCCAAGGTCGAGAAGGCCCAGCGGGCCTGCCAGAAGGAGGCCGGTCCGCCGAAGGACGAGAAGGGCACCTCGTGATGACCGTCGTGGAGACCGGGCCCCCGGGACCGCCGGATCAGGAGCCGGTCCCGTACCGCCGGGGCCTGACCCGGCGGCGCGGGCTGACCGTACTCGTCGCCGCCGTCCTCGTCGGCGGCGCGGCGGGTGCCGCCGCCTTCTTCGTACCGGACCGCGCCGGGGACGATCCCGGGACCGGACCGCGTACGTCCACGGCCCCCGTCGTCCGGACCGATCTCGCCCAGCGCACCCAGCTGGACGGGAAGCTCGACTACGCCGGCAGCCACAAGGTGGCCGCCAACGCCCGGGGGACGGTCACCTGGCTGCCCGCCGAGGGGCAGGTGATCCGGCGCGGACAGCGGGTGTACGGCGTCGACGGGCGCCCCGTACCCCTGCTCTACGGCGCCACTCCGCTGTGGCGGGCCCTCGCCCAGGGGATGACCGACGGCCCGGACGTCACCCTGCTGGAACGCAATCTCGTCCGCCTCGGCCACGGCTCCGCCCTCGCGGTCGACGACCACTTCAGCGCGGCGACGGCCGCCGCGGTGAAGAAGTGGCAGAAGGCCCTGGGCGTCACCGCGTCGGGAACCGTGCAGCCGGGCGATGTGGTCGTCAAACCGGGCGCGCTGCGCGTCACCTCCGTCACCGGTGTGCTGGGCGCACCGGCGGGCGGCGAGGTGTTCACGGCCTCCGGCACCGAACGCCGGATCCTGGTGGACATGCCCGTGGGACAGCAGGAGCTGGCCGTCGTCGGTGCCGCCGTACGGATCCAGCTCCCCGGCGGGAAGTCGGCCACGGGCAAGGTCTCCTCCGTGGGCAAGGTGGCCACCGGCGGCGACGACGGCGACGAGCAGCAGCCGGGTGCCGGGACCGAGACGGCGACCCTGCCCGTGGTCATCACCCTCGACCGCGCGGCGGACGCCGGGCGGTTCGACAAGGCGCCGGTCACGGTCGGCTTCACCAGCGGGGTGCGGAAGAACGTCCTGGCGGTGCCGGTGAGCGCGCTGGTCGCGATGCCGGACGGCAGCTACGCGGTACGGGTCGTGGCGGCGGACGGCACGGCCCGGCGGGTACCGGTGGAGCTGGGGGTCTTCGCCGACGGCAAGGTCGAGGTGACCGGTGCTCTGACGGCGGGGACCACGGTGGAGGTGCCGGGCGCATGACGACCGACTCCAGGACCGGCACGAACTCCGGTACCGGCACCGCCTCCGGGGCCGGCGCGGATTCCCTGACCGGCTCCGGCTCCCGGGCCGTGGGCGGTTCCCGGGCCGGCACGGATTCCCGGACCGTGGGCGGTTCCCGGACCGGCGGGGCCGTGCCCGTCGTGGAACTGCGCGCCGCCTCCAAGGAGTACCCCGGTGGCGTACGCGCTCTGCACGAGGTCTCCCTCACCATCGCCCCCGGCGAACTCCTCGCCATCGTCGGCCCGTCGGGCTCGGGAAAGTCCACGCTGCTGCATCTGATGGGCACGCTCGACCGGCCGAGCACGGGGCTGGTGACCGTACGCGGCCACGATGTCGCCGCCCTGCCCGACCGGCGGCTCGCGGCCATCCGGGCGCGCTGGATCGGCTTTGTGTTCCAGCAGTTCTTTCTGACCGCGCATCTCTCGGCGCTCGACAATGTGGCGACGGGCCTGCTCTACAGCGGCATTCCGCTCAGGAGGCGCAGGGCCCTGGCCGCCGCGGGTCTCGAACGGGTCGGCCTCGGCCGCCGGATGAGCCATCTGCCGGGGCAGCTCTCCGGCGGGGAGAAGCAGCGGGTCGCCATCGCCCGCGCGGTCGTCCACCGCCCGGCCCTGCTGCTCGCGGACGAGCCCACCGGCGCACTCGACTCGGCGACGGGCACGGGGATCATGGAGGTCCTGGCGGAACTGAACCGCGACGGTACGTCGGTGGCGGTCATCACCCACGACCCGGCGCTGGCGGCCTCGCTGCCGAGACGGGTCGAGCTGCTGGACGGCAGGATCCGTACGGATACGAGGGTGCGGGCGAACACGGCCGGGGGCACGGCAGCGAGGCCGGGCACGGGCGCGAGCGCAGACACGGGCGCAGGCGCGGGCCCGGAGACCGGCACGGGCCCGACGGCGGACGCGGCCGGGGGCACGGACCCCGGCAGGGGCACAGGCCCACACCCGCACGCCGGCACCGGCCCGGCCACGCACCCGCCCAGGGGCGGGGGCCCTGGCGCCGACAGGAAGTCCATGCTCGGGGAGGGGGCCGGATGACACTCCTCGCGCCCTCCCGAGCGGACGCTCCGCCGGCCCACCCCCTGCCCGTACCCGCCCGCCTCAGCACGGTCGATCTGGCCCGCGTCGGCCTCGGAGGTCTGCGGGGGCGCCCCCTGCGCGCGGCCCTGTCCGCGCTCGGCATCGCGATCGGCATCGCCGCGCTCGTCGCCGTCCTGGGCATCAGTACGGTGAGCCGGGCGGGCCTGCTGAAACAGGTCGAGGCCCTCGGCACCAACCTCCTCACCGCCGCCCCCGGCCAGTCCCTGCAGGGCGACAACGCCACGCTGCCCAAGGACGCGGTGGGCATGGTCCGGCAGATCCCCGGCGTCGAGTCCGTCTCGGCGGTGGGTACCGTCCCGGACGCGACGGTACGGCGTACGGACCGCATCCCCGTGGCGGAGACGGGCGGCATCGGTGTCCAGGCCGCCCGGCTCGATCTGCTGCGGACGATCGGCGGCACGGGCGACCCGCTGGCGTCCGGGGTGTTCCTCAACGCGGCGACGGCCCGCTACCCCTCGGTCGTCCTCGGCTCGGTCGCGGCCCGGCGGCTCGGCTTCGACCGGCCCGGGGAGCAGGTGTACACGGCGGGCCGCTGGGTCACCGTCATCGGCATCCTCAAGCCCCTGCCGCTGGCCCCCGAGATCGACCGTTCGGCGCTGCTCGGCTGGGAGTACGCGGCCCAGCTCGGTTTCGACGGTCACCCCACCCGTATCTACGAGCGTTCGAAGGACGCCGTCGTCGAGGAGGTGTGGCAGGTGCTCGCCGCCACGGTCTCGCCGGAGCACCCCCAGGAGGTGCGGGTGAGCCGCCCGTCGGACGCGCTGACGGCCCAGCTGGCGGCGAAGTCCGCGTTCAACGGACTGCTGCTCGGGCTGGGCGGGGTGGCCCTGCTCGTCGGGGGCGTCGGTATCGCGAACATCATGGTCATCTCGGTCCTGGAACGCCGTCAGGAGATCGGGCTGCGGCGGGCGCTGGGTGCGACCCGGCGGCAGATCCGGACGCAGTTCCTGACGGAGGCGGTGGCCCTGTCGCTGCTGGGCGGGCTGCTCGGGCTGGTCATCGGGGTGGGCATCACCCTCGGCTACGCGCTCCACCGCGGCTGGCCCCTGGTACTGCCCGTCGAAGCGGTGGCGGGCGGGGTCGGCGCCGCGGCGCTGATCGGCGCGGTGGCGGGCCTGTACCCGGCCCGGCGTGCGGCGCGGCTGCCCCCGACGGAGGCGCTCGCGTCGTCATGACGGCGCGGCGGACCCGCCGACGTCCGCCGCGCGGGCCCCCGGCGAAGACGCTCACGCTCTCCCGGCGTGCGCGCTCCGCCGGGGGCCGTCGCTCGGGTACGGGTGACAGCCGCTCACTCCAACTGCCGGGCCAGCTCGTCCGGTTCGGTCGTGGGGAGACGGCAGGTGAAGCCCCGGCAGACATAGGCGGCGGCCTGCCCGTCCACCAGCGGGCGCCCCCTCAGCAGCGGGAACTCGTCGCCGTCGGGCGGACCGGCGGCGACGACGGCGCCGGGGGCCGTACCCATGAGGGCGGTTCGGTGCAGTGCGCGGGCAGCGGGGTCGTCCTGCGGACCGACGACGGCCACCTCACGCGGCCCGTCGAGAAGCGCCTCCGCCACGGCGAGCCCCCATCCGATGAACCTGGGCGCCCGCGGGCCCAGTGCCTTCACCACACCCAGCGCGCCTTCCGCCGCGCCGCGGTGGACCTCGGAGCCGGTGTGCGCGGCGTACGACAGCAGCGCCCCGGCCGCCGCGGTCCAGCCGGAGGGGGTGGCGTTGTCGGTCGGGTCCTGAGGCCGGCGGATGAGCGGTTCGGCGTCATGGGCGGTGTCGTAGAGCGTGCCGTTCTCACCGGTGAAACGGTCGATGACGTTGTCGAGCAGAAAGCCCGCGAAGTCCAGCCAGACCCCTTCCCCGGTGACGCCCGCGAGCGCGATGAAGCCCTCGGCGACATCGGCGTAGTCCTCCAGGACACCGGCGTTCGCACCGGCGGTGCCGTCCTTCGACGTACGGGTGAGGCGGGCGCCCGCGTCCATGTGCAGCCGTACGAGCAGATCGGCGGCCTCGGTGGCGCGTTCGACGAGGTCGGGGCGGTCGAAGTAGGCACCGGTCTCGGCGAGCGCGGCGATGGCCAGTCCGTTCCACGCGGCGACGATCTTGTCGTCCCGCCCGGGTCGGGGACGGCGCTCACGGGCGGCGAAGAGCCGTTCCCGTACGGACGGATCGGGCTCCGCGCCCGGCAGCCGCAGCACCGAGAAGCCCTCCTCGAAGGTCCCCTCCTCGGTCACCCCGTACAGCTCGGCGGCGCGCTGTCCTTCCTCGTCGCCGAGGACCTCGCGCAGCCGGCGCGGAGTCCATACGTAGTACGCGCCCTCGACCGTCCTGCCGTCGAGTTCGCTGTCCGCGTCCAGCGCGGACGCGAAGCCCCCCTCGGCGGTCCGCAGCTCGCGCACCATGAAGTCGGCGGTCTCCAGCGCGACTCTGCGGGCGAGACCGGACCCGGTGGCACGGGCGAGGTGGGCGTACACCCGGCACAGGAGCGCGTTGTCGTAGAGCATCTTCTCGAAGTGGGGAACGATCCACTCCTGGTCGACCGAGTAGCGGGCGAATCCGCCGCCGAGCTGGTCGTAGATGCCGCCCCGGGCCATCGCCTCACAGGTCGACACGGCCATCTGGAGTGCCCCTTCGGCACCGGTGCGGGCGTGGTGCCTCAGCAGGAACTCCAGCACCATCGACGGCGGGAACTTGGGCGCGCGCCCGAAACCGGCGTGCCGCTCGTCGTAGTCCCGGGTGAGCCCGAGCAGCGCCTGTGACAGCTCCGGCTCCCCGGGCACCCCTTCCCCGCCGTGCGCGAGCGACCGCGCGGCCAGATCCCGGGTGACCTTCCCGGCGACCTCGGCGACCTCGTCCCGCCGGCCCGCCCAGGCGGCCGTGACCCCTTCCAGCACCTGCCGGAAGGACGCCATCCCGTGCCGGGGCTCGGGCGGGAAGTAGGTCCCGAAGTAGAACGGCTGGGCTTCGCCGGTCAGAAACACCGTCATGGGCCAGCCGCCCTGCCCGGTGGCGGCCTGCACGGCCTCCATGTACACGGCGTCCACGTCGGGACGCTCTTCACGGTCCACCTTGACGGACACGAAGTGCTCGTTCATATACGCGGCGGTGTCGTCGTCCTCGAAGGACTCGTGCGCCATGACATGACACCAGTGGCAACTCGAATACCCGACGCTCAGCAGGACCGGCACCCCCCGCCGCTCGGCCTCCGCGAACGCCCCGGGGCCCCAGGGCCACCAGTCGACGGGGTTCTCGGCGTGCTGCAACAGATAGGGAGAGGTCTCCCCCACGAGTCGATTCGGCATCTCACCAACCTATGCCTCCGCCCGCTTCACCCTACCCACCACTCGGGAACGGCGTGCCGCGGTCAGGCGAGGGCGCGTCCGTGCGCGGCGGACTCACCGGCGGGTTGCCGGATCGGCAGGACGCTCAACAGCCCGCAGCCGTAGGGCTTGCCCCTTCCGATTCCCTCCGACATGGCTCGCCGCAGGGCGAAAGCGTTGTGGATCTCCGCTTCCCCATCGAACTGTGCAAGGTGAAATCGGAGGCCCGCACGTGCGCGGAGTCGGCTGACGAGCGGATGTCGGGGGGTCACGAGCCCGGACTTGAGACGAAGCCCCGCCTTGGCCGCACGCAGCCGCCACCACTCCTCGGCGGCGTCCCCGTGCAGGGCCACCCGCTGTCCGACCCTGCCGCCTCCCGCCGAGGGCACGGCCAACTGTTTCGAGGGGTTGGCGGCGATCCGATAGCGCACCCGCATGCCCTCCGCGAGCGTGTCGAGGTACGACTTCAGGTGCAGCACCCCCGTCTCGGCGTATCCCTCGGGCAGGCGTCCGATCTCGGGCTGCACGTGACTCTGCACGAGGACCTGGACCACGTCTCGCACGGGCTCCGTCCGGTACAGGGCACCCACGTCGCTGCGGGGGGTGTCGGAGGGGCAGTCGGGGAAGAGGGACATGACGCGGCGGTGCATCAAGTGGGCGTCGTTCAGGTCGTTCAACACGTCCCCCCTGCGCAGATCGGGGGTCAACCGGGTCAGCCAGAGGCTCATGCTGTTCCCGCCCGTTCGGATTTCAAGGTGGTCTCCGACTGTCGTGGGAGCATCGGAGCGATCAGAGGGACGTAATCGACACGCACCGCGCGCGTTCCGTGGTGCCGCCGCCGTGCCGAGAACGAGATCGGATGGTCGTGGCGCAACTCGGCCCCCACGAAAATGGGCACGGTGTCGCGCACGGTCCGCAGATGCAGCGGGGTACCCGCGTCCAGGCGCTCGCGTGCCCGGCGCAGCTGCGCCGGACGCGTCTCCAGCCACGGATGGCCCTCCAGCACGTCGTCCACGTGGCCGTCGTGTACCGCGCGGCTCTCGTCCGGGTGTACGACGGGAGTGCCGGGCGGGAATGCCTTGCGACCGAGGAACAGGGGCCATCGAGGACGTCTCAGAGCCCGGTACAGGCCGCGCACCTCCGCGTCCGCCCCTTCGAGAGCCACGAGGAAGAGTGCCCCCGACAGGTAGAACCGCTCGCTGACGACGGTGGCCCTCGCCCCGCCTTCGGTGTTGGGCACGTTGGAAACGGTGTGGAAGTCGCGTTCCAGCTCCCCTTCGCGGTCCGCCCGAACACCCATCAGCAGTGTGGCGAGTTCCCGCACTCGATCGTCGTCGTCCCTCGCCACGCCGAGGGCCGACGCGAGCAGACCGACGATGCCGGACTTCGTCGGTTCACGGGCCGTGTCCCGACGGTCGAAGCGGGATGAGACACCCCAGGACTGCATGGGGGCGTCGAGGCACAGGATCAGGGTGGATGTCACCGCACCGCTCCTCAGAGACCGGCCGAGCCGATGAGCCCCTCGACGAAGGCATCGATGCCCTTCGCCTCCTGGCAATCACGTGGTTGGCGGTGGGAGAGCCCTCCACTCGAATCAAGGGCGCCGTAGTGCACGCCGCGAAGCTCCTCGTCCCCGTAGAAGTCACGGATCTGATCGAAGTAACCGGTCATGCGCCGGGCGGACGTGCCCATCAGGTCCGCAACGTCGCCGACGGGCGAGAGGAACGCATTCGCGAGGCTCCACGCCCCGTCCGTGCGGGTGACTCCCAACAAGACGTCGGGGACCGTCGGCGCGGCCATGGAGTTCTGCTTGCCGCGCGGAACGGCGTGGACGAAGGCCCGAAGCCAGGCTCGAACACTGCGGACCAAGAGCGCCTTGTCCTCGGCGGAGAGCTCCTCCGGAGGGACCGACTCCTCACCGAAGAGGTTCCGGAGCAGACAGTCGGTGTCCAGGTTGGCGTAGCGGTAGTAGCAAGCCGCGTTGTAGTCGATGGTGCCCATCATGTCTGCGGCGGGCTCCTCGGCCGGACGCATGTCGTCCATGGCCGTGTAGAAGTCGAACTCGTTGGCCACGGCGTGGGTGGAGATGCTGTGGGCCACCTGGCTGGCGGAGATCACGGAGAAGTCCTGGTTGTCGGCGATCATCCGGCCGAAGAGCGCGATGTCGGCGACCCGGGTGGAGTCGAAGACCTTCCGCGCCTCAATGACGTCCTTCTGCGTCGGCTTGATCTTGGCCCGTGACGTCTTCTTCACGGCCGCCTTGCGCTTCTGCTCCTTCTCCAGGGCGTCCCAGTGCTTCTCGCAGTAGTTCGCGAGGTGCTCCACGGCGGCCGGTCCCACGTACAACAGGTACTCGGACCGCCCCCGGTCCTCGGTTACACCGAATCCGAATGCCGCCAGCGCCTCTTGGGCCACCAGTTGCGCCCTTCCCACCTCGGACTTGCCGCGCTCGGCGAGGAGAATGCCGGCACGTTCCGGCAGTTGCTTCGTCCGCCGCCCGATGTCACCCGTTTCCAGGCCGTGTGAGGTGAAGAGCTCACGTGCCGCCCGTTTCAGCGACTGACTGGAGACCCGGGCCCGGGTGACCCCGCCGAACCGCACTGTCTTCGGCTGTCCGAGATCGTCCCGGTTGAGGTTGCTGACCGGGAAGGACTGGAGCAGGTGGAGCTCAATGATCATTCGTCATCCTGGGTGGTCGAATCGGGGGCCTGGTCGAGCGGGGTTCCGGGGTCGTCGCCCGGCTCGCCGTCCGCCATCCGGGGCCGGGCTACCGGGTCATGGTGGTAGTCGCTGATCCAGCGCAGTCGCACGCGTTGCCGCTCCTTGACCCGGTGATCCGTCTGGTCCGTGGAGAGGAGGACGACGAGATCGTCGAGCAGCTGTCCGTAGTTCAACGGCGTGTGGCTGCCGTGCAGGAGTCGCACGGCCTGGCGCACCTGGTGTTCCAGGGCCGCACCCTCCACGGAAACGAGGTCGGTGAAGCGGCGCTCGACCGAACTCCCCTTCACCCGTGCAAGAGCCCCGAGGGAGCGGGCGAGGGTCGGTGCGTGCGGTCCGCCCAGCGAGCGGGGCAGGGGGTGCAGGGCGAAGAGACCGCTCACCAGGAGCCAGACGTCCTGTTCCTCTTCCGCCGGGCTGTACGGGACGACGACCCCGTACGCCTGCGCCTGGTGTCGCCCGCCGCTGAAGCCCCGGCGCAGCACGGCGAGCTCCGCACGCCCTCGGGCCACTTGGTGCGTGGCATCCGATTCCCGCGCCGTCGCGAGGGAGTGCAGGTGGGAGACGAACGCATCACGCCGAGTCTGCCTTTCCTCACGGGCTCCGGTCTGTACCGTCATCGGGCAATCCTCCTCGCATCGACCCTCGTCGCCCGTGTTCGACAGCTCATGAGACCTCCGTGTACTGGGCGAGGTTCTCGCGGTGACGGGCGCGGAGCCACGTGGCGGCACGAAGATAGTGCGTGTAGCTCTCACCGGCCGCCAAAAGCTCCCGGTCTCGTCGTCCGGCGTCCTCGGCCCAGCGCCGAGCGGCCCGGACCGCGGTGCGGTGAACGGCATCCGCCCATTCGATCGCGGCCTGCTCGATCTCGGCGTCCGAACCCACCGAAACGCCGAGGCGCCGAACGAGTTCGTTGAAGGGGTCGGCGATCCTCGGCCAGAAGTCGATCTCCAGAGCGGTACGCCGCAAGGCCGCGGACGGTTTTCCGCGCCGGCCGGAGGACGGAGGAGCGAAACTCTGGCGGTAGGTCTTCTCCATCATGCGCAAGGCGTTCCCGAGGTTGTCGGCGTAGGCGACGGCTTCTCCGATGACGTACCCGATACGGCGATCACGAGACCGCATCAGGGCGACGGGAGCCGGAACCTCCTCCTCGTACCATGCGACGATGTTCCCGCCGTTCGTTCCCAGCTCCTGTCCGAAAACCCGCAACGTGAACACGGTCGAGTCCGGGATGACGTGCGAACCGTCCGCCCTGGACACCGCGAGGGGTCGCAACCGGGCGGGCTCGGCTCCGGGAACCAGCGCGGGAACGAGCTTGTTCTTCGACGCGAGCTTCTTCTCCCCTGCCTTGCCCTGGTACTTGCTGCCAGAGCGGCTCCAGCGCGCGACCTCCGGCAGCAACAACTCCTGCGTGTAATGCCACACGCCGCGCACCCCCTCCAGCCGAACGGGCACGGGGCGTGCCGGCTTGGAATCCGAGATCCACCGTTCGCGGAAGGCGGCCATGGGTTCCACGTCCTGGGACAGATCACCGTCGAGACGGGTCCCTGGGGTGCGCAGCACACCCACGACCGAAGCCCCCTCGGCCTCCGGGCCGCGGAAGAGCAGCACCCGCCGCGACGGCCAAGTCAGCACGTCGGTGAGCCCCAGGGAAGGACGCGGTGGGCCCGGATCGGGCCGGTGCACCTCGTCGTCCTCCCAGGCAGGCCGGTCCGCGGGGCCGGTACCGATCGGACGCCCTTCGTCGGGCCGGTACGCGACGAGGTTGAGCAGCAGGGTCTGGCGGAGCGTATCCCCCCTCCAGGAGGACACATCCGAAGTAGCCGCCCAGGGAGGTCTGCGAAGAGGCCGGGCTCTTCTGGTATCCGGTCTTCTGCCCACCGGTGTCGTACGCCTGCAACGTGACCAGCCAGCGCGCGGCCTCGGCCGGTGACAATTCCGGCCGTTCGGCGGCGGTGGTGTGGTCGAAGAGGGTGCGGTTGTTGCCGGTGGCCCACGGCGCGACGAGGACGGCGGTGCTCTGGTGCGGTTCGGTCTCCTTGGCGGGATTCCACGAGGGACGCCTCGCGAGATCCGGGCACTGCAGGAACGGCCGGTGAGTGTCGAACAGGTCGAACCGGGACTCCGTGCGCTCCACATAGCGATCGAGGCGGCCTCGGAACTCGTTCTCCTCGTCGAGCAGATGTGCCGGGTCGGCCATCCACAGCTCGTCCCAGTCGTCGTCATCGGGGGTGAACGCCCGGTGGAGGAGGGCCAGCACGAGCCGGTGCAGCGCCGCCGTCATCGTCGGGCTGCTGCCGACGAGGCGGCGGTGACGGTGCGCGTTGAGGACGAGGTCGACCAGACTCACTTCGGTGATGTGGTCGGAATCGAGCGGAAGCACCGGAAGCCAGGGCTCACGCAGCAAATCGAACATCACTCGACCCCTCCGGCTTCTGGAATTGCGGCGCGGGATCAGTGAAGCGAATCCCGGCGCACCGCGCACACGATCCTCAAGAAATCACGACCGTCCCGCGCACATCCGACCGAGAGACAGCAAGATTGTCCGAGAATCACCTACCACCCCGGTTGCGGAGTACGGTTAGGCCTTGCGGTCCCGGTCGGATCCATGGCCGCTCTGACGTGTACCGGTACCGGCACGACCGAATTCCGTGAGGGTCCGCAGACCCCATTTCATACCCGGTGACATGGGGATGCGAGCCGTCAACGCCTCGCGGCCTGCCTTCGGCGCGCCCCTCTCGGACCGGTCCGCCGCACGTTCCCACTGCTCTTCCCATCCGAGCGGGGACCGCAGTTTCTCGCCGTCGTCGTACACCCTGTCGAGCAGTTCCTGTACCTCGTCGGGGCATCGGATCTCGCCCCGCTCCCTCAACACCGCCAACGTGCGAAGAAGGATCGCCTCGGGGTACACGTTCACGGCGTAACCGAAATTGACCGCCTTCCGTCCCGAGCGCGGCTCCGGCACCCTGATGAGGACGAACCGGAGTTCAGGCCGTTCGGCGCCCACCCGGTGCCGCCCGACCCGTCCCATCCGCTGGATCAGGCTGTCGATCGGCGCCACCGCGCTGATCATCACGTCGAAGTCCAGGTCGAGACTGCTCTCCAGGACCATAGTGCCGATCACGACCGATCCCCCACTCCCAGCCGCTGCGGTCATCGAACCCCGCGGACCGAAGCAGGCGCGCAGGCGTCCTTCCGTCGCGAGCCGCTCCGTCGGGTCGAGCCGACCGTGAATCAACTCCGTCACCACGACTTGCCCGGCCCCGTGCCCCACTGCCCTCCGCAGCGACTCCCAGTCCCTCTCCGCCTCCCGGACGAGGTTGTGCACGATCGCGACGTTCCGACCCCGACGCGCCTCCCGCAAGGCGAGTTCCACGACGCCCTGCCGATCCACCCAGTGCAGCCGGACCACCCGGTCGCGGTTGACGGGGGCGGCAATGACGTCCACCGCGGACACCGTGCCCTCGACGGAGACCTCAGCGGAAAGGATCCGCGGATAGGCGGCCGTCCCCGAGGTTGCGGACTCCGGCAACTCCCTCACCGACACCCCCAGGGCTCCCGCCCGCCAGCTGTTCACCAAGGTGTACTGCTGGCGAGTCGACAGGGTCGCCGACAGGAGCACCACCGGTGTCCGGAGCGCGCCCAATCGGTGCAGCAGGGTCTCGAACAGAACCCCCGCGTGCACGTCGTAGCCGTGCACCTCATCGAAGATGATCACCTTGCCCGAGAGCCCCGCCAGCCGAACGAAGACGTGCCCTGAGCGAACGGCAGCCTTCAGCACCTGATCGACGGTGCTCACCACCAGTGGATTCAGGTGATCGGCTTTGGAGGACAACTGAGCCTTCGCCTGCGCGTCGCTGTCGCACCCGAACTGCTCCGATGCCCCGGAGCCGCCGTCCTCCGCGACGCACTTGGGGCACAACGGCGGCGGACCGGCGGCGTGCCGTCGGTCCAGGTACTCGCCCGCGGCTCCGTGGAACAGCTTCAGCCGGCCCATTGCGTGTCCGTCCCACGGCCTCAGCAGTTCGGCGGCGACCTCGTACGCCTGGTTGCCGCTCGCCCTGGTCGGCATAGCCACGTGCAATCCCCGCAGATGATGCAGGCGGATCATGGAAGCCGCAGCCTGCAAGGCCGCCTTCGTTTTGCCCTCACCGGTCGGCGCGGACAACAGGAACACCCCGAGTCCTCGCTCACCGGCGACCAATTGCTCCAGCCCGGTCTGGAGGTCGCGCCGTTCGGAACTCTGGGGGAACAACGACCCGAAGGAGGTGTCCTCGGGTACCGTGCACGCTTCCCACCCCAAGGACTTGACCTTCGGCTGCTCGACCGCTGCCACTCCGGCGGCATATGCGGTCACGTCTACGCTCGCACCAGCATGGGCCGCCTCCTTCCGGTCGGACGCGATCCAGTCGCTGACCGAGGTGAGCGCCGCGAGGGCCAGTTCCGCAGGCCCGTCCATCGTCACCCGCGCCCAGTCGGCCGGCGTCGGATCACCTCCCGAGGTGCGTCGCAGCCTGCACAGCTCGTCGGCCAACGCCTCCACACGGGTGGCCCAGGTCTCCCCTCCGGTCGCGCCGCGCTTGTAGGAGACCTGCCAAAGGTCGGCCGGGCCCGGAACGTACCCGTGATGAGCACCAAGCACAGTCCCGATGGACTCGGCAGTCTCCGCCGAGGCGCCCCACTTCACCAGCAGGTTCCGTACATACAGCGCGCTGATCAGCCCATGCGCCACATCCGTCCGCGCCCCGGAACTCCTCGGCCTTTCCCGCAACCGGTCGATGGCCGCGTGATCGGACTCCGGCAGCAGCTTCTTGGCAACGTCCGCCCTCAACCCCTGGAAGGTGGGTGAGCACTTGCCCAGGTCGTGCAGTCCCGCCAACCTCGCGGCCCACTCCCGTGCGTCCCCGAGCGGCTCCAGCGCCGCTTTCAGGCGGTCCTTGAGATAGGGCCCAAGGCACAGATCGAACAACTGGTACGCCACTTCGGCAGTGTCCAACGCATGACAGATGAGGGGGTGCGGCCGGGAACCGTTGCCCAGCTTCCCCCAGATCGGACGGACGTCGACAGGCACGCGGAATTCACCGTTCGAGAGGGACACAACACCCACCCAACCGAATGCCGGACACCGACGGGCGGAACTCGCTCCTCACCCCTACGAACCGCCGCCTCATAGCCAACCGGTTCATACACCCGAGCGCCTCACGGTCCTCGACCGCCGGACCCGCACACCCGCGCCCACTCGGTCGGTTCACTCCCGCTCACCGGAGCAACGGGTGCTTGCGGTGGGTAACCAGTGCCGTACGTCAGCGGCCGTCTGCCACGGGCCGGGGCAGCTCGTCCAGGTCGAGGGTATAAGTCCGCCCGTCGGCCAGTTCGACGGGCAGCTTGCCCGAGCCGTACTTGTGCGTGTGGGCTGCGATGTAGCCGGAACCGGTGGGCTGGGTGTGGACGACAACCTCCTCGGCATACGGGTCCACGACCACGTAGACCGGAATGCCGTAACGGCCGTACTTGCCGGTGCAGTCGTCGTAGTCCTTGCGCGCGGAGGAGACCGACACCACTTCGGCGATCAACAGCACGTCCTCGAAGCCGTAGCGCTTGCCCTGCCGCTGCGCGTCCTCCCGCATGATCGCGAAATCGGGAGCGGAGTTCTCGTCGGCGGGGAATTCGATGTACACGTCGGAGATGACCTTCGCATGCCGGCCGAGGGCGAGGGAGTCGATCTGCATCGACCGAATAGTGCTGGAGTGCTCTTCACTCTGCGGGGTCATGACCACCTTCCCGTCGATACCGAAGAAGACCACGTACCCCGCGGGGAACTCGGCGTGCAGGACCGCATCCACGCTCATCAACAGCTCCTTCCCGTCGCCTCTCAGCATATGTCCCCCGGACCCGCACCAGGGCGGCCACGAAGAACGTCAGCCTGGATGGTGGCGTGCACGGGGGCGGCCGGACCCACGCGCACGCCACCACCGGGTGGGCCGCAACGGCCGCCTCGTGCCCTTGCTCGGCGGCGACAGCTGCGCGGAGGCGGGGCCGCCGCCTTCCGGGTAACGGCAAATCGTGGCGTATTGCTCGGGCACCCTGTCGGGCGAGCTGGCCAACTGGCCTTCGACCCAGGCATCCACACCCCGCCCCAGTCGCTCGCCACACGCACCCACGGAACTACTCTCTGGAAACATTGCAGGTCAGGACTACTGGGTTGTGTACATCTACTGGCACCAGTGGCACGCCGAGTAGCCGACCGACAGCAGCACGGGTACGTCACGCCGCCGCGCTTCCTCGAAAGCCTCCGGTGTCCAGGGTCACCAGTCGACGGGGTTGTCGGCATGCTGAAGCAGATAAGGCGAGGTCACGCCAGCCAACCGGTTCATGTGACCCAGCCTCTCACGGCACCCGATCCGATCGTGGAAACCGCACGGACTCCGCCCTCCCGGCCAAGCAGCGCGGGGACCGCGATCGCTCTTCCCCGAAGGCAGGCGCCTCGGAACCGCAGGACAGTAGGCTGAGCCCAGCAGCACTGGAACTGTGGAAGCTCCTCGAAGGAGGCACACCATGACCGCCGAGATGGTGGCGCCCGCATGGATGCACTCACAGATCAGCGCGGAGCAGTACGACTCCTGGTCCGAGGAGCAGTGCGCCGGCATCGAGGTCGTGGACGGGATGGTCGTCGTGAGCCCGAGCGCCTCCAAACGGCACAACCGACTGGCTCGGGTCCTGGCCAATGCCCTGGATGCCGCCGCGGGGCCCGACTGGAACGCGGACACGGACTTCGACGTCCGACTGCAGGACGTTCCGCTCACCAACCGCCGTCCGGACGTCATCGTCTACCGGGCGGAGACCATCGACCTCACGCCCACCCGGCCCGAGCACGTGCTCCTAGTCGTCGAGGTGGTGTCGCCCGGCTCGGAGACGACGGACCGTATCGTGAAGGTGGACCAGTACGCCAAGGCCGGCATCCCCTTCTACTGGCGGGTCGAACAGGCCGCCACCGGGGTTCCGATCGTCTACACCTACGTCCTTGACCCAGCCAACAGAACCTACCGGGACGGCGAAATGTTTACCGGCCTGATCAAGGCCGCCGCGCCCTTCTCCGTCACCGCGGACCTGGGAGCCGTCTGACAGCGCCGGGAGATTCGCTCCGCGGGACGGCGGCCGGTGGTCTCCGCGAGAAGTTCCTCCTTGCCCTCCCGTACGGCCTCCTCACCTCCGGCACGGGCAACATGCCCGGCATGGATGTCGTCCCAGCGCGTGTGGCCACTCACGATCGGTCTCCTTCTCCCTGGGTCCGTTCCCTCATAGAGATCTCGTAGCGCTCCTCGGCCAGCGGAATCGCTGCCCGATACCACTCGTGCCACCGCCCCGCTTCATCTCCTGCCACCAGCAGAATGCTGGAGCGCCACGGGTCGAGGGCGAATAGGAGATACGTACCGTACCGGGACGCAGTTCCTTCAGATTCGCCATTGCGGAGCCATGAATGGTGTCGGCCAACGGGCGCCCGAGCCCCGGGCCCCTCCGTCAGGGCATCCGGCGCCCGCACCACCCGGGCGGGAAATCGCCCCCCTCCGAGGCACCCCGGCCCCGCCCGGCCCGCGCCGTCACGCCCTTCCCCCGCCCCTGTCCAGGTGCGCGCGCTCCCGAGGCTCTCTCGCGCCGACGGGCAACACGCAGGACACTTGGGTCCGGAACCGGACAACGGATCACGGAGGGGGCTCCTATGCGGGACAGCCATCGGACCGAGGCCGAGCGGCTGTTGGTGCGCGCGGTGGAGGAGGAGACGCGGCGTTCGGGCGGGCAGGCGGACACCGGAACCCTGTTGGCCCGGGGCAGGGCCGCTCTCGATGCGATGGCCACCAACGCGGCCGAGGAGTACGCCGCTTACGAACAGGCGCTGGCGGAGGCGGAGGCCGCCCGGCAGCCGCTGTCCGCGCGGCTGAACCGGGCGAATCTGTCGACTCCCCTGCTGGTGACGGCGGTTGCCGCCGCCACTGCGGCCGGGGCGGACCTCGCCTTCGGCACGGCATCCGGTACGGCGCTCGGCGCGGGGGCGGTCGTCGCGGTGGCCGGGGCGGCGACGACGGTACTGAAGGTGACCGTGTCCCACTGGCCGGCGGCGCACCGCCGAGCGGGCGCGCTCGGACAGCCGGGCGGGGCCGAGCAGTTGAGGCTCCAGTGGCTGACGGCGTTGGAGGTGCGGGGCGTACGGCCGTTCCTGGACCAGCAGCGGATGCTGCTGGCCACCGCGCGGCCCCGCCCGGTGCGGCCCGGGCAGCAGGGCACCACGCCCCAGCTGCGGGGCGGCGACCGGAGCGCGGCGGCGCGCAGGCGATCGGTCCTGGAGCAGTCGTTCGGGCATCTGCCGTTGCGCGAGGGTCCGTTCGCGGGCCGGCGGGAGGCGATGAACCAGATCTCGCAGTGGGTGCACGCGGCCCGTGCGTCGACGGAGACGAAGCCGACGATCGTCGTCCTCCACGGGCAGCCGGGCTCGGGCCGTACGACCCTCGCCATGCGCGCGGCACACCATCTCAAGGACCAGTTCCGGGGGGCGTGTGTCGTCGATCTGCGCGGCGAGGGCGACCACCCGCTGTCCACCCGGGACGCGCTGCTGCATCTGCTGAACCGGCTGGGCGCGCCGCGCGAGCAGTTGCTGTTCCGCGAGCGGTCGTCGGCGGAGCAGCAGGTGCGGCGGCTGGGCGAGCTGTACCACCAGCATCTGACGGGGCTGCCCGTCACGGTCGTCCTGGACGACGCGGCCGATCCCGCGCAGGTGCGCACGCTGGTGCCGGAGCGTTCCGACAGCCTGGTACTGGTGACGTCCCGGGCGCCCCTCGAACTGCCCGGGGACATCCCCGCGTGGGTGCACCAGCTGCCGGTGGAGGCGCTGGACGGGGCGGGCGCGGAGGAGTTGCTGCGGGCGGTGGCCGAGGCGCCGCCGGAGGGGCCGTACGACGTGCGGGGAGCCGACGGCGTCGCCCGGCTGTGTGGCGGGCTGCCGCTGGCGCTGCGGATCGCGGGGTCCTCGCTGGGGCCGCGTACGGCGGAGCGGCTGGCCGCCGATCTGGAGGCGTACGGCGGGCTCGAACCGGTCGAGCGGGCCCTGTGGCTGCGCTACACCGACCAGAGCGACCAGTCCCGGCGGCTGTTGCGCCGGCTCGCGCTCGCCGGGCGGGCGTCCCTGGGCGCGGCAGCGGCGGCGGCGCTGCTGGCCACGGACGAGCAGGAGTCGGAGCGGCTGCTGCGGGAACTGGCGGACGCGGGGCTGATCGACCGGGTGCGCTCCAGCCGCTACCGGCTGCACGACATCGTCCGCGCCTTCGCCCGGGCGCGGCTGCTCGACGAGGAGGAGGCGTCGGAGCGTACGGCCGCGCAGGAGCGGCTGATCCAGAACTACGCGGACCTCGCCGGGGCCGTCATCCGTATGGTCGACGGCAAACTCTCCACCCGTGCGGGGAAGTTCGGCGCGCACGGCTTCTCCTCGCTGGAGTCCGCGCTGCGCTGGCTCGACGACGAGTCCAGCTTCATCACCTCGGCGCTGCGGCACGCGGAGGGCGTGGACCAGCAGAGCGTGCTCAATCTGCTGGGCGCGCTCGCGGACTACTGTCTGCTGCGCGGCGATCTGTACCGGCTCGGTGAGATCAGCGAGCTGTCGCAGGCGGTCGACCAGGGGCTGCTGGAGCGTTCCGTACGGTGGCGTACGGGCATCGCGGCCCGTCAGCTCGGTGAGCTGGACAAGGCGCGGACGACCCTGTCGTCGGTGGTCGGGCTCTACCGGGAGGCGCAGAACGAGGCCGGTGCGGCGCTCGCGCTCTGCTCGCTCGGGATCACCCTGCACCACCAGGGCAATCTGACCGAGGCGGCGGCCAAGCTGGACGAGGCGATCGCGCTCCAGTCGTCGGACGAGCTGGCGGAGGACCGGGCGTGGTCCCTGCACGCGCTCGCCTCGGTACGGCGGGACCAGGCCCGTCTCGCGGAGGCACAGACGCTGCTGGCGACGGCGCTGGAGCTGCACCGCGAGGGCGAGTCCCTGCACGGTGAGGCGTGGACCCACTTCCAGCTGGGGCAGGTCTGTCTGCGGATGGGCGATGTACCCCGCGCGGAGTCGGAGCTGGGGACCGCGCTGGACCTGTACGGGCGCACCCGCGACAGCCGGGGCGAGGCCTGGGCGCTGACCCAGCTGGCACGGGCCCGGCTGGTGGACGGCGATCCGGTGACGGCGGTGGACCGGTTGGGGCAGGCGCTCTCCCGGCACCGGGAGAACGAGGACGCGCGCGGTGAGGCGTGGACGCTGTACTACCTCGGGCAGGCCCTGGAGGAGCGCGGCGACCGCGACCAGGCGGTACGGGAGCTGGAACGCGCGCGGACGATGTTCTCCCGGATGCGGGACGTCTACGGGCTGGCGTGCGCGCGCCACCACTCGGGCCGGGTCACCCGCGACCAGCGCGCGGCCCAGACCGGCAATCTCCGCAACTCCGGTTTCGCCCGCCAGCTGCTGGTGGACGCGCGGGCCGACTTCCGCCGGATCGGGGTCGCGCACGGCGAGGCGTGGACCTGTCTGGAACTCGCCCTGATCGACGCGGGCAACCATCGCGCGGCGCAGGCGCTGACGCTGTGCGACGAGGCGCTCGGACTGTTCCTCTCGTACGAGGACGAGCGCGGCGCCGACTGGGCCCGCTTCCTGCGCTGCACGCTGCTCCCCTACGCCTCTCCCGGCGGTACGGAGGTGGGCACGGTGGTCGCCCAGGAGGAGCTGTCCCGTCTGATCGCGGCCCGCCACCCGGCCCGCGACGGCAAGCTGGAGGACTGCGCCGAGGCCCTGTCGGTGGTGCTCGACCGGGGTGTCCGTCTGGAGGACGGCTGGGGGGCCTGGAATCTGGGCCTCGTCCCGAACCGCCACGCCCGCGAGGTGATGGGAGTCCCGGTCCTCCCGGTGAACTGAGCCTGGAACGCCCGCCCCCGCGGCTGCCTCGCGGGGCCGCTGCGGGGGCGGGCGGCCCCGCGAGGCGGCGGTGATTCCGGTCACGCACCGGGGCCGTGCGACGCCCGGTTCGCGGCTGGGTGCCGTACGGACACGGCCCGGGGCCGGGATACGAGCACGGCCCGGGCGCCGGGCCGTGGGGGCGCCGGGCCGGGCGGTTACGCGGCCTCGGGCTGAGTCGCGCCCCGACGCTCCGACCGGGAGCCGACAGGGGCAGCAGGACCACTACGGGGTCTCGGCGCCCCGGCCCCCTTCGTACCAGCGCACCCAGCCGCGCCCCGTGCCGGGCGGTGAGGCCGCCCTCGGGCCGGGCCTCACCTGCTGGGCCGCGCGCCGGCCGGCGCCGGCGAGGTGGCGACAGGGGGACGGCCACCACGGGGCCCGCGGCGCCCCCGGGCCCGTACGGGAGAACACCCTGTCGCGGCCATCGGCGCACCACTCCGTACACGCTCGACGCCCACCGACCGCACTGCCGGTACCACGCACCGGCCGTGACCGAGGCGCGCCACCGCACACGCCGCGCGACCCGGCCGCCCCGGCAGACCCGGGGCGAAGCCGCCCACCGGTGCCGCGGGGGCACGCCCGACGCGAGCGCTCGGCGCGACCCGCTCGGTGCGTCCCGGGGCGACCCCGGAAGACGACGGCCCGTCCGGCCCTACGCCGTGCCGGAGTCCGACGCCGACGCGGACGTCGACGAGGACGACGGCTTCGGCGCGCGGGCGTCCGGCACCGCGGTCTCGTCGAAGTCGATGCGGCCCATGTGCCGGTTCATCGACTTCATGAGGAACCACACACCGACGGCCATGACGGCGAAGATGAGAAAGCCCAGGACACCCGGGGTGACCTTGTTCTCGTCGAGTTCCTTCGCCAGGGTCGCCGCGTGGGAGATGGCGAGGTTTGCGCTAGCGCTCATGTCAGGCATTCTCGCGGATGCCCGCGAAGAGGTCGTCCTCGGGGAGGGAGGTATCGACCAGAGACTTCGCCAGCTCGTACTCCTCCGTCGGCCAGACCTTCTTCTGGATCTCCATCGGAACGTGGAACCAGCCCCCGTCGGGGTCGATCTGCGTCGCGTGCGCGATCAGCGCCTTGTCGCGGATCTCGAAGAAGTCGGCGCACGGAACATGCGTGGTCAGCGTGCGCTCGGCGCGCTCGAACTCCTTCCAGCGCTCCAGCCACTCCCCGTACGGGGACTCCAGACCGTTCGCGAGGAGCGCCTCGTGGAGCGCGACCGTGCGCGGGCGGTTGAAGCCCTGGTTGTAGTAGAGCTTCAGCGGCTGCCAGACCGGGCCGAACTCCGTCTCGGGGTAGCGCTCCGCGTCCGCCGCGCCCTCGAAGGCCACCATCGTGATCTTGTGGGTCATGATGTGGTCGGGGTGGGGGTAGCCGCCGTTCTCGTCGTACGTGGTGATCACCTGGGGGCGGAACGAGCGGATCGACCGCACCAGACGGCCCGCGGCGCTCTCCACGTCCTCCAGCGCGAAGCAGCCCTCCGGCAGTGGCGGCAGCGGGTCGCCCTCGGGCAGCCCGGAGTCGACGAAGCCCAGCCACTCCTGGCCGACGCCCAGGATCTCGCGGGCCTCGTCCATCTCCTTGCGGCGGACCTCGTGGATGTTCTCCTCGATATAGGCGTCCCCCTGGAGCTTGGGGTTGAGGATGGAGCCGCGCTCGCCGCCCGTGCAGGTCACCACCAGCACGTCCACCCCCTCGGACACATACTTGGCCATGGTGGCCGCGCCCTTGCTCGACTCGTCGTCGGGGTGGGCGTGAACGGCCATCAGTCGCAGCTGCTCAGTCAAGACTCGATCCTCAGGATTCGTCGCAAATGGTCGGTGCCGTCCCTTTCGGGACGTCGATGAGGGGCGGGTGGTCGGGAGGCGGGAGGGCGTCTCTATAGTGACCGAATCGGGGGGCGGAAAAATTCCGCGTCCCCCGGGGGAGATCCGTCCGAGAGGAATGACCATGACCGGCGTGCGCGAGCAGCTTCCCGAGGGGCGTTACGGCCGCTCGGCGGACCGGCGCGCGGACCGGCGGCTCAAGATCCTGGGCGCCGTCCTGGGAACGGGTCTGATCGCCATGGTCGGCTGGTTCGGCTACGACTACGTCGCCGGGCAGAAGGTCAGCGCCGAGGTCATCAAGTTCTCGGTGGCCTCGGACTCCGAGGTCCAGGTGCATCTGGAGATCCGCAAGGACGCGGACTCCACCGGCACCTGCACCGTGCGGTCCCGGGCCGAGGACGGCAGGGAAGTGGGGCGGCTGCACGTCGCCGTGGAACAGCGGGGCGAGACCCGGATCGACCGGGTGGTCACCATCCGGACGCTGTCCCGGGGCACGACCGCGGAGCTGGTGCGATGCACCGCCTCATAGCCGCCTGAGCGGCACTCCGCGGGAAACAGCCCGCACGGCACGGCGGCCGACAATGGCTGACCTGCCTTGACGCGATTCTCATGGCTTTTGTTCTCCCCCTTTCGCCACGAAATTGTTAGGGTCGTGGTTTCGCCCTTCCATGAAGGCACATCCTTCTGGGTAGGGCGTTGCTTTGTATCCCAGTACCTACGAGGAGCACCTGTGACCCAGACCAGTGAAAACGTCACCTGGCTTACCCAGGAGGCGTACAACCAGCTCAAGGCCGAGCTGGAGTATCTGTCTGGTCCCGCGCGCACCGAGATCGCCAAGAAGATCGAGGCGGCTCGCGAGGAGGGCGACCTGCGGGAGAACGGCGGGTACCACGCGGCCAAGGAGGAGCAGGGCAAGCAGGAACTGCGTGTGCGCCAGCTGACCCAGCTCCTGGACACCGCGAAGGTCGGCGAGGCCCCGCCGGACGACGGCATCGTGGAGCCGGGCATGGTGGTCACGATCGCCTTCGACGGCGACGAGGACGACACGCTGACGTTCCTGATGGCGTCCCGCGAGTACGCGAGCACCACCATCGAGACCTATTCGCCGCAGTCGCCGCTGGGCACCGGGGTGAATGGCAAGAAGGTGGGCGACATCGCCGAGTACGAACTGCCGAACGGCAGGACGGCCTCGGTGAAGATCCTCGCGGCCAAGCCGTACTCGGGCTGACCGGGCCGCACCCGGGCCGTCAGAAGCGCTCGCGCGGCCGGCGGGAAGCGCGACACGACGACAGACAGACGACGGGCAGAGGGGCCGGACCGCTTTCTTGCGGTCCGGCCCCTTTTCCTGTGTGGATTCCGGGCGGGCCGCCCATCCGAGCGGATTCCGCGCGGATCCGTACTCATCCGCGCTCATCCGTCCGGAATCCCACCGCACCACCCCACTGCATCCCACCGCGGATTCGCCCCAGGGAATCCCCATCGATTTCCGGACGCCGATCAGGGAGTGATTCAGGACACCGGTCGGGTACGCGCGGAAAGGGCGGGGCGACCGGGGTCGTCCCGCCGCCGTGACCCGGTCCGTCCGGTATGCCGACGGCACACCGGACGGGTCTCGGCCCGGACGGACCTCGGCCCGGACGGGTCTCAGCGCCACCGGACGGAACCGGGACGGCCGGGCAGACCGGGCGGCGGTCCGTGCCCGCCCTGCGGCGGGTGTCAGGAAGCCGCCGAGCGGTACTTGCGGACCGCCAGCGTCCGGAAGACCACGATGATCAGCACGGACCACAGCAGGGACGCCAGGATCGGATGCTGCATGGGCCAGGCGTCCGGAGTCTTGAACCCGGGCGGAAGGTTGCCGAACAGCTCCCGGCACGCCTGGACGGTCGCGCTGAAGGGGTTCCATTCGGCGATATGGCGCAGGAAGCCCGGCATCTGGTTGGCGTCCACGAAGGCGTTCGAGATGAACGTCAGCGGGAACAGCCAGATCAGCCCGCCGGAGGTGGCGGCCTCGGGGGTGCGTACGGACAGGCCGATGAGGGCGCCGATCCAGGAGAACGCGTATCCGAGCAGAAGCAGCAGCAGGAAGCCGAGGAGCACCTTGCCGAAGTTCTCGTGGACCCGCCAGCCGACGATGAGGGCGACGACGGCGAGGACGACCAGGGTGAGCGCGGTCTGTACGAGGTCGGCGAGCGTACGTCCGGTGAGCACCGCGCCCCGGGCCATGGGCAGCGACCGGAAGCGGTCGATCAGCCCCTTCTGCATGTCGTCGGCGATGCCCGCGCCGGCACCCGCGGTGGCGAAGGTGACGGTCTGGGCGAAGATCCCGGCCATCAGGAACTCGCGGTAGGTGTCGGCGGACGTGGAGCCGCCGACCTTGATCGAGCCGCCGAAGACATAGGTGAACAGCACGACGAACATGATCGGCTGGATCATCCCGAAGATGATCATCTCCGGGATGCGGGTCATCCGGATCAGATTGCGCCGGGCGACCACGAGCGAGTCGTTGACCGACTGCACGATGCCGCCGCGGGGCCGGGGGGCCGCGAGTTTGGCGGCTTCCGTTGTGGTGGTCACTGCACGCTCTCCTTACGGGGCTTGCGGCCCTTGCGACCGGCGGCGTCGGGGGCGTCCTCGGACTCCTCCGGCGCGATCTCGGCGGCGTGGCCGGTGAGGGAGATGAAGACGTCGTCGAGGGTCGGGCGGCGCAGCCCGATGTCGTCGATCTCCACACCCCGGGTGTCGAGGTCCCGGATGACCTCGGCGAGCAGCTTGGCGCCGCCGGTGACGGGGACGGTGAGCTTGCGGGTGTGGTTCTCGACGGCGACCTCGCCCTTGCCGAGGGCGAGCAGCACCTCACGGGCGGGGTCGATCTGGTCGCGCTCGTGGACCACGACCTCGACGCGCTCGCCGCCGGTCTGGGCCTTGAGCTGGTCGGCGGTGCCACGGGCGATGACCCGGCCGTGGTCGACGACGCAGATGGTGTCGGCGAGGTGGTCGGCCTCTTCGAGGTACTGGGTGGTGAGCAGCAGGGTCGTACCGCCCTCGACCAGTTCCTGGATGACGCCCCACAACTGCTGGCGGTTGCGGGGGTCGAGACCGGTGGTGGGCTCGTCCATGAACATCACCGGCGGGGAGACGACCAGGGCGGCGGCCAGGTCGAGGCGCCGGCGCATACCGCCGGAGTAGGTCTTCGCCGGCCGGTCCGCGGCGTCCGCGAGGTTGAAGCGCTCCAGCAGCTCGGCCGCCCGCGTCTTCGAGTCCCGGGAGCTCATCTGGTAGAGCTGGCCGACCATATGGAGGTTCTCGCGGCCGGTCAGATACTCGTCGACCGCGGCGAACTGGCCGGAGAGGCCGATGGAGCGGCGGACTTCGTTCGGCTGCTTGAGCACATCGAGTCCGGCGACGACGGCCTTGCCGCTGTCGGGCTGGAGCAGTGTGGTGAGGACGCGGACGGTGGTGGTCTTGCCGGCGCCGTTCGGGCCGAGCAGTCCCAGGACCGTGCCTTCGGGGACGTCGAGATCGACGCCGTCCAGAGCCTTTACCTCACCGAAGGTCTTGACCAGGCCTTCGGCGTAGATGGCGCCTGGCATATGAGTCTCCCAGGGTGGCAGATGACGGTTCGTTACATCGGGGCGGTCGTGGTGCGGACGGTGTTCGCGGAGCCGGTGCCGTGCGCGTGCGGGGTTGTTCCGTACGGCGGTGCCACCGCGGAGCGGACTCGATGGAATGTACAGGTTTGCAGTACTTTGCGGCTTTTTTCAATCCGAAGGCCCCAAGGGACGGGATTCCGACCTGACAGGGGCACGGCAGAGGCCTCACCGTAACGCGATGTATCGCGTTAAGCAAGAGGAGTGCATCGCGATACATCGCGTGGGGTCCGCGAACGGGCGGAGTCACACCCCATGAGCCGGTCTCCCGCGGTCTCCCCCACGGAACCCGCCTCCCCCGGCCACCTGACCACCGGGATGCGGGCCGCGTCCGCGAAGACTGCGGTCACACCGCCTGCCGACAGGGCCGTCACCTGGTCCGAGCCTTCGCGCTCAGTCCATGCGCATGACCCTGTACCCCGCCTCCCGCAGCGCCGCCGCGACCTCGTCGCAGTGCTCCGGGCCCTTGGTCTCCAGCTGAAGCTCCACCTCCACCTCGGTGAGCCCGAGCCGGGGATCGGTCCGTACATGACTCACGTCGAGGACGTTAGCGTCCAGCACTGACAATGCCGCCAGGAGGGCCGCGAGGGCCCCCGGGCGGTCCGTCAGCCGCAACCGCAGCGACAGATAGCGCCCCGCGGCCGCCATCCCGTGCCGCAGGACCCGCTGCATCAGCAGCGGATCCACATTGCCGCCCGACAGCACGGCGACGACCGGCCCCCGGAACGCCCCGGGCTCGGTGAGCAGCGCCGCGACCGGACTCGCCCCCGCCGGTTCGACCACAAGTTTCGCCCGCTCCAGACACAGCAGCAGCGCGCTGGACAGCGCGTCCTCGGAGACCGTACGTACCTCGTCGAGCAGATCGCCAATGATTTTGAACGGTACGTCCCCGGGGCGCCCCACCTTGATGCCGTCCGCCATCGTCACCGGGGCGTCCAGGGTGACGGGGTGCCCGGCCGCCAGCGACGGCGGATACGCGGCGGCGCCCTCCGCCTGCACCCCGATCAGCCGCACATCCGGGCGCAGCGCCTTCACCGCCACCGCGATCCCGGCCGCTAGTCCCCCGCCGCCGATCCCGACGACGATCGTGCGCACCTCCGGGCACTGCTCCAGGATCTCCAGTCCGACCGTGCCCTGACCGGCGATGATGTCGGGGTGGTCGAAGGGGTGGATGAAGACCGCGCCCGTCCGGTCCGCGTACGCCTCGGCCGCCTCCAGGGTCTCCTCGATCACCTGGCCGTGCAGCCGCACCTCCGCGCCGTACTCCCTCGTCGCGGCGACCTTCGGCAGCGGGGCGCCCACCGGCATGAACACGGTCGAGTGCACCCCGAGCAGTGACGACGCGAGCGCTACCCCCTGCGCGTGATTTCCGGCCGAGGCGGCGACGACGCCCGCCGCGCGCTCCTCCGGGCGGAGCCCCGAGATCCGTACATAGGCGCCGCGCAGCTTGAACGAGCCGGTCCGCTGGAGGTTCTCGCACTTGAGGTGCACCGGGGCGCCCACGAGCTGGGATAGGTGCCTGCTGCCCTCCATCGCGGTGGTGCGCGCGACCCCGGAGAGCATCTTCTGCGCACCCCTGATGTCATCGAGGATGACGGGGCGAAAGGTGTCAGGCGTGCGGAAGGTCATGACGCCAGTCTCGCAGCTCACAGCGGGCCCGCGGCCCACCGTTTCGCATTCGTCCACCGCTTCCGTACCGCTTCTTTGCCGGTTTTCTCAGGCCCCGTACGGACTGCCCCGGGGCCGCGTACTCTGTCCCCCACCAATCGACCGCCCCCGCACGAGAGAGCCCTTTGCCATGCCCACTTCTCAGGACATGACGACCCATCTAGACCCCGGCCTCCTCGATGCTCTCCAGCACCAGGTCGCCCTGTTCGCGCGCCGCGCGGAACAGACCCGGCTCGGTGGGGTCGGACAGGTTCGCAATTCGATGGACCGTGCCGCGTATCTGCTGCTCAACCGGCTGGACCGGGAAGGACCGATGGGCGTGAAGGCGCTCGCCGCGGGGATGGGGATCGACTCGTCGACCGTCACCCGCCAGGTCGCGCCCCTCGTCGACACCGGCCTGGTCAAGCGCACCTCCCACCCGGAGGACGGCCGGGCTGTCGTCCTCCAGTTGTCACCGCGCGGACAGGCCCGCCTGGAGGAAGTCCGTTCCTCCCGCCGCGGTTTGATGGAACAGGTCACGGAGGGCTGGACGGAGTCCGAGCGCGAGTTGTTCTGCACCTTGCTGACGCGCTTCAACACGGCTTTGGCGGCCCGGCAGGCGGGAGTTGATGTGCCGCCGCCCACCAGCTCATAGCCCCGCCCGCTCACCCGCCCCCGTCAGTGCCGTGAGCCACCGGACGGGACCGCGCGGGCCGTGCCTCCGCACCGGCGCAACGACCCTGGTACGCCGACCACCTGGGTCCGCCGGACGTTTCGGCCCGGACCGCGCGCTCTCCCGGAAACTCCCGCGGACGACGGCGAAAAGGAGCCTTTTCCCGGCAGCGGTATCAAGCCGCACCCGCTCCGGAACGGTTCCGCTTTCCGCTCGCGCGCGGTCTGCGGTGCCGGTCCATGTGCACGCTCACGGTGCGGGTCCACAGGGACTCTCACGGTGCGGGTCCCCGTCCAGTCCCGTCCCGCCCCGGTACGGGCCCGCGTCCCGGTAAGAGTCCGCGTCCCGGTACGGGTCCACATCCCGGCCGCGCCACGAATCCGACTTCCCACGGCGCCCGGCCGGCCGCGGTAGCGCGCAGGAAGGCGTGCTGACGTCTTGACCCCGGCCGCGCGTCTGCCTCTATATGAGGATGTGGGCGAGCGGCGGGCCGAGTCGACACGTCGCCGCACCCGCGAGTTCGAGGCGTTCGTCGCGGGCGCGGGCGGCCGGCTGCTGCATGCCGCCACACTGCTCACGGCGGAGCTCCCCGAGGACAACCCGGACGCCCGGCGGCTGCTGACCGACGCGCTGGCGCACACCTACGCGGAATGGGACCGGCTGCGCGGTGAGGATCCGTACAGCCGCACCCGCCAGGATCTCGCCGTCCGCTTCGCGCGCTCCGCGTGGCGCCGGCACCGGGCGCACGGCGGCGTGCTGCACCGGCTCACCCCGCAGGAGCGGCTCGTTCTGGTGCTGCGGCTGTACGAAGGGATCCCCGAGGAGCAGACGGCGGCCCAGCTGGGGCTCGCAGTGGAACGGGTCCGGACGGTCTGCCACCGGGCGGTCGCGACGGCGCACAGCCCGCAGCCGCGGACCCCGGCTGCCCGGACCGCCCCCGCGGAGGCGGTGTGACGCTCAGCGGCCAGACACGCAAGCAGGCGGACGTCCGCCGGATGCTGGGCACCCCGCATCCGCCGGTCCCGGCCGATCTGGCGGCCCTCGCCCTGGAACAGGGCACCCGGCTGCTGCGCCGGCGGCGCGCGGTACGGGCCACGGCGTGGGCACTGCTGCTCGCGGCGGTGATCGCGCTCACGGCCTGGGCGGCGGTGGCGGAACCTTGGGAGGGCCCGCCGTCACGGACGACCCCGCCGGTGGTGGTGGGCCTGGACCACCATTTGCCCGACTTGACCCACTTCGTACAATTTTCCGGTCCCGGCAGACCTATCCTGGAACAAGCGGTGTACGGACAGCTCCAAGGAGGTCGTCATGACCAGGAAAGTCGCCGATTGCCGCAGGTTCCCGAGCGAGACGGACTGCACCCTGACCATCTCCGGTGAGGAAGAGGAAGTCGTGAAGGCGGCTACGGAGCACGCGGTCTCCGTGCACAGCCACACCGACTCCCCCGAGCTGCGGGAGCAGATCCGCGGTCTGCTGGAGGACGAGAAGATCCCCGCGCGGCACTGACACCCGTCCGGTACCGACCCTCCCGTCCGGCCGTCCGGGGACCCCGACCTCATCGGGGCCCGGACGGCAGCAACGAGCCGGCGCCCCACACGGACGCCGGCTCGCGCACGCCCGGCCCACGCCGTAGGGCGACACCTCGGTACACACCTCGGTACGGAAGCACCGCCGTACGTCACGGAACGCAGCCCGTCGAAGCCGCCGCACGTCCGGTACTCCGCACGACACAGGCCGTGCGGAGTACCGGACCGTACCGGCACGCACCGTGGCGGTAGGAAGCGTGGCCGTACGAAGCCATGGCCGTACGAAGCCGTGGCGGGGCGGTGCGAAGCCCCAGCGGCCGGCTACCCCAGCGCCCGCTGGAGGTCCGCGAGCAGGTCATCGGCCGCCTCGATGCCCACGGACAACCGGACCAGATCCGCCGGCACCTCCAGCGCGGACCCCGCGACCGACGCGTGGGTCATCCGGCCCGGGTGCTCGATCAGCGACTCGACGCCGCCCAGGGACTCACCGAGCGTGAACAGCTCCGCCCGGTTGCAGACCTCGACCGCCGCCTCCTCGCCGCCCCGGACACGGAACGAGACCATCCCGCCGAAGGACTTCATCTGCTTGGCCGCGATCTCGTGGCCCGGGTGGTCCGGCAACCCCGGGTAGAGCACCTCGGTGACCTTCGGGTGGCGCGACAGCATCTCGGCGACCCGGCCGGCGTTCTCGCTGTGGCGGTCCATCCGGACGGGCAGCGTCTTGATCCCGCGCAGCACCAGCCAGGAGTCGAAGGGGCCCGCGACCGCGCCCATCGCGTTCTGGTGGTACGCCAGTTCCTCGCCGACCTCCGCGTCCGCCGCGATCAGCGCACCGCCGACGACATCCGAGTGCCCGCCCATGTACTTGGTGAGCGAGTGCACCACGATGTCCGCGCCGAGCGCGATCGGCTGCTGGAGGTAGGGGCTCGCGAAGGTGTTGTCCACCACCAGCAGGGCGTTCGCGCTGTGGGCGATCTCGGCGAGCACCGCGATGTCGGTGATGCCGAGCAGCGGGTTGGAGGGCGTCTCGACCCAGATCAGCTTGGTCCTCGGGGTGAGGGCGGCCCGCACCGCGGCCGCGTCGGAGGTGTCGGCGACCGACCACTCGACGCCCCACCGCGCGACGACCTTCGCGAAGAGGCGGAAGGTGCCGCCGTACGCGTCGTTCGGGATCACGACGTGGTCGCCCGGTTCGAGGAGCGTACGCAGCAGGGCGTCCTCCGCCGCGAGCCCGGACGCGAAGGCGAGCCCGCGCCGGCCGCCCTCCAGCGCCGCGAGGTTCTCCTCCAGCGCGGTACGGGTCGGGTTGGCGCTGCGGCTGTACTCGTAGCCGCCGCGCAGCCCGCCCACCCCGTCCTGCTTGTACGTGGACACCTGGTAGATGGGCGGGACGACCGCGCCGGTCAGCGGGTCGGCGGTGTTGCCCGCGTGGATCGCGAGGGTTTCGAGGTTGTGGAAGCTGTGCTGGTGGCTCATGAGGCCCGAGGGTAACGCCGTGGGAGCGGACTCGTGGCAGCCGTCCGGCGTGGTCCGGGACAATGGCGACATGGAGATTCTCTGGTTCCTGATCGCGATGGCGCTGCTGGTCGGCATCCTCGTCCCCTTTGTCAACCGCCGCCGCCCGGGTCTCCAGCAGGTCGACCCCCGCTCCCCGGACGCGGCCAACCCGGACGACTACGGCTTTCTGCGCCAGGAGGAGCTGGACATCCGGCTGCCCGGCCCGGACCAGGATCTCCTCGATGTCCTCGATGTCGTCCAGCAGACCCGGAACTGGCAGGCGGCCTCCCAGCTGCTCGCGGGCACTCCGGCGGAGGGGGAGGTCCGCTGGCAGCGGGTGCAGGCCTTCGCCGGTGCCGCCTCGCTCGAACTCGCACAGAAGCCGGGCGTGGGCGGGGCCTGGCTGCGGACCTGGCGCGCGGAGGCCCCCAAGGACGCGGGCGGGGCGCAGGTGCACGCGGAGTTCCTGGTGCAGCAGGCCTGGCGGTCCTCGTCCGTCGGCGAGGACGACTTCCGGATCATCCTGGAGGAGGCCCGCGGGGTCTGCGAGGAGGCCGCGCTGCTGGCTCCGGGCGACCCCGTTCCGTACATCGTCGAACTGGCCGTCGCCCGCGGCCTCGGCTACCCCCACGACCGCTTCGACCAGGTGTGGGCGAAGGTGATCGACCGCGCGCCGGAGCACATGGGCGCGCATCTGGCGGCGCTGCACTACTGGTGCGAGAAGTGGCACGGCAGCCGGGAAGAGGCCGACCACTTCGCGACGACGGCCGCGGCCCGCGCGCCCCAGGGCTCGCTGCTGGCCGCGCTGCCCCTGTTCGCCGTCCATGAGCACATCCCGGACCTGGTCCTGGTGCAGGGCTTCTACCAGAGCGCGGTGGTCACGAAGGCCGTCGAGGGCGCGCTGTACGCGGTCCACTCGGCCCGCCCGGGCGACCCGATGCTGGCACACGTACGCCATCTGCTCATCGGCTTCCTCGTACGGTCCGAGCGGTGGGCCGAGGCGATGAACCAGCTCATCTGGGTGGACGGCCATGTGGGCGCCCTGCCGTGGACGCTGAGCGACGACCCGGCGGCGGAGTACACCGTGTACCGGAACCTGGCGGTGGCGGGTTACGAGGCGAACGGCGGCAGCCCGGCGACACTGCGGCGGTAGTGGGGCGGGGGCCCTGGACGACGGGTCCCCGGACGGGGGCCGGCTTCCCGGGGAGGATCCCCGGCGGAGGTGCGGGGCAGGGCGCGCTCCCCGGACCGGGCCGGGGCGGGGGCCCTTCGGAAGCTGTGCCCTGGTGACGGTTGCAGGAAAGCCCGGGCCCGGGCCCGGCCCCGAAGGAATGCCGGAAGCGCCCCGCGCGTTCCTCTATTACCGAGATACGTCTGAGGAGGAGCCCGCATGTTCCTGTCCCGCCGCGCCCCCGCCCTCCCCACCCCGGACGAAGCCCTCCCCGGCCGTCCCGCCCCCGCCTTCACCGTGCCCGAGCGCCACACGGTCCTGGGCAACCCGCTGCTGGGCCCGTACCCCGAGGGTCTGGAGATCGCGGACTTCGGCCTGGGCTGTTTCTGGGGCGCGGAGCGCACGTTCTGGCAGACCCCGGGTGTCTGGACCACCCTCGTCGGCTACCAGGGCGGCCACACCCCGAACCCCACCTACGAGGAAGCCTGCTCGGGCCTCACGGGCCACACCGAGGCCGTCCGCGTCGTCTTCGACCCGTCGGTGATCTCGTACGAGCGGCTCCTGAAGCTCTTCTGGGAGTCCCACGACCCCACCCAGGGCTTCCGCCAGGGCAATGACGTCGGCACCCAGTACCGCTCGGCGATCTACACCCACGCCCCCGCCCAGTCCGCCACGGCCACCGCCTCCCGCGAGGCGTACCAGCAGGTCCTGACGGCCTCGGGCTACGGCACGATCACCACGGAACTGCTCCCGGCGGAAGACCGCCCCTTCTACCCGGCTGAGGCATATCACCAGCAGTACCTGGACAAGAACCCCGCGGGGTACTGCGGGATCGGCGGGACGGGGGTCTCCTGTCCGATCGGCGTCGCTCCGGCTCCAGAGGTCCCGAACACGTAGGACAGCCCCCCTGCGTACCCCGATCCTGTTCCCTTCCGGGACCCGCCCTTCTGGAACTCCCGGTCATCCCAGGTAGGGGCGTTCCCGGTGATCAAGGAAGTGCTGGATGCGGAGACGCTGGGTGTGGTGCATGGGGATGTCGGCAAGATCGTCCGGGTGGATGAATCGCAGCTCGGTCGACTCGTCCGAGATCGTCAGTTCCCCGCCGGTGACCCGGGCGGTGAAGCAGACATTGAACTGTCGGCGCACCTCACCGTCCGAGTACGCGATCACATGGCGGGGGTCGGTGTAAATCCCGACCAGACCGGTGATCTCCACGGTGAGGCCCGTCTCCTCCCGGACCTCACGCACCGCCGTACCGGGCAGGGAGTCCGTCATCCCCATGCCGCCCCCGGGCAGTGCCCAGAGATCGTTGTCACGGCGGCGCTGGAGAAGGATGCGCCCCTCCTCGTCGGTGACGACCGCCGAGGCCGCGACGACGAGATGGTTGGGCTCCGGGGCGGCCGGATCGTCGTAGTACTCGGTACGGGCCATGGTCACTCCTCCTGGACGGGGGTTGCCGTCGCCCATACCGCGTCGAAGCTCTGGGTGTACGTGTCGAAGACTCCCCCGGCACTCTGACGGCGCAGATGCCAGACGGGGGCACCGTAGGCGTTCACCCCCCAGACATGGGCGTTGACCAGTAGCTGGTCATCAGCCCGGTAGAGGGAGTTGTAGAGCGTCGTCTCGTGAGTCCGGATCTCGATGCCGGGTACCCCGATCAGGGGCCGGCAGTGCATCAGCGCGAGCCGGCACCGGGACTCGATTCCGTGCCCGGTACGCGGCCTGCGTTGTGAGCGGGGCGGTGCCGGTTCGAGGTGGTCGGGTGCGAAGACCGGGTGCCCTCGGTCAGGTGCGGATCGGGTCGGATGCGGTGTCAGCCGGGCCATTCGCGTTCGAGGACGGCGTGGACGACGGAGTCGCGCCAGGCCCCGTTCTTGTGGATGTGCTCGCGGATGCGGCCCTCCTCGCGCATGCCCGCGCGGGTCATCGTGCGGGCGGAGATGTGGTTGTGGGGGGAGCGGGCTCCCCAGACGCGGTGGAGGTCCAGGTCCTCGAAGGCGAGGGCCAGCAGCAGCCGCACGGTCTCGGTTCCGTACCCGCTTCCCCAGATGTCGGGGGTGAGTGCGAAGCCGATGGTGGCTGCGCGCTGCTGGTGGGGGTCGAGTGCGAGGCGGGCGTACCCGATCAGCCGGTCGGCGTCGCGCGTGGTGACGGCGAGCCCGTACTCGGTGCGCGGCTCGGCGGTGGCCGAGGCGATGGAGCCCTCGACGATCGTCGTGACCTGTTCGGCCGTCCGTGGTGTGAACGAGAGGTGTTCGGTGGCCAGGGGGCTTCCGTAGATCGCCAGGACGTCGGCGATGTCCTCGGTGCGGATTTCACGCAGTGCGAGACGCTCGCTGGTGCGGCTGACCGGATGCATGGGCCGGAACTCTATCGGTCGGGGTCGGCGGGAGAGGGCGGGGCGGGAGGGCCTGCCCGTTCGGATCCCGGGCACGAACCCCGGTGCGCCTTCCGGCGCCGCTTCCGGCCCTCGGCCCTGTGCCCGGAATCGTGCTCCCTTGAGGCAACTCCCTCTCCCGGCGGGGCACATGGCGGTCATGGGGAGGGGGAGCCGTAGGGCGGGCGGCCTACAGTCGGGGCATGGACTGGATCGGGCGGGTCGGGAGGTTGCGGCAGTGGGCGCAGAACGGACAACGCGCGCCGCACAAGCCCCTGTTGATGCTGTACGCGCTGGGGCGGTTCCAGCGGGAGCCCGGGCGGGGGCTGCGGTTCTCGGAGGTCGAGCGGGAGTTGCAGGGGCTGTTGCAGGAGTACGGGCCGCCGCGGCGGACCTCGGCCGCGTATCCGTTCCATCATCTGGTGAGCGACGGGGTGTGGGAGGTCCGTACGGAGCGGGGGGCGGTCAGTCCGGGCACGGGGGTGCGGGCGCTGCGGGAGAGCGGGGCCGAGGGGCGGTTGGCGGAGGGGCTGAGGGAGGCGCTCGCGGACGATCCCGGGCTGCTGGGACGGATGGCCCATCTCCTGCTCGACCTGCACTTTCCGCCGTCGATCCACGCTGACATCGCCGCGGCCGTCGGGCTCGACCTGGAGCGCGGCTCGGGCCCTGGAGAGGGCTGGACCCACGCCGATGACATAGCCCGGGCTCAGGGTCAGGCTCGGGGGCAGACACGGGAGACGGGCCGGGTCCGGGCGAGATCGCGGGCGGGGGAGCTGCGGGGGGAGGTGCTGGTGGCGTACGAGTACCGGTGCGCGTTCTGCGGCTTCGACGGGGCGATCGGGCGGCTCCCGGTCGGGCTGGAGGCGGCGCATGTCCAGTGGTGGGCCTTCGACGGGCCCGACGAACTGTCCAACTGCCTGTGTCTGTGCTCCCTTCACCACAAGCTCTTCGACCGGGGGGTGCTGGGACTGGATACCGGGCGGCGGATCACCGTCTCGCGGGAGTTCGTCGGCCGCAGCGCGTCGGCGCGGAGCCATGTGTTCAGCCTCATCGGCCAGGAGCTGATCGGGCCGCAGAACGGCAGTGCCCGGGTCGCGTCCGAGCATGTCGGCTGGCACACCGCGCAGGTGTTCCGGGGCCAGGCACGCACGCCCGAGCCGGTGTGAGGAAGCGGGGATGTTGCCGGTGTTGGGGAGCGAGGGCGTTGCCGGCGTGAGGGAGCGGGGGTGCCTCCTCCCACGCGAGCCCCGCCGACGGCCTCGCGCGGGGGCCCGGGCTCCTACCCGCCCCGCGTACGGCCGCGGGCCCCGCCCCGCGTACGGCCCGGGCCCCGCGCCACGTACGGGCCGCGGGCCCGCCCCCGTACGCCCCGTCGATCGAGCGACCCCGTGCCATGACGGCCGCAGACCCGGATGATCCCGGGCCCGGGTGCCCCCGGCCGCAACCCCCGCGGCCGTCCCGGTCGCAGTCCCGGGCGACGCCGGCCGTCGTCCCCGGCTCCCCCTGTCCGGCGCAATCCGGGTGCGCGGCCGCGGCCGCCTGGCTAGCCTGGGCGCATGGGTCCGTACACGTACTACTTCTTTCTCTGATTCCGGGCGCGGACGCGGCGTAGAGCGGCTCCGCCCGCCGGGTGGGCGCATCGGCGCTCCGCCGTCGGGCGGGTGACTGAGCGCTCCGCCGCCGTCCGCCGTCGCCCGTACCGGCCGAACCCCTCCTCATCATCAGGGAAAGAACCATGCGCGAACGCGCCCAATTGACCATGAAGGACGTCTCCAAGGCGTACGGCACCCGCCCCGTCCTCGATCAGGTGTCGCTCACCGTCCGGCCCGGCGAACGCGCGGGAGTCATCGGTGAGAACGGCTCCGGGAAATCCACCCTCCTGCGGCTGATCGCCGGGGCCGACGCGCCCGACACCGGCGGGATCACCGTCAGCGCCCCCGGCGGGACCGGGCATCTCGCCCAGACGATCGCCGAGACCTTCGGGCTCGGGCCCGGTCACACCGTGCGTGACGCCATGGAGGCCGCGCTCGCCGGGCTGCGGGACCTGGAACGGCGGCTGCGCGAGGCCGAGAAGGACCTCGAAACCGACGCGGGCGAGGAGGCGCTCACCGCGTACGGGGATCTGCTCACCGCGTTCGAGGAGCGCGGCGGGTACGAGGCGGACGCCCGGGTCGACGCCGCGTTCCAGGCCCTCGGGCTGGCCCGGATCGGGCGGGAGCGCCGACTCGGCACGCTGTCGGGAGGCGAGCAGTCGCGGCTCGCGCTGGCGGGTGTGCTCTCCGCCGCGCCCGAGCTGCTGCTGCTCGACGAGCCGACGAACCATCTGGACCGTGAGGCCGTCGCGTGGCTGGAGGACCGGCTCAGGGAACACCGGGGCACGGTCGTCGCCGTCACCCACGACCGGGCGTTCCTGGAACGCGTCGCCACCACCATCCTGGAGGTGGACCGGGACACCCGCGCGGTGCACCGGTACGGCGACGGCTGGGAGGGCTACCGCACGGCCAAGGCCGCCGCCCGCCGCCGCCGGGAGCAGGAGCACCAGGAGTGGCTGGACGAGCTGGCCCGTACGGCGGAGCTGGTCGCGGCGGCCGGACAGCGGCTGGCGACGAGCGGGAAGGACCCCCGCCAGGGCTTCGGCAAGCACCGCCGCTCGCACGAGGCCAAGCTGTCCGGGCAGGTCCGGGCCGCCCGTGTGCGGCTGGAGCGGCTCCGGCGGGAGCCCGTGGCCGCGCCGCCCGAGCCGCTGCGGTTCCGGGCGCGGCCCGTTACCTCCGGCAGTACGGGACTCCTCGCCGAGCTGACGGACATCGCGGTGGGCGACCGGCTGCGGCTGGCCGGGCTCCGGGTGGAGTCGGGGTGGCGGCTGCTGGTGACCGGCCCGAACGGCGCGGGCAAGACGACGCTGTTGCGCGTCCTGGCCGGTGAACTGCGCCCGGACCGGGGCACGGTCCACCACCGGGAGCGGGTGCGGATCGGCTACCTCGCCCAGGAACTGGCGCCCTCCCCCGCGTCCGAGCCACTGCTCCACGCGTACGCGCGGGGGCGGCGCGGGCTGCCCGAGGAGTACGCGGACGAGCTGCTCGGGACGGGGCTGTTCCGGGAGGAGGACCTGACGGTCGCGGTCCCGGCGCTCTCGGTGGGGCAGCGGCGGCGGCTGGAGCTGGCCCGGCTGCTGGCCTCGCCAGCGGATCTGCTCGTCCTCGACGAGCCGACCAACCATGTGGCGCTGAGCCTGGTGGAGGAGCTGGAGGAGGCGCTGTCGTCGTTCCCGGGCGCGATCGTGGCGGTGTCGCACGACCGGAGGTTCCGGAGCGGTTTCGGGGGCGAACGGCTGGAACTGCGTTCCGGACGGCTCACGGCACCACCGCCGGAGACCGGCCCGGCACCACGGACAACACCGAACACAACACCGTCCACGACACCGCGAGCGGCGGCGAGCACGGCACCGGGGACAACTCCGCGGTCGGCGCCGCTGACCGCCTGACCTCACGGATCCGGCGCGAACGACGCTCGGACACGACCCGGACCCGGCCCGGACCCCGCTCGCACGCGGCCCGGACGCGGCGCCCTCGTGGCGAGATTGCGCCGTTAGGGTTTCCGGGTGGGAATCAGTGAGCGGCGGGCAGAGACGACGGTGACGGCGGACGCGCCGGAGCGCACGGAGGACGAGCGGGGGGCGGCACCCCGGTCGCGTCTCCCGCCGTGGCGCCTGCCGCTGTGGCGCGTACCGCTCGTCGCGACCGCCGCCGCCGTCCCGCTGTACGTCCTGTGGGCGGGCGGGCTCGCCACCGGCGGCGGCGATCTCGCGGCCCAGCTGGCGTGGACGGGTTTCACCGAGCAGCATCCGTCGTCCGCGTACAACCTCTCCTGGTACGGCGGTATGCACACCGCCAACTACAGTGTGCTGGCCCCGCCGCTGATGGCCGCGTTCGGTGTACGGGCGGTGTCGGTCGCCGCCGGGCTCCTCGCGACCTGGGCGCTGGCCCGGCTCGTCGTCCGCAGCGGGGTGACGCGTCCGCTGTGGCCCGCGATCGCCGGGACGGGAGTGCTCTGGGCGAACATCGCGTCCGGGCGCACGACCTTCGCGCTGGGTGTCGCGATCGCGCTGCTCGCGCTGCTGTACGCCCGCAGACCGGTGCTCGCGGGGGGGTGCGCGGCGCTCGCGACGCTGGCCAGCCCGGTCGCCGGGCTCTTCCTGGTGGTCGCGGGAGCCGCGTATCTGCTGGACCGGCGGTGGCGTCCGGCGGTGGCGCTGGTGGTGCCCCCGGCCCTCGTGGTGGCGACGACGACGGTGCTCTTCCCCTTCGAGGGCGAGATGCCGATGCAGACGGAGAAGCTCTGGCTGCCGCTCGTCGTCTCGGCGGCGGTGGCGCTCACCGCGCCGCGCGCATGGCGCCTGGTGCGGTACGGGGCCCTGGTGTACGGGCTCGGAGTCGTCCTGACCTACCTCATCCCCTCGCCGATCGGGCGGAACGTGGAGCGTCTGGCGGGACTCGCGGGACCGCCCGTGCTGCTCGCGGCGGTGGTGACGGCGGTGAGCGCCGCGGGCGGGGTGGCGGCCTTCCTCCGCGCCGGGAGCGGTACGGGCCCCCGCCCCACCGGCGCAGGTTCCACAGAGGCAGGTTCCTCCGGCGCCGGCGCCCCGACGGCCCCGGCCGGTCGCGGTGGGCGGGCCCGGACCCTGGCGCTGCGGTTCGCGCTTGTCGCCGCCCTCGCCGTCAACACCAACTGGCTGATCGACAAGACCGAGGACGATCTCGCCGTCTCCAACACCGTCCCCCCCTGGGCCGCGAACACCGACGGCGTCGTACGGGAGCTGAATCGGCTCGGCGCGGACCGTACGCGCGTCGAGGTGGTCCCCGCCCGCAACCACCGCGAGGCGGCCGTACTCGCCCCGCACATCAACATGGCGCGCGGCTGGAACCGCCAGCTCGACGTGGAGCGGGGGCGCCTGTTCTACGACGGGTCGCTGAGTCCCCGGACCTACCGTGCCTGGCTGGACCACTGGGCGGTCGGCTATGTCGTCCTGCACCACGGCCGGCCGGACGGCCCGGCCCTGGACGAGGCCGCGATCGTACGGAGTGAACCGCCGTGGCTGGAGCGCGTCTGGCGGGACGACGGCTGGACCGTCTACCGCGTACGGGACGCGGTGCCCCTGGTCTCCTCCCCGGCGACGGTGGTCCGCGCCGACGCCGCCGAACTGGTCGTCCGTATGCCCGCGGCGGGCTCGGTGACGGTACGGGTCGCCCACTCCCCCTGGCTCCGCGCCGACGGTGCCTGCCTCCGCCCCGACGGCGAGTGGACCCGGCTGACGGTGGACCGCCCCGGCGACTACACTCTGGCCTCCCCGTACCGCTTCCCGCGCGCGGGCTGCTGAAGCTGGCTGCTGACGGATGGCCGCCTCGCTCCGGCTCAGGGCCGTCCGACGGCGGTTCGGCACCCTCCGGCCCGGGCCACGCGGATGCCGGTACGGGCACGGGCACGGCTTCTCGTACGGGCCGGGCGCCCGGCCGGGAGCATCCGAGGCAGCCCCGGGGAAGACGAGAAGCGCGGTGCCCCGGGAGGGACACCGCGCTTTCCGAGTGGGACCGGCCCGGGCCAAGGGCCGAGGACCGCAGACCGAGGACCGCAGCCCAAGGGCCGCAGGCCGCGGGCCGCGGGCCGCGGGCCGCGGGCCAAGGTCGCCCAGGCCCGGGGACCGCGGCGGCTCAGACCGCCGAACCGGCCTTCCAGTCGGCCCAGTTCATGTTCCAGCCGTTCAGCCCGTTGTCGGGCTTGATGGTCTTGTCCTTGGAGTTCTTCACGATGACGACATCGCCGATCATCGAGTTGTCGTAGAACCAGGCGCCCGGCTTGTTGGGATTGTTGGCTCCCTGCGAGTCCTCCAGACCGACACAGCCGTGGCTGGTGTTGGAGTTGCCGAAGACCCCGCGGCCGCCCCAGTAGTTGCCGTGGATGAACGTGCCCGACGTGGACAGCCGCATCGCGTGCGGGACGTCCTTGATGTCGTACTCGCCCTTGCCGTCGGAGTCCGTGAAGCCGACCGTCGCGCCGTTCATCCGGGTCTCCTTGAACTTCTCGGAGATCACCATCTGCCCGTTGTACGTCGGTGTGGAGGGCGCGCCCGCGGAGATCGGGATGGTCCTGACCGTCTTGCCGTCCTGCGTGACCGTCATCGTCTTGGACCGGGCGTCGACGGTGGAGACCTGGTTGCGGCCGATCTTGAAGGTCACCGTCTTCTGCTGGACGCCGAAGACGCCGCTGGAGCCCTCGACCCCGTCCAGCGCGAGCTTCATGGTGACGGTGGAGCCCTCCTGCCAGTACTGATCCGGCCGGAAGTCCAGGCGCTGGGAGTTGAACCAGTGGCCGACGACCTCCTGGCCGCTGCTGGACGACACCGTGATGCCGCTCTGCACGGCCTTCTTGTCGGTGATCGGCTTGTTGAAGTTGATCGAGACCGGCATGCCGACGCCGACGGTGGAGCCGTCCTCCGGTGTGAAGTTGCCGATGAAGCTGTTGCCCGGTGAGACCGTGGTGAAGGAGGAGTTCTCGTGGGCCACCAGGCCCTTGGCGTCCTTCGCGGTGGCGCTGACCTTGTACGAGGTGGAGCGCTCCAGCGCCTTCGCCGGGGTCCAGCTCTTGCCGTCCGCGGCCAGTTTGCCCTCGACGGGCTGGCCGTCGGAGGTGGTCAGGGTGACTTCGGTGAGCGTACCCGCGGTGACGGTGACCTTGGCGTTGTTGATGCTCGCGTTGTTCGTGCCGGTCTTGGGCTCAATGGCTATTCGGGCCTCGGAGACCTTCTTCGCCGCCGCCTCGTCGACCTGCGCCTGCGACGACTTCTTCGAGCTGTCGGCGGCGTCGCCGCCCTTGTCCCCACCGTCACTACAGGCCGACAGCACCAATGCGCCGCCGAGCACAGCGGACGCGACCATGAGGCCCCTGCGCCGCTTGCTGTCCGTCATCACACGCTTCTCCATCGTCGCCGAGTCCCCTGGCCGAACTACCGAACCATTGGGGACAACATCTATCTCGGGGTACCCGGTTCCACATCCTTCGCAGAATGTGGCGAATACCACTCGCCGTTCCCTGGCCTTCCGGCCGCCGTACGTCCCACGCGTCCCCGGTTGTCCGGTTTCACCGTGACCGCCGTACGGCTCGTTCCGGCCGGCCCCCTCCCTCGTCCCGACATCCTGCTGGCCGGGGTCCCGATCCTGCCGGTCGGGGTCCCGATCGACTTCACCGAGGTCCCGATCGACCGCGTCGGGGCCGCCTGCGTACCGATCTTCAGGAGTGATTCCACCGCCAACCGTACATACCGTGATGACTCAGCAGCGGTCATATGCCGGAGGTCAGGGCCCTGGGCTGCCCGGCTTTCCCGGGAGCCACCCCGTTCACTAGCATCAGCCGACGCCCAAGTCCAAGAGTTGTCAAGGGAGATCGAGTTCGTGTCCTTCGCACGCCGCCCGCTACTGACCGCCGCAGCAGCGGGGTCTCTGCTCTGTGCGCTGTGGTTCGTTCCGTCGGCGAACGCCACGGCCGAACACGGGGACAACGGCAGACAGCGCGCCTCCGCCGGGGCCCAGGGCGAGGACTCCCCGGATCTGCGGCTCGCCGCCACGGGCAGCTTCGACACCACCCCGTATCTGATCGGCGGGACGGCGTTCCTCGGCGTCGGGGTGGGGTTCGTGGCCTATGCGACGCGGCGGCGGGGACCCGTCCGGACCTGAGCCCCCGCCCGGCCCGGCACGACTCCGGGCCCGTGAAACCCGCGGTCCGGGTCAGGTGCCGTGTCCATGAGCAGCCGGAGCCCGTGAACAGCCGGCCCCGTGTACGACCCGCGTCCGTGTACGGCCCGCGTCCGCGAACAGCCCGCGTCCGTGCGCGCCCGGCGCGCTCAGGCGAGGGGGCCGGTCACCCGCTCCACCGCCGCGATGAGCCTCCCCTCCCGTACGAACGCGTCCACCGCCTCCAGCTCGGGCGCGAGGTAGCGGTCGGGCCCCGGTCCGCCCACCCCGGCGGCGCGCAGTGCGTCGACGGCCGCGCGTGAGGCGGGCGCGGGGGTGAGACCGTGCCGCAGCTCGATCGCCCGGGTCGCCGCGTACAGCTCGACCGCGAGGATGCGGCCGAGCGCGGCGACCGAGGTACGGAGCTTGCGGGCGGCCGACCAGCCCATCGACACATGGTCCTCCTGCATCGCGGAGGACGGGATCGAGTCGGCGGACGCCGGGACCGCGAGCCGCTTCATCTCGCCGACCAGGGCGGCCTGGGTGTACTGGGCGATCATCAGGCCCGAGTCCACCCCCGGGTCGCCGGCGAGGAAGGGCGGGAGGCCGTGGCTGCGGTTCCGGTCGAGGAGCCGGTCGGTGCGGCGCTCGGCGATGGAGCCGAGGTCGGCGGCGACCACGGCGAGGAAGTCGAGGACGTAGGCGACGGGCGCGCCGTGGAAGTTGCCGTTGGACTCCACCCGGCCCTCGTCCGGCAGGACGACGGGGTTGTCGACGGCCGAGGCCAGTTCGCGGTCGGCGACCAGACGGGCGTGCGCGAGGGTGTCCCGGCCCGCGCCCGCGACCTGGGGGGCGCAGCGCACGGAGTACGCGTCCTGGACGCGCGGGGCCTCGTCCTGCTGGAAGTGCCCGGTGAGCCCGGACCCCTTGAGCACGGCCCGCATATTGGCGGCGGAGGCGCCCTGCCCGGGGTGGGGGCGGATGGCGTGCAGCTCGGGGGCGAGGACCTTGTCGGTGCCGAGGAGCGCTTCGAGCGAGAGCGCTGCGGTGATGTCGGCGCTGGTGTAGAGGCGCTGGAGGTCGTCGATGGCCATGAGGAGCATGCCGAGCATGCCGTCGGTGCCGTTGAGGAGCGCCAGGCCCTCCTTCTCACGCAGTTCGACGGGGGTGAGCCCGTGCTCCGCGAGCAGTTCGGCCGCGGGCCGGACCCGGCCGTCCGGACCCTCGGCGTCGCCCTCGCCCAGGAGGGTCAGGGCGCAGTGGGACAGCGGTGCGAGATCTCCGGAGCAGCCGAGGGAGCCGTACTCGTGGACGACGGGGGTGATCCCGGCGTTCAGTACGCCGGCCATGGCCCGGGCGACCTCGGGGCGTACGCCGGTGTGCCCCGAGCAGAGGGTCTTCAGCCGCAGGAACATCAGCGCGCGTACGACCTCCCGCTCGACGTGCGGGCCCATGCCGGCGGCGTGCGAGCGCACGATATTGCGCTGGAGCCTGCCCCGGAGGTCCTGGCCGATGTGCCGGGTCGCGAGCGCGCCGAACCCGGTGGAGACGCCGTACACGGGCTCGGGCTTGGCGGCCAGCGCGTCCACGACGGCCCGGGCGGCGGCGAGGGCGTCCAGGGCGGCGGCGGAGATCTCCACCCGGGCGCCTCCGCGGGCCACGGCGATGACCTCGGCCGCGGTGACACCGGACGTACCCACCACGACTGTCTGCATATGCATATTCAGCAGCGTACGGACTGAATTGCGATACGTCACCAGTGGTGGCCGGGTTGGCTCCTTACCGGAACGCGGGCGGGGGCGCCGGGCCCGGAGGGACCCGGGAGGACCGGGGCAGGTGTCTGACATCGGGCATCCGGCATCGGGCAACCGGCATCCGGCATCGGGCATCGGGCGCGGGTGGGTCAGCGGGTCAGCGGGTCAGCGGGTCAGGGTTCGCTCCACGGCTCCTCGGCGTCCTGCGGCGATACGCCCCGGAACCGGCGCCGCTCCTGCGGCTGCGGGCGCGGCGGGGTGTCCGCGAGGCGGAGTACGGTGCCGTCCCGGCCCGCGACCACCGGCTCGGGCGAGCGGGCGGCCTTGGCCCGGTACTGGGCCGCGTCCGCGAGCCGGAAAAGCCTGCGGGCGCTTCCGATCCGCCCGATCGGGTCCCCGGTCGAGGCGACCCCGCACGCCACGCCCTCCCCCAGCTCCAGTTCGGCCGCGCGTACGCAGACCTCACCGGCGACCCGGACCACCTCGTCGGACGACGGCCCCACACAGAGAAGGCAGAACTCGTCCCCGCCGAGGCGGGCGGAGAGCGCGTCCGAGAGCATCGCGCCGCAGAGGGACAGCACCGAGCCGAAGCGCTCCAGCAGCCGGTCGCCGACCGCGTGGCCGTGGGTGTCGTTCACCCGCTTCAGCCCGTTGAGATCGCAGACGACCAGACTGACGACGACACCGTCCTCACGGTGGCGCTCCAGGGCCTCGTCGAGCCGTATGTCGACGGCCCGCCGGTTCGCGAGGCCCGTGAGCGGGTCCGTGAACGCCAGTCTGCGGACCTCCTCCAGCCGCTCGGTCTGCGCGATCCCCGCGGCGACGACGGACGCGAGTACGGTCGCGAAGTCGGCCTCGTCCCGGTCGAAGACGGGCGCACCGAGCGGGCGCGCGACATACAGCTCACCCCAGGCGCGCCCGTGCAGCACGATCGGCGCCACGACGCAGCACCCCCGCTGCCGCCGCCGCAGGGCCGCGGCCCGCCCCTCGGCCCCGCCGGGTACGGGCGGCACGGAGGGGTGACGGTAACCGCGGGGTGCCGTGGTGTGCGGCCCGTACTCCGGAACCACCGACCCCCGCCCGGCCTCCTCCCACGGAGTCCCGGCCGAGGGGCGCTGCCCGGCCCCGGGAGCCCCGGCGGCGGGCCCGGTGCGCCCGGCCCCGGGCGGCCGTCCGGCCTCGGAAGACCCGGCCCCGGCAACCTCGGCGACCCCGTGACCCGCCTCCGCTTCAAGGGGCCCGGCGCCCCGATGGCGTACCCCGGCCGCCGGAGCATCAGGGGCGCGGAGACCCGGTTCGGCGGGCGGCCCCGACCCCGACCCCACGGGCGTACGGGACACGGCCTCCGCGCCCGGCACCCCGGCGTCGGACGACGCGGGCGACGCGGGCGACCCGGGCGGCTCCGGCGGGAGGTCGGCGGTCTCCACCCAGGCTTCCGGTTCGCCGCCGCCCGCCCAGCGTTCGTGGAGGAACTCCGTGATCTCCGGGAAGCGGTTGACCGGATACGTCTCCGACTCGGGGAACTCCTCCTCGTCCGGAGCCCGCTGCCCCGCGTTCACCAGCACCCTGAGGCGGCCCAGCTCCCTCTCCCACACGGACAGCGCGGCGAACGACCCGAGGAGCGCGGTGCGGGCACCCTCGGCCGCCGCGCGCCAGAAGTCGCGCGGGGTCTGCGCTGCCGCCATCGCCTGCGCCAGCGCCACTACGGCCCGCAATCGCCGATCCTCAGCCATCACCCCAGCTTAGGAGGGTTTCCACGGTTTTGATCGGTTGAACAGAGCCGGGTCATATTGACGGTGAGTGATGTCATATGCGTATGGCATGAGCTGAACGAAGCGCGCGCGGGCGCCCCGGATGTTCGGCTCGGCGCTCGTCAGGGACGTTCGTCCCGCGCTCGTCCCGCTCTCGTCCGGGCGCTTGTCCGGGCACCCGGCCCAGGTACTCCTCCCGGAGGTTTCACCCCTCGCCGCAGGCGGCCGTGCCGAGTGCGCGCGGGTGCCGGGCGCGCGCAGGTTACGGGCGCGCGCAGGTGCCGGGCCGCCTCCCACTCCGGCGCCATCCGCCCGCCGGTCCGTCACTCGCCCGGCCACACCGGCTTCCGCTTCTCGTTGAACGCGGCCACCCCCTCCGCGCGGTCACCGGAGAAGGCGACCGACCGCCAGGCCGCGTCCTCCACCTCCAGACCGGCGCGGAAGTCGAGCCCCTGCCCCAGCCGCAGCGCGCGCTTGGCGGCGCGCAGGCCCACCGGGGAGTTCGCCGCGATCCGGCCGGCGAGGGCGAGAGCCTCGGTACGGGCGTCCTCGGCGAGCAGATCGACGAGCCCCAGCTCCCGCGCCTCCTGCGCCGCCACCCGGCGGGCCGTGAAGACCAGTTCGGCGGCGCGCGCGGCCCCGACCCTGCGGGGCAGGAGCTGAGTACCGCCACCGCCGGGGATGACACCGACGGAGACCTCCGGCAGCCCGACCACGGCGGTGGCGTCGGCCACGATGACATCGCAGGAGAGCGCCAGCTCGTAACCCCCGCCGAGCGCGTACCCGTGCACGGCGGCGACGGTGGGCATGGGCAGCTCCAGCACCCCGGTGTACGCGGCCCTCGACGTGGGCCGCTGGCGCACCAGCTCGGCGTCGCTGAGGGAGTTGCGCTCCTTCAGGTCGGCTCCGACGCAGAAGGCGCGATCGTTCGAGGAGGTCAGCACGGTGACGCGGACGTCCCGGTCGGCGGCGAGCGCGTCACACGCGGCGGCGATGGAGCGCCCCATCTGCGTGGAGACGGCGTTCATGGCCTGGGGCCGGTCGAGGACGAGTTCGGCGACATGGGCGTCTGTGCGGACGAGGACGAACTCGCCGAAGCGCTGCTCGGACATCTGGGCACCCTCCCGGTTAACGATGGTTCACCGGATCATAGGCGCTCCCCCACGGGCCCCACCGTGCGGGAGCAGCCCCCGCGCCCCAAGGCCACCCGCCCCGCGGAAGGCCTCCGGCCGGTGCGCCCCGCGCTCATGAACGGCGTACGCGGGGAAGGCCCCGCGCCCCGAACCACCCGCCACGGGGCCGCCCGGTCCGTCGGCCCCCGCCCGAGGGCCCGCCCTCGGAGCGGACGTACGCGAGCGCCCGTACCGACGCGAACGGCCCCGGTACACGGGCGACCCGCGCGCCGGGACCGGCGTACCCACGAACGACCCACGCCCGGAGCCACCCCCACCCCACCGGCACGCGCGGAACGCTCAGTCGCGGCGGGACAGAAGCCAGGGCTCGACGACACCGAGCCCCCTTACAGGTCGCTGCCACATCGGCTGGAGGGCGAACCGGTACGGCGGCGGGGGCTCGCCCTCCTTCTCCGCCGTGGCCGCTTCCTCCGCCGCCTGGGTCTCCGACTTCGGGGCGTCGCCCGTTCGGATCAGCTCCAGCGCGAACGCCCCGTCCACGAGCACCGCGTCCTTGGGCGCTATCGACGTCAGACGGCTCGCCAGATTCACGGTCGTACCGAAGACATCGCCCATGCGCGTGGTGACCGTGCCAAAGGCGATACCGACGCGGAGCGCGGGCATCGCCTCGTCCTGGTTCATCGCGTCGATCAGCCGGAGCGCGATCTCCGACGCGGTGCCGGCGTCGTCGGCCGCGTAGAGGACCTCGTCACCGAGGGTCTTGATCAGCCGGCCGCCGTGCGCGGCCACCAGGTCGGCGGAGGTGGTCTCGAACGACTCGACCAGCTCGCCCAGCTCCTCCTCCTCCAGCCGCCGGGTGAGCCGGGTGAAGCCGACGAGGTCCGCGAAGCCGACCGCGAGCCTGCGGTCGACCATCTCCTCGTCGTCCGCGGCCTGGACGACCCGGCCGGTGGCCGCGGCGAGCTGCCGCCGCCAGACGTAGACGAGGAACTCCTGGAGCTCGGGCAGCAGCAGTTCGATCAGGGGGTACGTGACTTCCGTACGCGTCATCCCCGGCTCGGGCGGCTCGGTCAGACCCTCCAGGAAGGAGTCGATCTGCCACTCCGCGAGCCTGGCGGTGGTCTGGCCGGTGGAGCGGGCCACCTGGATCGCCATCGGCTCGCTGAGCAGGCCCGCCTCCACGAGACCCGCGAGCCGGCGCAGCGCGAGGACGTCCGCCTCGGTGAGGGCCTTCGCCTGGCCGATGTCGGCGAAGCCCATGGCTCGCCAGAAGCGGGAGGCCAGCTCCATGGAGACACCGGCCGTGCGGGCCGCCTGGAAGGGGGTGTAGCGGCGGTCGGCGCCGAGGATCAGGTGTTCGAGGCGGATGGCGAGGGGGTCGTCGGTCGGTTCGGCGGTGTGGTCGACGGCGTGGTGCGGCGTCGGATGCACCGCCCCCGAGGAGCCGTACGGCACCGGCGCCGCCCCGGAAGCGGAACCTCCGGAAGCCTGGTCCGCACCGGCCCCGTGACCGATCTGGGAATCGGGCGAGCCCTCGGGTCCGGCCGGTCCCGGGGCCCCGGAAGGCCCTCCGGAGTACACCGGCCCCCCGGCGGACCCCGGCGCTCCGGCCGCCTCACCGACCCCGCTCGGCCCCCGTTCCCCGGAGCCGGAGGCCCCGGGGCCGCCCATGAAACCGGGAGCACCGGAACGCCCGGCAACACCAGGCCCACCGGGCCCGCCGGGAGCATGGGGACCACCGGCAATTCCGGTTGCACGGGGAGTGCCGGCCGTACCGGGGACACCGGCGGTACGGGAAGCTCCGGGGGCTCCGGACGGTCTCGCGGACCCCGGCGCTCCGGCGGTGCCGGACGGCCCCGCGGACCCCGGCTCCCCGGACGCCCCGGGGGCTCCGGATCCCGTACCGGAACCGGACACGGACGCTGACCCACCGGACGCGCCCGCGCCGGAAGTGGTGTCGTCGACGGTCACCAGCCGCCTCCTGCCCGTTCCCTGCGCAACTGCCCTGCCGATCTGTCGCTCGATCGCCTCAACGATACGGCAGGTGTGCCCTGGCTCACGTCCCCGTGACGGTTCCGGTTCGGGCCGGGCGGACGGCGGTCAGCCGGCCGGACGCAGATGCACGATGTCCCCCGCGCCGACGGCCTGCCGTTCCCCGTTCGCGAGGGTCAGCACAAGACGCCCGTCCCCGTCCAGCGCCACCGCCTCGCCGGTCACCGCACGGTCGCCGGGCAGCTCGGCCCGTACGGTACGGCCCAGGGTCGCGCACCCCGCCGCGTACGCCGCCTGGACCCTGGAGACCACGGGGTCGCCGCCCGCGGCCCGCCAGTCCCCGTACCACTGCTCCAGCGAGCGCAGCACGGCCCGCAGCAGCGGGTCCCGATCGGTGGAGACCGCGTCCGCCAGTGCCAGGGACCCGGCCGTGGGCACGGGCAGCTCATCGGCGCGCAGGCTGACGTTGATGCCGATGCCGACCACCACCGCGTCGCCCCCGGCCCGCTCTGCGAGGATGCCGCCGGCCTTGCGCTCCTCACCGCCCACGGTCACCAGCAGGTCGTTGGGCCATTTGAGGGACATGTCGACGCCGGCGGCCCGGCTCAGCCCCGTCGCGGCGGCCACCCCGGCGAGCAGCGGCAGCCAGCCCCAGCGCTCCACCGGAACGCCGGGGCCCGGCCGCAGCAGTACGGAGAAGAAGAGCCCCGAACGCGGCGGCGCGCTCCAGGCGCGGTCCAGCCGCCCCCGCCCCGCCGTCTGCTCCTCGGCGATCAGCACGGCCCCCTCCGCGAGGCCCTCACCGGCCCGGACCGCGAGGTCGGAGTTGGTGGAGCCGGTGGCGGGAACGACGGTGAGCGAGGTCCACAGCCCGTCGGGCCGCAGCAGGGCACGGCGCAGTGCCGAGGTGTTCAGCGGCGGCCGGCCGAGGTCGGACCAGCGGCTGTCGCGCGCGTTGCCGGACGGGTCGCCGGGCGCATTCCGAGACGTCATGCAAGCCAGGTTAGGTGTGGTAAACGCCGCACTGCCGATCCGTATCGGCGCGGATACGCTACGAACCAGTAGCCGACGGCAACGACCCCCACACCTCCACCACCCCCGTGACCAGGCAGGGAGCCGCATCCCGATGTCCGAGCCGGAACAGACCGCCCGTTCTCACGAACCCAGCAGCCAGACGACCGCGGGCAAGATCGCGGATCTCCGGCGGCGTATCGAAGAGGCCACCCACGCCGGTTCCGAGCGCGCGGTCGAGAAACAGCACGCCAAGGGCAAGCTCACCGCCCGCGAGCGCGTCGATCTGCTGCTGGACGAGGGTTCGTTCGTGGAGCTGGACGAGTTCGCCCGGCACCGCTCCACCAGTTTCGGGCTGGAGAAGACCCGTCCGTACGGGGACGGCGTGGTCACCGGCTACGGCACGGTCGACGGCCGTCCGGTCGCGGTCTTCTCGCAGGACTTCACCGTCTTCGGCGGTGCGCTCGGCGAGGTCTACGGCCAGAAGATCATCAAGGTGATGGACTTCGCGCTGAAGACGGGGTGCCCGGTCATCGGCATCAACGACTCCGGCGGCGCGCGCATCCAGGAGGGCGTGAGCGCGCTCGGTATGTACGGCGAGATCTTCCGCCGCAACACCCATGCCTCCGGTGTCATCCCGCAGATCTCGCTGATCGTCGGCCCCTGCGCGGGCGGCGCGGTCTACTCCCCCGCGATCACCGACTTCACGGTGATGGTCGACCAGACCTCGCACATGTTCATCACCGGTCCGGACGTCATCAAGACGGTGACCGGCGAGGACGTCGGATTCGAGGCGCTCGGCGGAGCCCGTACGCACAACACCACCTCGGGCGTCGCGCACCACATGGCGGGCGACGAGAAGGACGCCATCGAGTACGTCAAGTCCCTGCTCTCCTACCTCCCCTCGAACAATCTGTCGGAGCCGCCCGCCTTCCCCGAGGAGGCCGACCTCACGACGGGCGACGAGGACCTGGAGCTGGACGTCCTCATCCCGGACAGCGCCAATCAGCCGTACGACATGCACACGGTCATCGAGCATGTGCTGGACGAGGGCGAGTTCCTGGAGACGCAGGCGCTGTTCGCGCCGAACATCCTCACCGGCTTCGGGCGGGTCGAGGGCTTCCCGGTGGGTGTCGTCGCCAACCAGCCGATGCAGTTCGCGGGCTGTCTCGACATCAACGCCTCCGAGAAGGCGGCGCGGTTCGTCCGTACCTGCGACGCCTTCAACATCCCGGTGCTCACCTTCGTCGATGTGCCGGGGTTCCTGCCCGGCGTGGACCAGGAGTACGGCGGCATCATCCGCCGGGGCGCGAAGCTGATCTACGCGTACGCCGAGGCGACGGTCCCGCTGATCACGGTGATCACCCGCAAGGCGTTCGGCGGCGCGTACGACGTCATGGGCTCCAAGCACCTGGGCGCGGACCTCAACCTCGCCTGGCCGACCGCGCAGATCGCGGTCATGGGCGCCCAGGGCGCGGTGAACATCCTGCACCGGCGCACGATCGCGGAGGCCGGTGACGCGGCGGCCGGTGACGCGGCGGCCGAGGAGGCGACACGGGCCCGGCTCATCGAGGAGTACGAGGAGGCGCTGCTCAACCCGTACACGGCGGCCGAGCGCGGCTACATCGACGCCGTGATCATGCCGTCCGACACCCGGGTCCAGGTCGTACGGGGCCTGCGCCAGCTGCGGACCAAGCGGGAGAACCTGCCGCCGAAGAAGCACGGCAACATCCCCCTGTAGACCTCCGGGAAGGGAGTCACGATGATCAGGATCGTACGGGGCAACCCCACTCCGGAGGAGCTGGCCGCCGCTCTGGCGGTGGTCCGGGCACGGGCCGCGGCGACGGCCGCGGCGGCGGAGGGCGGTGCGCCACCGCCGCCCGAGCAGTGGGCGGACCCGGCCCGCATCGCCCGCAGCACGAGCCCCCTCCCGGGCCCGAGGGCTTGGGCCCGCACCTACTGGCCGGTGTAGCCGGCGTCCCGGCCCGGGCGGGCCGCGGCCATCCCGTCACGTACGGGCCGGGGTCTTCCCGTCGTACCGGCCGGGGTCGTAGGCGGCGCGGGGCGCCGGGCCCGCGACGACCGTGGGGCCCGGGACCCGCAGGACCGTGACGAGCCCCCGGCCCGGGCTTCCCCGGCGACCGCACCGCCGACGGCCCCAACGCCCGCACGCAGACGGCCCCGGCATCCGGCCGGCGGCCCCGCGCCGGTGCTCGGGTATCCCTCGCCGACCGGCCGGGCGCCGTCACCGGCACCCGTCGGCCCCGGACCCACCGGATTCCGGTAGCCGTGCTTCCGGGGCGCGGGCGGGCGTCGTACGGCCCCGGGCGGCAACGGGGTCCCGTGCCGAAAAGGGGCACTCCGGCTCCCCCGTCACCGGCCGCCCCCGGAGTGACTCAGGTGCATGTCACCGGCCCCCCGGCCCTGCTTGAGTACCCGTACTCAGGCGCGGTCGCGGCCCCCGGAGCAGGATCGGGGCATGCTGTGGTCCGACCCCGAGAACGAACCCCCCGAGGAACTGCGCGAGACGCAGGCGATGCTGCGCCGCGCCGGTCTGGTGCTCGCACTGGCGATGGTGCTCGGGATGATTGTGGTCAACTTGCGCTGACCGGCGCCTACGATGGCGCCATGACCGTCCCAGCCCCTCGCCTCGTTCTCGCCTCCGCTTCCCCCGCCCGCCTGCGCCTGCTGCGCGAGGCCGGGTTCGCACCGGAAGTGATCGTCAGCGGTGTCGACGAGGACGCCCTCAGCGCCCCGACCCCCGCCGAACTCGCCCTGGTGCTCGCCGAGGCCAAGGCCGCCGTCGTCGCCGCGCGTCCCGAGGTGACGGGCGCGCTGGTGATCGGCTGCGACTCGGTGCTGGACATGGACGGGGAAGCGCTGGGCAAACCCGCCGACCCGGAGGAGGCGACCGCCCGCTGGAAGGCGATGCGGGGCCGGGAGGGGGTGCTGCGGACCGGCCACTGCGTCACCGACACCACCACGGGCCGGATCGCCTCCGCGACCGCGTCCACGACGGTCCGCTTCGGCGAGCCGTCGGACGACGAGGTCGCCGCGTACGTCGCCACGGGCGAACCGCTCCAGGTCGCGGGCTCGTTCACGCTGAACGGGCTCTCGGGTCCCTTCATCGACGGCATCGACGGCGACCACGGCAATGTCATCGGTATCTCGCTGCCGCTGCTGCGCACCCTGCTGGCGGAGCTGGGGTACTCGATCACCGACCTCTGGGCTGACCGGGCCGCCGCGACGGCCTCGCGGCCCGGGTGACTCCCGCGCCCCGGTGACTCCGGCGCCCCCGGGCCCGCGCGGGTGCCCGGCCGCGGGCCCGAGTGCCCGGCCCGTACGAACGGATACCCGGCCCGACCGGATACCCCACCCGCCTGGATAGCCGGCCCGACCGGAACCGTGACGACACCGCTCAGGCGGGCGCCACCCGCTCGACGGCACCGGCACCCGGCGGGGCCGGAGGAGGAGGCGGCGGCGGGGGTGCCGGTGCCGCCCGGGGAAGCCCGGGAAGCTTCGGCTGACGCACCCCGGCGGCCGGGTCCACCGGACGGCCGTCGGGCGTACGGGTGCCGGGCGCGGGGCCGCCTGGCCGACGGCCGTTGGACGGAGATGTCCCGGGCCGGGGATCGCCGTAGGAGACCAGCACCAGCACGATCAGCCCCAGCACCACCATCATGAACGTGAACGCGGCCCACCCCACGAGCCCCACGGTCACCGCCCCCAGCACCCCGTGCAGCACCGCCGCCGCGATCAGCAGGATCCGGGCGGCCCGGCCGGGCGCCCGGTCCCGTACGGCCGCCAGCAGACACACCGCCCCGCACCAGGCGAGGAAGAGCCCGGTGACCGCGCCCAGGACCCAGGTCCCGACGACCATCGCGTCCGGGTCGAGCCCGTCGAGGGACATCGACTGGCCGTCCACGAAAGTGGCGAGGATGCCGTTGATCACGACAAAGCCGACCGCCTCCACCAGCAGAACTGCCGCGGCCACCACGGCCGCCGGTCTCCGCACCACGGCGCCCCCAACCCTGTGTTACCCGAAGTACACGCATCGGACAGCGCGCACGCTACTAATGGGTAATCACCACCGCAAGAGTTCTGGCGCACTCCCGCCGCGCTCGGCGCCGGGGCAAAGAATCATTCGCCCATTCGTAGGGACTCCACAAAGAAACCGGTTCGGCGGCGGGGCTCTCGGACAGAGACCTGTGCCACATATCAGGACTACTGTGCGGGGAGGAAACCCGTCGTACCGTGGTGCGACTAGGGATTTCGCGCCTCGAGCGAGCCTCGAATCACGCTCCGTGTGGGCAAGCTCACCATAGGGGACGGGTCGAACGGCCGTGTCGGCAGTCCCTAAACTCAGCTTGTTTCAAGGAGGGAGCCATCGTGCGCAAGGTGCTCATCGCCAACCGAGGCGAAATCGCTGTCCGCGTTGCCCGGGCCTGCCGGGACGCCGGGATCGCGAGCGTAGCCGTCTACGCCGATCCGGACCGGGACGCTCTGCACGTCCGCGCGGCCGATGAAGCGTTCGCCCTGGGCGGTGACACTCCGGCGGCCAGCTATCTGGACATGGGCAAGGTGCTCCAGGCGGCGAAGGACTCCGGTGCGGACGCCATCCACCCCGGCTACGGCTTTCTCTCCGAGAACGCGGAGTTCGCCCAGGCCGTCATCGACGCGGGGCTGACCTGGATCGGCCCCCCGCCCTCCGCGATCCGGGACCTCGGTGACAAGGTCGCCGCCCGGCATATCGCCCAGCGCGCCGGCGCCCCCCTGGTCGCGGGCACCCCGGACCCGGTCTCGGGCGCGGACGAGGTCGTCGCCTTCGCCGAGGAGCACGGGCTGCCGATCGCGATCAAGGCGGCCTTCGGCGGCGGCGGACGCGGTCTGAAGGTGGCGCGCACGCTGGAGGAGGTCCCGGAGCTCTACGACTCCGCCGTCCGCGAGGCGGTCGCCGCGTTCGGGCGAGGCGAGTGCTTCGTCGAGCGCTATCTCGACAAGCCCCGGCATGTCGAGACCCAGTGCCTGGCCGACCGTCACGGCAATGTCGTGGTCGTCTCCACCCGCGACTGCTCGCTCCAGCGCCGGCACCAGAAGCTGGTGGAGGAGGCCCCGGCCCCCTTCCTGACGGACGAGCAGAATGCCGAGCTGTACGCCGCGTCCAAGGCCATCCTCAAGGAGGCCGGTTACGTCGGCGCGGGCACGGTCGAGTTCCTCGTCGGCGTCGACGGCACGATCTCCTTCCTGGAGGTCAACACCCGGCTCCAGGTGGAGCACCCGGTGACCGAGGAGGTCACCGGCATCGACCTCGTGCGCGAGATGTTCCGTATCGCCGACGGCGAGGAGCTGGGGTACGGCGACCCGGCGGTGCGCGGCCACTCGTTCGAGTTCCGTATCAACGGTGAGGACCCGGGCCGTAACTTCCTGCCCGCGCCCGGTACGGTCACCGCCTTCGGCCCGCCGTCCGGGCCCGGTGTCCGGCTGGACGCGGGGGTCGAGTCCGGCAGCGTCATCGGCCCGGCCTGGGACTCGCTCCTCGCGAAGCTGATCGTCACGGGCGCGACGCGCGAGCAGGCGCTCCAGCGGGCGGCGCGCGCGCTGGAGGAGTTCACGGTCGAGGGCATGGCGACCGCCATCCCCTTCCACCGCGCGGCCGTCACGGACCCGGCGTTCACCAGCGACCCGTTCCGGGTGCACACACGCTGGATCGAGACGGAGTTCATCAACGAGATCCCCGCGTTCTCCGCGCCCGCCGAGGCGGAGACGGAGGAGGAGCCCGGCCGCGAGACGGTCGTCGTCGAGGTCGGCGGCAAGCGCCTGGAGGTGTCGCTGCCGTCGTCGCTGGGCATGTCCCTGGCCCGTACCGGTCTCGCGGCGGGCGCCCGGCCCAAGCGCCGCGCCGCCAAGAAGTCCGCGTCCGCCGCCTCCGGTGACACCCTCGCGTCCCCGATGCAGGGCACCATCGTGAAGATCGCGGTCGAGGAGGGCCAGGAGGTCGTGGAGGGCGACCTGGTCGTCGTCCTGGAGGCCATGAAGATGGAGCAGCCCCTGAACGCGCACCGCTCGGGCACCGTCAAGGGCCTGAGTGCCGAGGTCGGGGCGTCGATCGCGTCGGGCGCGACGATCTGCGAGATCAAGGACTGAGACACCCGGCGCACACGGTCCCCGAGGACGTACGTACGGAGTACCCACGGAGACCGACAGCCGTACATACCGGGGACGGGCGTAGGTGACGTACTGTCGGACCGGCGGCCCGTCCGGACGAGTGGTGAAGCTCGTCCGGGCGGGCCGTTTCCCATGAGCGGCACCCGCGCGGGGAGGTCCCCGCCTTCCACCGCCCGCCCTCCACGGTCCGGCCTTCGTTTCGGGGCCGGCCGTCCTCCCGTTCGAGGTCGGGCCCGGGGCGGCGGACGATGGCATCCTGGAGTCCGGCTGACGACGGAGGACGGGGCGATGGCGACGAGCACGGGGGCGTACACGGCACGGCCCAAGCGGGCGGACGCACGCCGCAATTACGAACGGCTGCTGGCGGAGGCGCGTACGGTCTTCGCCGAGCACGGCACCGACGCCTCCCTGGAGGAGATCGCCCGCCGCTCGGGCGTCGGCATCGGCACCCTGTACCGCCACTTCCCCAACCGGCACACCATGATGAACGCGGTCTTCCAGGACGCCCTGGCCTCGCTGCTCGACCGCGCGCGCGAACTGGCCCGCTCCGAGAGTCCCCGTGACGCGCTCGCGGAGTGGCTGCGGGCCTTCATCACCTGTGCCGGGGAGTACCGGGGGCTGTCCCGCGCGCTCATGTCGGCGTCGCACGACCGCAGTTCGGCGCTGTCGGAGTGCTGTGTGCCCCTGTACGAGGCCGGTGAGAGCCTGCTCGTCCGGGCGAGGGCGGCCGGGGCGGTACGCGCCGACGCCGCCATCGGCGATCTGCTCCAGCTGACCAACGGCATCGCCCTGGCCTCGGAACAGGCCCCGGACGACCCGGAACTGCCGGACCGTCTGCTCGCCCTGACCCTGCGGGGCCTGCGCCCGGACACGGGCTGACGGCACCCTCCCGACAGCGGCTGACGGCGCACGGGTCCGGCTGACCGCGTCCCGACGCCGGCCGACCGCGTCCCTACGCCGGCCGACCGTGCCCCGGAACCGACCCGACCGCGTCCCGGGGGCCTTCGGCTACCGTCCCGGGGACGTCCCGGAGATGCGTCAGCGGCGGCGCAGGTCCGCCACCCGGGCGGTCCGTTCCATCGCCCCCATGCCGCCGCCGAGACCGTCCCGGCCGGCATCCAGCCCGTGGGGCGTCAGCCGCTGGGGGCCGGCGCCTCCGCGCGTACGGCGCTGGCCGGGAAGAGGGACCTCACGGCGGGCGGGACGGCCCGGCGGGGAGTCGGGGTCGGACGACGCCGGTCCGGTACCGGCCACCGCGATCTGGACGCCCTGGTCCGCGAGGGCCTGGAGTTCGGTCGCGGCGCGGTCGTCGTGCGGCGGGGGCTCGTCCGTCACCAGGCGGGTGATGACATCCGTGGGCACGGTCTGGAACATGGTGTCGGCGCCGAGCTTGGTGTGGTCGGCGAGGACCACCACCTCCGCCGCAGCCTGCACCAGCGCCCGGTCCACGCTCGCGGAGAGCATGTTGGAGGTGGACAGCCCGCGCTCCGCGGTGAGCCCGCTCCCGGACAGGAAGGCCCGGGAGACCCGCAGCCCCTGGAGGGACTGCTCGGCCCCGCTGCCCACCAGCGCGTAGTTGGAACCCCGCAGGGTGCCGCCCGTCATGACGACTTCGACGCGGTTGGCGTGGGCCAGGGCCTGCGCGACCAGCAGGGAGTTGGTGACGACGGTCAGCCCGGGCACCCGGGCGAGCCGGCGGGCCAGCTCCTGTGTGGTCGTCCCCGCGCCGACGACGATCGCCTCGCCCTCTTCGACGAGGCTCGCGGCGAGATCGGCGATGGCCGTCTTCTCCGCGGTGGCGGACAGGGACTTCTGCGGGAAGCCGGATTCCCGGGTGAAACCACCCGGCAGTACGGCACCGCCGTGACGGCGGTCGAGGAGTCCTTCGGCCTCCAGCGCGCGCACGTCCCGGCGTACGGTCACTTCGGAGGTCTGGACGACGCGGGCGAGCTCCCGGAGCGACACGGCTCCATTGGCGCGCACCATTTCAAGGATCAGTTGGCGACGTTCTGCAGCGAACACGGAACTGACAGTAACCTGACCGACCGACGGTTTTCAGCTCTATGCACCGATTAACAAGTATTGCGTTCACCAAGGGCCACTAAGTGGTATGGACGCGATCACAGTTGGCTCACCTTTGACCAGTGGTTGGCCCGAACCTGATCGGCTGCCGGGTGAACTGCCCCGCCCTGACCGGGTTTTCCCCCTTCCGCTCGGACCAATGCGCGCCGCTCAGCCCTCGCCCGCCGCCTTACGGGTGTGCAACTGACGTGCCACCTCGGCGATCGAGCCCGACAGAGAGGGGTACACGGTGAATGCGTTTGCGATCTGTTCCACGGTCAGATTGTTGTCCACCGCGATCGAGATCGGATGGATCAGCTCGCTGGCGCGGGGCGCGACCACACAGCCGCCGACCACGATCCCGGTGCCCGGACGGCAGAAGAGCTTCACGAAGCCGTCCCGGATGCCCTGCATCTTGGCGCGCGGATTGCGCAGCAGCGGCAGCTTGACCACCCGGGCGTCGATCCGGCCCGCGTCCACGTCCGCCTGGGTGTAGCCGACGGTCGCGATCTCGGGATCGGTGAAGACGTTCGACGAGACGGTCTTGAGGTTCAGCGGCTGCACCGCGTCGCCGAGGAAGTGGTACATCGCGATCCGGCCCTGCATGGCGGCCACGGAGGCCAGCGCGAAGACACCGGTGACATCGCCCGCCGCGTACACTCCGGGCGCGCTGGTGCGGGAGACCTTGTCGGTCCAGATGTGGCCCGAATCGTGGAGCCGTACGCCCGCCTCCTCCAGGCCCATGCCCGCCGAGTTCGGGATCGCGCCGACCGCCACCAGACAGTGCGAACCGGAGATCACCCGGCCGTCGGTGAGGGTGACCTCGACCCGGTCGCCGACGCGTTTGGCGGACCCGGCGCGGGAGCGGGCGAGGACGTTCATGCCGCGGCGGCGGAAGACGTCCTCCAGCACGGCGGCCGCGTCCGGGTCCTCACCGGGCAGCACCCGGTCGCGGGAGGAGACGAGGGTGACCCGGGAGCCGAGCGCCTGGTAGGCGCCCGCGAACTCGGCGCCGGTCACACCGGAGCCGACCACGATCAGTTCCTCGGGCAGCTCGTCGAGGTCGTAGACCTGGGTCCAGTTCAGGATGCGCTCCCCGTCGGGCAGCGCGTCGGGGACCTCGCGGGGGTGGCCGCCGGTCGCGATCAGGACCGCGTCGGCGGTCAGCCGCTCCTCGCTGCCGTCGGCCGTGCGCACGACCACCGTGCGGGAGCCGTCCACGGCCTGCCGGCCGTCCAGCCGGCCCCGGCCGCGCATCACCCGGGCGCCCGCGCGGGTGACGGACGCGGTGATGTCGTGGGACTGGGCGAGGGCGAGCCGCTTGACACGGCGGTTGACCTTGCCGAGATCCACGCCGACCACCCGGGCCGCCTGCTCCAGCGGCGGGGTGTCGTCGGCGACGATGATGCCGAGCTCCTCGTACGACGAGTCGAAGGTGGTCATCACCTCGGCCGTCGCGATCAGGGTCTTCGAGGGCACGCAGTCCGTCAGTACGGACGCGCCGCCGAGGCCGTCGCAGTCGACGACGGTCACCTCCGCACCGAGCTGGGCGCCCACCAGGGCGGCCTCGTAGCCGCCGGGTCCGCCGCCGATGATCACGATCCGGGTCACTGGGGTCTACGCCTCGCGCTCTCTTTGCTGCCGGGTGGGCCGGGTGGGGGTGTCCCGCTGGGCTTGGAGTACGTCCTCCATTGTCCCGCACGCTTCAACCCGCCCGCTCCCGGGTCCGCGGATTGCCTCCCCGCGGTCCCCGGGTGGACGGAACCCCTGGCAGCACGTCGGGAAGGGCGACCACCCGCGCCCCTCCCGTACCCTCGATCCCATGTCGCTCTACGCCGCGTACGCCGGCAACCTCGACGCGCGGCTGATGACGCGCCGCGCTCCGCACTCCCCGTTGCGCGGCACCGGCTGGCTGAACGGCTGGCGGCTCACGTTCGGCGGCGAGCAGATGGGCTGGGAGGGCGCGCTGGCCACGATCGTGGAGGCGCCGCGCTCCCAGGTCTTCGTCGCCCTGTACGACATCGCGCCCATGGACGAGGACTCGATGGACCGCTGGGAGGGTGTCGGCATGGACATCTACCGGCGGATGCGCCTGCGGGTCCACACCCTGGACGGCGAGGAGCCGGCCTGGGTGTACGTGCTGAACGGTTACGAGGGCGGGCTGCCCTCGGCGCGCTACCTGGGCGAGATCGCCGACGCGGCCGACTCGGCGGGCGCACCCCACGACTATGTGATGGAACTGCGCAAGCGCCCCTGCTGAGAGCTGGGACCCCGATACGGCGAGCGCCCTCGGGAGCCGCGTGCCCCGGCAGGATGGTCACCATGAACTCCGGATCGCACGGTTCCCCGCGAGAGCGCACCCGCGTCAGGACCGTTGTCGATGGCACCGCGCTCGTGTTCGCCTGGGAGGCGGACGCGCGAATCGACGTGCGGAACCTCGGGGGCGAGGTCGTCATCGAGGCGAATGCCGCAGGGCTCAGGACGCTTGCCGGACATCTGCTCGTACTTGCCGGGGAGGGCGTTCCCGGTGGAAGCCATCTGCACCTCGAAGACGGCAACGGCCTGGAGGAGGGTTCCCTGGGCTTGGTTCTGGAACGGTGCGACGACGAGTGAGAGCCGGCGTGCCGGAGGCTGTGGAAGCATCGCGGGGCGGAGCCGTATCCGCCGCCGAGCGGACCTGGTGTTTCGGAGCACGCGGCGCCGGGCGCGCCAGGCCCCAGGGTCGGGGCTTCCCTGGGGGCCGACAGCCGGCCCAGGGCTGGAGGCATCTCCCGGACCCGGACCGGGCACCCTTGGACCGCTGAACCCAGGGGGTGGGGGCACCTCCCGGTCCGGAACCGGGGCACCCCGGGACCGGGGTGCCCCCGGACCGGGCACCCTTGGACCGCTGAACCCAGGGAATAGGGGCACCTCCCGGACCGCCAGGCCCAGGACCGGGGCACTTCCCGGGCCGCCGGGCCCAGGGGGAACACCTCCCGGACCGCCAGGCCCAGGGGTGCGGGTACCTCCCGGGCCCAGGACCGGGACGCCCCCCGACCCCCAGAACCAAGGGTGCGGGTACCTCCGGACCACACTGCCCCAGGGGCCGGGGCGCCCCCGGGGCAGCCAGGCCCAGGGAGAGTGACCGCCGTTCGTCCACCAGCCCCAGCGTCCGGGCAAACCTCACCCCCATGACAGCCCGGGCCGCGCCCCGGAGCCGGTCCCACCCGGGGAAACCGACCCCGGCCCGACCCCGACCCCGACCCCGGCCGCGGTCGCGGCCCCCCGCACCCGTCACCCACAGTCGCCGCCGGAAACGACAAGACAACGATCCCGGGACCGTGGCCTGTTCATCTACGCGCGTAGGGAATCACCGGCTACCCTCATTCGCGTGAACGCACATGTGAATCCGGACCCCGACGGCGCTGCCGCCACCCCCCAGGAGCTGGCGGACGCCGCAGCCGCGCGGCTGCGGGAGCTGACCGGCGCCGAGACCCATGACGTGACCCTGGTAATGGGATCCGGCTGGGCTCCGGCCGTGGACGCCCTCGGCACGCCCGAGGCCGAGTTCCCCGTCACCGAGCTGCCCGGCTTCCCGCCGCCCGCGGTCGAGGGCCACGGCGGCCGGATCCGCTCGTACCGCATCGGGGACAAGCGGACCCTCGTCTTCCTGGGACGTACGCACTATTACGAGGGCCGGGGCGTCGCCGCCGTCGCCCACGGGGTCCGTACGGCGGTGGCCGCGGGCTGCAAGACCGTGGTCCTGACCAATGGCTGCGGCGGTCTGCGCGAGGGCATGCGACCGGGTCAGCCGGTGCTGATCAGCGACCACATCAACCTCACCGCGGCCTCCCCGATCGCCGGCGCGAACTTCGTGGACCTGACCGATCTGTACTCCCCCCGGCTGCGGGCCCTGTGCAGGGAGATCGACCCCACCCTGGAGGAGGGGGTCTATGTGCAGTTCACCGGGCCGCACTACGAGACCCCCGCGGAGATCGGCATGGTCCGCGCGATGGGCGGGGACCTCGTGGGCATGTCCACCGTGCTGGAGGCCATCGCCGCCCGTGAGGCGGGCGCCGAGGTACTGGGCATCTCGCTGGTCACCAATCTCGCCGCCGGTCTGTCGGGCGAGCCGCTGAACCACGAGGAGGTCCTGCGGGCCGGCCGGGACTCCGCCGCCCGGATGGGCGATCTTCTCACAAGGGTCCTGGCCCGGATCTGACCCGGATCCATCCCTCCCGGATCTGACCCGGATCCATCCCGGATCCGGCCCCTGTCGAGCCCGGGCCGAGCCCGGCCCGGCCCCGATCCGACCCCCCGCACGGACGTACGGACACGAGAGGCGGAAACACGGTGCAGCAGGACCTCATCGACCGGGCGCGGGCGTGGCTCGCCGAGGACCCGGACCCCGACACCCGCGCCGAACTGGCCGGACTGATCAAGACGGCGGAGGACGGGGACACCGCCGCGCTGGCCGCCCGCTTCGGCGGCACGCTCCAGTTCGGCACGGCCGGGCTGCGCGGGGAACTGGGGGCCGGACCCCTGCGGATGAACCGCGCGGTCGTGATCCGCGCGGCGGCCGGGCTCGCCGCGTTCCTGAAGGCCCGGGGCAGGGGGGACGGCCTGGTCGTCATCGGCTACGACGCCCGCCACAAGTCCGCCGACTTCGCCCGTGACACCGCGGCCGTGATGGTCGCCGCGGGCCTGCGCGCCGCCGTGCTGCCGCGCCCGCTGCCGACGCCCGTACTCGCGTTCGCGATCAGGCATCTGGGCGCGGTCGCCGGGGTCGAGGTCACCGCCAGCCACAATCCGCCGCGCGACAACGGCTACAAGGTCTACCTCGGCTGGGGCTACCCCGACCCGGCGGCCCCCGCGGGCTCCCAGATCGTCTCCCCCGCCGACGGGGAGATCGCCGCCGAGATCGCCGCGATCGGGAGCCTGGACGGCGTCCCGCGCGCCGACTCGGGCTGGGACACGCTCGGCGACGAGGTCCTGGACGCCTATCTCGCCCGTACGGACGCGGTCCTGACCGAGGGCTCACCGCGCACGGCCCGTGTCGTCTACACGGCGATGCACGGGGTCGGCAAGGAGGTGCTGACCGCCGCGTTCGCCCGGGCCGGCTTCCCCGCGCCCGTCCTCGTGGCCGAGCAGGCCGAACCCGATCCCGACTTCCCGACCGTCGCGTTCCCCAATCCGGAGGAACCGGGAGCGATGGATCTGGCCTTCGCGACCGCGCGCGCCGCCCGCCCGGACATCGTGATCGCCAACGACCCCGACGCCGACCGCTGCGCGGTGGCCGTACCCGGGCCGGACGGCGGCTGGCGCATGCTCAGCGGCGACGAGGTGGGCGCGCTGATCGCCGTCCACCTGGTCCGCTCGGGCGCGCGGGGCACCTTCGCCGAGTCGATCGTGTCCTCGTCCCTGCTCGCCCGTATCGCCGGGGCCGCGGGGCTGCCGTACGCGCAGACGCTGACCGGTTTCAAGTGGATCGCGCGTGTCGAGGGCCTGCGGTTCGGATACGAGGAGGCGCTCGGCTACTGCGTCGACCCCGACGGCGTACGCGACAAGGACGGCATCACCGCCGCGCTGCTCGTCGCCGAGCTGGCGTCCGTGCTCAAGGAGCGGGGCCGCACCCTCACCGATCTGCTGGACGAACTCGCGGTGGAGCACGGGCTGCACGCCACGGACCAGCTGTCGGTGCGTGTGGACGACCTGGGGATCATCACGGCCGCCATGGACCGGCTGCGCTCCGCTCCCCCCACGGAGCTGGCCGGGCTGACGGTGACCCGGGCCGACGACCTCGCCGGGGGCAGCGGCTCCCTGCCTCCCACGGACGGACTGCGGTACTTCCTGGACGGCGGGTTCCGGGCCCGGGTGATCGTGCGCCCGAGCGGCACCGAACCGAAGCTGAAGTGCTATCTGGAGGTCGTCGTACCGGTGGACGGCACCGGCGGGACGGCGCGGGCGCGGGAGCGCGCGGCGGAGGTCCTGGCGGCGGTCAAGCGCGATCTGTCGGTGGCCGCGGGCCTTCACTGAAGGGCTTGGCCCCGAGCGCCGGCCGGCAGCGTCGGCCGGGAGCCCGCGCCCGGAAACCCCCGGGCCGAGTGCCCGGACGGCCCCGGCTCAAGAGCCCCGCCGCCCCGGGCGGTTGCCGCGCGGCCGGGCGGCCCCGGCGGCACCGGAATGGGCCGTCCGGGTGATTCTTGTACGGCGCCGCCGCCGCCCGTCCCCCGGCCGGGACGGTCCGGGCAATGGTGGGCCCGGTAGCACCCGCCGAGCCACCAGGAGCAGCCGCCGTTGTCCCCCGCCGCGACCGTTCACGCCTTCGTCCCCGCCTCCCGCCGCGCTCCGGCCCCGGGCCACGGGCGGGCGCCGGGCGCGGGCGGGCGGCTGCTGCGCTCACTGCGGTACGCGGCACCCGCGCTGACCGCGTATCTGGCGGTACGGCTCTGCGGGCTGCTGTTCCTGGCCCGTCTGGCGCACGTCAAGGGCCGGGGCGTGTGGGCGACCCTGGCGACGTCCTGGGACTCCGAGTGGTATCTCGGGATCGCCGACCACGGTTACACCGGCTCCCTCGGCACCGAGGTCAACTCCAACAACCTCGCCTTCTTCCCGCTCTACCCGATGCTGGTGAAGGCGGTCGCGGCACTCACCCCCGGCTCACGGGCCTCCGTCGGACTGTTTCTCGCCGTCTTCTTTTCCCTCGTGGCCGCGTGGGGCGTCTTCGCGGTCGGCGACCGCCTCCACGGCCGGCGGGCCGGGACGCTGCTGGCCGTGCTGTGGGGGGTGCTGCCGGTCGCGATCGTGCAGTGGATGGGATACACCGAGTCCCTGTTCACCGCGCTCGGCGCATGGGGGCTGTACGCGGTCCTCACCGGGCGCTGGCTGTGGGCGGGCACGCTGGCCTCGCTCGCGGGTCTCACCCGCCCCACCGGTATCGCGGTCGCCGCGGCCGTCACCGTCGCCGCCGCCCTGGCCGTACGGCGCGAACGCCCCGGCCGCCGCGCCCCGGTCGTCGCGGCCGGGCTGATCGCCCCGCTGGGCTGGCTGGGGTTCGTGGCCTGGGTGGGTCTGCGGGTGGGGCGGGCCGACGGCTACTTCGCGGTGCAGCGGCTGTGGAAGAACGAGTGGGACGGCGGCAGGGCGACCCTGCTGGAACTGCGCCAGCAGCTCGTCTACTCGACCGAACCGCAGCTCTTCCCGCTGACCGTCTCGGCCGTGCTCGTGATCTCGTCGGTGCTGTACGTCCTGTGCTGGACCGACCGGCAGCCGCTGCCGCTGCTGGTGTTCACCGGGGTGCTGCTCCTGGTGGTCCTGGGCAGCGAGGGCGTCTACTTCCCCCGCGCCCGGTTCCTGCTGCCCGGCTTTCCCCTGCTGATCCCCCTGGCCCTGGCCCTGGCGCGCGCCCGCCGCCGGGCCACGGTCGTCGTGGCCCTGGCCTCGGCCACCCTGCTCTCCTCCTGGTCGGGCGCCTATATGCTCCTGGTCTGGCAGGGACCGCCGTAGCCGCAACCGCTTGCCGCGGCTCGCGCGTGAACGCTGCTTCCCCTACGCGCCCCGGGACCGCCGGGCACCTCGCCTTCGCCGAGCGTGCGGACACTCGCCCCGCGCCCGGCGGTGAGGCCCGGACACGGCACCCGGCCCGGCCCGAACGGCCCCGGGACCGTTCTAGCCGATCGCGAGCAGCACCACGAGAAGGACCGCGCCCGCCGCCGCCGGAGCGGCGAGTTCATAGGCCCAGCGGACGGCGGCCTCGCCCTGGGCGGCGGGACGGGCGGCGTTGTGCTCGGCCAGTTCGCGGAGTTCGGCGATCGTGCGGTCGGTCTGCGCCTGCGGGACGCGGTCCGGGTGGCCGCCCGCGGGGGTCCGGCCGCGCTCCTGGTCCCGGGCGATCCTCAGCTGCTGCCGGTTGGCCCGCTTGCGCGCGCGCAGGGAGACCGGCACGGCCCAGAGCTGGTACTTCGTACCGTCCTTGGTGAAGATCTCGCTGGAGTACCCGGCGCGTACGTCCTCGACGACCGCCCAGGGCAGGATGACCGTCCGGAACGGGTTCCTGATCCGTACGCGGTCGTCGTTCACGAACACGGCGGGCCGCAGGGTGAACGCCACCAGGGCCGGCACCACGATCAGTAGGGTCGCCGCGGCGAACCAGGGCGTCGTGCCCTCTCCCCGGATGAGCGCGTCCCCGCCCAGCCAGACGGCCAGGGCCAGCAGCAGGACCCCGCCGGCCATCCCGGCGGGTGACCGGAACACGCGGTCGGCGTAGGTGGGTTCCGCGGGCGGAGGCGAGGTGCTCATGCCGTCGATTCTGCCGTACGGCCCGCCGGCCTCGCGCGATCGGTCCCGCGGCCCGCTCCCGGGCCGCCCGTTCCCCGGTCCGGGCCCGGCCGGGAAGCGGCTCCCGACCCGTTCCGGGAGCTGTTTCCCGCCCCGGCCGCGGACCCGGTCGCGGACCCCGCGGTGAACCCGGCCCGCCCCCGCAGCAGAGCCCCAGCGGACCCCCCTCCCGGGAACCTCCACCCCCTGTACAGGTCGCTACGCGCGTAGATATGCTCTCGTGGTGACCATGCCCAGCATCGCCCCCGCTCTCGCCGACGTAACCGCGTCCGACCAGGCCCTTCGCCGGTTCCTCCATGGGCTGCCCGGCGTCGACCCGGTCGGCCTGGAAGCGCGTGCCGCCTCTCTCGGGACCCGGTCGATCAAGACCACCGCCAAGGCGTACGCCATCGATCTCGCCATCTCGATGATCGATCTGACGACCCTGGAAGGCGCGGACACCCCGGGCAAGGTCCGGGCGCTCGCCGCGAAGGCGGTCCACCCGGATCCGACCGACCGTACGACCCCGGCGACCGCCGCCGTCTGCGTCTACCCGGACATGGTGGCCACGGCCAGGGAGGCACTGAACGGCGCGGACGTCAAGGTCGCGTCCGTCGCCACCGCCTTCCCCGCCGGCCGGGCCGCCCTCGGCGTCAAGCTCGCCGACACCCGTGACGCCGTCGCCGCCGGAGCCGACGAGATCGACATGGTCATCGATCGCGGCGCGTTCCTGGCGGGCCGGTATCTGAAGGTGTACGAGGAGATCCTCGCGGTCAGGGAGGCGTCCGGCGCGGCCCGGCTGAAGGTCATCTTCGAGACCGGCGAACTGTCCACGTACGACAACATCCGCCGCGCCTCCTGGCTCGGGATGCTGGCGGGCGCGGACTTCATCAAGACCTCCACGGGCAAGGTCGCCGTCAACGCGACCCCGGCGAACACCCTGCTCATGCTGGAGGCGGTCCGAGACTTCCGGGAGCAGACGGGCGTCCAGGTCGGAGTGAAGCCCGCCGGGGGCATCCGTACCAGCAAGGACGCCGTCAAGTTCCTGGTCCTGGTCAACGAGACCGCGGGCCGGGACTGGCTGGACAACCACTGGTTCCGCTTCGGCGCGTCGAGCCTGCTCAACGATCTGCTAATGCAGCGCCAGAAGCTGGCCACCGGCCGCTACTCCGGCCCCGACTACGTAACGGTGGACTGAGCATCATGACCACGACCGACCCCTTCGCCTACGCACCCGCGCCCGAGTCCCGCTCGATCGTCGACATCGCGCCCTCGTACGGCCTGTTCATCGACGGCGAGTTCACCGAGGGCTCCGGCGAGGACCGGGGGAAGACCCTCTCGCCCGCCACCGAGGAGGTCCTGGCCGAGTACGTCCAGGCGAACGACGAGGACGTCGACCGAGCGGTGAGGGCCGCGCGCAAGGCGTTCGAGAAGTGGTCCGCGCTGCCGGGCGCCGAGCGCGGGAAGTATCTGTTCCGGATCGCCCGGATCATCCAGGAGCGCAGCCGTGAGCTGGCCGTCCTGGAGACCCTCGACAACGGCAAGCCGATCCGGGAGACCCGTGACGCGGATCTGCCTCTGGTCGCCGCACACTTCTTCTACTACGCGGGCTGGGCGGACAAGCTCGGCCACGCGGGCTTCGGGCCGGACCCCCGGCCGCTGGGCGTGGCCGGGCAGGTGATCCCCTGGAACTTCCCGCTCCTGATGCTCGCGTGGAAGATCGCCCCCGCCCTCGCGACCGGCAACACCGTCGTCCTGAAGCCCGCCGAGACGACCCCGCTGTCCGCCCTGTTCTTCGCGGACATCTGCCGGCAGGCCGGACTGCCGAAGGGCGTCGTCAACATCGTGACGGGCGACGGCCGCACCGGCGAGGCCCTGGTCGCGCACCCGGACGTCGACAAGATCGCCTTCACCGGCTCGACCGCCGTCGGCAAGGCGATCGCCCGCCGGCTCGCGGGCACGGACAAGAAGGTCACCCTGGAGCTGGGCGGCAAGGGCGCGAACATCGTCTTCGACGACGCGCCCGTCGACCAGGCCGTCGAGGGCATCGTCACCGGCATCTTCTTCAACCAGGGCCAGGTCTGCTGCGCGGGCTCCCGGCTGCTGGTCCAGGAGTCGGTACGGGAGGAGGTGCTGGACTCCCTCAAGCGCAGGCTCGCCACCCTCCGGCTCGGCGACCCGCTGGACAAGAACACCGACATCGGCGCGATCAACTCGGCCGAGCAGCTGGCCCGTATCACCGCGCTCGCCGACACCGGGGAGGCCGAGGGCGCCGAGCGCTGGTCCGCGCCGTGCGAACTGCCCTCCTCCGGCTACTGGTTCGCGCCCACCGTGTTCACGAACGTGACGCAGGCGCACACCATCGCGCGCGACGAGATCTTCGGCCCGGTGCTCTCCGTCCTCACCTTCCGTACGCCGGAGGAGGCGGTGGCCAAGGCCAACAACAGCCAGTACGGCCTGTCGGCGGGCATCTGGACGGAGAAGGGCTCCCGCATCCTGGCGGTCGCGAGCAGGCTCCGGGCGGGTGTCGTCTGGGCCAATACGTTCAACAAGTTCGACCCGACCTCGCCCTTCGGCGGCTACAAGGAGTCGGGCTTCGGCCGCGAGGGCGGCCGTCACGGCCTGGAGGCATACCTCGATGTCTGACACATCCCGACGACGCGTCCTCAAGACCTACAAGCTGTACGTGGGCGGAAAGTTCCCGCGTTCCGAGAGCGGCCGGGTGTACGAGGTGACGGACTCGAAGAGCAGATGGCTGGCCAACGCCCCCCTCGCGTCCCGCAAGGACGCCCGGGACGCGGTCGTCGCGGCCCGCAAGGCGTTCGGCGGCTGGTCCGGCGCGACCGCGTACAACCGCGGCCAGGTCCTCTACCGGGTCGCGGAGATGCTGGAGGGCCGGCGCGACCAGTTCGTCCGTGAGGTCGCCGACGCCGAGGGGCTGTCCAAGTCCCGGGCGGGGGCCCAGGTGGACGCGGCGGTGGACCGCTGGGTCTGGTACGCGGGCTGGACGGACAAGATCGCGCAGGTCGTCGGCGGGGCCAATCCGGTCGCGGGTCCGTTCTTCAATCTGTCCACCCCCGAACCGACCGGGGTCGTCGCGGTCCTCGCGCCCCGGGACTCCTCCTTCCTGGGCCTGGTCTCGGTGATCGCCCCCGTCATCGCCACCGGCAACACGGCGGTCGTGGTGGCCGGTGAGCGGCACCCGCTGCCCGCGCTCTCCCTGGGCGAGGTGCTCGCCACCTCCGATCTGCCGGGCGGTGTGGTCAATGTCCTCTCGGGGCGTACGGCGGAGATCGCGGCCACGCTCGCCGCGCACCAGGACGTCAACGCCATCGATCTCACCGGAGCGGACGGCGAACTGGCGAAGGAGCTGGAGATCGCCGCGGCGGACAATATGAAGCGGGTACTGCGTCCACAGCCTGTGGATTACACGGCGGATCCGGGCACGGCCCGCCTCACCGCGTTCCTGGAGACCAAGACGGTCTGGCACCCCACGGGCGCGCTGGGGGTGTCCGGCTCGTCGTACTGAGCCCGGATCGTCGCAGGGAATCCGGTCGTCGTACGGATTCGGTCGTCGTACGGATCCGGTCACCGTACCGATCGGGATCAGCGTCACCGATCGGGATCAGCGTCCGGGCGCGGGGCCGCCGCACCGGCTCGTCGTACGCACGCCGGGCCGCCGTACCGGTCCCGCGTCCCGCGTCCCGCGTCCCGCCCCCCGGACAGGAGCCCCCTGGCGTTTCGTCCGACGCCAGGGGGCTCCGCCGCGCCCGGGCCGCCCGCACAGAGGGCCCGGGCGGGGCCGTTCTCACAGAGGCAGCGTCTTCGCGACCCCTCCCACGACCGGCAGGTCCTGGAGCGCGGCTCCATCGGACAGCGGACCGGTGACCAGTTCGGTGGAGACGGGCTTGAAGTCCGCGACCTGGGTGCCGACGCCGTTCGCCAGCGGGTCGACACCGGTCTTGGCGAGCGGGTTGAGCTGAAGGCTCTTCAGATATCCGATGCCGGTGACCGAGTTGGTGACCGCTCCGGCCACGCCCGCCGCCGGGCCGGGCAGGGCCGTCCCGCCCCCGCCCACGGGAGCGGCGGGGGCGGCCGGGGCCGCGTGCGCGGTCTCACCAGCGGCGAGGGCGGCGCCGATGGCCGCGGCGGTGAGACCCGCGCCGAGGACGAGCCGCCGCCGGGCCGGGGAAGGTGTCTGACGTGCCATGGAGTTCCCACCTGTACGAGTAATCATTGAGGCACACAGAGTAGTTGAGTCGTTGCTCCGGGAGCCTCGCCGTCCCCGGGGGATCCCCTCCACGGGGGAATGCCTCACACTGGTGTCCCGTGAACTCAACCCCGGGCCATCCCTGTCCGCCCACCCGTGTCGTGCTGCTCGCGGGACCCTCGGGCTCCGGAAAGTCGTCCCTCGCCGCGCGTACGGGACTTCCGGTACTCCGCCTCGACGACTTCTACAAGGAGGGCGACGACCCGGACCTTCCGCTCGTCGCCGGGAGCAGGGACGTCGACTGGGACTCGCCGGACTCCTGGGACGCGGACGCGGCGGTCGCGGCGATCGAGGAGCTGTGCCGTACCGGGCGTACGGCCGTGCCGGTCTACGACATCGCGGCCAGTGCCCGGGTGGGGTGGGACACCTTCGGCGCCGACGGCGCCCCGCTCTTCGTCGCGGAGGGCATCTTCGCGGCCGACATCGTGTCCCGCTGCCGGGAGCTGGGAGTCCTCGCCGACGCGCTCTGTCTGCGGGGGCGCCCCTCGACGACCTTCCGCCGCCGGCTGCTGCGGGATCTGCGCGAGGGCCGCAAGCCGGTGCCCGTCCTTCTGCGGAGGGGCTGGCGCCTGATGCGCGCGGAACGCGGCATCGTGGCACGGCAGACGGCGCTGGGAGCGCACCCGTGCGACACGGCGGAGGCGCTGGGCAGGCTGGCCGCCGCCGTGACGGCGGGCCCCCGCCGCACGACGTCGCCCTCCTCCTGCTCCTGACCCGCCCGGCGCCCCACCCGGCCACGCCGCCCGGCCGCCAACAGCCGTCGAAACCGTCGAAACCGGATCGCCGAACGGCCTTCACCCGTGCCGGCCCTTGCGGGCTCCGCCCCGGACCCGCTCCTCAACCGCCGGAGCGCCCGCACACGCCAATGCGCGCGGGACCGGACAAGACCCCCCGGCCTGTCCGGTCCCGCGCTTTCCCCCCGTTGCCCCGAAGGGCCCCCGTACCCCCGTGTTCCCCCACTTCACCCGCCGTCTCCCCCGAGGTGGCGGCCCCCCCACATTCCCCCCGTTCGCCCTCAGGCCACCAGCTCGCCGAAGGACTCTTCCTCGTCACGGCCGAAGCTGAGGACCTCGTCCTCGCGCAGCCGGCGGAGCGACCGCCAGATGCTCGACTTCACCGTGCCGACGCTGATGTCCAGGATGTCCGCGATCTCCGGGTCGGTGCGGCCCTCGTAGTAACGGAGGACCAGCATCGTGCGCTGGAGTTCCGGCAGCCTGGCCAGCGCCTGCCACAGGACCGCCCGCAGCTCGGTACCCCGCATCGCGTCGGTGTCGCCCGCCGTCTCCGGCAGCTCCTCCGTCGGGTACTCGTTGAGCTTGCGCCGGCGCCAGGCGCTGATGTGCAGATTGGTCATGGTGCGGCGGAGGTACCCCCCGACCGCCGCCTTGTCACTGATCCGGTCCCACGCCCGGTACGTGGAGAAGAGCGCGCTCTGCAGCAGGTCCTCCGCCTCGAACCGGTCCCCGGTCAGGTGGTACGCGGTCGCGTACAGCGAGGAGCGGCGCTCCCTGACGTACGCGGTGAACTCGGCCTCCGAGAGGCTCGTCCTGGTACCGGTCCCGGCCGCCCCCGTGTCGGCCGTGACCCCCGTCCCCACCCCCGTGGTGACGTCAACCACCGTCATGTACGACGGCTTGTGCTGACGTCCGGCGCCGCGAACGCACCCCCGTCCGTTCACGGCGCCGGACTTCTCGGTGCTCCACGTGACGTCGTGGAGACGCGTGACAACTGCGCTTGAGGTGGTGCTGTGCAGTGCGTTCATCTCGCGCCCCCCGTCGAGTGGAGTCTGTTTCCGTCCGTGTGCCGAAAAGCTTGCCCAGGCGATTTCATGGCGGTGTCCGCCGACTGTCACAGCACTGTCACAGGGCCCTTCCGGCCCCTGCTCCCCCTTGTCGTACGGGCGGGACTCGGGCGGGCCCGAGCAGGGCTTCACAAACTGCCCGAAACGCCTCCCGGGGGCATGCGTCCCGGCCGTCTGACGCGCTCGGGGGCGGTCCACCAGTCGAACTCGGGCACCCCCATGGGCCAGAATGACCCCTGTGCCTTTCCTGTTGCTGATCGAGGACGACGACGCCATCCGCACGGCCCTCGAACTCTCCCTGTCTCGCCAGGGCCACCGTGTGGCCACCGCGGCGACGGGCGAGGACGGCCTGAAACTGCTGCGTGAGCAGCGGCCCGACCTGATCGTGCTGGATGTGATGCTGCCCGGTATCGACGGATTCGAGGTGTGCCGCCGCATCAGACGCACGGACCAGCTGCCGATCATTCTGCTGACCGCCCGCAGCGACGACATCGATGTGGTGGTCGGCCTGGAGTCCGGAGCGGACGACTATGTGGTCAAGCCCGTCCAGGGCCGGGTCCTGGACGCCCGTATCCGTGCCGTACTGCGCCGGGGCGAGCGTGAGTCCACCGACTCCGCGACCTTCGGCTCCCTCGTGATCGACCGCTCCGCCATGACCGTGACCAAGAACGGCGAAGATCTGCAGCTCACGCCGACCGAGCTGCGCCTTCTGCTGGAGCTGAGCCGCCGGCCGGGCCAGGCCCTCTCCCGCCAGCAGCTGCTGCGGCTGGTGTGGGAGCACGACTACCTCGGTGACTCACGGCTGGTGGACGCCTGTGTCCAGCGGCTGCGCGCGAAGGTGGAGGACGTGCCGTCCTCGCCGACCCTGATCCGTACCGTACGGGGTGTGGGCTACCGGCTGGACGTCCCGCAGTGACCGTCGCGGGAGCCGGGAGTGCCCGCCGGAACGACCGCCGGAACGGGACGACTACGTGAGCGGTGCCGCGAAGCGCGTGGTCCTCGCCGGACTTCGCTGGACGAGTCTGCGTCTGCGTCTGGTCGTCGTCTTCGCCGTGGTCGCGCTGACCGCGGCGGTGTCCGCGTCCGGGATCGCGTACTGGCTGAACCGCGAGGCCGTGCTGACCCGTACCCAGGACTCCGCGCTCGGCGACTTCCGCCAGCAGATGCAGAACCGGGCGGCGGCGCTGCCGCTCCACCCCACCCAGGGAGAACTGCAAGACGCCGCCGAGCAGATGACCCGCGGCAAGCCCGGGTACAACGTCCTGCTGATCGGCGAGCGGGACGAGGGCAAGCCGGTGGTGGGCGCGTCCGACCCGGATGCCTTCACCCTCGGCGACGTACCGGAGCGGCTCCAGGGCGCCGTGAACGAACGCCAGGGCACGAGCACCGGGAACCCGGTCCCGTACCACCTGTACTGGCAGCGGGTCCAGCGCGGCGGGACGCCGTATCTCGTCGGCGGAACGAAGATCGTCAACGGCGGTCCGACCGGGTATGTGTTCAAGTCGCTGGACCAGGAGCGGCAGGACCTCAACACCCTCGCCTGGTCGCTCGGGATCGCCACCGCGCTCGCGCTCGTGGGCTCGGCGCTGCTGGCGCAGGCCGCGGCGACGACGGTCCTCAAGCCCGTGCGCAGGCTGGGTGACGCGGCCCGGCGGCTCGGTGAGGGCAAGCTCGACACCCGGCTGCGGGTCTCGGGTACGGACGAGCTGGCCGAACTGGCCCGTACGTTCAACAAGACCGCGGAGTCGCTGGAGAAGAAGGTCGCGGACATGAGCGCGCGGGAGGAGTCCAGCCGTCGTTTCGTGGCCGATATGTCGCATGAGCTGCGCACCCCGCTGACCGCGCTCACCGCGGTCACCGAGGTGCTGGAGGACGAGGTCGACAACCTCGACCCGATGATCGCGCCCGCCGTGAACCTCGTGGTGAGCGAGACGCGCCGGCTGGGCGATCTGGTGGAGAACCTGATGGAGGTCACCCGCTTCGACGCGGGCACGGCGAGGGTGGTCCTGGACACGGTCGACGTCGCCGACCAGGTGACCGCCTGCATCGACGCGCGGGCCTGGCTGGACGCGGTGGAGCTGGACGCCGAGCGCGGGATCATGGCGCGGCTGGATCCGCGGCGGCTGGATGTGATCCTCGCGAATCTGATCGGCAACGCACTCAAGCACGGCGGTTCGCCGGTGCGGGTGTCGGTGCGGACCGTCGGCACGGGCGAGCGGGCCGAGCTGGTGATCGAGGTACGCGACCACGGCCCCGGTATCCCCGCCGAGGTACTGCCCCATGTCTTCGACCGGTTCTACAAGGCGAGCGCGTCCCGGCCCCGCTCCGAGGGCAGCGGTCTGGGGCTGTCGATCGCGGTGGAGAACGCGCATATCCACGGCGGCACGATCACCGCGGCGAACTCGCCGGACGGCGACGGCGCGGTGTTCGTACTGCGGCTGCCGTGCGACGCGACGGCCGCGAAGGACGGCTCCGCCGGGGCGGGGGACGATGACGACGGCGACGACGGCGACGGCCGCCGGGACCTCGACGGCGGGCACGGTGAGGACGGCGGCGGTGACGGCGGGAGCGGCGGCGGCGCCCGGGGCTCCGGCCGGGGAGAGGACGGTACGCAGTGACCCGACCAGTCCGGCACCGGCGCCGGGCGGGCGCGCTCACGGGCCTGGCCGCGCTGCTGGGCACGCTGGCGTTCGCCGGCTGCGGCATCCGCCCCACCCAGGTCCCGGTGGACGCCGGTCCCGCGCCCTCCCGGGTGCCGTGCGAGGTGTCGGGCGACAACCGGTCGGCGCAGCCGCAGGGCGTGCCGGTGCGGATCTATCTGGTGTGCGCGTCCCAGCTCTCGCTGGTCGACCGCACGGCCGACATACCCGCGGCGAAGTCCCCGGCGGACGCTCTGCGGACGGCACAGGCACTGCTGGCCGAACTGCAGAAGGAGCCGTCCTCCGCCGAGCGGGAAGCGGGCTTCGCCACCTACGTCCGGGGCGGGATATCGGTGGGCGGCGGGCGCGCCTCCGATCCCGCGGGCACGCTCCGGCTCAGCCGCCAGCCGGAGGACCTGCCCGCGGCGGCCCTCTCACAGATCGTCTGCACCTTCGCGGAGAGCCGGGCGGCGTCCGCGGGCGTCGTGGTCCTCGGCGGGCCGGGTGCGTACGCCCCCCGCGCCTACGAGTGCACCGGCGTCACCCGGGACCGCCCCGCCGAGCCGGTCCCCACCCACCCCCTCACCTCGCCGCCGCCGTCGCCGTCCGCGTGACCGCCGGCCTCCCCGGCCTTCCGTGCGGGGGTTCCCCGGCCTGTGAGGCAGCTCATCCGGCGGCCGGTTTCGGGGCGCCCGGACCCGGGAAGGGCCTGCGGAACCGATTCGCGGGCGGGTTGCGTCTTGTGTGACGTGCAGCGTCAAGGCAAGGGCGGCAGTGCCGTCATCAGCTTCCGGGCGGCGGGGATCCTCCTCGTCCTCGCGCATCTGCTGCTCGTCGGATGGCTGACCCTGCGCCCGCTGGACGTGCCGTGGGTGACGGCCACCAATCTCGAGCTGTTCGCCGGTATCAAGGCGGATCTGGCGCTCGGCCCGGTGGAGGCCGCCCGCCGGATCGGCGAGGGGCTGCTGCTGCTCGCCCCCCTGGGCGTACTGCTGCCGATGGCCGGCGGCAAGGTCCAGGTGTCCCCGCTGGCCTCCCTGGCCCGTACGGTCGCGGCCGGGGCGCTGATCTCCCTCGGTATCGAACTGCTGCAGACGGGCGTACCGGGCCGGGTGCTGGACGTCGACTCCCTGCTGCTGAACACCGCCGGTGTGGCGCTCGCCCATCTGCTGGTGGTGCCGCTCTGCCGGGCCAGGCTGCGCCGCAGGGGACCGAGGGAGCGGGCGGGGCGGCCCGTCGCCCTCAGCCACAGGGCCGAGGCACTGCCCCCGGGACCGGTACCGGCGGAGGAGCCGGCCCAGGGCTCGACCCCGACGATTACCAGGGTCGGGATCGCACCGTAGAGCGACGCTTTGACCCCCTTCGCGCGGCCACCATGGAGACATGACGGGAGCACCGGAGAGAGCGGCTCCCGAACCCACGACCGGTTCTCGCGAAGGAGCCCACCATGGCCGCACTTGTCCGCCCGCGTGAGGGTCGCATGATCGGTGGGGTGTGCGCGGCGCTGGCACGGCGCTTCGGCACCTCCGCCACCACCATGCGAGTGATCTTCCTGGTCTCGTGTCTGCTGCCGGGACCGCAGTTCCTGATCTATCTGGGGCTGTGGGCGTTCCTGCCGGCGGAGAAGACCGCCACCACCGCCTGGTAGGACCGCCGCCGTCCCTGTACGGGATGGAGTCCCCGTACGGAGTGAAAACCCCGTACGGCATGGGAAAAGGGGCGCACACCGCGTATCGCGGGTGCGCCCCTCAGCCGTGCCGTTCAGGAGGATGTGCCGTTCAGGGGGAAGAGACGGCGGAAGCCGACGGCGGGGTCGCGGATCAGCCGAGGCCGCCGACGGGCAGGCCCTGTGCCAGATCACCGGCCGGGAGGCCGCCGAGCAGCGCGGCGACGGGCTCGGTGGCCTCGGCGGACAGCACCCGGTGCGCGGCGCCCTGGAGCGTGCCCGGCACGGTGCCCGCGGCCTGGGTCAGGGCCGCCTGACCGCCGGCCAGCGACTCGGCGCCCGCCGGGAGCTTGGTGAGGCTCTCCTGCACCGGCAGCACGCTGGTGACGGTGTCGAGCGAGGTGGCCGCCTCGGGAAGCGAGGCGGGGGCGGCGGAGGCGGTACCCGCGGCGGTGGCGGCGAAGGCGGCACCGAGCACGGCGACACCGAGAGTCTTGGCGGGGGACTGCTTCATGAGGTGTGTTTCCTTGGGACGGGGGAATACGAGCGGCTCCGCAAGCTAGCCACCCCCGCGCCATGGCCGCAAACACCCGGAAGTCCTGGGGTGTTGGCGTTCCCGGCCGCTCCCCGACAAGGAAACTCAGCCTTCCCGCGAGGAAGATTCGCTGGTCGTGGCGGTCTGACGGAACAGCCATTCGGATTTCAACTCGGCATATCCGGGCTTGATGACGTCGTTGATCATCGCGAGCCGTTCATCGAAAGGGATGAACGCGCTTTTCATCGCGTTGACGGTGAACCACTGCATGTCGTCGAGCGTGTATCCGAAAGTCTCGGTCAGCAGCTCGAACTCACGGCTCATGGTGGTACCGCTCATCAGCCGGTTGTCGGTGTTGACGGTCGCCCTGAAGTGCAGTTTGCGCAGCAGCCCGATGGGGTGTTCCGCGTACGAGGCAGCTGCCCCGGTCTGGAGGTTGGAGGTCGGGCACAGCTCCAGCGGGATGCGCTTGTCGCGTACGTACGCGGCCAGCCGCCCGAGCTGGACGGCGCCGTCCTCGGAGACCTCGATGTCGTCGATGATCCGGACGCCGTGGCCGAGCCGGTCGGCGCCGCACCACTGGAGGGCCTGCCAGATCGACGGGAGTCCGAACGCCTCGCCGGCGTGGATGGTGAAGTGGTTGTTCTCGCGCTTGAGGTACTCGAAGGCGTCGAGGTGGCGGGTGGGCGGGTAGCCGGCCTCCGCGCCCGCGATGTCGAATCCGACGACGCCGACATCGCGGTACCGGTTCGCCAGTTCGGCGATCTCCAGGGCGCGGGCCGCGTGGCGCATGGCCGTGAGCAGGGCGCCGACGCGGATGCGGTGGCCGCCCGCCCTGGCGATCCGCTCCCCCTCGCGGAAGCCCGCGTTGACGGCCTCGACGACCTCTTCGAGGGTCAGCCCGGCCTCCAGGTGCTGCTCGGGGGCGTAGCGCACCTCCGCGTACACCACCCCGTCCTCGGCGAGGTCCTCCGCGCACTCGGCGGCCACGCGGAAGAGGGCGTCCCGGGTCTGCATCACGGCGCAGGTGTGCGCGAAGGTCTCCAGATAGCGTTCCAGCGAGCCGGAGTCGGCGGCCTCGCGGAACCAGACGCCGAGCTTGTCGGGCTCGTCCTCGGGGAGCGCCCCGTAGCCGTTCTCGCGGGCCAGGTCGATGATCGTGCCCGGACGCAGCCCGCCGTCGAGGTGGTCGTGGAGCAGCACCTTCGGAGCGCGGCGGATCTGGTCCGCGGTGGGCGTGGTGATGGTCTGGGTCGTCATTGGCGCACTCTAGCCCCTACGCGCGTAGATGTCTGCGGCTCGATATGTAACAGTGATCGCGCGTACGGGTGGACGGGGCCCGCGATTCTGACACTGTTCTGCCGTGACACACCACGCGCTGCCCCTGTGGAGGGGGCGTACGGACGGTCGTGCGACGACCGAGGTGAAGCGAGGGGCCCGGCTGGGGCGTGCGTACGGGAGGCGGGCCGTGGAGCCCGTTGTCGGCGGGGTGGTCCTGGTCCTGCCGGACGGTGTGCCTCAGTCGGCGCGGGGGCGGTCGCGGTGGGCGCACGCGGCGGCGCTGCCCCTCGGGCGGGCGCTGGCGCGGGCGGGCCGCGCGGACGGGCTGGTGGTGCATCCGGTGCACTACCGCTGCCGCGGCTGGAACGGGTCCGAGGCGGGACTCGCGGTGGACGCCCAGTGGGCGGCGGACGAGGTGACACGGCGGTACGGGGATGTGCCGGTGTGCCTCGCCGGGCACGGCTTCGGCGGGCGGGCGGCGCTCAGGGCGGGCGGGCATCCGGCGGTCAGCTCGGTCCTGGCGATGGCTCCCTGGCTGCCGGCGGACGAGATGACGTCGCCGCCGGAGCCGGTGAAGCAGCTGGTGGGACGGCAGGTGCTGATCGTGCACGGCACGAATGACGAGCGGACGCCGCCGGATCTGTCGTACCGGCTGGCGGAGCGGGTGAAGAAGGCGAACCGGAACATATGCCGGTTCGAGGTCCACACGGACGGCAACGCGCTGCGGCAGCACCATGACGAGGTGCTGGCGCTGGCCGTGGACTTCGTGCTGGGGTCGCTGTTCCCGCATCCGTACGCGCGTCCGGTGGCGGACGCGTTGGCGGCGCCGCCGCCGCTGGGGCTACGGATGCCGTTGGCGGCGGGGTTCGGTAAGTCGCTGAGACCGTGAGGGTGGGCCGGGTGCGGGTACCTGGGGCCGGGGCCTTGTCCTCAGGCGCCGGCCGGGCTGGAGTGGTTGCCCGCGCGGGCGGTCACGCCGAGTGTGCCCCGCGCGGGGCGGAGGTCCGTCCTCAAACGCCGGACAGGCTGGAGATACGTGGATCCGGCCCGGCAGCCACACCACGTGAGACCCACCCGAGGCCGAAGTCCGTCCTCAAACGCCGGACAGGCTGGAGTGGTTGCCCCCGCACGCTGGGGACGTTGGCGTGGCCGGGTGGGTGGGGGCGGGCTCCTGAGCGGTGTCGTGGCCAATCGTCGCTGTCAGTCGGGGAGGAGGTGGCCGCGGCGGGAGAGGAGGAAGCGTTTGAAGGCGGCTACGGGTGGGGTGTCGGGGTGGCCGTCGAGCCAGGCGAGGCCGATCTCGCGGACGGCCCGGGGCGCGGTCACGGTCAGTTCGACCACGCCGGGGCGGGCCACCGCGGGCGGGGGCAGCAGGGCCACGCCGAGGCCCGCGGCGACCAGGCCGCGCAGGGTCTCCGCCTCCTCGCCCTCGAAGGCGACCCTCGGGGTGAAGCCCGCCTGCGCGCAGAGGTCGTCGGTGATACGGCGGAGCCCGTAACCCGTTTCGAGGGTGACGAAGTACTCGTCGGCGGCCTCGGCGAGGCGGACGCGCTTGCGGGAGGCGAGCCGGTGGTCGTCCGGCACGACCAGGCGCAGCCGCTGTTCGTCGAGGCGGCGGGCCGCGAGGTCGGGCGCGTCGGGGAGCGGTGAGGTCAGACAGAGGTCGAGTTCGCCCGTACGCAGGCCGCCGAGCATGGCCTCGCCGTAGTTCTGGACGAGGGTGAAGCGGACCTTCGGATGGTCGGCACGGAAGGCCCGCAGCAGCGCCGGAACCGTCTCGGATCCCATCGTGTGCAGAAAGCCGAAGGCGACTTTGCCCGCGTACGGGTCCGCGTCGGCGCGTACGGCGTCGGCGGCCCGCTCGACGTCGCCGAGCGCGCGCTCCACGGAGGCGAGGAAGGTCCGTCCGGCCGCGGTGAGGGAGACCGTACGGCCCTTGCGGGCGAACAGGGCGACTCCCAGGTCCTGTTCGAGCCGGACCATCGCGCGCGAGAGCGTGGACTGCGGCACACCCAGCTCCTGCGCGGCGCGCGTCACATGCTCGTGCCGGGCGACCGCGGCGAAGTACGCGAGCCGGGGTACGAGCAGCAGGGCTGTGTCGTCTGTGTCACTGCTGTGTGACAGCCGCTTCTCTGAACTGCGATCATGCACCATGGGAACGATTATCGCTGTTTTATGCATTGGACGCATGAATTCTGCGGCCGTACGTTCGTGGCATGCCTGCCGCCAGTACCGAGGCGTCCACCGAGGTGGCCGCCGTCTCCGTCGCCCCCGTCCCCGAGCCCCTGTCCCCCGGCCGCCCCGGCTACCGCCGTATGAGCCTCGCGCTCTTCGCCGCGGGCGTCGCCGCCTTCGCCCTCCTCTACTCCACGCAGGCACTGCTGCCCGCCGTCTCCGCCGGGTTCGGTGTGAGCGCGTCGGCGGCGAGCTGGACGGTCTCCGCCGCGACGGGCGCGCTGGCCCTCTTCGTACTCCCCCTGAGCGCGCTGTCCGAGCGGTTCGGTCGGCGCACCCTGATGACCGTGTCCCTGATGGTCGCCGCCGCCGTCGGACTGCTGGTTCCGTTCGCGCCGAGCCTGGAGTGGCTGGTGGTGCTGCGGGCCGTGCAGGGCGCGGCGCTGGCCGGGGTGCCCGCCTCTGCGATGGCCTATCTGGCCGAGGAGGTGCGGCCGAAGGCGCTGGTGGCCGCGGTCGGGCTGTTCGTCGCGGGCAACAGCATCGGCGGGATGAGCGGCCGGATCGTCACCGGCTGGGCCGCGCAGCTGTGGGGCTGGCGGGCCGGGCTCGCCGCCGTGGGTCTGCTGGCGCTGGTGGCCGTGGCCGTCTTCCGGGTGCTGCTGCCGAAGCCCCGGCGCTTCACACCCGGCACACTGAGCCCGAGGGCGCTGGCCGGGACGGTGCGCGGGCATCTGTCCGATCCGCTGCTGCTGCGGCTGTACGCGATCGGCGCGCTGTTCATGACGGTGTTCGGCGCGGTCTACACCGTGATCGGCTACCGGCTCGTCGAGGAGCCCTTCAGCCTTCCGCAGGGCGTCGTCGGCTCGATCTTCCTGGTCTATCTCGTCGGCACCCTCTCCTCGGCCGCCGCCGGGGCGCTCGTCGGACGGCTGGGCCGCCGCGGGGCGCTGTATCTGGCAGTCGTCACCACCGCGGCCGGGCTGCTGCTGTCGCTCGCGGACGCGCTGGCCGCCGTACTCCTCGGCCTGGTGCTGATCACCGCGGGCTTCTTCGCGGGCCACGCGGTCGCCTCGGCGGCCGTGAGCCGTACGGCGAGGACGGGCCGCGCTCAGGCGTCGGCGCTGTACCAGTCCGCGTACTACCTCGGCAGCAGCGTCGGCGGCACCCTGGGCGCGATCGCCTTCCACTCGGCGGGCTGGGCGGGCACGGTGGCGCTGGGCGTGCTGGCCGTCCTCGGCGTGGTGTCGATCACGCTGTACGGGAGCTGGGCCGCCCGGACCGCCACGGTCCGCGCCTCCGAGGCCCGGACCACCGGAGGCCGCGCTGTCGAGGGCCGGGCGCTGGAGGGCCGGGCCGTCGAGGGCCCCATCGCCGGGGCCCGGGTTCCGGTGGCGGCCGCCCGCCGCTGACCCTCCCGCGGGTCCGCGGTACTCCCCGCCGGCGACGGTCTTCCGTCGTCGGCGGTCTGCTGCGTCGACAGCAGCCTCCTCTGTCGACGGCGGGCCTCCTGTCGTCGCGCGCCCCCGCCCCCTACCCGCTCCGGCCGGACCCGCTCCCGGCCGGCGACACCCGTGATCGACTCCGTCGTGCCGGTCATCTCGCCCTGACCGTAGCGGGATTGAGACATGTTCCGTACAACCGGTCGGCCCCCGGCAGGCGTCAAACGAGCAGACCGGGGCGATCGCCCGGAGACCCGGAGCTGAGTGGGGGGCACATGGAAACGACGGGGAGCATACGGAAAGTACGGCGCATCAAAAGGACCGGCAGGCGCGCGGGGATCGTGCTCGGACTGACGGGCATGATCGTCCCGCTGACGCTGGCCGTCGGTACGGGGACCGCGCAGGCGGCGTCGTCCTGTACGGCGTCGAAGGGTCCGTACCAGAAGCAGGTGGAGAAGTTCCTGGGGCGTCCTGTGGACGGCAAGCAGTCGGTGGCCGACTGCCAGGCCATCCGCGCGTTCCAGAGGCAGCACGGCATCACCCCGGCCATCGGCTACGCGGGACCGCTGACCTGGCAGACGATGAACACGATCCTCCAGCAGCGGGCCGCCGGGAAGAACCCCAACAAGGCGGGCAAGTGCCCGACGAACAGGGGCCGGATCGCCTGTGTCGATCTGACCCGGCAGCTGAGCTGGATCCAGGACGGCAAGAAGCTGAAGTACGGGCCGGTGCCGGTCCGTACCGGGAAGAACGGCGCGGAGACCCGTACCGGCTCGAAGAAGATCTACTGGCGGAACATCAACCACTGGTCGACGCTTTACAAAGTGAGGATGCCGTACGCGCAGTTCTTCGACGGCGGACAGGCATTCCACTCGGTGACCAAGTCGATGTACAACCCGCCGGGATCCGCGGGCTGCGTGAATATGCGCCCGGCGGACGCGAAGGCCTACTGGAATCTGCTGAAGAACGGCGACGACGTCTACGTGTACGGGCGCAAGCCGGGTACCTGAGCCTCATTGTCAGTCCCCTCCTGTAGGTTCCCAAGGGCTGATGCCAATGGGCGACAGGGGTGGACCCGATGAGTGATCTCGCGACAAAAGAAGACCTGGAATCCGAGCTGGAGCGGTATCGCCGGGAGCTGACCGGCTACTGCTATCGAATGCTCGGATCCTCGTTCGAGGCCGAGGACGCCGTCCAGGACACGATGGTCCGTGCCTGGCGGAGCTTCGAGAAGTTCGAAGGGCGTTCCTCGCTGCGGTCGTGGCTCTACCGGATCGCGACCAATGTCTGTCTCGACATGCTGAACGCGGGCAATCGCCGGGCCCGCCCGATGGATCTGTCGGGCCCGACGCCCGTCGCCGAGGCGCGGCTCAGCGCCCGCCCCGAGGCCACCTGGCTGGAGCCGGTGCCCGACGGGCGGGTGCTGCCGTCGGTGGCGGACCCCGCGGAGACGGCGGTGGAGCGGGAGACGATCCGGCTGGCGTTCGTCGCGGCGCTCCAGCATCTGCCGCCGAAGCAGCGCGCGGTCCTGATCCTGCGCGAGGTGCTCGCCTGGAAGGCGAGTGAGGTGGCGGAGCTGCTGGGCACCTCGGTCGCGTCGGTGAACAGCGCGCTCCAGCGGGCGCGGGCGACGCTGGCCCAGTCCCCGCCGACGGTGAGCGACGCGGCGGACCCTCTCGACGAGGAGCAGCGGGAGCTGCTGGAGCGCTATGTCGCGGCCTTCGAGGGCTATGACATGGAGGCCCTCACGGCGGTTCTCCACGATGACGCCACGCTCTCCATGCCCCCGTACGACCTGTGGCTCCAGGGCCACGAGAACATCGTCGGCTGGATGCTGGGCGTCGGTTCGGTGTGCCGCGGCTCGCGTCTGGTCCCGACGATCGCCAACGGCATGCCCGCCTTCGCCCACTACCACGCGGCGGAGGACGGCAAGGGGCACACCCCCTGGGCGCTGATGGTCATGGAGATCCGCGGCGGGAAGATCGCGGCGATCAATTCGTTCCTGGACACCGCCCGCTGGTTCCCGATGTTCGGCCTGCCCGACCGGCTGGAGGAGGAGGGCGCCGCGGAGGGGGCGTGACGGGGGCTCCCGTGGCCGGGCCCGTCGGCGCCCGGGCCCGACCGTTACCCGGGCCCTGGACGGCCAGGGCCCGGCGCTACCCGGGGCAGACCGCCGACTCGGTCCAGCCACTGTCCGGGACCGGTCGCGCACCCGGGCCGGACCGTTATCCGGGGCCCGACCGTGCCCGGGGCCGGACCGGTTACCCCGGCCCGGCGAGGCCGGAGAGCCCCACCAGATGCAGCAGGGCCCGTAGCTCGGGCCCCGCGCCCCGCAGCCGGAAGTCGCGGCCCAGCCGCTGGGCGGTGAGCCGCAGCCGGGCGATGGCGTCGACCGCGGTCAGATCGGCCGCGATCATGTCCCCGACATCACAGACGGCCTCGCCCGGGCCCTCGGTGCCGCCGAGCAGAACGCTCAATTCCGCGCACAGGCGCGGCACATCGTCCGGTCCCGGGCTCCCGGAGATTCTGATGACGACCGTCTCTGTGGCATCCACACCCGGGCAGACCGCCACCGGACCGGTAACTCATCGCAGGGGCGCGAACGGGACCGGTGATAGCCCTGGGGCCGTACGCTCCCGCTCCCCGGGCCGAGCGCTCCGGGGGCCCTACGGGGTGGGAAAGGACGAGGTGTCGAGGTCCAGGCCGAAGGGCGCGGGAAGGCGGATCGGGTCGCCGAATTTCGCGGCCTGGAGCACCCGGTAGACGCCGTTCTCGGGCTCGCCGTAGAGGGTCGCCGTGGGGCCGCCGGAGGCCCAGCCGTCGATCAGCAGATAGAGCGGGACGCCCGCATGGGCATAGCCCGCCGGCTTCTTGATGCGGTCGTTGCCCGCAGTGGACTTCGAGGTGATCTCGACGATCAGCTCAGGCGCCGACGCGGAGACAAAGTGCCCGGGCTCCGCCCGCAGAACGGACTTCGGTACCAGCGCGAGATCCGGGATGTACAGACCGTCCCGGGAGGGGACGGCCGTGCCCAGGGTCTGGTAGATCCCCCAGTCCTCGGGGATCACACCGTACAGACGTCGCTGCACGGTGTCGGCGATGTCGTGGTGGGCACGGAGCGGCGGCGGTGACACGGTGACGGTCCCCTCGACGATCTCCACCTTGCAGCCCCCCGGTGCGTCCGTCCCCTGCCAGATCCGGACCAGTTCGTCCCACTCCTGGTCATGGTCCGTGTGATCGGCCGCGGGTGCGCTCATGGTGATCTCCTCGCTGGATGTGTCACCGAGTGCAGCATGCTGAACGGGACCGGCGAGGGGCTACCGGTCCCGTTCAGCCGTACGAGTCGTCACCCTTACGGGGTTGACGGCGCAGGACCGTCAGGCGAGGCGGTCCAGGACGATCGGGGTCCCCGTGAAGGGGGTCCCGGGCGGGGCGATGTCGTAGGCGGACGTCAGGGACTCCAGCGCGTAGGAGAACTTCTCCGGGGTGTCCGTGTGCAGGGTCAGCAGCGGCTCGCCCTCGGTGACGGTGTCGCCCGGCTTGGCGTGGAGTTCGACGCCCGCGCCCGCCTGGACCGGGTCCTCCTTGCGGGCGCGGCCCGCGCCGAGGCGCCAGGCGGCGAGGCCGACCCCGTAGGCGTCGAGGCGGGTCAGGACACCGGAGGCGGGGGCGTTGACGACATGGTGTTCACGGGCGACGGGGAGGGCCGCGTCCGGGTCACCGCCCTGGGCTGCGATCATGCGGCGCCAGACGTCCATCGCCGAGCCGTCGGCGAGCGCCTTCGCGGGGTCGGCGTCCTTCAGGCCCGCCGCGTCCAGCATCTCGCGGGCGAGTGCCAGGGTCAGCTCGACAACGTCCGCGGGGCCGCCGCCCGCGAGGACCTCCAGTGACTCGCGGACTTCGAGGGCGTTGCCCGCGGTGCGGCCCAGGGGCGTGGACATATCGGTGAGCAGGGCGACCGTCCGTACCCCGCTGTCCTTGCCGAGCGCGACCATGGTCGCGGCCAGCTCGCGCGCGTCGTCGAGGTTCTTCATGAACGCGCCGCTGCCGGCCTTCACATCCAGGACCAGCGCCCCCGTACCCTCCGCGATCTTCTTCGACATGATCGAGGAGGCGATCAGCGGGATCGCCTCGACCGTGCCGGTGACATCGCGGAGCGCGTACAGCTTCTTGTCGGCGGGGGCGAGTCCGTCGCCCGCCGCGCAGATCACCGCTCCCGTTGAGCCGAGGACGGCCAGCATCTCCTCGTTGGACAGCAGCGCCCGCCAGCCGGGGATGGACTCCAGCTTGTCGAGGGTGCCCCCGGTGTGGCCGAGGCCCCGGCCGGAGAGCTGGGGCACGGCCGCCCCGCACGCGGCGACCAGCGGCGCGAGCGGCAGGGTGATCTTGTCGCCGACCCCGCCCGTGGAGTGCTTGTCGGCGGTGGGGCGGGAGAGCGCGTCGAAGTTCATCCGCTCGCCGGAGGCGATCATCGCGGCGGTCCAGCGGGCGATCTCCGTACGGTTCATCCCGTTGAGCAGGATCGCCATCGCCAGCGCCGACATCTGCTCGTCGGCGACCTCACCGCGGGTGTAGGCGTCGATGACCCAGTCGATCTGCTCCGGGCTCAGCTCGCCCCGGTCCCGCTTGGTGCGGATGACGGAGATGACGTCCATGCTCATGGGTAATCCTCCTGTGTTGCCGGTGCCGGGACGCCCCCGACCCCTGACGGGGGCGGCCCGGCTGGTCCAGTGATGTGACCGGAGAGGTCCCCCGGTGAACTCTCCGGTCACAGCGCTACGCGAGATGCCCGGGGCCGAACGGCTGCGGCAGCATCTGCCCCATCGTCCGGATGCCCTCGGGGGTGTCGAGCAGCAGCCCGGGCCCCCCGGCCTCGTACAGCAGTTGCCGGCACCGGCCGCACGGCACCAGGCTCCGGCCCTCGCCGTCCACACAGGTGAAGTGGGTCAGCCGCCCGCCGCCGGTGGCGTGGAGCTGGGAGACGAGCCCGCACTCCGCGCACAGCGACAGCCCGTACGACGCGTTCTCCACATTGCAGCCGGTGACCGTGCGCCCGTCGTCGACGAGTGCCGCGACTCCGACGGGATACCCCGAGTAGGGGGCGTACGCGCGGGTCATGGCCTCGCGGGCCCGACGGCGCAGCACCTCCCAGTCGAAGCCGGCCGCGGCCCCGGGGGCGGTCACTTGCCCTGGCCCTTGCGGTAGCGCATTCCGTCGGCTTTCGGCATCCGCAGTCTCTGGGCGGAGAGCGAGAGCACCAGCAGGGTCACCACATACGGGGTGGCGGCCACGAACTCGACCGGCACGGTGTCGGTGTTGAGGAACCAGATCAGCACACCGACGGCGATGACCGCGCTGGCCCCGGCCTGGATCCAGCTCTTGCGGTAGGCCTTCCACGCGGCGATCGCCAGCAGCACGATCACCAGCAGCAGAAGCATCACATGGACGGTGCTGCCGCCGTTGCGGAGCTGGAGCGCGTCCGCGTAGCCGAACAGGCCCGCTCCCATGGCGAGTCCGCCGGGCCGCCAGTTGCCGAAGATCATCGCGGCGAGGCCGATGTAACCGCGGCCGCCGGTCTGGCCCTCGTTGTAGATGTGCGAGGTGACCAGGGCGAGGAACGCGCCGCCCAGTCCGGCCATACCGCCGGAGACGATCACGGCGATGTACTTGTACTTGTAGACGTTGACGCCCAGCGACTCGGACGCGATCGGGTTCTCACCGCAGGAGCGCAGCCGCAGACCGAACGAGGTCTTCCACAGCACGACGAACGTCATCACGAAGAGCAGGACGGCCACGATCGTCAGCAGCGACACATCGGTGACCAGTCCGCCGAAGAAGCCCGCGACGTCCGCGACGAAGAAATCGCGCTCCTTCTCGATCGATTTGAGCCAGTCGGAGAGCCCGGGCACGGTGACCGTGGTGATGTCGTCGGCGGGCGGTGACTGCTTGGGGCTGCCGCCCTTGTCCACTGCCTCACCGCTGTTGAACCACAGTTTGGCGAAGTAGGTGGTGGCGCCGAGCGCCAGGATGTTGATCGCGATACCGGAGATGATGTGGTCGACGCCGAAGGTGACGGTGGCCACCGCGTGCAGCAGACCGCCGAACATCCCGCCCAGGACACCGGCGAGCACCCCGATCCAGGGGTCGGTCTGCCAGCCCGCCCAGGCACCGAAGAAGGTGCCGAGGATCATCATGCCTTCGAGGCCGATGTTGACCACGCCCGCGCGTTCGGCCCACAGCCCGCCGAGACCGGCGAGCCCGATCGGTACGGCCATCGCGAGCGCGGCGGTGATCTGGCCGTTCGCGGTGAGCGCCCACCAGTTGTCGATGTCCGCGTCCGGGATGAAGCCGAAGGTGGTGCCGATCCAGCGGATCGTGGACAGGGCGAGGAGCGCGCCCGCCGCGAGCAGCAGGATGACCGGGAAGGAGAGGCGGGTGCGCCCGCGCTTGCCGCTGCCGCCGCTCACCTGGGGAGCCGCGGGCGGCGGGGTGGAAGTCGCCGTGACGGTCACGCCGACACCTCCTGCTTGTCGGTGTTGCCGGTATTCCGGGCCTGGGCTGCGAGTTCCGCGCCGACCTGGCGCTGCTGGCGCTTGAGGCCGTAGCGGCGCACCACCTCGTAGGCGATGACGACGCACAGGACGATGACGCCCTGGATGACGCCGACGATCTCCTTGTCGTAGCCCTTGAATTCGAGCTGGCCGCTGCCGCGCTCCAGGAAGGCCCACAGCAGTGCGCCGAGCGCGATACCGACGGGGTTGTTACGGCCGAGGAGGGCGATGGCGATACCGGTGAAGCCGATGCCGACGGGGAAGTCGCCGCTGTACTCGAACGAGTCGTTCAGCAGCGTCGGCATACCGATCAGACCGGCCATCCCGCCGGAGATCAGCATGGAGGTGACGACCATCCGCTTCACATTGACCCCGCTGGCCTCGGCCGCGCTGCCGGACAGGCCGACGGTACGGAGGTCGAAGCCGAAGCGGGTGCGGGAAAGCGTGAACCAGAAGGCGATGCCCGCGACGATCGCGACCACGATGAAGCCCCAGACGGGAGCGGGCGAGGTCGGGAACTCGAAGAAGCGCGCGGACTCGGGGATCGGCTTGGTGGAGATCTTGGTACCCGCCTGGTCGAGATGGCCGAGGCGGCCCACCTGGAGCAGATAGCCGATGATCGCCGTGGCGATGGCGTTCAGCATGATCGTGGAGACGACCTCGCTGACTCCGCGGGTGACCTTGAGGACACCGGCGATCCCGGCCCACATCGCCCCGACGATCATCGCGCAGAGGATGATCATCACGATCTGAAGCGGCCCGGGGAGGGTCAGCGCGCCGCCGAGGGCCGCGGCGAAGAAGGCCGCGAGGCGGTACTGGCCGTCGACACCGATATTGAACAGGTTCATCCGGAAGCCGACGGCGACCGCGAGCCCCGCGAGGTAGTAGGTGGTGCCCTTGTTCAGGATGTAGACCTGGCTGTCCGACTTGCTGCCGTAGTCGAACATGATGCCGAAGGCGTTGAAGGGCTCCTTGCCGGTGGAGGCCAGCACGAGCGCGGTGACCAGGAACGCGACGACGATCGCGAGCAGGGGGGCCGCGAGCCCCAGGAGCACTCGCTCCTTGTCGAACTTCTTCATCGGTCCTCTCCCCCGTTCTGAGGGCCGTCGCCTTCGGGGGTCCCGCCGGCGGAGGTCCCGTCGGCCGGGGGTTCGGTGGCGGGGAGCTCGGTGCCGGGGTTTTCGGTGGCGGGGAGCTCGGTGGCCGGCGGCTCGGTTTCGGTGGTGCCGGTTTCGGGCCGGGGCCCGGGGACGGTGTCGGCGGGGGCTTCGAGGTGGCCGGTGGCCGAGCCCGTCATCGCCGAGCCCAGCTCCTCCGGGGTGATCGTGGCGGGGTCGGCGTCCGCCACCAGCCGGCCGCGGTAGATCACACGCAGGGTGTCGGAGAGCCCGATCAGCTCGTCCAGGTCCGCGGAGATCAGCAGGACGGCCAGGCCCTCCCGGCGCGCCGCCCGGATCTGGTCCCAGATCTGCGCCTGCGCGCCGACGTCCACACCGCGCGTGGGATGCGCGGCTATCAGCAGCCGGGGTTCATGGCTCATCTCGCGGCCGACGATCAGCTTCTGCTGGTTGCCGCCGGAGAGGGAGGCCGCGGTGACATCGATCCCGGGGGTCCGTACGTCGTACTCCCGCACGATCCGCTCCGTGTCGGCGCGGGCGGCCTTGAGGTCGAGGAACGCGCCCTTGCTGTTGGGCTTCTCCGTGACATGGCCGAGGATGCGGTTCTCCCACAGGGGGGCTTCCAGCAGCAGTCCATGGCGGTGGCGGTCCTCGGGGATGACGGCCATGCCGTCCTCGCGCCGCTTGCGGGTGGGGGTATGGGAGATGTCCTCGGTGCCCAGGGTGAGCCTGCCGGTGTCCAGGGCACGCATCCCCATGATCGCCTCGACCAGTTCGGACTGGCCGTTGCCCTCCACACCGGCGATGCCCAGCACTTCGCCCTTGTGGATGGTGAAGTCGATGCCGTCGAGCACCGCGCGGACGACGCCGTCCGGGTCGGTGGCCGTCAGCCGCAGGTCCTCGACCGTGAGCATGGGGACGTCGGTGACGGTCGACTCACGGGTCTCGGGCGAGGGCAGTTCGCTGCCGACCATCAGCTCGGCGAGCTGCCTGGCGGTCGTGGTCGCGGGGTCGGCGGTGCCGACGGTGGTCCCGCGCCGGATGACGGTGATCTCGTCGGCGACCGACAAAACCTCGCCCAGCTTGTGCGAGATGAAGATGACGGTCAGGCCCTCCGCCTTCAGCCCGCGCAGATTGTCGAAGAGGGCCTCGACCTCCTGCGGTACGAGGACGGCGGTCGGCTCGTCGAGGATCAGCGTACGGGCGCCCCGGTAGAGGACCTTGAGGATCTCCACCCGCTGGCGGTCGGCGACACCGAGGTCCTCCACGTACACATCGGGGCGGACGCCCAGACCGTACGCGTCCGAGATCTCCCGGATCCTGGCGCGGGCCCGGTCGCCGATCCCGTACAGCTTCTCCGAGCCGAGGACGACGTTCTCCAGCACGGTGAGGTAGTCGGCGAGCATGAAGTGCTGGTGCACCATGCCGATGCCCCGGGTGATGGCGTCACCCGGGTTGGAGAACGACACCTGTTCGCCGTCCACCTCGATCGTGCCCTCGTCCGGCTTCTGCATGCCGTAGAGGATCTTCATCAGAGTCGACTTGCCCGCGCCGTTCTCGCCGACGAGGGCGTGGACGGTGCCCCGGCGCACGGTGATGTCGATGTCGTGGTTGGCCACGACTCCGGGAAATCGCTTGGTGATTCCCCGGAGCTGTACGGCGTGGGGACTGCTGGACGCTTTGATGACGCACTCTCCCTGGGCAGGAGCGGAGGAGCATAGGAGGGGTGGTGCCGGATGCGTGGTGGCGAAAACTATCGCGTAACCGAGGAACTACGCGCGTAGCGCCGGAACATTCTCGGGGAGGCGGAGAAATGGTACGGGCCGGGGCCCGGGAGGAGCGGCGCGGCCGCCCGTCCGGGCCCCGGTCGGCGGGTGGATCAGGTCGTGGTCTTGACCTTGATCGTGCCGTCGACGATCTTCTTCTTCGCCTCGTCCAGCTTGGGCTGGATGTCCTTGAGGTGGTCGCCGGTCGTGGTGAGGCTGACACCGTTCTCGGCGAGCGAGTAGGAGTGCGTACCGGTCAGCGGCTTGCCGTCCTTGACGGACTTGGCCAGCTCGAAGACTCCGGTGTCGACGTTCTTGACGACGGACGTCAGGATCGTGGTCGCGTACTTCGACAGGGCCGGGTCCTTGGCCTGGTCCGAGTCGACACCGATCGACCAGGCGCCCGGCTTGCCCGCGACGGCCTCGATCGAACCGGCGCCGGAGCCGCCCGCCGCCGCGTAGATGATGTCGATGCCCTTGTCGAGCATGCCCTGGGCGGCGGCCTTGCCCTTGTCGGGGCTGCCGAAGCCGGAGAGGTCCGTGCCCGTGGTCAGATACTGGATCTGCACCTTGGCCTTGGGGTTGGTCTCCAGCACGCCCTGCTGGAAGCCCGCGGCGAACTTCTTGATCAGCGGAAGGTCCACACCGCCGATGAAGCCGATCTGCCCGTCCTTGGACTTCAGCGCGGCGGCGACACCGGCGAGATAGGAGCCCTGCTCCTCGGTGAAGACGATGCTGTCGACGTTCTTCGCCTCGGAGACGGAGTCGACCAGACCGAAGCTCGTGTCCGGGAACTTGGCCGCGACCTTGTCGACCGCGTCCTTGTAGGCGAAGCCCACGGCGACGACGGGGTTGAAGCCGCCCTCGGCGAGGGAGGTGAGGCGGGCCTCGCGGTCGGCCGGGGTCTCCCCGTGCTTCGCGGTCAGTTCCTTGGTCTCGGCGCCCAGCTCGGCCTTGGCCTTGTCCAGGCCGCGGGCCGCGGAGTCGTTGAAGGAGTTGTCACCACGGCCGCCGACGTCATAGGCCATGCCGACCTTGAGCTTCTTGTCGCCGCTCGATGACTCCGAGTCGGTCGACGACTCGCCACACGCGGTGGCGGTGAGGGCGAGGGCCGCGGTCGCGATACACGCGGCAGTGATCTTGGATACCCGGCGCAAGAGGAGGGGTCCCTTCGAGACTGACCGAAAGCGCCTCTTCCGGCGCTGGTTTTGCGGCGATCGTAACGCGCGTAGATGTCAGTTAAAGACCTGTTCATGAGTCGTTATCGGATCGTCGTGAACAGGGTAGCCCGGGGAGGGTGGGGGTGCGCGTCGAGCGATCTCGGGTGGCCGGGAGGGGGTGCCCTGAGCCGCGGGGGCGGGCGCGGGGCCCGCGGGTGCGGGTTCGGGTGCGGGGCCGTACTGGTGCGGGGCCCTCGCCGGGTGGTCGCGCTCCGGAGCGGCGTCCGTCGTCAGGCGTCGGGTGGGCCGGGGATACGTGGATCCGCCCGGGCGGTCACGCCAAGCGGCCCCTGCCCTGGGCCAGGTCCGTCCTCAAACGCCGGACGGGCTGGACTGGGCAGGTTCCCCGACCCGTGACGGGCCCGGGGAAACCGGAGGGTGTTGCGGGTCCCCGCCAAGTAACCGTGCACCGGAGCAACGTCCGTCCTCAAACGCCGGACGGGCTGGGAATACGTGGATCCGCCCGGGCGGTCACGCCAAGCGGCCCCTGCCCTGGGCCAGGTCCGTCCTCAAACGCCGGACGGGCTGGACTGGGCAGGTTCCCCGACCCGTGACGGGCCCGGGGAAACCGGAGAGGGTGCGGCGAGGGCCGCATCCGCGAACTGGGACGTTTCGGCGCGCCCGCCACCCTGTTCTGCTACATCGACCGCGGCATGGCCCGGCCCCAGTGGGCGGACGTGGGCATGTATCTCCAGACCGCGACGGCCCCTGACGCCGCCCCTCCCCAGGTGGACGAGGCCCGTTCCATGCCCAGCCCATCTAGTTATTCATGTGCCATGTTCCGCACATGACCCCCCACGAAAGGCATGCCATGAAGACCGCAGTCATCGGCGGTACCGGACTGATCGGGTCACAGGTCGTCAAGAACCTGACCGCCGCCGGGCACGAGGCCGTACCGCACTCGCAGTCCACCGGCGTCGACGTCATCAGCGGCCAGGGACTGGACGAGGCGGTGGCGGGAGCCGACGTCGTCGTCAACCTGACGAACTCCCCGACCTTCGACGAAGCCTCCCCGGCCTTCTTCCGGACCTCGATGGACAACCTCCTGGCCGCGGCCCGCAAGGGCGGCGTCGGCCACGTGGTCATCCTCTCGATCGTCGGCACGGACCGGGTGCCGGAGCTGGACTACTACCGTGCCAAGGCGCTCCAGGAGAACCTCCTCGCCGCCGGGAGCATCCCCTACTCGATCGTCCGGGCGACGCAGTTCATGGAGTTCATGGACGCCGTTCTGTCCTGGACCGCCGACGGCGACACCGTCCGGCTGCCCGCCACGCCGATCCAGCCGATCGCCTCCAAGGACGTGGCCGCCGCGGTGGCGGAGGTCTCCACGGGCGCCCCGCTGAACGGCATCCGCAACATCGCGGGCCCCGAGATCTTCACCCTGGACGAGCTGGGCCGGCTCACCCTGTCCCACAAGGGCGACCACCGCACCGTCGTCACCGACCCCAGCGCCGGTATGTTCGCCGCCGTCAAGGGTGACGTCCTCACCGACAGGAACGCCCACCTGGCCGCCACCCGCTACGCCGACTGGCTCTCCTGAGAACACCGGTCGCCATGTCTCTCGTCCCGGCCCGGCCGTCATGTCGTCGCGCCGGCCGGGCTGCGGCCTGTGCCGGACTGGACTGCTGCCCCGCCTCCGACTGATGGCCTGCCCCCGTCCGGCCGGTGAGGACGGGCGGTGTGCCGGGTCACGGTCACAGGGCGGGACCCTCGCCCCCCGGCCCGTCCGGCGCTTGAGGACGAACCGTGCTCCGGAGCACCGCCACCGGGCAAGGACGGCAGCACCCGGCCCGTCCGGCGACCGAGGACCGATCCGGTGCCGGGACGCCGACGCGCACTTCCGTGTTTTCCTCCCGTACGAAAAATCACCACCGGCCGGCCACCTTCATTGGTATTTACCTATCACGGCCGGAGCGAATAAGCACGTGATGACGAAGATGCCGCGCGCAATAACGGCCAACACTCTTGTGGGCCATGGGAACCGCTGATACAACATGGCCACTGAAGTCGCCGTTAATTCGATCGCCCCGCCCTGACAACGGGCTTTGCGGGCGTGGCGAATCGATCAATTGAGGAGGGGTTTTGAGGGGCATTGCAAAGAATTCGCTCGTCGGTGTGGCCGCAGCGGCCATGATGCTGGGGTTCGCGCCGACCGCCTCGGCCGCGGCCACCGCACCGTCGGTTTCCGCCTCGGATTCCGCAGCTATGGCCGACTGCGGAGCGGGCATCCGGGGCGGCCAGTACAAGTACGGATGGGCTTCGTGCACAGGCATGGGAGAGGGCGGCCGGGTCCGGGTCGAGGTCTGGTGCGGCGGTAATGTCTACTTCGGACCCTGGAAGAAGAATGGCGAGGAGTCCAGGAAGTACTGCCCTGACTTCCGGGTACCCGATCGCGCCTTTGCCGACAGGTACTGAGCACTGACCGTTCTGCTCGGTTCTCCATAAGCAAACGAGGCGCCCGTGTCGTTCACGGGCGCCTCGTCGGCTGTTCCTGAAGGCTATCGCGGCGAAATACCAGGAGCCTGGACTATTCCTTTCCGTGGCCCGCGTCCAGCAGCGCCGCCGCGGTGAACAGTTCGACCCCCACGCGAATCGATTCCTCGTCCACGTCGAAGTCCCCCCGGTGCAGATCCCTCTTCGCCGTGTCCCCGGGGACCCGCACCCCGAGCCGCGCCATCGCGCCCGGCACCTGCTCCAGGTACCAGGAGAAGTCCTCGCCGCCGAGGCTCTGTTCGGTGTCCTCGATCGCGTACACACCCCGCCGTACCGTCTGCGCCTCGCGCAGCAACTCGGTGACCACCGGGTCGTTGACGACCGGCGGCACCCCGCGGATGTAGTTGATCTGCGACTTGGCCCGGTGCAGCGTCGCGATCTCGTCGATGGCCGCGTGCACCAGATCGGGGGCCGCGCGCCAGCCGGGCAGATCGAGGCAGCGCACGGTACCGGACAGCTCCGCGTGCTGCGGGATCACATTGCAGGCGTGCCCGGACTCGATACGGCCCCAGGTGACCGCGAGCCCGGACCGCGCGTCCACCCGGCGTGCCAGCAGCGCCGGCACCTCCGTGACGATCTTCGCCGCCGCGGTGACCAGATCGGTGGTCAGATGGGGACGCGCGGTGTGCCCGCCGGGCCCGTCGAGGGTGATTTCGAGCCTGTCGCACGCCGAGGTGATCGGCCCGGGACGCAGCCCGATGACCCCCGCGTCCACCCTCGGGTCGCAGTGCACACCGATGATGCGCCCGACGCCTTCCAGCACGCCCGACTCGATCGCGTCGGGCGCTCCGCCCGGCAGGACCTCCTCCGCGGGCTGGAAGATCAGCCGTACCGGCCGGGGCAGCAGCCCCTGCCGGTGCAGTTCGGCGAGGACGAGCCCGGCGCCGAGAACCGTGGTGGTGTGGATGTCGTGCCCGCAGGCATGGGCCCGGTCGGGAACGGTGGAACGGTACGGCACCCCCACCTTGGTGTCGGGGATGGGCAGCGCGTCGATGTCCGCGCGCAGGGCCAGCGCGGGTGTCACCCCGTCCCAGGAACCGATGTCACACATGAGTCCGGTGCCCACGCCGAGTACGCGCGGCTCCAGGCCCGCCTTCTCCAGCCGGGCCTTGATCACAGCGGTCGTACGGAACTCCTGGTTGCCCAGCTCGGGGTGCATATGCAGATCGCGCCGGAAGGCGATCAGCTCGGCGCGCAGGGATTCGGACAGCGTGCCGGGGAGTTCGACGCTCCCGGGCAGATCGTTTTCGGACTCTCGGGACATCAGTTGGTTCACCTGTTGAAGAGTACGGCCAGGCAGGGGTCAACTGACCACTGATCAACAAAAGTTCAATCCGATAGGGGATAGAAACACAGCCCCGAGGTGCATGATTCGGCACGTGTGTGGGTAAACTCACGCCTCTTTCCGACCGTACACGCCTTCGCCCGCCTCCGCCCGGCGGACGCCGTGCCCGAGTGGCCGGGGCACCGGAGTTGTCGGTGGGACCGGGTCACCTCCGGGCCGGCCACCCCGGCCACCCCAGGCAGAGGGGCACAGGGGACGAGGCTGATTCTCGCCGGCCGGCGCCGGGAACATGGGAGCCAGGGACGGTGGAGCCGGGGCCGTCGTATCGCTACCGTCGGGCCCATGACGATCCAGCGCATGGAGAACGTGGGCATCGTGGTCGAGGACCTCGCGGCCACGACGGCCTTTTTCGTCGAGCTCGGCCTGACGGTGGTGGGTGAGGGGCCGGTCGGGGGCGACTGGGTGGACCGGGTCGTGGGGCTCCAGGACGTCCGCGTGGACATCGTGATGCTGAACACCCCGGACGGCCAGGGGCAGCTCGAACTGATGCGGTTCCACTCCCCCGCGGCCCGGACCGGCGACCGGAACGCCCCGCCGAACACCCTGGGCATCCGCCGTATCGCCTTCTCGGTCGATGACATCGACGCCACCGTCGCCGGGCTCGAAGCCCGCGGTACGGAGCTCCTCGGCGGGGTGGAGCAGTACGAGGACAGCTATCGGCTCTGCTACATCCGCGGGCCGGAGGGGATCATCATCATGCTCGCGGAGAAGCTGGGCTGAGGGCTCAGGGCCGCCGACGGTACGCCCGCGGTCGGTTCGCCCAACGGTCGGCGGGTCCCCGGGCCGCCTGTCGGCGTGCCGGCGCCGTCCGCCCGGAGGACAGCCCGTGCTGTCCCGCGCCCGGCCCGGCGCCCCGGAGCGCGGCCGACGCCCCGGTGACGGCCGTCGCCGCGGGCCCGGTCGCTCCCCGTGCGCCATACCACCGCCCGGAGGACGGGGTCCGCCGGGGGTCGGGACGTACGGTCGCCGGGCCGAGGAGCGCTCTCGTACGGGGCGCACCCGGGCGGCCCCCGTCAGCCCCGCGCCTACGCGGGCCGGGTGGGCCGGTGGCTCGGGCGGGCCGGTGGCGAGACGGGCCTCCCGGGAAAGAGCCGTCAGCGTGCGTCGCGCAGCCCGAGAATGTACGACGCCGTACGCGCGACGACCCGGTCCTCGTCATGGGACAGTTCCGCGAGCGCACCCGACGCCGTGTCTCCCGGGATGTCCGCGAGCGCCTGCGGCAGCCTGCGGCGCGCGGACGATTCCACGGTGCCGCCGGCGAGCCGGTCGACGAGCCCGGCGGCGATCCGGTCCGCGAGCGCGGGACGGCTCGCCAGCGCGCTCAGCGCGTCGGCCGCCTCGACGTCGTTCGTCCCCTCCGCGATCATGTCGATGAGCGTCGGGACCGCGTCGGCCACACCGCGTACCCCGAGCGCCAGAGCCGCGTATCGGCGGACCACGACGTCGGGGTCCGCGAGGGCGTCCCGCAGTACCGCGGTCACCTCGCCGTCCGGGATCTCGGCGAGGGACTGGACGGCGCGTTTCCGCACCTCTGCGTCCGGAGAGCCGAGGCCCTCCGCCAGCAGCGCCCGTCCGTCGTCGCCCGATTGCGCCAGCGCCCAGCGAAGGGCTCCGGCGACGACCGGGTCCGTCTCGCTCAGCACGGCCTCCACCAGTGCTTCCACCGGCACCGGAGCCTCCTCGACCGAGGAGAGGGCGGCGCGCTGGCGCTTTCGGGCGCTCTTCGACCCCAGCGCCCTGAGGAGTGCGACCGTCTGGAGGACGTCCTCCCAGCCGGTGGGTTCCGCGGCACCGATCCGGCAGAGGCGGGTGAGCAGTTTCGTCTCGGCCTCGATGCGTTCCCGTGTCTGGCGGACGAGGTCGTCGATCAGCCCCGAGGGCATGAAGCCGGGGTCGTCGAGCGCGCGCCCGACTTCCCGCAGCGACAGCCCCAGCGACCGCAGGCTCTCGATATGGAAGATCCGCCGGATGTCCTCGCCGGAGTACTCCCGATAGCCGCCCCTGGTACGACCCGTGGGCCGTACCAGGCCGAGCGACTCGTAATGCCTGAGCATGCGGGTGCTGACGCCGGACCGCCGTGCCACCTCACCGATCAGCACCGTCCGTCATCCCTCCTGGCCGGGCCCGTCGAGGACCGCGGCGCGCTTCGCCTCCTTGATCGCGAACTCGAATCCGGAGTCCGGGTCCCGCGCCAGCCGTTCCGTGGCGAGCGCGTGCGCCCGGACCCGGGGGTCGGGATCCGTCGCCGCCGCGCGCAGAGCCTGCGCCATGACCTCACCGCCGAGCGCGATCAGGGCCCTGCTGAGGCTCAGCCCCGTCTCCCGTCCGCCCCGCCCGAGCTGGGTGGACAGCGCCGAGGCCAACCCGGGCTTCTCGTCCTCGGGTACGAGCGCGACCGCCGCCCGCCAGGCGCTCCGCGCCACCTCGTCGTCGCTGTCCGCCAGCAGCGCCCGGGTGATCGCAGGCCACGCCGTCCGATCCCCGATCTTGGACAGCGTGTGCAGCGCCTGGCTCCGTGCCTGCGCACGCTCCGAGCGGACTTCACGCACGAGCGCCGGGACCGTCAGGGACGCCGGGTGGCGGGTGAGCGCCCATGTCAGCATTTCGCGCACGGAGAAGTCGGGTTCGATCGCGCATCGTTCGACGAGCTTGCCGATGAACCCCGGGCCTGGGGCCGTACCGACCGCCAGCGCCGCCCGCAGTCGTACCGACGGGCGGCTGTCCTCCAGCCCCTGGAGAACCGGATCCGTAGCCGTAGCCGGATCCGTAGCTGTGTCTGTGTCTGTGTCTGTGTCTGTGTCTGTGTCTGTGTCTGTGCCTGTGTTTGTGTCCTTGCCTGTGCCTGTGCTCGTTCCTGTGTCCGTGTCCGTGCCTGTGTCCGTGCCTGTGTTTGTGTCGCTGTCCTGTGCCGGGGCGCTCATCGGGACCACCACCTCCTCCGCTTCAGTGAAGACCCTGTCACCGTGTCAAGGTCAAGCGGAGTTACGCCGTGAGGTCACCGGACCCCTCCGTCCGCCGCGTGCGCGTGCGGGCCCTCACCTCCCTCCCTCCGCTCCCGGCAGCCGCTCGGCGCCCGACGCGCTGTCCGTGACCCCTTCCAGGAACCCCCGCGCCCTCGGCGAGGCCCCGTCGCTGAGCCATTCCGGCGCGATGTCGCAGACGGCCACCGTGACGCCGGAGCCCGCCAGCGCCAGCGGCAGTGTGTGGACGACGGTGGACGGGAAACTGAGGACCGTGGCTCCGATCGGCCCGCGCCGGGCCACCAGCTCCAGCGGCAGCTCCGGCCGGACGACCGCCAGACCGGTCTCCGCGGCGATCCGGTCGAGTTTGCCCCGGCTCTCCCGCCGGTGGGCGAAGTAGCGCACGGCTCCGTGCGTACGGGCCAGACCCCGGACGGCCTCCACATAGTGGTCCGGGTCGACCACCCCCGTCTCCACCAGGGAGGTGCCGATCAGTTCCGCACCCGGGATGAGCCTCGGCGGGCCGAAGCGGGTGCGCGTCCAGTCGAAGCCGTTGGCGGTGACGGTGATTCCCGGCTGCGGCTCCACGGGCATCGCGGTGAAGATCTCGACCCCGCGGGCCGTGGACGGCGTCAGAGAGCGGCGCCCCAGCAGGGACACCGGCGCGAGCACCATCTCGCGCGGACCGCGCCTGCCGCCGCGGCGGTGCCAGCGCTCCAGCCGCTCCCCCCGGGTGAGCTGTGCCACGAACTCCATGGTGGCGGTGCCGTCGTCCACGACCGTCAGCTCCGTGCCCGCGCGGACGAAGGTCAGCAGCAGCTGCACCATGCGGGAGAAGGGGTCCCCGACGACGAGCCGCCCGGCGCGGTGCAGCAGCGGGACGAGTCTCCGTACGGTCTTCAGCGGCCCGCCCGCCCCGCCCCGCGCCTCCTGCCAGTGGACGGTGACGCCCTCCGCCCGGGCCAGGTCGGCCATCCGGCTCAGCTGACCCCGCGTCGGGACATCGGTCGGAGGCAGCACGACCACGGTGAGCCCGCCGGCCCGGTCGGGGACCCCCTGCCGGGACGGCGGGACCCGGCCGGAGCCGCCGTCCCCGGGTGGGCCGACCGAACGGGAACCCGCCTTGCGGGCCGGGTCGAAGGCCGCCTGCCCGGCCCGGTCGAAGGCTTCCTCCCCGGCCGGGGCGGCGGCCCGGCCCCCGCCGCACCGGGCGGGAACGCGTACGGACGGCGCGGCACGCCCGCCCCACCGGGTGTGCGCCCATTCCAGGACGTTGAGGAGTTGGACCGGGCTCTCCACGAGCGCGACGTTCATCTGCGGGGAGGTCACTTCGCGGGGCGGGCGCGGCCGGTTCAGACCCCGGCCGGTTCGCGGTCGCCCGACTCCGCCACGACACCGGGCACCCGGCGCAGCTTCTTCATCGGGGCCAGCTCCGAGGCGTACACCTGCTTCACCCCGTCGCCGAGCGCGGTCTCGATCGTACGGATGTCCCGGACCATGCGCGCCAGGCCGCCCGGCTCCACGGACGCGGCCTGGTCGGAGCCCCACATCGCGCGGTCGAGCGTGATGTGCCGCTCGATGAAGGCGGCGCCGAGCGCCACGGCGGCGAGCGTGGTCTGGAGGCCGGTCTCATGGCCGGAGTAGCCGATCGGAACGTTCGGGTACTCCGCCCGCAGGGTCTCGATCACCCTCAGGTTCAGTTCCTCGGGCTGCGCGGGGTAGGTCGACGTCGCGTGGCAGAGCAGGATGTTGTCACTGCCGAGCACCTCGACCGCATGCCGGATCTGGCGCGGGGTCGACATCCCGGTGGACAGGATGACCGTTCTGCCGGTGGCGCGCAGGGAACGCAGCAGTTCGTCGTCGGTGAGGGACGCGGAGGCGACCTTGTGGGCGGGCACGTCGAACTTCTCCAGGAACGCGACCGCCTCCGTGTCCCACGGTGACGCGAACCAGTCGATGCCGCGCCGGGCGCAGTGCTCGTCGATACGGCCGTAGTCCTCCTCCCCGAACTCCACCCGGTGGCGGTAGTCGATGTACGTCATCCGCCCCCAGGGGGTGTCGCGCTCGATGTCCCACTGGTCGCGCGGGGTGCAGATCTCGGGCGTGCGCTTCTGGAACTTGACCGCGTCGCAGCCCGCGTCGGCGGCGGCGTCGATGAGCGCGATGGCGTTGTCGAGGTCCCCGTTGTGGTTGATGCCTATCTCACCCGTGATGTACACGGGGTGGCCGGGACCGGTGGTCCGGTCGCCGAGGGTGCGCAGACGGGACGTGCTCATGGTGCGGTTCCTAACTGTGCGAGAGGTGCGAGGTGCTTCCGTTGGCGCGGGTACACCGGGAGACGGCCGCATCGGCGCGAGCCGGCCGGTGTTCGTACGGGGACGGGGTGAGCGGTGGTGGTACCGGTATCCATAGGGAGTGGCGGTACCGGTATCCACGGGGAGTGGTCAGGGTGGTACGGGGAGCGGATGAGGTGGTGAAGGGAGCGGGTGAGGCGGTACGGGGAGCCTGGTGAGGTGGTACGGGGCAGGGGGGCTACGGCACCGCGTCGAGTGCCGGGCCGAGGAGCCAGGACGCCACCTCGCGGATCGCCCCCTCGCCACCGCGCGTCGCGGTGACGGCCCGTGCCGCCGTCCGTACGGCGTCGTGCGCGTCGGCGACGGCCACGGGCCAGCCCGCGAGGTCGAAGCACGGAAGGTCGTTGACGTCGTTGCCGACGTAGAGCACCCGTTCGGGCGCGATCCCCCGCTCCTCGCACCACTGCTTGAGCGCGAGGTCCTTGTGCTCGATGCCGTGCAGCACGGGGATCCGGAGCTTGCGGGCCCGGGCCGCGACCACCGGGTTGACCTCCGTGGACAGGATCAGCAGGGCCAGCCCGGCCGCCCGCAGCCGTGCAATGCCGAGGCCGTCCCCACGGTGGACGGCGACCGTCTCACGGCCCTCCGAGTCGATATGGACCTTGTCGTCGGTCTGCGTGCCGTCGAAGTCGAGGACGACGGCGTCGACGTCGTGCCGGGCGGGACGCTCGGTGACGTCCAGCAGAGGTGCGAGCGCGCGCGCCCTGTCGAGGTCGTGGGGGTCGTCGACCTCCAGGACGCGCGCGGGATCAGTGGGTACGAGGGCGGTCCGCCCGAAGAACCGGTGCCGGGCCGCGCGGAAGCCCTCGGCGTTCATGGCGTACGCGGCGCCGGTCTCCAGATAGTCCTGGGGCCGGTCCTGGCGCCGGGGCCGGTGGGCGGAGTCGTGGTTGACCCCCTGGCCGGAGCCCGGATTCGGCCCCTCCGCCCCGGAGCGGGCCGCGCCCCGCCAAGAGACCCCCTGGCCGGAGTCCGTCGGCCCTCGCCCGGAGTCCGTCGCCCCCACGGCCCGACCGCCCGTCACATGTACGGCTTCCCGGTCACCGGCGGTTCCGGCCTCGCCGGCCCCGGCCCCCTCCCGCCATACGAAGCCGTGGAACGGCGCCACCGTCACCGCGCTGTCCGCGCCGCCCTCCGCCACCGCCGCCGCAACGCGCTCCACATCCTCCCGCGTCAGGAACGGGCTGGTGCACTGGACGAGCAGCACCACGTCCACCGGCATGCCCCGCCGCTCCTCGAAGGCGCCCATCGCGTGCAGCACCGCCGCCTCGCTCGTCGCCGTGTCCCCCGCGATCGCGGACGGCCGCAGAACCACATCGGCACCCGCCCTCCGCGCGGCGGCGGCGATGTCCGGGTCGTCCGTCGAGACGACGACATCGGTCACGAGCCGCGCGGCGAGGCTCGCCCGTACGGCCCGTGCCACCAGGGGCATCCCTCCCACGGCGGCGAGATTCTTGGCGGGTACGCCTTTGGAGCCGCCACGGGCGGGGATCACGGCGAGGACGTTCATCCGGTGTTCTCCCGGGAGAGTCGTTATGTGGTTCACAGTTGGCCCATCCGCCGGATCACCGGGGCGACGCGCTGTACGCCGTGCCGGTAGGCGCCCCGGGCCACTCCGCGTACCGCCACGCGCATCGCGCGCCGTACGCGGGCGTTCGGCTCCCGGCCCGCGCCGGCCGCCAGCGGGGTGCCGTCGGCGGCGAGATGGTGGCGCGCGAGGAGCGGCGGCAGATAGCCGGGCGCGGAGGTGGGGGTGTAGTACGGCGTGACGGGCGGCAGTTCGGCCCGCCCGGCCAGCAGCCCGGCGAGCCTCTCGCGCGCCGGGTCGAAGGCGGTGTCGTACGTGCCGTCGGCGGCGACGCCCTGGTCCGCCGTCCAGCCGGGTTCCGGTACGGGCCGGTGGCCCCCGTCGAGGCGGTCGAAGGACGTCAGCAGCCCGGAGCCGATGAAGTGGTGGTTGCCGAGGACCTCGCGTACGCCCAGGTCGGTGAGGATCGCGGTCGGGATGCCCCGGTGCAGTGACTCCAGCGCGGCCGTCGAGGAGACGGTGACCAGCAGATCCGTACGGTCGAGGACCTCGCCCATGTTCCCGTACACCAGGCTGAAGTTGGGCGGGAGCCGGCCCGGGAGTCGCTCCGTGAGGCTCTGGTACGGCAGTTCCTCGATGTGGGTGGTGTGCTCACCCGGCTTGGAACGCAGTTTCAGCAGGACCTCGCGGCCGGGGTGGAACCGGGCGTGCTCCACCAGCCGCCGCAGTAGGTACAGCCGGTCGGCGCGGGTCGCCGGCACGGAGGGCTGGGCGGCGAAGACGAGCGTGTCGCGCCCGGTCCGAGGCCGGTAGGGCGCGCCGCCGAGGAAGGGCAGCGCCGCCTCGGTGACGGCGGAGGGGTCGGTGCCGACGCCTTCGTACACCTCGCGGAACCGCCGTGCGTCGTAACGGGAGTTGGCGAGGACCATGTCGCAGCCGTGCCGCAGCAGCAGCCCGTCGCAGAGCTTCTCGTAGACCACGCCGACATAACCGGTGACGACCACGGGGCGGCGGCGCAGCTTCAGGGCCGCGAGGCCGTGCAGCATCGCCTGGACGGCGCCGCCGACGAGGGCGAGCACGACGACGTCGTACGCACCGGGCCCCTCCTCGCCGCCGCCTCCGCTTGCGCCGCCGCCCCTGCCTTCACCGCCGGCCTCACTTCCGTCCCCTCCTCCAGCCTCACTTCCGTCCTCCCCTTCGGCGATGGTCCGCAGGAACTGCTGCCCGGTCACCTCGCGCAGTTCGTCCGCCGGAACACCGACCTCGGCGAGCTGCCGGACCGTCGGCGTGGCCCGGCCGCGCAGCAGGAAACCGGTGAGACGGGCGGTGTCGGGAGCGATTCGGCGCGCGGTCAGGGCGCCCCACTTCCACCGGGTGTCGGAGTCGGCGAGCACGGCGACGCGTACGGCCTTGTCTGTACGTGATGGCACCCCAGCGACACTAAGAAGGTTTTCAAGGAATTGGGCCATGGAATATTAAAGTACGGGCAAAGAGAAGGAAAAGCAAAGATCGCAGCAAGGCTCACGCACTCACAGAGATTTAAAATCGATTATTACGTGATTTAGAGTTTTACAAAAATTTCCCGGGCAGCTGCAACTTTCCCGGCCCCCCAGAGCATCATGGGACATGATTCCGGTTGTCGCGCTACATTGCCCGGGTGAAACTCTCCGTCATCGTGCCGTTCTACAACGTGCAGACATACGCGCCCGACACCCTCAGAAGTCTCCGGATGAATACCAGGGACGACTTCGAATTCATCCTGGTCGACGACTGCTCGACGGACTGGACCCCGGAGGTCCTGGAGCGGGGGGTGCGCGAGATCCCGGGCGCGCGCCTGATCAGGCACGAGCGAAACCGCGGGCTCCCCACCTCGCGCAATACCGGCATCGACGCCGCGAGAGGCGAGTACATCGGCTTCCTCGACGGCGACGACTGGGCCTCACCCGGGCACTTCGAGCGACTCGTGACAGCGATCGAGCATCTGGGATGCGACTTTGTCCGCAACGATCATGTGCAGGTCAATGGCACGGCCCGTGAAATCCGCCGCGTGCCGGTCGCGCGGCGCAACGAGGTTCTGTCGCCGCGCGACGAGATTCTGCCGGTGAACCGCTCGTCCGCCGTGGACTACCCCAACGCGTGCACCGGCCTGTTTCACCGGAGGCTCGTGGACCGGGGTCTGCTGCATTTCGTGGAGGAGCTGCGCACCTGCGAGGACCGGCCGTGGATCTGGCGGTTGCACCGGGAAGCGGAATCGTTTGCCGCCGTGAGTGAGATGGGCATGTTCTACCGCCGAGGGGTCCCCACATCGCTCACGCAGATCGGGGACATGCGGCAGCTCGACTTCACCCGCGCGTTCGATCTGATAGTCGAGGAAACAGCGAAGGACCGGGACGCGGCGAAACTGCTGCCGAAGGTGGTCCGCACCTACTGCGCCCTCATCTGCTTTCACCTGGGAAGGGCGGACCAGCTCGAACCCAAGGTGGCGAGGAAGCTGTACGCGGTGACCGCATCGGCGCTGAAGCGGATGCCGCAGGACGTGCTGCGGGAGGTTCTCGACGGCATGGATTCCGAACGGGCGGCCCGGCTGCGACGGCTCCGCAGGCGCTCCTCCACCGCCGGCTCCACCAGCCCGACCAACTCCCCCGGCTCGTCCGGTGAGGTCGCGGCCTGATGCCCACGACTCAGATCTTCTACGCCTCCTCCCTCTACGGCGCCGCCACGCTGGCCGCCGCCATCGACAGCGGCTGCTTCACCCCGGCCGACCGGCGGCTGCTGCTGGTCGCCAACAACGCTTCCGTCCCGGAGACCTCACCGTCCCTCGACACCATGCCGGGCTTCGAGCGGCTGCGCGGAAGGTTCGACGACGTGGTGTCGTGGAACGAGGCCGTCGCGCCCTACCACCCCGGGGGCTGGTCACCCCGCACGGGCGACATCCCGCTGTGGGAACGGTATCTGCGCATGCTGTGGAGCCTCGGCGACGACCGGGTCGAGCTGGCCGTCGAGTCCATCCAGGTGACACCGGCCCTGTCGATCGCCAAGATCTTCCCGGACGCGCCCGTGGACGTCTACGCCGACGGCCTGATGAGCTACGGCCCCACCCGCGACCAGATCGATCCCCTCGTCGGCGGGCGGGTGCGCCGGCTGTTCCATCTGGATCTGGTACCCGGTCTGGAGCCCCTGCTCCTCGCGGAGTTCGGCGTCGAGGCGCGGGTGGTCCCGGCGGAGGCGTTCGTGAAGGTCGTGGCGGAGCTGTCGGACGCGGTGTCCGTGGGCCCGTACGAGGAGGGCGCGGCACTCCTGCTGGGCCAGTATCTGGCCGCGCTCGGCATCCTCACCCCGCAGGAGGAGGAGGACCTCCATCTGCGCATGGTCCGCGGTGCGGTCGCCCGGGGCCACCGGCGGATCGTCTTCAAGCCCCACCCCACCGCCCCCGCGTCCTGGACCCGTGCGCTGGAGCGCGAGGCCGACGCGCTCGACGTCGAACTCACCGTCCTGGACCGGCCGCTCCTCGCCGAGGTGCTCTACCGGCAGTTGCGGCCCACTCTGGTCGCGGGCTGCTTCTCGACGGCCCTGTTCACCGCGAGCACCTTCTACGGGATTCCCGTGGCCCGGGTCGGCACCGAGCCGCTGCTGGAGCGGCTGACCCCGTATCAGAACAGCAACCGCATCCCCGTGACGATCACCGACGCGGTGCTTCCGGAACTGGAGGACCTCGACCAGGGCGTCCTGGCCGGACTGACCCTGCCCGAGGGGCTGAACGGCCTGGTGAGCGCGGTCGGTTACGCGATGCAGGCGCGAGTGCGGCCCGATCTGCGCGAGGCGGCGGAGACGTATCTCGGGGCGCACCTCACGCCCCGGACCCTGCGGTACTTCAAGCGGCGGCGGCTGACGGCGCTGGGGCTGCCGGGCGGGCTGCCCGTGCCCAGGCATTCGGCGGTACGGCGGGTTGTGCGGGAGGCGAGGCGGTTGAAGCGGGGGGGTCGGCGGGGGTGAGCTCCGGGGGCGGGCCCCGGGCCCCTTGGCTCCGTTGCGGGGGCTCCGGCGGGGCGGGTCTCCACCCGTGGGGATCCCGCGCCGTGACCGGGCCTGGGGCCCGGGGCCGTCCTCAAACGCCGGACGGGCTGGGAATATGCGCCCCAGCCCCGGGCCCTCGCCACATTCCGGCAAACCCGAATCAGCGCTCCACCCGCAGGACCCCGCACCATGACCGCGCCCCGACACCAGGTCCGTCCTCAAACGCCGGACAGGCAGGGAATACGCACCCCAGCCCCGGGCCCTCGCCACATTCCGGCAAACCCGAATCAGCGCTCCACCCGCAGGACCCCGCACCATGACCGCGCCCCGACACCAGGTCCGTC
>NZ_JBITFN010000011.1:224763-261272 GCF_044456085.1 Streptomyces sp. NPDC051018
GTCCTCAAACGCCGGACAGGCAGGGAATACGCACCCCAGCCCCGTCCTCAGACGTCGGACAGGGACGGAACGGGCTAACCGTGGTGGTTCTGCGGCCCGGTGGAGAACACGGCCCTGCGGGCGGCTGCGACGAGCCAGGGTCTGATGGAGCCGTCGTTGGTGAGATCGGCGCGGTAGGCCAGCGCAGCGGTCACGTAGCGGTAGCAGCGCTTGGTGTACCGAAATCGGTGGCTGCGGTGGACCTCGTCGGGACAGGGGGCGAGGCCGCCCCCGTCGTGGGCGCTCCAGGCGGTGAGGCGCCAGCGCACCTCTTCCCTGCCCAGGCAGTTCTGCACTTCTTGGGCCATCGCCGTGTCAGGCAGCGCGAAGACCTGGACGGAGACGTGGACGGGGTTCTCGGGCGTGGCGTGGGGGCCGGGCTGCTCCACGTAGAGGCCGGCGATCATTTCGGTACAGTCAAGGCGCGCGAGTTCCCTGGCCAGTTCGCTGGGGCCCGCTTCCCGGGAGAGGCGGGTGTCCTCGGCGATCCGGGCGAACTCGATGCCCATGTCGTTGGTGAACCGCCGCGGCAGCAGGGCCTCCGCGGTGAACGGCGTCTCGTCGGTGGAAGCCCGTTTCCAGGAGTCGGGAGAGGACGGCCGAGGCGCGTGTCGGGTGTCGTCCATCAGGCGGGTACGCGGGGGCGGGGGCATCGCCGCGGTGGGGGCTTCCGCTGCCGCGCACGATGCCAGGATTGCCTGAAGCCGCTGCTGGACCTGCTCTGCCGACCGGGGACGCCGGTCGGGATCGCGCTCCAGCAGTTCGGCGACGAGCGCGGTCACCTCCGGCGGCAGGCCGGAGCGGAACGCGTCGAGGGGCGGGGCCTCCTCGTCGAGCTTGCGCCGCACGACCGCGATGCTGTTGTGCCCGGTGAAGGGCGGCCGGCCAGCGAGCATCGCGAAGAGCATCCCACCGAGTGCGTACAGGTCGGAGCGTTCGTCGCCGCGTTCCGTGAGGAACTGCTCCGGTGCGCCGAACTCCGGCGTTCCGGCCGGGGTCAGTTGGGAGGAGCGCGCCACGGTGAACGCGGCCTGGACGAACCCGGCGATCCCGAAGTCGATGACCTTCACCAGCCCGTCGCCGGTGACGATGACGTTGTGGGGCTTGATGTCGTAATGAATGACCTGGGCCCGGTGGGCGGCCTCCAGTGCGGCGCAGACGCTGCCGGCGATGGCCACGGCACGCGTCAGGGGGAACGGGCTCTCAGCCTGGAGCCGCGCCGTGAGTGTCCGGCCGTCGACCTTCTCCATGACCAGGAACAACACGTCGTCGTGGATACCCCGGTCGTACAGGGCGGCGACATTGGGGTGGACGATCTGGGCAGCGGCCACCGCCTCGCGCTCGAACCGCCGGGGCAGGTCAGCCTGGGCGATCCCGTCGAGATCCAGCAGTTTGAGCGCGACCTCACGGTGGAGTACGCGATCCCGCGCGGCCCACACCTCGCCCATCGCACCCCGGCCCAGACGGCCGATCAGCTCATAACGGTCCGCGATCAGCTTTCCCCGCTCCACGGGGTCAGCATACGAGTCGCCCCCACACCTGCGAGGACGGCGGGTGCGGCGGCCGCCAACGCTGCCTCTCCAACCTCCTTGACCCACACACGGATTGGTCCTGGTGACGATGCCGCAGAGACCTCAGCCGACCGGGCCGCCCACCACAGGCGGCGCGGCAGCGGGGACGACGGACCACCAGCCTTCGACCGCGAGGCCCACAAGCAGCGCAAACACCGACGAACGATGCATCAAACACCGGCGCGGAATCGCCACCCGATACGACAGGACCGCGACCATCTACCTCGCCGGACTCCGCATCGCAGGCATCGTCATCTGGTCCGCGCGACGATCCGGTCGAAAGCACCCAGGTCCGTCCTCAAACGCCGGGCGGGCCGGGGATGGTGGGGGTGTCCGCGCGGAGGATGACGAGGGTGCCGCTGTCGCCGCCGCATGCGAGGAGGTCACCGGTGTCGGAGAAGACCACGCGGTAGGTGCGCCCTGTTCCCGTGTAGGGAAGCCGGGCCGGGGCCCGGGCGCCGGTGGCGGGGTCGTGGAGGCGGACCCTGTGGCGGTCACCGACCGCGAGCCGGGAGCCGTCGGGGGAGAAATCCCATCCGTAGCACGTCCCCCACCGGTCCGTCCGAAGGGGATCCGGTACTGCCCATTCGAGTCTCCCCGTGTCCAGCGCCATCGAGCAGGGGCCCTCGGCGAAGCCCCCGCTCGCTATCAGGTGACGCTCTGTCGGGTCGAAGCCGATCGTCTTCACCCCGCTGCCGGTCGAGCTGCGGTCGAACGGGAACGGGTAGCGGTGGTGGTGCACCTGCCGGCCGGAGTCGACGTCCCAGATCTCGACCTCGTTCGGCTCGAAGGCGACGGCCAGCAGGCGACCGGACGGGGACAGCGCCCCGCCCCGGCAGTAGCTGCGCCCGGTGACGTCGATGTCCAGCAGAGGTTTCCAGGCGTCGTCGAGCACACGGACCCGGTCCCCGGCGTCGAAGACCAGCAGCCGTCGCCGAGTCCCGTCCCATGACGGTTCCACACAGAACGGATTGAAGTCCGCGGTCTCCTCTTCCTCGTAGGAGGCGAGGGTGCGCGACGTCCCGGTGCCGAGGTCCAGGTGCCGGGTCACCCCGTTGAGCGCGTAGACCACGCCGCTTCCTCCGGCGTCGAAGCGGACGGTGTGGAGAAACGTCTGCCTCTCGCCGACATACTCCTCGTGCACCAGCCGCCGGACCCCCGTCCTGACGTCGATCAGATGGATCTCGGCACCGGATGCCTCCTTGAGCGTCGCACCGACCACGACGGAGTGCCCCTCGGGATGCAGGTCGAACACCTCGGACGAGCAGCGTTTCGGCACGGCGCAGACCAGGACCGGTTCCCCGAAGGCCGCCTCGGCCCGGTCGCGGAGCAGCACGAACCCGTCGTGCATCCGCTTCCTTCTCTCCTTGCCCAAGGCGCTCAGGGCCTCCCCCGGGGAGCCGTGCTCCTTGCCGCTGCGCCGGGGTACGCCGACCGTCCCGGTCCAGCTCTCCCGCCGCAGCCACATGCCGTCCACCCACAGCCGTACGTGCTTGGGTTTCGGGAAGCCCGGGTGCACCAGAGTGATCTCGTCCGTGTCCATGGCGGGGGACGATAACCCACCCCACCGACAGTCCCGTCCGGCCCGGCGGGCGTACTCCCCGGCGCCCCGGTCGAAGGGCCGGCGGCGCGGGTCCTGCGAGACCGCGCCGCCGGGTGACACACCGGACACTCCGGTGCCGGGGAAGGGGACCCCCGGCACAAGGGGGCACAACGAAGCGCCCGGTGCGAACTGGAACGTCCGGAACGAACAAGCAGGTCAAGCGACCTTCACGCCGTTCCGTCCACACGGAGAAGTGTCACTCACACCCCACCCGGCACACCATTACCTTTTAGGTAAGCGCCATGAGCCCGGCGTGGCGGGCAGCCGGGTACGGACAGGCGTTCAGGCACGATTCGCGCCCGGTGCGTGGCCCCGGCCATGCCCGATGATGGGCACATGATCGAGGTTTCGGATGTGGAAGCGGCGGCCCGGCTCATCGAGGGGCGGGTCGTCCGTACGCCGACGGTGCCCAGCCCGGGGCTGTCCGACCTGCTCGGGGTCCCGGTGACCGCCAAGCTCGAACTGCTCCAGCGCACGGGCGCGTTCAAAGCGCGCGGGGCGGTGGCGAAGCTGCTGTCCCTCACTCCCGCCGAGCGTTCCGCCGGGGTCGTCGCCGTCAGCGGCGGAAATCACGGGATCGCGGTCGCGGTGATGGCCGGGCTGCTCGATGTGAAGGCGACCGTCGTCATGCCCCGGTCGGCCCCCGCGCGGGCCGTCGAGATCGCCGAGGCGGCCGGGGCGCTGGTGCGCCTCGCGGACACATGGACGGCGCCTTCGCCCTCATGGACCGGCTGCGCGCGGAGGGGCTGTCCCTGGTGCACCCCTTCGACGATCCCCTGGTCGTCGCCGCGCAGGGCACGGTGGGCCTGGAGTTCGCCGAGGACGCCGGCGAGCTGACCGACGTCCTCGTCAGCATCGGCGGAGGCGGTCTGATCTCCGGTGTCGCCGTGGCGCTCACAGCGCTCCGCCCCGGTGTACGCGTCTGGGGCGTCGAGACCGCCGGGGCCCAGGCCATGTCGGCGGCCCTCGCGGCCGGGGGTCCGGTCCCGGTCGAGCTGACCTCGGTCGTCTCCACCCTCAGCGCGCCCACCGTCTCCCAGCTCACATACGACCATGTCTCCGCCCTCGTCGAAGACGTGCTCGTGGTCTCCGACGGGGAGGCCATGCAGGGCGTCCTCGATCTGGCCCACCACGCCAAGCTCTGGACCGAACCCGCCTCCGGCTGCCTCCTCCCGGCCGCCCGCCGTGTCCTGGAACGAGTGGGTCCGGATGATGTGCGGCTGGGACTGGTGGTCTGCGGCGGCAACGCCTCCGTACAGGACGTCCTGCGTTGGAATGAGCGTTCCATCCAAAGCTGAAGAGGGGGTCGGGGAGGCGGGTGGATCCCGTCGGCCGCGCGGACCACGAGCGAGCCGGCCGACGGCCCGGACCGGTCGCTCCTGAAGATTTTTTCCGTGGTGTGTCGAATGCGCCGGGGCCCGTTCGACGTGAGAACAAGGGTGGGAATACCTGCCCCCTCCTGGACGCTGACCGAGGCCCAGCGACCGATACGAACCCGGAGAAACACCATGTCAAAGCTGCGCGCCAACCTGACCATCACCCTCGACGGCTTCACGGCCGGACCCAACCAGCGGGAGGAAGCGCCGTTCGGTGACGGCGTCGACAAGCTGCACGACTGGATGTTCGCCGCCATGCAGGACCGCGAGGACGGCAAGACCGGAATCGACGTCGACTTCCTGAGACGCAGCGAGGAGAACCTGGGCGCCACGATCATGGGCCGAAATATGTTCGGCCCCGTACGCGGCCCATGGCAGAACGAGGACTGGAAGGGCTGGTGGGGCGAGAACCCGCCGTACCACCACCCGGTCTTCGTCCTCACCCATCACCTACGACCGGACCTCCCGATGGACGGTGGGACCACCTTCCACTTCACCGACGCCCCGATCGAGGAGGTTCTGAAGCGGGCGTTCGAGGTGGCCGACGGGAAGGACGTGCAGATCGGCGGCGGCGCGGCGACCGTGCAGCAGTATCTGCGCGCCGGGCTGATCGACGAGTTGCACCTGGTCATCGCCCCGCTGGTCGTCGGCGACGGCGAACGGCTGCTGGACAACATCGGTACCGGTATCCAGGGCTACGAGGTCACCGAGGTGGTCAGCTCCCCGGCCGTCACCCACGCGATCCTCACCAAGCGCTGACCCGCCCGCCCAGAGAAGCCCCAGAAGCCCGAGGAGGTGACACGGCTCGATGAAGGCGCCAGGGGCTCCCGCCACGGAGGAGTGGCGGAGCCCCGTGGGCGCGCCCCGCGAAGTCAGCCGTGGACGCCCTCCCGCGGGGCCGCGGCCACGGCGGCCGTGAGCAGGTCGACGAGTGAGCCGGGGAAGTCAGCCGCATGCTTCCGATCTGTTCCCAGTGCGGCAGCACTTCCCGGAGCAGCCAGCGCGGGGGCACACCCACGGTCCCCACCGCTCCGGGGAGCGGCGGGGACCTTGGGCAGATGCTTCAGATCAGGTCCGCTCGCCCTTGAGATGCCGGACGAACGCCGACCAGGCGGGGGCAGGGAAGACGAGAGCGGGACCGTCGGGGACCTTGGAGTCCCGTACGGGAACGCCCGCGTAACCGTCCGCGACCTCCAGGCAACTGCCTTCGTCCGAACCACAGTGGCTGGACTTACGCCAGCCGACCAGCACGGACGCGTCGGGGGTCACCCTCACCGGATGTCCAACCCGTCGATGTTGTCGATGAACGCCGACCAGGCGGAGGCGCGGAACACGACCGCCGGGCCGTGGGGGACCTTCGAGTCCCGAACGGGAACGCCCGCATGACCGTCCGCGACCTGCACACAGTCGCCTCCGCTGGAACCGCTGTAACTCGACTTACGCCAACCAACGAGCGCAGACGCGTCGGGAAGTATGTGCTCAGGTGTCATCTTGTCCGAAGTCCTTCGCTGTCGTCCTCAAGAGAGCCAGGGATTCCTTCAGTGGCAACGCATCGCTCAAAGCCAGATCGTATGCCCCCTGAAAACGCTGCACCATGGCAGGAGCGTCATGCACATTGCCCGTGTGCAGCCCCTCGACGTAGACGATGGGGGGCTGGTCCTCGAACCACATCAGCCTGACCATGCTCTCCAGCAGTGGATGGGCCCCTACGGCGTAGGGAAGCACGTGTACGCGGATGCGCTCGCTGTCCACCAAGTCGGCCACATGAGTGAGCTGTTCAGCCATGACAGCCGGTCCGCCGATGGGACGCCGGAGCACCATTTCATCCAGCAGCGCCCAGACAACGGGCGTCTTGGGGTCCGCCAGGATGTGGGCTCGTTCCAGCCGAGTGACCACGTCCCGGTCACGCTCCTCGCGGGTGCGCGGCGGGAAGCCGGTACTGAACACCGCGTGGGCGTACCCCTCGGTCTGGAGGATTCCCGGCACGAACCCGAGCCCGAACTCCCTGATGATCGACGCCTGCTGCTCGAACTGCCTTGCCGACTCGAAGTGATCGGCCACCGGTCTGCCGACTGCCCCGGGGCGGAAGTTGGACAGCACGTCCCCCGTGTTCAGCGCCTGGTCGAGCCTCTTCGCGTCCTCCTCGGACGGAACCCGCCGCCCCGCCTCGATGTGCGCGATGTGCGTGCGCGTCATAAACGCCGCTTCCGCTAACTCCTTCTGCGTCAGACCCGCCTTGATCCGCTGTTCCCTGAGCCACTCGCCGTATGTCATGGCCATTACTTACTCCAACTCCCGTGGGTGACTTGAACGGAGTCAACCGGTCCCCCCTTTTGGAGGCTACCCAGATGGCCCGAACGTTGTCCCGGGATTGAGGAACAACGAGGGATCGAAGGGCACGGAAAACGACCATGACCGACCGCGCGACAGACACCGCCTCCGTGTTCGAATCGGCGGAACTGGAGGAGTTGATAAGGGCGGGAGGGTTCTGGTGCCTCGCTCCGGACTGGGTTCCGCGCGGTGGTTACGCGGAGGGGAATCCGGAGCTTCTCAGGGCTGTTGGAGAAGGACTGAGGAGGCAAGTTCCATGACGCTTGAGGAGAATGCGCGCGAGCATCCGTATGAGCCGGTTCCGGGGGATGTGGTGAGGGACGCGGCGACGAGGAGGGTGGGCCGGGTGATGGACCGGATGGGATTAAGGGTGCAGCTCAGGCCGTTGAACGGTGGGCGGGAGTGGGACGCGATGCCACAGGATCTGAGCCCGGCGTCCCAGTCGGACGCGATGAGCGCGGCGGTGGCCGAGGCGAATGCGCAGAGCTGGCGGGGACGGTAGCGTGCCCGGACACGAGCCCCGGCATAGCTGCGCGGCAAGGGCGCGACTTCCGCTGCGGTTGATTGTTCTCGCGCTGGACATCGTGCCGGAGGATCCCGGGCATCCGTTGGAACTCGTCACGGCCCTGCGCTGTGGTCTGGAGGCCCATTCGACGGGCCCGCATTTCGACCTCGTACGCGAACTCACGGACGCGAGCCGGGGCGAGGTATGGGCCCGGTGGGAGAACGGCCGGGAGCCCGACGGGATATCCATTCTCGGTGACTGCCCCGCCGACAACGGAGAGCCCGGACCGTCGAATGACGGTTGCACGCTGTTCGCCGAACACCGAGGGGGCCACTCCTTCGAGTTCTCGGACCCGGAGTACGACGCGATCCGCACCAGCCCCGCCTACGAAGAACTGAAAGAGGAGATCGAGAAGCGACTGAAATGAACCCGCCCGGACGGGCCCGGCGGACCGGCGCGCGGTGGGCTGGAACCCGTGCCGGACGGCTCACCCGGCCGGTGTCGCCTTCTTGAAGATCTCGAACACAGCCAGATAGTTCTGGCCGCCGTACCCTTCGGCCGCCGCGCGCTCGGCGATCTCCTTCATGAGCCGCGGCTGGTCGGAGTGGACACCCTGCTCCACGCTGGTGCGGGTGATGTGTTCGAGCGCGCTCACGTTCATCTCCATGGTGCCCAGCTCGCCGGGGTAGTCGCCCCTGCCGAGGTTGGGCGCCTGCTCGGTGAGGGTCGCGTCCACGACCGTGGGCATGAACCAGTTGAGCGCGAGGTCGGCGAAGGTGACGGCGGAGACACCGGCCGAGCCCACGAGCGCGGTGGCATGCAGAAAGCCGTTCATGGTCGCGTACATCATGTCGAGCAGTGCCGCGTTGTACAGCACCGCGAGACCGTGGTCGGACCCGAGGTACCGGGGGTCGCCCATGCTCGCCAGCGTCGCCCGGTGCTCGTCGAAAACCTCCCGCGGACCGCTGTACAGGAAGACGGACTCGGGGTGTCCGACCAGCGGCGGCGGCACCATGATCGCGCCGTCGAGATACAGAACGCCGCGCTCGGCCGCCCAGCCGAACGCCGCGGACGCCTCCTTCGGGGTCCCGGAATTGAGGTTGACCACGACACGGCCCCGCAGGGCGTCCCCAGCGGGGTCGAAGACCGCGTACATGGTGTCGTAGTCCTTGAGGCACATGATCGTGACCGGGCTCGCGGAAACGGCTTCGGCCACGGTCCCGGCCCGGCGCGCACCCTTGGCGACAAGACCGTCGGCCTTCTCCGGCGTACGGTTCCAGACCGTCGTGGGGTGGCCGCGCTCCAGGAGCGCCCCGGCCAGGGCGCCGCCCATGGGCCCAAGACCGACAACGGTGACCGGTGTGAGCTGCTGACCTGCTGCTTGCTGAGTCGTCATACGGATTACTCTGGGGTCTCACACCGATGTGAGAGTCAACAGAACGTGGTGGTCGTCACATGCGTATGGGGGAGTTCTCCCGGCGGACCGGAGTGAGCCAGCGTCTGCTGCGCTACTACGAGGAGCAGGGGCTGCTCCGGCCGTCGCGCAAGCCGAGCGGGTACCGCGAGTTCTCGGAGGAGGACATCACGACCGTCCGGGGCATCCGCATTCTGCTCGGCGCCGGGCTCAGCACCGCCACCATCGCCGAGCTGCTGCCGTGCATGGTCGACGACGGCCTGATCCTGGCACCGGGCTGTCCCGGCATGCTGCCCGACCTGAACCGCGAACGTGAACGCCTCGACGAGGCCGTGGCCGACCTGCTGACCGCCCGCGCCACCCTGGACTCCATCATCGCCGCCACGCCACTGACCGGCGCCGACTATCCGGACGCGGGCTACCCGGAGGCGGGCTGAGGGCCCTGACCCGGAAACGTCTACCGGTAGACCTTTCCAGCCACAGCAGCAGGGTCCGCTGCACGCTCGACCGGGCGTCTGCCGGGAAACGGTGGACAGGGCTCCTGCCCGGACGGGTGGCATCCCCCGGTCACACCACGGCAGCCGGTCGGGCCGCTTTCTCCTCGGGCCTGGCGGGGATGAGTGCCGTGGCGACGAGCCCGACCAGGACGAATCCGGCGGCCGTGTAGCCGCTGACGGCGACGGAGTCGGCCATCGCCGAGCGGGCCGCGTCGGCGACCGGCGCGGTCTCGGGCCGGTCGGCCAGCGGTGCGATCGCCGCTCCGGCGCTGTCGGTCACGGTCCGGCTGAAACTCTCCGCCCGGTCCCCGGCCACCCCCTGCGCGGTGAGGCGGTCGTGCGTCTCGGAGCCGAGGGAGGTGAAGAACACCGTGGTGAGCACGGCGATCCCGAGGGCCGCCCCCAGTTCGCGGAAGGCGCTCTGGATGCCGGAGCCCTGGCCGATGTCGGCCTCGGGGACGTCGGCGAGGGTCACGCTGGTCACCTGGGCGGTGGCGAAGCCGACACCGACGCCGTACACGAAGAGGGCGAGCGTGATGGACCACCAGGGGGTGGCGGTGGTGGCGATGAGACCCAGCCAGACCAGGCCGGCGACTTCGAGGGCCACCCCGAGGCGGACCTGGCCGAGCGCGCTGATCCGGTCGGTGAGGGCGAATCCGGCACCGCTGGCGAAGAAGCTGCCCACGGCCAGGGGGACGAGGGCGAGTCCGGCCTCCAGGGCGCTGTAGCCGAGGGTGAACTGGAGCCACAGCGGAAGCACCGCGATGACGCCGAACTCCCCCAGGCCGATGATCAGGGTGACGATATTGCCGTTGCGGAAGGAGCCGACGGAGAACAGCCGTACGTCCATCAGGGCGCCTGCGGGATCGCTGCCCCGGCTGATGACGGCCTGCCTGCGGACGAGGAGGGTCAGCGCGAACGCGGCCAGGGCGAGGGCGGCGAGGACGGGCGAGGGGCCGCTGTCCCAGGAGAAGCCGAAGAGGTTCAGGGGGTGGACGGTGATGAACCAGCCGTAGACACGCCCCTCGATGAGCCCGAAGGCGAGCAGACCGAGACCGAGGACGGACAGCACGGCGTCGGTCGCGCTGAGACGGCCTCCGGCGCGGGGCGAGGGCGCGATCCACAGGAGGACGCCGACGCAGATCAGTACGGAGAGGGGGACGTTGACGCCGAAGGCCCAGCGCCAGGAGGCGTGTTCGGCGAGCCAGCCGCCGAGCAGCGGACCGAGGGCGGCGCCCGCGCCGATGGTGGAGCCCCACACCGCGAAGGCCTGGCCGCGCTCCTTGCCGGTGAAGGAGGCGTTCAGGAGGGAGAGCGAGGTCGGCAGGATCATGGCCGCGCCCGCTCCTTGCAGAAAGCGGGCCAGCACGAGCAGATCGCCACTCTGGGTGAGACCGGCGAGCACGCTGGTGGCGCCGAAGACCACCACGCCCGTGAGGAAGATCAGGCGGGCGCCGACGATGTCCGCGAGCCGGCCGGCGACCAGGAGCAGCGCGGCGAAGACGATCGCGTAGGACTCCTGGATCCACTGCATCTGGGCCGAGTCGACACCGAGGTCCCCGATGACGGACGGGACGATGACGTTGACGATCGTCGCGTCCATGACGATCAGCGCGACACCCAGGGAGATCACGACCAGGCCGAGCCATCGGTTGAGGGAAGCGGGGCTGCGCATCCAGATACCTCCATGATGAAGTAATTCCATGGTGAAGGTAAAGTGAGGGCGGTAGATTGTCAAAGTCGTGCGCCGACGCGGGCCGGGACGGGTGAGGTGAGGGAGACGGATACGCACCCGACGGGGGCGACGGATACGCACGCCGACGGGAAGGTGGAGCGGGAAAGGTGAAGGCCGCGATGGAGGATCGGACGCCCGGCGAGATCGCGGAGCAGCGCAAGCGGCTCGGGGAGGGGCTGGTGGCGTACGGCGCGAGCTTCACCGAACTGGGCCGCCGTTTCGCCGATCTGCTGGGGGTGCACTCCACGGACGCGTTCGCCCTCCTGGAGATCGCGGCGGCCGAGGACCGGGGTGCTCCGCTGTCCCCCGCGCGGCTCGCCCGGCGTATCTCTCTGTCGTCGGGCGCGATGACCGCGCTGCTGAACCGGCTCGAAAAGGCCGGTTATGTCAACCGCACCCGGGAGCACACGGACCGCAGGGTCGTCACCCTGCGCTGTGAGGAGCGGGTCAAGGAGCTGGCGGGCGGGTTCTTCGGCCCCTATACGGAACGCCAGGAGGCGATCCTGGCCGAGTATCCGCCCGAACTGCTCGACCAGTTCGAGACGGTCCTGGGGCGGCTGCGCACCTCGCTCGACGACGCACGGCCCGCCGACGACGTGTGATCCCGCGATCCCCCGGTGATAGGTGACACACGGGAGAGCCGCCGGAGAGCCGGGGTACGCGGGAGAGCGGTGATACGCCGGAGAACCGGGCCGCACCGGTTCCGCGGCAACCGGCCCTCACTCTGCCGCTGTCAGACTGTTCGGATGATCGTCAGACTTGCAGATGAGCAGGACGGAGCCGGTTTCCTCGACCTGGCCGCGGAGGTGGAGCACTGGTTCGGTCCGATGGTGGAGGATCCCGGCTTCCGCGCCTCGGTGGACGAGCGCATTCGCCGGTCCATGGCACTCGTCGCCGTGGAGTCGGGGTCTTCAGCGTCTTCGAAGCCTTCGGGGTCTTCGGAGCCTTCGGAGCCGGGGCTTCTCGGCGGGCTGTTGTTCGGTGCACAGGAGACGACGTATCACCTGCACTGGCTCGTCGTCTCGGAGCGGGCACGCGGGAAGGGCGTCGGCCGCGCGCTGGTGGCCGAGGCGACACGGAGATTCGTACGGGGCCCGGGAACCATCGAGGTGGTCACCTTCGGGGCGGACCACCCCGGCGCCGTCGTCAGCGGAGCGCGCGTCTTCTACGAAAGCCTCGGCTTCGAGCCCGCCGAAGCCACGGATCCCGGCCCGGAAGGCGGTTCACGGCAGATCTACCGCCGGACCCTCGCCTGACGGACCTCGTCCGATCTCGGGACTCGGGACTCGGGACTCGGGACTCGGGACTCGGGACTCGGGACTCGGGCGGCAACGGCCCCGGCCACGATCCGGGTGGTCCGGCCGGAAATCAGGTACGTGCGAATCGCCGGGCGGGCAAGGCTCCGCCGGTGGACAGCTGAGGCGTGATATCCCCGCTTCCGAGGCGCGATAGCGCGGTTCAGGGGGGTGCGGTGTTGTCCGGCGGCACGGCGGCTGGTCTCCTCGCTGAGGAACAAACGGGGGAACCAACACCGGACGATCCCTGGGAGAGACATGTCTCTGCGTACGTCCGCACGACTCGGCACCACCCTTCTCACCGCCGGCCTCCTCGCCTGGGGAGCACCATGGGCCACAGCGCAGGCGGCGCAGCTCCGGGTCGAGACGCACAACATCTATGAAGGCTCCACCCTGCGCGGCTCCGTCTCTTGGAACCCGAACCCGTCCGGCAGCATCCCCGGCGACGCGCTCAGGGTGTGCGACCTGAGCGGGGACGGCTGGGCCATCGAGGCCGTCCTGTGGCGGCAGGGCATCGTCGAGCGTGAGGTCTCCACCCGGGGGCACAACGCCGACTACTGCACACCCTGGGTGGGCGGCAATCTCCCGGAGAACCAGATCTACGGCGTGAAGGTCTTCAAGGTGCACGGCACGAGTGCGGTGCTGCTCGACGAGTTCTACGTCAACACCTGATCCGTACCCGGGGCAGCCACCCGGGGACGTAGTTCCCGAGCCACCGCGGGACGGCCTCCGCCGGGGTGTCACGGCGGCCGTCACCTCCCGCCGGGGAGGTCACGGGCCGGGCGTGCCTCAGGGCGCGCCCGGAACCCGGCTCCCATCGGTGCCGGGCCCGGCCGGTCCGCCCGCGGGACGTGCGGCCTGTCCGTCCACAAGGTGTACGGCCGGTCCGGCCGGTCACCGTCGGCCCTTGCCGGTCACCCATCCGCGCGGATGGGTGACCGGCCCGGCCACAGCGGTCAGCGACTTCGCGGTGACCGCTGGGCCCGCAGCATCAGGAACGCGGCGGACAGCATCACCGCGCCCCCGGCGATCGCGGTCCCGAAGCGCAGAAGACCGTTGTCCACCAGCAGGCCGCCGCCGAGCTGGATCCCGATGGCAACGGCGAGCGCCAGCATCGCCCAGCCGAACAGGCGCGGGTGGACCACGTGACGGCGCTGCCATGGCGGGAGCCAGCCCCAGCCGACCGCGGCCCCTCCCGCGAGCGCGGCCAGCAGCGCCGCCGCCCCGGCGAAGAGGCCCACGTACAGAGTCATGCCCGATCCCTTTCTCCCTGGCGCAATCGTGGCGCGCCGTCCTGGGGACGGTGCCCGACCACGTGGGCAGATCATCTCACCGCGCCTCGGGGCGTGTCACCGTCCGACTCAATTACCCGGCACCGGACCCTTGCGCTCGCGTGGGATGCCGGGGCTATGCTCCCCTCATGGTTAAAGAGCTTAACTACCTCTGGGTAGGGGGGAGCTGAACCGCCTTATGAGTGATCTCACCGAGTTCGACGCTCTGGGCCAGGCAGAACTGATCCGCACCCAGCAGATTTCTCCGGCCGAGCTCCTGGACGCCGTGACGGAACGTATCGAGCAGGTCAATCCGGAGATCAACGCCGTCATTACGACGATGTACGACGAGGCACGGGAGACCGTCTCCGGGGAGCTGCCCGAAGGGCCTTTCACCGGAGTTCCCTTTCTGCTGAAAGACGGCGGGGGTGTCGGTTACGCGGGGATACCCATGACCTCCGGCAGCCGGTTCCTCGCCGACTACATACCGGCCGAGGACGGTGAACTCACCCGCCGGTACAAGGCCGCCGGCCTGGTCGTCTGCGGAAAGACCAATCTGCCGGAGTTCGGGCTGCTGCCGACCACCGAACCCGAATTGCACGGCCCCACCCGCAATCCCTGGAACACCGGGCTGTCGGCGGGCGGGTCGAGTGGGGGCGCGGCGGCGGCCGTGGCGGCTCGGATGGTGCCGATGGCCAACGCGAGCGACAGCGGGGGCTCGATCCGGGTGCCGGCCGGGAACTGCGGGGTCTTCGGGATGAAGCCGACCCGGCTGCGGATCTCATCGGCCCGGCGCAGGGCGGGCATCTCCCCGCGGATCGCGGTGCTCAGCGAGCACGCGGTGACCCTGAGCGTGCGGGACTGCGCGGCGCTGCTGGACGCCACGGCGGGGCCGCTGCCCGGTGATCCGTTCGTCGCGCCGCGGCCGGAGCGGCCGTATCTGGAGGAGACCCGGCGCGATCCGGGACGGCTGCGTATCGTCGTCAGCCGCGAATCGCCCACCGGTTCACCGCTCCACCCGGACTGCGTGGCGGCGGTCGAGGACGCGGCCCGGCTCTGCGAGAGCCTCGGCCACCAGGTGGAGGAGGGCACGCCCCGGATCGACGCGGCGGGGATCGCCAAGGCGTTCACCACGGTCTCGTCCGCCGGTTTCGCCTGGGACACCGCCCGGCTGGAGCGGATCACCGGCAAGCAGGCGAGGGAGGAGGACTTCGAGGCGGGGACCTGGGCGATGCTGCGCGGCGGGCGGTCGGCCACCACGAGCCTGAGCGAGTACTTCGACGCGCTCGCCGAACTCCAGACGCTCTGCGACGGGCTGGCCGCGTTCCAGGAGCCGTACGACGTGTGGCTCACCCCCACCGCGGGCGCCCCCGCGCCCCCGCTCGGCTCGTTCACCTCGACGCCGGAGGACCCGACGCGCGGACTGCGTGCCTCCGCCGCCTTTCTGCCGTTCACCATGCTGATCAATGTCACGGGGCAGCCCGCGATGTCCGTACCGCTCCATTGGAACGCCGACGGCGTACCGATCGGCAGCCATTTCATCGGCCCCTACGGAAATGAGGGGCTGCTCTACCGGCTGGCCGCGCAATTGGAGGCGGCACGGCCCTGGGCGGGGCGCGTTCCGCCCGTGGCGGCTGCACGGTAACCGGGCCGTACGCCCGCTCCGGCAGCACGCGGGAATCCCGAACGCGGCAGGCCGATACGTCGTCAGCCGATACGTCGTACGCCGAAAGCCATGAGCCGGGACGCCGTCGACCCGCTCGCCGGGGCCGTACACAGCAGACCTCGGACGGCAGCCTCAGCGGCGGAATTCCCGCCGAATGAGAAAAGCACGACAGCAGAGCGCACACAGGCAGAACAAAGGAGAACCGCAGTGACCACGCAGACCGACACGTGGCCGAATCCGCTGGTCCCCGGCCCCCATTGGACCTCCCATCAATTCATCGCCAGCGAGGTGATGGACGACCAGTTCAAGCATGAGCTGGGCCAGATGTACTTTGGCATGTCCGACCTCGGCGAGTGCCTCGAAGCGATCCGCCGGGTCCGGGTGGACGACGAGGAGAGCTGGGTGGAGGCGTGGGCCGACCGCGCCCGCGTGCTCCAGCGGCGCGCCCAGAAGGCGGAGAAGGGCGGGCTCACCGTCTCGGCGGGTGACGCCTACTTGCGGGCCGCCACCTACTGGCGTGCGTCGCTGATTCACTTCAGCCACCCGAAGGACCCCCGTACCCGCGAGTACTCGATCAACGCCTACGACTGCTACGACCGCTATCTGTCGCTGTCGGGCTATCCCGGGGAGTTCGTACGGATACCGTACGAGGACAGCTTCCTGCACTCGTATCTGTACCGCAGCCCGGTGGCCAAGGGGCCCGCTCCCCTGCTGATCTTCTTCCAGGGGCGGGACGCCTGGCCGGAGGACACCCGTTGGGTGTACGACGGGGCGATCAGGCGCGGCTACCACTGTCTGTCCGTGCAGTGCCCCGGGCAGGGGCTGTCGCTGCGGCTCAACGACCTGCCGTTCCGCCACGACTGGGAGAACGTGGTCACGCCGATCGTCGATGTCGCCGTCACGCTGGAGGGTGTGGCCACCGACCGGATCGGTCTGATGGGGCTGAGCTTCGGCGGCTATCTCGCGCCCCGCGCGGCGGCCTTCGAGAAGCGGCTGAAGGTGTGCGTCGCCAACCCGGGGGTCCTGCACTGGGGGGACTCCATCCGGTCCGGGCTCCCCGAGTCGCTGGGGGACGCGCTGGCGGCGGGGCCCGAGGTGTTCAACGCGGCGGTCACGTCGATGGCCGCGCAGTCGCCGGTGGCCGACTGGTTCATGCGGGACTCCACCTGGAAGCACGGGGTGACGACACCGTACGAGCTGTTCCAGGAGTTCGACGCGTGCGATCTGACGGAGGTCGCGGGTTCGATCGAGTGCGAGACCCTCGTCATGGACGGTGCCGACGAGCGGTTCTCCACCGGTCAGGCGGAGCTGCTGTACGACGCGCTGACCTGCCCGAAGGAGTTCATGCTCTTCGACACGGACAGCACGGCCCAGCTGCACTGCCAGAACGGGGGCACGGCGACGGCGGCGGAGTTCACCTTCGACTGGCTCCACTCCCGTCTCTGAGGGCCCTCCCCCAGGGCGGTGACGGCTTGCCGGCCGGTGCGTGCCCCGCGCCCGGCGGAACCCCCTCAAGCCCGCGGAGCCGACACAAGGCACCAAGCGCAGGGCGCAAGGCACAAGGCACAAGCACGGCAGCACCACACGAACACAGCACCACACACGTACACAGCACACAGCCCGTAGCAAGCCATCTGTCACGGCAGGGACCACTGGTCACTCGTAACCCGTCACCCCTCACACGACACAGCAGCACCACGATTCGCGCACACCGGAGCGGCAGAGCACCGGAGCGGCGGCGGGTGGTGCGGCTGCCGGGGGCGGGCGAGCGCGTCCCCGCCACTCCCCCCGCGTTCCCTTCCCCTCCCCTCCCTCGTGCAGGGACCCCTCAGGGAGTACGCCCATGTCCGATCAGCTTCGCCGGGTCGCCGTACCCGGTTCCTTCAGGCACGTTGACCAACTGAGACCCGTCGGAGGCCGTCATGAGTGTGCATGACGCCACCGGGCAGGTGAGTGACGGAAGTTCCGCGCCGGGCGAGATGTCGCCCGGGGCCGACGGGAGCAGCGGGCTGAGGCTGCGGGACACCCTCCGGCGCGGCGGGTGGGCCGTCTGCATGCTGGCCGTGCCGCTGGTGGTGATGGAGCAGCTGAGCCGTGAGGCGACCAGCACCCTGGCGCCGGACATCCGGAACACCTTCGGGATCTCCGACGCCGCGTTCGTGGCGACCGCCGGGTTCACCGGAGTCGCGCTGGTCCTCGGCGGGGTGCCGATGGCCTGGCTGGCCGTACGGGTCAACCGGAAGTACCTGGTGGTCGTTTCGGCCACCGTCGGCACCCTCTCCCTGGTCGGGGCGGGGCTGGCCCAGAACGTCTGGCAGCTCTTCGTCGCGTACGCCTTCACGGGCCTCGCGGCGGCCTACTCCAACCCCGTCTTCGGCTCGCTGATCGCCGACGCCTACCCCGTGGAGGGGCGCGGGCGGATCTACTCCCTGCACGCGACGGCCACCCCGATCGGCCAGGCCGTCGGGCCCGCGCTCGCCGGGTCGATCAGCGGGATAGCGGGCGACGGCGGCGAGTCCTGGCGATGGGCGTACATCGGTCTCGCCGTGCCGTACGCGCTGCTGGCGATCGCGGCGGCCGTGTTCCTGAAGGAGCCGGCGCGGGGAGGGGCCGACCGGCCGCTGCCCACCGCCGGAACCGGGGGCGCGGAAGCGGGCAGCGGGACGGGCGCGTCCGGTCCCGGTTACGAGGAGACTCCCATCGGGATCTTCCGCGGCTTCCGCCAGATGATGAAGGTCCGGACGTTCCTCTATATGTGCCTCGGCATCGGCGTACTGGGCCTGGCCCTGTTCACCGTCCCGGTGCAGATGTCGCTGCTCCTGGGCGACGAGTACGGTTTCGACGCCGTCGACCGCGGTCTGATCTTCTCGCTCACCCAGCTCCCGGTGATCGCGGCGATGGTCGTCGGCGGCCAGCAGTTCGACCGGGTGTTCCGGTCCAAGCCGGAGAAGACCGTACTGATCGCCGGGGCCTCGATCCTCGTCTACGGGGTCATCACCTCCGGAGGCATCTGGCTGCGCCCGGCGCCGCTGCTGCTCGCCGGTTACGTCCTGGCCTCGATGTGCGTGGGGATCGCGCTGGTGTGCGTCGGTCCGCTGGTCGCCGCGGTCAGTCCGTACCGGCTGCGCGCGCAGGCGTTCGCCTTCCTGCCGGTCTTCACCTTCCTGATGGGCGGCTTCTTCGGCTCCATCTTCGCCGGATTCATCTCCGACTCCTTCGGCCCCCGGCCCGCGATCTGCGCCGCCGTGGCCTTCTCCGCCGTCGCCGCCGGGTACTTCTTCCTCCAGGGGCGCGGACATCTGCGGCGGGACATGGCGGCGGCGGCCGGGGAACCGGCCCCGGACACCGAGTCGCTCACCTCACCACGAAAGGACTGAACCATGTCATCGTTGCCGCACCTGTTCGACCTGCGCGGCAAGTCCGCGGTCGTCACGGGCGCCAGCTCGGGCATCGGCGCGGAGATCGCCCGGGCCCTCGGGGCCGCGGGCTGTGGCGTCGTCCTGGTCGGCCGCTCGGCGGACCGGCTCGCGACCGCCGCGAAGGCGGTGGCCGCCACCGGGGCCGAGTGTCTGACGGTCGCCGCCGACCTGCGCGAGGACGATGCCCCGGGGGATGTCGTCACGGCGGCACTCGGGCGGTTCGGGCGGCTCGACGTGCTGGTGCACTCCGCGGGCGTCTACGCGCAGGCGTCACTGGAGGACACCACGGACGAGCTGTTCGACGAGCAGTGGGCGATCAACGTCCGCGCGCCGTTCCGGCTCACCAGGGCGGCGAGGCCCCATCTGTCCCGGGGCGCCTCGATCGTCTTCGTCTCCTCGATGTCCGGCCTGGTCGGCTCTCCGGACGACTCCGCCTACTGCGCGTCGAAGGGGGCGGTGGAACTCCTGGTCAAGGCCCTCGCCACCGAGCTGGCACCCGAGGGCATCCGGGTCAACGCGGTGGCCCCGGGCAATGTCCACACCCCGATCAACGCCACCCTGATCACCCCCGAGCTGGAGCGGGAGATCGTGGCGACGACCCCCGCGGGCCGGGTGGGCGAGGTCGCCGACATCAGCCCGGCGGTCGTCTATCTCGCCTCGGACGCCTCGTCGTACGTCCACGGCGCGAGCCTCGCCGTCGACGGGGGGTTCACCGCGCAGTAGACGGAGACCGTGAGGAGACGCGGGCACCCGGCGAACAGCCGGGGCCCGCGGCTCCGGCACCCGCGAGTGACCGGAAGGGGAGAACGCGCGAAGGCGGGTGCCACACCCACGGGGGCGGGCGACCGGGCTTTCCGCGAGTGAGCCGAAGAGGCGCGCGGGTGCCGAAAGGGAGAACGCGCGGAGGCCGCGAGGAACGAGTGGTCGAGCACGATCGACCGTCGGGACACGCTAAGGCGCCTCGGAGGCGAACCGAGCGCCCAAAAAAGAAGGGTCGAGCACGATCGACCGTCGGGACACGCTAAAGCGCCTCGGAGGCGAACCGAGCGCCCAAAAAATAATGAGGACGAAAGATGAGCACATTTCCCAGTGGGATCGACCCGGACAAGTTCGACGCCGAACTGCACCGGCTGGAGCGGGTGTCCCGCTTCCCGGAGATGCCCCGCAACCTCTTCGACGAGGGCCCCCATCTGATCACCACGCCGGAACTCCCCTGGGGCGACGCCGTACGGGAGCAGTCGGTCGAGGCGTACCGCCGCTTCATCCACGGCGAGACCTGGATCACCGGTGGCGGTGCCCGTGAGATGGAGGCGGAGGTCGTCGGGTGGCTGGGCGGGCTCCTGGGCGCCGAGCGGCCGGCCGGGTTCATCACCTCGGGCGGCTCCGAGTCCAATATGTGCGCGATCCTCACCGCGAAGCAGCGGGCCGGACGGCGGGGCGGCAGTGTGGTCTTCCCGGACAACGGCCACTACTCGCTGCACAAGCTCTGCCGGATGTTCGACCTCGACCCCATCGTCGTGCCGGCGCCCGAGGGGCGGCTGGACCTGGTCGACCCCGAGGCCGTCGAGGCCGCCGTCCGGCCCGACACCATCGCTCTGATCGCGACGGCGGGGACCTGGGCGTACGGGAGTGTGGACCCGGTCGGGGCGTTCGGGGCGATCGCCGAGCGCCATGGGCTGTATCTGCATGTCGACGGGGCGTTCGGCGGCTTCATACTGCCGTTCCTCGAACGGTCCGGCTATGACGCCACGATCCCCGCCTGGGACTTCCGGGTGCCCGGTGTCTGCTCGATCAGCGCGGATCTGCACAAGAACGGTATGGCCCCGCCGCCCGCGGGGACCCTGCTCTTCCGGGACGAGTCCCTGCTGGCCTCGGCGAAGGAGATCTGCCCGCCCAACGGCACGATGTCGGGCACCCGGGGCACCGGGCCGATCGCCGGGGCCTGGGCCATGGTGAAGCTGCTCGGTGAGCCGGGCTATACGGCGGTGTCGCTGAAGTCGATGGCGATGCGGGACGAACTCGTCGAGGGCGTACGGGGGATCGAGGGCCTGGAGGTCCACCCGGGTTCGCGGATCAATATGACGCTGATCCACTCGACGACGCTGGATCTGCGCCCCGCCGCCGGGGAACTGCGCCGCCGGGGCTGGATGTTCGCGGCGCGTGCCGTGCCGGGGCCCGTGAGCCTCGTCGTCGTACCGATGCCGCACAACGACGGCCAGACCTCGGCCTTCCTGAGCGATCTGCGCGCGTGTGCGGACACCGCGCCGCCGCTGGACGGGCCGGGAGCCGAGAAGTCCGGTGAATCCGTGTCCGGTTACGGGTTCTGAGCGTGAGTACCGAGAAGCGGAGAAAGACGATGGACGACAAGACCCCCCGTACCCCTGCCTGTGCGCCTGCCCCGTCACTCGCCTGCGCACCTTCCCGTACGCCTGCCTGCGCGCCTTCCGACACGCTCGCCCGAACCGTCTCCCGTACCCCCTCCCGGGCGGCCCCCGGAGCGGCCCCGCGCGGGGCTGCCCACCCGGCAGCCGTCGGCCCAACAGCAGCCCGCCCGACCGGCTCCCACTCGACGGCCGCCCGCCCGACCGGCTCCCGCTGCCGACCCCGGACAGCCGGGCACACCGCACCGGCCGCCGGACGACCGACGCCCGGACGACCGGTCCCCGGGCGGCGGTCATGAGCGCCGCCGGAGCGGACACCCGTGTGTCCGTCGACATCGGCGGCACCTTCACGGACCTGGTGGTCGAACGGGACGGTGAGCTGCGGCTGTTCAAGTCGCCGACCGTGCCCGACGATCCGGTACGCGGCATCCTGAACGTCCTCGCCACGGCGGCGGACGCGGACGGCGTACCGCTGGAGCGGTTCCTGGCGGGTGTGGGGACGTTCGTCCACGCCACGACCCGGGGCCTGAACGCGGTGCTCACCGGGACCACCGCGAAGACCGCGTTCCTGACGACGGAGGGCCACCCCGATGTCCTGCTGCTCCGGGAGGGCGGCAGGCCGGACCCCTTCGACTTCACGGTCCCCTTCCCCGAGCCGTATGTGCCGCGCTCGCTCACGTTCGAGGTGCCGGAGCGCATCACCGCGACGGGCGAGGTCCTGCGCCCGCTCGACCACGACGGTCTGGAGCGGGTGTGCGACCGGCTGGCCGCCGAGGAGGTGGAGGCCGTCGCGGTCTGCCTGCTGTGGGCGACGGTCAACCCGGCGCACGAGCTGGCGGTGGCCGAGGTGCTGCGGCGGAGGCTGCCCGGAGTTCCGTACACGCTCTCGCACGCCCTGAACCCCTCGCTGCGCGAGTACCGGCGGGCGTCGTCGGCGGCGATCGACGCCTCGCTGAAGCCGCTCATGTCGGTGTACACCGAGGGTCTGACCGGGCGGCTGCGCGGGGCGGGGCTCACCGGGCGGATTCTGATGGTCACCTCGATCGGCGGGGTGATGGACGTACGGGACGCGGCCGAGAAGCCGGTACTGACCATCAACTCCGGGCCGTCGATGGCCCCGGTCGCCGGCCGGGCGTACGCCGCCGCCGATCTGGGCGCGGGGACGGTGATCGTCGCGGACGCGGGCGGGACGACGTACGACGTGACGCTGGTCCGCGACGGCGAGATCCCGGCCACCCGGTCGGCCTGGGTCGGGGGTGAGATCACCGGGCATATGACCGGGCTGCCGTCGATCGACGTCAAGAGCGTGGGCGCGGGCGGCGGCAGCATCGCCTGGGTGGACCCGGGCGGGCTGCTGCACGTCGGGCCGATGAGCGCGGGTTCGGTGCCGGGACCGGCGTGTTACGGACGCGGGGGCACCCGGGCCACGGTGACGGACGCCGCGCTGGTGCTCGGCTATCTCGACCCGGAGGGCTTCTCCAGCGGGGCGATGGTGCTGGAGAAGGACGCGGCGCTCGCGGCGATCACCGCCGATGTGGCCCGGCCGCTGGGCATCGATCCGGTGGCCGCCGCCCACGCCGTACTGGAACTCACCACCGAGCACATGGTCCGCGCCATCGAGGAGATCACCCTCCAGCAGGGGATCGACCCCTCCCGGGCGGTCCTGGTCGGCGGGGGCGGTGCCGCCGGGCTGAACGCCGCGGCGGTCGCGCAGCGGCTGGGCTGCCGCAGGCTGGTGGTCCCGGCGGTGGGCGCCGCGCTGGCCGCGTCCGGGGCGCTGATGTCCGATCTGCGGGCGGTGTACACGGCGACCGTGCCTGCGGTGACGAGCGCGTTCGAGGCGGAGCGGGTGAACGAGGCCCTGGCCGGACTGCTCGTGCGGTGCGAGGAGTTCGCCGGGCACGTCGGCGCGGATACGGCGGACATGACCGTCACCCTCTTCGCGGAGGCACGCTATCCGCAGCAGATCTGGGAGCTGGTGGTGCCGCTGCGCGGCCGGTCGTTCCGGACCCCGGCCGATGTCATGGACTTCGAGGCGGACTTCCACGCCGTGCACCAGCGGATCCTCGGCATCACGGACGAGCAGTCGCCGGTGGAGGTGGTCAGCTGGGGGGCGAGGGCCCGGGTGCCGCTCGCCGGCCGTACGGGGGTGCTGACCGCCCGGCCCGGGGAGAGCGCGCGGGCCGGGGTACGGCGGGCGTATGTGCCCGGCCGGGGCATGACGGACGTCCCGGTACGGCCGCTGGCGACGCTCGCCCCGGGCGAGGTGCTGCACGGGCCCGTACTGATCGAGTCGCCCTTCACCACGGTGGTCGTCGCCGACGCCGGGACATGCGGGCTCAGCGACTCGGGATCCCTCGTCGTCGATCCGGCGAAGGAGGCCACACAGCGGACGGACCCGATGAAGTCGACGAAGCCGACAGACCCGACGGACCCGATGCAGTCGCCGGAGCCGACGGACCCGATGAAGTCGACGAAGCCGACGGAGGCAGCGAAGGCAGCGAAGGCAGCCGCAGCGGAGAAGAGTCCGGACGGCGAGGCCGGGGGCACCGGCCGTGGAGAGGAAGGACGGCTGCGATGACCACGGCCGAGGACAGCACGGAGACCACCGTACGGAACGGCGGAGGCCACAACGGCGGCGGAGGCGGGAGCGCCAACACAAGCAGCGGCAGGCGGGACGGCGGCGGAACGGGGGCCCCGGGCGGGGTCCGGGACGGGGCCCGGCTCGCGGTTCTCGCCCACCGCTTCGAGGCCATCGTCCGGCGGATGTCCAACACCCTGGCCCGCAGCGGCCGTTCGGGGGTCCTCAACACCGCGCGGGACTTCTCCTGCTGTGTACTGACCGCCGACGGCGGGGTGCTGATGACCGGTCAGAGCCCGCCGATCCATGTGATGGGCGGCCCCGACCTCCAGGCGCGCTCGCTCCTGGAGTTCCACCCCGAACTGCGCGCGGGGGACGCCTTCCTGCACAACTCGCCGTACCACGGAAACACCCACGCGGCCGACCACTCCATTCTGGTCCCGGTGGTGGACGACGCCGGTGTGCACCGGTTCACCGTGCTGGCCAAGGCCCACCAGGCGGACTGCGGCAACTCCGTACCGACGACGTACATGGCGAGCGCCCGCGATGTGTACGAGGAGGGCGCGCTGATCTTCCCCGTCGTACGGGTCCAGGAGGACTACGCCGACCGCGCGGACATCCTGCGCATGTGCGAGATGCGCATCCGCGTACCGCACCAGTGGCGCGGCGACTATCTCGCCGTCCTGGGCAGTGCCCGGATCGGGGAGCGGGCGCTGCTGCGGCTCGCCGAGGAGGTCGGCTGGGACACACTCGACTCCTTCGCCCGCGACTGGCTCGACTACGGCGAGTCCCGGATGGCGGCGGCGGTCTCCGGACTCCCGGCGGGCGAAGCGACCGTGACGACCCGGCACGATCCTTTCCCGGGGGTGCCCAACGGGGTGCCGATCCGGGCGCGCGTCCGGATCGAGCCCGGGGACGGCATGATCGACATCGATCTGAGGGACAACCCCGACTGTGTGCCCAGCGGGCTGAACCTCAGCGAGGCGGCCTCCCGCACGGCCGCGCTGATCGGGGTGTTCAACAGCATCGACCACACGGTTCCGCACAATCAGGGGAGCTTCCGCCGGGTCCGTGTCCACCTCCGGGAGAACTGTGTGGTGGGTGTCCCCCGCCATCCGGTGAGCTGTTCGGTGGCGACGACCAATCTGGCCAACCGGCTCGGGAACATCGTGCAGCGCGCGTTCGCCGAGATCGGCGACGGCATCGGGATGGCCGAGGTCGGCACCGGGATGTCGCCGTCGGAGGCCGTGGTCTCGGGCGTCGACCGGCGCGGCGGCGGTGCCGAGCCGTTCGTCAACCAGATCTTCACCGGTACGAACGGGGGCGCGGCCGGTCCCCTCGGCGACGGCTGGCTGACGATGGACGACCTCGGCAGCGGGGGCACACTGCTGCTGGACAGCGTGGAGATCGACGAGCTGAAGCAGCCCCTCGTGATCCACGAGCGCCGGCTCGCCCCGGACTCGGAGGGCGCGGGGCACCACCGGGGCGCGCCAGGTCTGCACGTCGAGTACGGGCCGGTCGACGGCGCGCTGGAGGCGGTGTACGCGAACGACGGGTCCGTGAACCCGATGAGCGGCGCCCGGGGAGGGCTCGCGGGAGAGCGCTCGGCGCAGTATCTGCGGGACAGCGCCGGAGGGCTCACCGCGCTCGACATCTGCGGCCCTGTCCGTGTGGAGGAGGGCGAGCGGCTGGTGGCCCGCACCAGCGGCGGCGGTGGATACGGGGAGCCGGGCACGCGTGACCCCCGGGCGGTGGCCCGGGATGTGCGCGAGGGCTGGATCAGCGCGGAGCGCGCCCGGCGGATCTACCGGGTGGTGGTGGACGGCCGGGGCGAGGTGGATCCGGCGGCGACCGCCCGTATCCGCGCCGGGAACGCGGAGCCGGACGCGGATACCGCCCCGGACACCGCCACCGCCACCGCCACCGCCCCGGACACCGCCACCGCCACGGCTGTCGACGCAGCCGTGCGGGCGGCGGCCACGGCTGCCGATGCCGGTACGGCCGTGCGGGCGGCGGGTACGGATACGGCCGCACGGGACCCGGACGCGGACACGGATAGGGATGGGGGCAGCGCGCCGGCCGGAGAGCCGGAGCCCGTGCCGGAGGCTCACCCGGGCCCCGGGGGCGGGCTCTGACACGGACTCGGTTCCGCGCCGGGAACGGCTCCGGGAGCAGCCCTTTACGGACGGCCCCGGACCTGCGGCCGGGGCCAGGACCGGCGTCAGGACCCCGGGACCGGACCGATACCGGGCCCCGGGACCAGGACCGGGCCCCGGTACGGCCACCGGCCGGGTCCACCCCGTCCGCCACCGTCCGCCCCCGCCCTCCCGAGCACCGCCCCCGATCACCGACACCTACGGAAGGCACCGTATGACCCAGCCCAACCGGGACTCCGGCACGCACACCGGCGACGCCCAGCAGACGACGCCACCCGCCACGCACGAAAACCCAGGCGGCTCCCACAGCTCCGGCAGCTCACAGCAGCCCCTGGACCGCGCCCGGCTCACCGCGCTGCTCGCCGAGGAGCGGCGGAGCTACCAGCAGCGCAACCCCCGTTCCCGTACCGCCCATGAGAAGGCAGGTCATCTCCTCGGCGGGGTGCCGATGACCTGGATGGCGAAGAGCGCGGCCGGGTTCCCGCTCTATCTGGAACGCGCCGCCGGAGCCCGGGTGACCGACCTCGACGGCCATGAACTGATCGACTTCTGTCTCGGCGACACCGGCGCGATGGCCGGACACTCCCCCGCGCCGACCGTCGCGGCGGTCGCCCGGCGGTACGGCGAACTCGGCGGCGCGACGACGATGATGCCCACCGAGGACGCCGCCGTGGTCGCCGGGGAACTGGCCCACCGTTTCGGCGCGTCCCGCTGGAGCTTCGCCCTCAGCGCGACCGACGCCAACCGGTGGGCGCTGCGGCTGGCCCGCGCGTTCACGGGCCGGTCCCGGATCCTGGTCAACAGCTACAGCTACCACGGCAGTGTGGACGAGTCGTTCATCGTCACCGGGCCCGACGGCCCGCGCTCGCGGCCCGGCAATGTGGGAGCGCCGGTCGATCCCACCGTCACCAGCCGGGTCGTCGAGTTCAACGATCTGGACGGGCTGGAGCGGGAGCTGTCGTACGGCGATGTCGCGGCCGTCCTGATGGAACCGGCCCTCACCAATATGGGCATCGTGCTGCCCCTGCCGGGCTATCTCGACGGGGTGCGCGAACTCACGCGCGCCGCCGGGGCGCTGCTCGTCAACGACGAGACCCACACCATCTCGGCCGGGCCCGGCGGCTGTACGGGGGCCTGGGGGCTCGCACCCGACATCGTGACCGTGGGCAAGGCCATCGGGGGCGGTATCCCCATCGGCGCCTACGGACTGAGCGAGCCGCTCGCCGAGGAGCTGTGGGCCCGGCCCGATCTGGACCTGGTCGACACGGGCGGTGTCGGCGGCACCCTCGCGGGCAACGCGCTCTCGCTCGCCGCCGCGCGGGCCACCCTGACCGAGGTGCTCACCCCGGCCGCGTACGCGCATATGACCGCGCTCGCCACCACGTACACGGCAGGGGTGGAGCGGATCGTCCAGGACCACGGTCTGCCGTGGTCGGTGGTCCGGCTCGGCGCCCGTGCCGAGTACCGCTTCGCGGCCCCGGCGCCGCTGAACGGCACCTCGTCCCAGGCGGCCACCGATGCCGAACTGGAGGACTATCTGCATCTCTTCCTGATCAACCGCGGGGTGCTGCTGACGCCGTTCCACAACATGGCGCTGATGTGCCCGCAGACGTCCGCCGCCGACGTGGAGACCCATCTGTCGCTCCTCGACGCCGCGGTGCGCGCCCTGGTCGCCTGACCACCTCCGGCGCTCCGGCGGTCCGACGCCCCACGGGCGGGCGGACCGCCGGGAAGGCCGAAGGCCCACCCACGACCACAGAGCCAAGGCATGGAATCCACTTCCGCATCCCCGTCCGTACCGCCCGGCCCGTCCCATCGCGCGATCATGAGGATTCTCGCCGGCCTGCTGCTCGCGCTGTTCTCCTCCGTCCTCAGCACGATGATCGTCACCAACGCCCTGCCCGCGATCCTGAGCGATCTCGGCGGGAGCCAGGCGCAGTACGCCTGGGTGGTGGCCGCCTCCCTGCTCACGATGACCGTGAGCACTCCCCTGTGGGGGCGCCTGTCCGACCGGTACAGCAAGCGGCTGCTCGTACAGTTCGCGCTGGTGATCTTCGTCACCGGTTCGGCGGGTGCGGCGCTCGCGCAGTCCATGGGGACGCTCATCGCGATGCGGGCGGTCCAGGGAGTCGCCATGGGCGGTCTGATGGCCACCAGCCAGGCGGTCATCGCCACCCTGGTCTCGCCCCGGGAACGGGGGCGCTACTCCGGATACATCGGCGCCGTCCTCGCCGCGGCCACGGTGTGCGGTCCGCTCGTCGGAGGCGTCATCGTGGACACACCGTGGCTCGGCTGGCGCTGGTGCTTCCTCGTCGTGGTGCCGTTCTCGGTGGTCAGCCTGGTGGTTCTGCAACGCCATCTGCGGCTGCCCGCGGGGCCCGTGCGCGAGATACGGGCGGACTGGACGGGCGCGGCCCTGATCGCCCTGACCGCCTCGCTCCCGCTGATCTGGGTGACCTTCGCGGGGGACGCGTTCGCCTGGACGTCCTGGCAGAGCGCCGCGCTGCTGGGGGGCGCGCTCGCCGCCGGGGCGGTGACCGTACGCGTGGAACGGCGTCACCCCGACCCGGTCGTCGCGCGGTCCGCCTTCCAGGACCGCAACACCCGGCTGGTCGTGCTCGGCAGCATCTCCGTCGGCGTGGTCATGTTCAGCGTGATCCTGTTCCTGAGCCAGTACTTCCAGCTGGCGCTGGACCGTTCGCCGACCGCCGCCGGGCTGCTGGGCATGCCGATGATGGCCGGAACGCTCGTGGGCACCCTGGGCTCGGGGAGCCTGATCACCCGGTCGGGGCGGTGGAAGGTGTTTCTGGCCGGCGGTTCGTTCCTGCTGTCCGCCGGGCTGGCGCTGCTCGGTCTGCCGGCGCTGACGGGGACGGGACCGCTGCCGCTCGGGGTCGTACTCCCGGCGACCGTCCTGGTCGGACTCGGTATCGGCGCGGTCATGCAGAACTACGTCCTCGTCGCCCAGAACTCCGTCGACGCCGACCGGGTGGGCGCGGCCGGAGCGACGGTCACCTTCTTCCGTTCGCTGTCCGGCGCCATCGGTGTCTCGCTGCTGGGCGCCGTCGTCACCCACCGGGTGGGCGGTCCCGGCGGTACGGCGGGGGCGGCGCCGGGTCAGGACGGCGCACCGGACCCGGGGGCGCTCTCCCCCGCCCTGACGGCGGCGGAACGGCTCGCCTACGCGGACGCCATCGCCCTGGTGTTCCTGGTGTCCGCGGTGGTCTCCCTGCTGAGCCTCGCGATGTCCCTGGCCGTCCGTGAGATCCCCCTGCGCACCACGGTCCGCAAGGAGCAGCAGGGGCAAGGGCAGGATCAGGAGCAGAGACAGAAGTCGGGGCAGGAGCAGGGCGCCGTGCCGGACGGGCCAGGCGTCCCGGAGGGGCAGGCCGTCCCGGAGCGCGGCCGGGAACGGCAGGGGTACGAGGAGGACCCGGAGGCGCGGCAGGGGCGGGAGCGGGAGGCCGGGCGGGAGGCGCGGCAGTCCCGGGAGGCGCCCTCGGCACCCCACCCGGGCGGCGAACCGGACCACTGATCCGGACCACTGATCCGGATCACCCTTGCCGACCGCAGAACCGGGTCACTGACTCCGACCGCTGATCTGGGCCGCTGACCCAGGCCGCAGACCCCGACCGCCGATCCGGGCCACTCACCCCGACCACACTGCCCCCGATCACTGATCCGGATTTGCCCGCCCCGCCGTCGGCCGACGCGGCCGGGCGGGTGTCGGGCCGCTCAGACGCTCAGTCGTCCTTCCCCCTGCGCGAAGTCGTCCAGGCCCGGCGCCTGCCCGCTCCGAAGTCCCGGTCGGCCTGGTCGTCGAGCGCCTCCTCGATCGCCTCCACCTGGAGAGCCCGCAGGGCGCTCAGGGCCCCCGACGACTCGCCGAGCACCTCGGTGATGCGCTCGACGAGCAGCACCTCCGCCCGGCGGAGGCTTCCCTCCCCGTGCTCGGTGATGGAGAAGAGCACCCCGCGTCCGTCACCCGCCGTATCACTGCGCTCGATGAGACCGGCCCGCACCATCCCATTGGTGAGCGCCGACACCGCGGGCCTGCTCACCGCGGTGTAGCGGGCGATCTCGTACGCCCGCTGCTCACCGCTCACCGCGCTGTTGAGCGCCCGGTACTGGGCCAGGGTCAGCCCGGCCTCCTCACACGCCTGCTGGGCGATGCGCGCGAGCCGGATCACGGCTCTCATCGAGCCGAGCAGCTCGGTGTCCGGACTCTTGTCCATGTGTTTCTCCAGGCCCCCAGTCGCCCCCGCCGCCGGTCTCTCGCGGCGGGCCCGGCGTGTGCTGTTCCCACGCTTTCGAACCCCACTCCCCGGAACATCACCCTAGTCCGTCCCGTCCACCGCGCCCAGAGCGCCATTGGGGTGTCAGTCCGGCCAGGACACCGGGTCCGGGGTGCGCAGGAGGTAGGACCACGGACATGACGATCCGAGCGATCACGGCCCTGCGGGACTTACGCCGGTGGGCCCTGGGCCATGCCGCCCTGCTGCTGTTCTGTTCGCTGGCCGCCCATGTGCTGACCGTGGCCGTCACCCGCCCCGACATACTGGATCTGCGGGTGTACTGGACCGCCGCCCCCCAGGTGCTGAGCGGCCAGCTGTACGACTTCCGGCTGTTCACGAGCGGGGCGTTCCCGGCGCTGCCGTTCACCTATCCGCCCTTCGCGGCGCTGCTCCTCCTTCCCGTTTCGGCCCTGCCCTGGGTGGTGGCGGCCTGTCTGTGGCAGGCGGTCTCGGTGGGGGCGCTCGCGGTGATCGTCGGCTGCGCGGGCAGGCTGCTGCCCGGCGGGGGGCTCGGCCGGCAGCGGATCATGCTGTGGGTGGGCGGGGCACTGTGGCTGGAGCCCGTACGCCACACGCTCGATCTGGGGCAGGTCAATCTGGTCCTCGGCGCGCTGGTCCTGTGGGGGCTGACGGCGGCGCGTGAGCCGGTGAGCCGGGGGGCCGCCGTCGGGGTGGCGGCGGGGGTGAAGCTGACGCCCGCCGTCAGCGGCGCGTATCTGCTGCTCACCCGGCAGTGGCGGGCGGCCGCCTGGGCGGTCGCGGTCTTTCTGGGGACGGTGGCGCTGGCGTGGGCGCTCACCGCGCGGGAGTCCTCCCGTTACTGGCGTACGCTCATCGCCGACCCGGACCGCATCGGCCGGGTCTCCTCCGTACTGAACCAGTCCCTCAGAGGAGCGCTCAGCCGGTCGCTCGGGCAGGACGTCGGCTTCGGGCCGGTGTGGCTGGCGGCGGCTCTCGCACTGGCCGCGCTCGCCGGGTGGGCCCTGTGGGCGGCGGCCCGGCGGCGGGATCCGCTGGCCGTGCTGGTGACGGTGCAGCTCACAGGGCTGGTGCTGTGCCCGATCTCATGGAGCCATCACTGGGTGTGGTTTCTGCCGGCCATGATCTGGCTGGCGCACGGGCCCGGCCGGCGGAGCCTGCCGAGCCGGACGGCGCTCGGGGCGTGGGCGGTGGTGACGGCCGCCCGGGTCGTACCGCGGCTGACCCGGCTCCAGGAGGGCCTCGCGGGCGGGAGCGCGGTGGTGGCCGGGGGCGGGTTTCCCGCGCACCTGGCGCTGCTGGGGTGGGTGTACGTCCTCTGTTCCGTGCTGACGCTGCTGGCGGTCGGCGCGGCCGCCCCGCCGGAGCAGGCACCGGTCCCGGCAGAGCCCCGGGCCCCGGGCCCTCCCTCCGGCGGAATCGATCTCACCTGGACATGACCCCGCGCGCGGAACCGAGCCCTGGAAACCGCCATGAGACCCCGGGTGTACACCCACATACGCCTGCGCCCGCGTCACATATGAGCCCGCGCGCACTTGAACTCAAGCACGCTTGAGGTCCTACGGTCGCCGGATGGACTACTCACACGACGACGCCGGGCTGGTACGCCAGCCCATCGGCTACTGGAGCTGGGCCGCCCATGACGCGGTCGTCTCCCACATCCGGGCCGAACTCGCCGGGTTCGGGCTCAGCCAGCCCCAGTGGTGGGTGCTCAGCCAACTCGCCGATTCGCCCGGAGGCCGGGACCGCACCGAGCTGGCCGGGTTCCTCCAGGGCTATCTGGGCGCCGGAGCCACGGCCATCGGCGATGAGATCGACACCCTCCTCGGCCGGGACCTCGTCGTCCTCGGCCCCGACGGGCTGCTGCGCAACACCGCCTCCGGCGCGGAGCTTCAGGCGAGGGCCGCGGAGCGCCAGCCGGCCGTGCGCGCCAGGATCCACGACGGCATCGAGGACGAGGAGTACGTCCGTACCCTCAAGGTCCTCCAGCGGATGATCCACAATGCGGGCGGCCGGGCCTGGCACCACTGACCGCGCACGGCCCCCGCCTCACCGGGCCGCCCCATGAATGACGAGCCCCAGGACGGCGAACCGACCGCCCCGGGAGGCTCACGGAGTCCTCACGTGCTGCCGAGCGACAGCTTGACCGCGAAGCCGAGGAAGAGGGCGCCCACCGCCGAGGTCGCTCCCGCCGACAGCCGCCTGCGACGGCGGAAGGCGGCGGCGAGATGGGTGCCGGTGAAGATCAGCAGGCTCAGATACAGGAAACTCGCCAGCTGGGCGAAGAGTCCGAGCACCGTGAAGGAGAGCGCGGGGTAGGGGTACGCGGGGTCCACGAACTGCACGAAGAAGGCGACGAAGAACAGAATCGCCTTCGGGTTGACCAGACAGATCAGGAACGCCTTGCGGAACGGCCGCTCGTCGGCCCCCGGAGCGCCCACCGTGCCGGCGCCGGATGTGCTTACGGAGCCGGGGGCGGAAGTGCCCACGAGCCCGGAGGCGGAAGCGCTCACGGAACCGGAGGCGGCGACGCCGTCCGCGGGCTGCCCCGGGTCCGGCTCGCGCCGGGCGCGCCACATCCCCCACGCCGCCCGCAGCATCCCGATCGCCAGCCAGCTCAGATAGCCCGCGCCCGCGAACTTCACGATCCCGAACAGCAGGTCGTTCGTCTGGAGCAGCGAGGCGACACCGGCGGCCGACAGCACCATCAGCACCGTGTCCCCGCAGAACACTCCGGCGGCGGCCCGGTATCCCCCGCGCACCCCGAGGCGGGCCGCCACCGAGACCACGTACAGGGAATTGGGTCCCGGCAGCAGAATGATCAGCACCATTCCGGCCAGATAGGCCGGCAGATCGGTTACACCCAGCATGAGGCGGAGTGTCGCACACGGGTCCGACACCGGGCTTCTGCATTCCGGCGGGAGAGACGGGCCGGGGGAAGGCCACGGAAGGCGGGGAGACCGGAAGACGTCCGCCGGACCGGGGAAAGCCAGGGCAGGGCGGAGGAGCCCGGAAGGCGTCCGCCGGAACGGGGAAGGCCCGGACCGGGGAAGGCCGAAGCAGGGCGGAGAAGGCCGAAGCAGGGCGGAGAAGGCTCAGAACACGTCCGCCGGCAGGTGGGTACCCCATACAGCCCGCAGCGCGTCGCACACCTCCCCCACCGTCGCACGCGCCCGCAGGGCGTCCTTCATCGGGTAGAGGACATTGTCCGTGCCCTCCGCCGCCGCCGTGAGCGCGGCCAGGGCCGTGTCCACCGCCCGCTGGTCCCGCTCCGCCCGCAGCCGGGCCAGCCGCTCCCCCTGGCGCGTCTCGATCGCCGGGTCGACGCGCAGGGGTTCGTACGGCTCCTCCTCGTCGAGCGTGAAGCGGTTGACGCCGACGACGACCCGTTCGCCGCTGTCGGTCTCCTGCGCGACGCGGTAGGCGCTGCGTTCGATCTCGTTCTTCTGGAAGCCGTGCTCGATCGCGCTGACCGCCCCGCCGAGGTCCTCCACCCGCCGCATCAGGACGAGCGCCGCCTCCTCGACGTCGTCCGTCATCCGCTCGACGGCGTACGAACCGGCGAAGGGGTCGACGGTGGCGGTCACATCCGTCTCGTACGCCAGCACCTGCTGGGTGCGCAGCGCCAGCCGGGCGGACTTGTCGGTCGGAAGGGCGATCGCCTCGTCGAAGGAGTTGGTGTGCAGGGACTGGGTGCCGCCGAGTACGGCCGCGAGACCCTGGACCGCCACCCGTACGAGATTCACCTCGGGCTGCTGCGCGGTCAGCTGGACGCCCGCGGTCTGGGTGTGGAAGCGCAGCATCAGCGACTTGGGGTCGCGCGCCCCGAACTCCTCGCGCATCACGCGCGCCCAGATCCGCCGCGCCGCCCGGAACTTGGCGACCTCCTCCAGGATCGTCGTACGGGAGACGAAGAAGAAGGACAGCCGGGGCGCGAGGTCGTCGACCGCCATGCCCGCCGCGATGGCCGTACGGACGTACTCGATGCCGTTGGCGAGGGTGAAGGCGATCTCCTGCGCGGGCGAGGCCCCGGCCTCCGCCATGTGGTAGCCGGAGATGGAGATGCTGTTCCACCGGGGCATCTCGTCCCGGCAGTAGCGGAAGCTGTCGGCGACCAGCCGCAGTGAGGGCGCCGGCGGAAAGATATAGGTACCGCGGGCGATGTACTCCTTGAGGATGTCGTTCTGGACCGTGCCCGTGAGATGGGTCGCGAGGACGCCCTGCTCCTCGGCGACCAGCTGGTAGAGCAGGAGCAGCAGGGCGGCGGGGGCGTTGATCGTCATCGAGGTGGAGACCTGGTCCAGCGGGATTCCGCCGAACAGGACCCGCATGTCGTCGAGGGAGTCGATGGCGACCCCGACCTTGCCGACCTCGCCGTGCGCGAGAGGGGCGTCGGAGTCGTGCCCCATCTGGGTGGGCAGGTCGAAGGCGACGGACAGGCCCGTGGTCCCTTGGGCGATCAGCTGCCGGTAGCGGGCATGGGACTCGGCTGCCGTGCCGAAGCCCGCGTACTGGCGCATCGTCCAGGGACGGCCGGTGTACATGGAGGGGTAGACACCGCGGGTATAGGGGTACCCACCGGGCTCACCCAGCTTCTCGGCCGGGTCCCAGCCCTCCAGCGCCTCCGGTCCGTAGACCGGTTCGATGGGCAGTCCCGACTCGGACTCACGCGCCGGCATCTCTCCGCCTCCCGTCTCGGACGCCGAGCCGCCCGGAGCGGCTCACAGATGTCGTTTTCACAACTTCTTCCCCATCATGCGCGGGAATGCGCAACCAAGCAGGGCTTCAGTCCCTCTGTTTCAGCAGAGGGACACACAGGGGGATGAGGATCTTGATCACCACCGAAGCCCAGGAAACGGTCATGGCGCCCGAATCGGATGGAACGGGCGGAAGGCCCGGCGTCCGGGTCCGGCGCGGCTCCGCCGTCGTGGGCCGTGCGCTCGCGGCGGCCGTCGTGCTCGCCGTGACCGCCGGCTGCTCCGCTGGCACCGCCGACCGGCCGTCCACGGCAGTCGAGGCCGAGCCCGGTGGCGAGGCCACGACCGAGGGCACGGCGCGGGAAACGGCGACACCGACGGGATCGCCCGAGCCGGCCGGGACGCCGACGACCGCCGAGCCCTCCGGCGAGACCTCCTCGTCCCCCTCGGCCACGGCCACCCCCGCCCCGGCCGCGGTCCTGATGGAACAGGGCTCCCGGGGCGAGCGGGTGCGCGAGCTCCAGGCCAGGCTCGCGCAGATCGGGTGGTTCGACGACACCCCGACGGGGACGTACGGACAGATCACGGTCGCCGCGGTCAAGGGCTTCCAGGGCAAGCGCGGGCTCACCGCGACGGGGCGGACGGACACCGTCACCTGGGAGCGGCTGCTCGGCATGACCAAGCGGCCGACCAAGGACGAGCTGGCCGGAAGGACCGTCAACAAGCCGTCCGTGAAGCTCGATCCGCGCTGTCTGAACGGCCGGGTGATGTGCATCAGCAAGACCACGCGCACACTGTCGTGGGTCGTCGACGGCACGGTGAAATCGACGATGGACGTCCGCTTCGGGTCGCAGTACACCCCGACCCGGGAGGGCGTCTTCAATGTGTTCATGAAGTCGAGGGACCATGTCTCGACGCTCTACGACACCCCGATGCCGTACGCCATGTTCTTCAGCGGCGGCCAGGCGGTGCACTACTCGGCGGACTTCGCGGCCAACGGCTACAAGGGTGCCTCGCACGGCTGTGTGAACGTCCGGGACCGGGGTGCCGTGGCGTCCCTCTTCGACCAGGTCCGCAACGGCGACAAGGTCGTCGTCCACTGGTGAGGACCGTTACCCACGGGGCCGGTTCAGCGGGCCTCTCGGGGTGGTGGTGAGAAGGGCGCGGGCGGGACCGGGGGAACGTGTCCCGCCCGCGCCATGTGCGCCCAGCCGTAGGTACGGGGGGAACCCCGGCTCCTGGCGCTGCCGATGACCAGTCGGCTCACTCTCTACTGCGCCGAACGGCCCAGAAACGTCACACCCCCTGATTCTTCAAAAGAAACAGCAGGTCAGAGCGCTGCCCCTGGCCATCCCCCCGCTGGACCACTCAGCCCCGAACCCCCAGGGCCCCCTCACCCAACCGACGCGGGACACCCACCGGCCCGTCCGGGGACACCCACCCAGCCCGTCCGGCGCTTGAGGACGAACGCTACGCCCGGGGGCAGGACACCCGGCAAGAGGCCGAGGCCGGAGAAGCTAGCCCAGCCCGTCCGGCGCTTGAGGACAAACCCCGCACCCGGAGACGGGCAACTCGGCAAGGGGCCGGGGCCCGAGAACCCAACCCCAGCCCGTCCGGCGCTTGAGGACGAACGCTACGCCCGGGGGCAGGACACCCGGCAAGAGGCCGAGGCCGGAGAAGCTAGCCCAGCCCGTCCGG
>NZ_JBITFN010000011.1:261365-301737 GCF_044456085.1 Streptomyces sp. NPDC051018
CGTCCGGCGCTTGAGGACAAACCCCGCACCCGGAGACGGGCAACTCGGCAAGGGGCCGGGGCCCGAGAACCCACCCCGCCCACTCAACCCGCGTCGGCGACCCGCTCACTACCCCCGCCACCGCCACCGTTGCCATGATTGGTGCCGTTGCCGCTGTTCTCCGGGTTCCCGTTGCCACCGCCGCTGCCGCTGCCGACGTTCTCCCCGTCTTTGTCCTTGTCCTTGGACTTGTCCTTCGCCTTGTCCTTCGGCTTGCCCTGATCACCGTCGTCGCCGTCGGACTCGCGCAACAGCTTGTCGCAGAACTTGTCCACCCGGCCCGCGCCCTTGGCGGCGATCTCCAGGCGTTTGCGGCGGTCGGGAGCGATGGTCCCGCTGCGGTACTCCCGGCAGGCGTCGGCCGTCTTCTGCTCAAGCTCGGCCTTGCGCTGCTTCTTCTTGTCCTTGCTCTTCTTGTCCCTGCCGTTCTTCCCCTTGGCGCCCGGCGGGTCGGTGTCGCTGCCCTCGCTGCCGGGCCCCCCGCTCCGTGGCGGGATCGGCTGGGACGGACCGACATCGCCCGGCGGGGATTCGGCGCGCCCCTGGGGCGACTCGGAGACCGGCGGACCGGGCGGATTGGCCGAGACCGTACTCCTGGGCCCCGGCGGCCCGTCGAAGGGCGAGGGCAGCAGCCCGCTGCCGGACGCGACCGCGACACCACCGAAGGCGAACCCGGCGACGGCGGCGACCACACCGAAGCGGACCGGCCGGCCCCAGCCCCGGGCCGAGCGGCGTGCGGCGGCCGGACGCGGGGACCCGGGAAACTCGCCCCCGGAGGCGCGGACGTCCGCGCGGGCCTTGCGGAAGGCGGCCGTCGCGGCGGCCTCACCGGGCATCTCACCGTCGCCGGAGTAGCCGGGGAAACTCGGGCGGGCGACGCTGTGCAGCGCCCGGTTCAGTCGTACGGCCTGGGTACGCGCGTGTTCATCGAGGGCTTCGACCGGCTCCCCGCGCAACAGATGTTCCGCTGTCTCCTTGTCAAGCCACTCGTACCGCTCGTCGGCCATCACATGTCCTTCTGCGTCCGCGGCCGTGAATGCGTCACACCGGCGGGTGTCGTGGCACCCGGCCCCGGACCGCGCTGTGGTGGTACGCCGTTCAGATCGGCGCCGTGCCCGGCGGGACCGGCGCCCCGGTCCGAGCCGTCGGCCCCGTCGGCGAGACCGGGCCCGTCCGGCGTACCGGTGCCGTTCCCGTCCTCCGCACGGACGCCGTCCGCACCGTACGCCCCCGGACGGGGGTACGCGCACCCCGATCCACCGGATCCACCATCCGCCCCGTCATTTTCCGGCCGTGAGCGGCCGTCCCGGCGGTGTTCTCCCGATACCGGCGGACTGGAACCCTCCGAATCATCGGCGCCCAGCAGCTCGGCGAGCCGCTTGAGTCCGCGATGGGCGGCGGTACGGACGGCGCCCGGCCGCTTGCCGAGGGTCTTGGCCGCGGTCTTGGCGTCCAGGCCCACGACCACCCGGAGCACGACTGCCTCGGCCTGGTCCTGCGGCAGCCGGGCGATGAGCGCCATCGTGCTGCCGGTGGCCAGTGCCTCCATCGCCTCGTCGGCGGTGTCCGACTCGGCGGGTCTGCCGTTGAGTTCGGTCTCGTCCCCGCCGACCGCGGGGCGCCGCCCCCGCATCCGTATGTGATCGAAGGCGCGGTTACGGGCGATCCTCGCGGCCCAGCCCCGGAAGCGGTCCGCGTCTCCGCTGAACCGTTCGAGGTCGCGGGCTATCTGGAGCCATGCCTCCGAGGCGACATCCTCGGCATCCGGCTCGCCGACGAGCGTCCTCACATAGCCGAGCAACCGCGGGTGCACCGCGCGGTACACAGTACGGAAGGCGCCTTCGTCCCCGTCCTGAGCCGCGAGCACCGCGGCGGTCAGCTCCGCGTCGTCCCCCAGCACTACCTCTACCTGTTCCGAATCGCAGCTGGTCACCACAGCTGTGGCCTGCGCCCGTCGTACGCGAGTCAGCACGCTACGTCGTTCCAAGGGGCTACGTCCATGGCTTGTACAACTTGCAACAATTTGCCGACTCAGGGGGGTGTGACAGAAAACGCCCGCCCGGCGCTGAGTGGAGTACGGGGACGCACGGCGACCCCGTCGAAGGACGACCGAGGCCTCTCCTGTGGGGGGTGGCGGCCCCGGTCGTCCTTCCCTCAGCCTCCTCCGGCACCTCGTGTACCTCGGTGATCTCCCCCGCGCGATCGCACGCGGGGCTCTTGCGCTGACTTCTGACAACGGGGACGCACACTCCGGGATCTCCGTGCGAGACCAGGGACGGCCGACAGGGCCGGGACACCTGGAAGATTCGACACACCTGACACATCCGACATACGTGGGGCACCTGAAACACCTGGGCCACCTGAGTCCGCGACCGGGACCGACCCCGGGACCGGGACACCTGAGCCCCCGCCCGAAGCCGACCCCGGGACCGGGACACTCGAACCCGGGACCCGCGCCCACCCCGGGACCGGGACACCTGGAACACCTGAGTCCGCGACCGGCCCCAGGACCGGGACACCTGACACATCCGCACCTTCCGCAGAGCCTGCGACATCCGACGGGATCCTTCCGCCGCCTCAGCGCCCCACCCGGGAGCGCCGGGAGACGACCGCGCGCAGCACCCGCTGACCCTCCGTGGACACGACCAGCGCCTGCCTCAGCCCGACACCGCCCTCGGTGCCGGCGAGGATCTCCAGGACCCGGATCTGACGCCGCAGCTCCCCGTTGACCAGCGGCCCGGCGCCCCCGGAGTCGCCCTCGCGGCAGCCCTTGAGCAGACCGGCGACATCGGCCTCCCCCGCGCCGGGGGTTCCAGCGGGCGGGGCGGAGCGGGCGTCGAAGCGGTGGTGGAGTTCGAGCGCGGCCAGCGAGCACGCGTCCGCCCAGGCCCGCAGGAGTCCGGCCGTCCATACGGGAGGCGCGCCGGCAAGCATCTGCCGCACCAGAATGCCCCCTTCATCCCGTACGCCACCTTCGCCCGACCCGCCCTCTCGGCTGCCACCGTCCCCGTTGACCCCGCCCTGACCAAGGGGACCCATCAGCGGGTCCCTGACCTTCGCCAGGCCCGTGGACCAGTCCTCCGCACCCTTCGCGAGACCCGCCCACAGCGGGCGCAGCGCTTCGGCGTCGGACGAGATCAGCGGCAGACAGCGTTCCAGACACGCGAGGGCGCTCGCGGCCAGGCCGCGCTCATCCGCCTGCGCGAGATGTTCCCTCAGGCACTTCGACGCCACAAGACGCCTCCCATCGCGGACGCAGCACTTCACTCCACGTGCGAACTACCGCGCCCCATGGCTCATTTACGGCAGACCCCAAGGCGCTTGGCGCAAAGTACCCCTTCCGGGGCATCGGCCGCCATGGGTTCCACCGAGCCGGGCGTCCCTGTATTCATTCATCAATTGAGCGCCGGTCGCACACACTTGCGCCACACCTCTGTTACATTCGGGCCACCCGGAACGTGGCTTGCGGAGCCCTTGTGGTTTCGTTCGAGCCCCGGGCAGCGCGGTGTGAGCACGCACACCCCCGGGCGGGCTCACACCGCGATCTCCACCGGCTCGCGACTGCGCGCCCGCGGGGACTCCCCCGCCCGAGCACCGGAGTGAGCGCCCGAACAGCGACCGGGCGGGGACCGTACGGACAGCCGGACCGTAGAAAACCGGACGGCTCCACCGCCGGTCGCGGCCGCAAAAATGACGCTGAAGAGCGGAGCCGCCGAGGTCCCGCCCGGCCCGGCCGGTCTGCCCGGCCCGACCGTTCAGCCCGGGCCGCCGGCCCGGCAGGGCCGCCCAGCCGCTGAGGCCCGGCCCGGCCACCCCGGTTCCGTGCCGCCCGGGGCTCTGGGTGTATCGGCGGCGTATCGGAAAACGCATACACCACCGCAACAGCCCTCCGTCTTGAGTGCTCTCTGCGCCGTCAGGGCTGTCAGAGTTGTCAGGGCTCTTCGGCGGAGGTTCGGACCACCGCATACCGACGGTCGGTTCGTCGATCGGAAGAGGGACGTGAGCATGGATTCGGATCCCGTACGCGGTGTCAACCGGCGGCGGCTGCTCGGGTGGGGCGGGCTGGCGGCCGTCGGCGCGGCCGCGGCCGGCGCCACCCCGGCGGGGGCCCTCCCCGGCCGCGCCGGTCCGGCCCCGGCCGCTCCCGACGCGATCCCGCCGGACACCCGGCCCGGCGGAGCCTATGACCGGTATGTGGCCGAGCTGGCCGCGGAGGACCGGTTCTCCGGCGTGGTGCTGCTGTCGCACCGGGGCCGCACGGTGCTGTCGCGCAGCTACGGCATGGCCGACGAGGAGAAGGGGATCCGCAACCACGAGGGCATCGCGTTCTCCCTGAGTTCGGCGGGCAAGCCGTTCGGCGCGGTGGCCGTTCTTCAGCTGGCACAGCGGGGCATGGTCAAGCTCTCGGACACGGTGGGCACCTATCTGACGGGCTTCGCCGAGGAGATCGCCGAGAAGGTGACCGTCCACCATCTGCTCTCCGGCACCTCCGGGCTGAACACCCCTGAGCTGGACGTACAACGCGTCTTCCGGAGCCGGGAGGAGGTGCACGAGTACAGAGAGCGGTGGGCCCGGCAGGCCGAGCCGGTGGCCGCCCCCGGCACCGCCACCGACCACTCCGGCGCCGAGGTCGCCATCCCCGCGATGATCGTGGAGGCCGTGACCGGCACGACGTACTGGGACTACGTCCAGGAACACGTCTTCGGCCGCTGCGGCATGACCGGCTCGGCGTTCGTCACCAGACCGCGGTGGCTCACCGACAAGCGCGTCGCACACCCGTATATGCAGCTGGCCGACGGCAGCCGGGTGGACGCCGTCCGCAACCTGGACAAGGGCAGCCCGAGCCCGTACGTGCCGGGCAGGAACCCGGGCCGCAACTTCATCGACGCCCCCGGGGACGGCGGCTTCGCCACCGCCCCGGACCTGGTCCGCTTCGCGTACGCGCTGCTCGACGGCACGGTGCTGGACCGGCCCTACGCCGACCTGTTCACCGGGGCCAAGATCCCCCAGGCCCCCCAGGGGGGTGGTCTGGTGGCCGGCCGGGCAGCCCCCGCCGACGCGGGGTTCGGGGCGTACGCGATGCCGGTCCGCATCGTGGGCGGCCAGTGGGTGTGGGGGCGCGCCGGCGGCGACCCCGGGGTCGGCGCCGCCTGGAACATCTACCCGGACACCGGCTGGGTCGGCGTCGTCCTCAGCAACCGCGACGGCGTGCCGCTGCGGGAGATCATCGAGCGGCAGATACAGGCCGTCACCGGCCGGCGCTGACCGCCGGGCAGGGCACGGCCGCGCGCAAGGGCTGACCGTCGCCGGGCCGAGCGATTGCGGGGCAGGCTGATCGCCGGGCCGACCTATTGCCGGGCCCGGCCCGGCCGGTCAGCCTGGTCCAACCGCCCCGGCCGGTCAGTCGCCCAGCCGCTGTGCCAGGGCCGTGAAGTCCTGCCAGCTCCTGGTGGGGGTGCGCGGGTCCCAGAGCTTCTGGGCCGTGGCGCTCAGGGGCAGGGCGATGCCCTGGGCGATCTCCTCCGGTGTCTGGGACTCCGCCAGATCGCACCAGACGGCGAAGCTCCCGCCGAGGATCTGTCCCGAGTACTTCGCCGGGACCGGACCCGTCCCCCGGAGCACCAGCGGGGTCCACTCCTCGTAGATGCGCTGCCCGGTCGGGTAGACGAACTCGTTGGGCTCGCCCAGGACGTAGTAGAGGTACTCGTCGTTGAAGTTCAGGACCTTGCGGCCCTCGGCGAGATACTCCTCCGGCGGGCGGGCGCCGATCTCCTTGCCCGTCCAGTACGCGACGACGATGTCCTTGTCGATACTGACGACCCCGCCCCGGAAGTAGCCGTCGTTCCACGCCCTGAGCTCCTTCTTGCCCAGGGGGCGCAGCACGGCCGCGCGGTCGTTGACCCAGGCCGTGGCCAGGTCCTGGACACGCCCCTCGGGGCCGTACTCCCGCCGGGCGAGAGCCGCGAGCCCGGGGAAGGACGCCTCCGGGTTCTGCCGGACCAGGGCCTGGTACTCGTCACCGCCGAGGTGCCAGTACACACCGTCGAACAGATCCGCGTACTCCCTCAGCAGTTCGTCCACGAGCCGCGCCGACGCGGGGTTGCCGATGTCGATGGCCCCGGCCACGGGCGAGCCCGACGCGTCCTTCAGCTGGAGCTGCGGATAGTGGGCGAGGACGGCGCCGAGATGGCCGGGCGAGTCGATCTCGGGGACCACGGCGATGTGGAGCGATTTCGCGAGGGCGAGGATACGCCGGACCTCGGCCTTGGTCAGATGCTCGCGCGAGACCACCTCGGGGTGGGTCTGCGACTCGATACGGAAGCCCTGGTCGTCCGAGAAGTGCAGTCCGAGCTGGTTGAGCTTGATGTCGGCCATCTCACGCAGCCGGTCCTCCAGCCAGGCGGCGCTGAAGTTCTTGCGGGCGGTGTCGATCATCAGCCCGCGCTGGGGGCGGCCGGGAGCGTCCCGTACGACCCCTTCCGGCATCGCGCCGCCCGAGCGCACGGCCTGCTTGAGCGTACGGGTGCCGTAGAAGACGCCCGCCTCGGCCGGACCGGAGATCAGGACCCGGCCGCCGGAGGTGCGGACGGTGTACGACTCGGGGCCGCCCGCCTGCGCGGTGTCCAGCGCCAGTTCCACATCACCGGCGCGGGCGGGGACCACGCCCCGGTAGGCGGTCTTCAGCTCCCCGGCGAGCAGCTTGCCCTCGTCCGCGAGGGCCTCGCTGCCCCGGGCGACGACCACCCCGGTCCCGGGGCCCGGCCGCCAGCCGGGGCCACGGGCGGGCTCATGGGTCCGTACGGCGGGGATGGTCGCGGGCACGGTCGACAGGGGGTACGTCCTGGAGGGCGAGGGAGAAGGGGAGCCGGGGGCGGTGGGGCCGGTCGGCGGGGTGGCTCCCTGCCCCGGCCGCGTGCCGCTCGTCACGGAACCGGACTCCTCCCCGGAACCGGAGGCGCACCCGCCCAGCACCGTGACCAGTACGGCCACCAGGGCGGCGGCGGCCACACCACCCGGCCCGGAACGCGGGCCCCGCCCGCTGCCGTGCCCCGCCCCCGGGCCCCGGGAGCCTCCGACACGCCCGGACCCGCCCCCGACCCCCCGACCGGATCCTCGACCGGCCCCGGTCCCGGTCCCGGACCCGGGCAGGGCCCCCGGGCATGAACCGGAGCCGGACCCGGGACCCTCCGCACACCCGGGCGCCGGGCCCGCGACACGCCGAGTCACCGGCTCCGCGATGCGCCGACGCACCGGCCACACGACACGCCGACGCACCAGACCCGCGACACGCCCGGACACGGAAACAGGCACAGGCACGGGTGCGGGTGCGGGTCCGGATTCAGGAGGGCGGTCCGGGCGGAGGGCCGACGCGGGGCCGGGCGGGCGGTCGTCCGGGGCGCAGGCGGGGCCGGGCGGGCGGTGGGGACCCCGGGGCGGGCGTGGCTCGCACGCATGGTCCGTCGCTGATCCGGAGCCGGAATCGGTCCCGTCCCCGGGGCCCCACCCTGAGTGGCGCGTCACGTGGATACCTCCCATATGGGGCGTAAACCCCGCTGAATCCCCCTCAAGTCGTCTATCAGATGACCTGCAACTCTCCCGTCCGGGTGAAAATCGCGCATCCGTCGGACAGCGCCTCGCGCACGTCGATAGCGTTGCGTCTCAAACACCCCTCCCTTCCCAGCGGTACCGCTGTTCTGTTTCGAGGAGCCCACGCTGTCCCGCGATTCCTCCGACGGCCTCCCGAAGCGACCGCCGGCACTTCACCACCATCCGGGCCGTACCGCCCGCCCGGCAGCTTTACCTCCCCAGCCTCGGGCACAGTCAGGACCCCGGCCACCGGTGCGGGGCGCTGGGGTGGCGGCCGGGCTGGAGCGCTTCAACGACGCGCCCGGTGAGAGCGCCATCGCCACCCTGCTGGCCTGCTGCGGCAGCCTCCGCTGGGCCCAGCGGGTGGCCGCCCACCGGCCGTACCCGGATCTCGACTCCCTGCTCGCCGCCGCCGACGAGGCCGCCTACGACCTCTCCCCCGCCGATCTGGGCGAGGCGCTGGCCGACGAGTACCCGGCCGGGGCGCAGCCGGACGCGCCCCAGGCCGCCCACACCGCGCTCGCCGCCGCGCAGGCTGCGTACGAGAGCCGTTTCGGCCACGCGTTCGTGATCTGCCTTGACCCCTACCGGCCGGACGAGTACCTCGACCAGATCCTCGCGGGCATCCGCACCCGGCTGACGCACGATCCCGACGACGAGCGGGCCGTCTCCGCCGAGGAGCTGCGCGGACTCGCCCGCTCCCGGCTCACCCACGCGGTCGCCGGACACCCGGAGTCGGACATCGCGAGCACGTCGCTCTGACGGTCCCGGCGGCCCGGCGGACGGCCACCCCCGCGGACAGCCGCCCCGGCCGACGGACTCCCAGCGGACGGCCGGCCCGACGGACCGTCGGCCCGGCCCTGGACGGCGCGGCGCGGCCCGTCGCGGCGCGACACTCCCGGTGGACCCGCGCCCCCGCGGACCACCGGGAAACCCGCAGACCCCGACGACCCCCGCGACCTCGGGCAACCCAGACGCTCCCCGCGCGCCCGGCCGGCCCCGGGAGCCCCCGGCGCGCCCGGAGCGGCGAGCGGTATCCGGCCATCTTTCCGCCGGGCCGATTCGGCTGGTCCAAGGGGTTCCGATAGCCCGTCCGAGGCTGTTTGATTGCCTGTTTGATCACACCTACGGACCCCGCGCGAGCGAACCGACAAGTCGTCGCTACGATGGCCGGGGCCGGTGGACCGTACCCGGCCGGGCCAGACCGACCCCCCAAGCGGCCGGCCCCAGTCCCCGCTCCCGGAGGGTCTTCCGTGCCGGCTGGAACGCTGTACCGCGGCCGGGAAGGAATGTGGTCCTGGGTGGCTCACCGAGTCACCGGCGTCCTCATCTTCTTCTTCCTGTTCGTCCATGTGCTGGACACCGCTCTTGTCCGCGTCTCACCCGAGGACTACGACAAGGTCGTAGCCGTCTACAAGACGCCGATCGTCGCGCTTCTCGAATACGGCCTGGTGGCCGCCATTCTCTTCCACGCCCTGAACGGCCTGCGGGTCATCGCGGTGGACTTCTGGTCCAAGGGCCCGCGCTACCAGAAGCAGATGCTCTGGAGCGTGATGGGAATCTGGATCGTGCTGATGGCGGGTGCCCTCTACCCCGTACTCGGACACGCCTTTCGTGAAGTCTTCGGGAGCTGACGCCGGACATGTCTGCTGACACCTCTTCCGCGATCGGTCCCGTCGAGAGCGGCCCGCGCTACGACACCGACAATCCGGCCCCCCTGATCGAGGCCCCCCGCAAGCGCACCTCGAGGACCCCGCGCTCCACCCGCGGCAACTTCGAGATGGCCGCCTGGCTCTTCATGCGCCTGTCCGGCGTGGTGCTGGTGGTCCTGGTGCTGGGCCATCTGCTGATCCAGCTGGTGCTGGACGGCGGCGTCTCCAAGATCGGCTTCGCGTTCGTCGCGGGCCGCTGGGCGTCCCCGTTCTGGCAGGTCTGGGATCTGCTGATGCTGTGGCTCGCGATGCTGCACGGCGCCAACGGCCTGCGTACCGTCATCAACGACTACGCCGAACGCCCGAACACGCGTCTGTGGCTCAAGGGCCTGCTGTACACCGCCACGGTGTTCACCATCCTGCTGGGCTCGCTGGTGATCTTCACCTTCGACCCGAACATCCGCTAGAGCCGGGGCTGACGACACCTCATGAAGATCCACAAGTACGACACCGTCATCGTCGGCGCCGGCGGCGCGGGCATGCGCGCCGCCATCGAGGCCACCAAGCGCAGCCGTACCGCGGTGCTGACGAAGCTCTACCCCACCCGTTCCCACACCGGCGCGGCGCAGGGCGGCATGGCCGCAGCGCTGGCCAATGTGGAGGAGGACAACTGGGAGTGGCACACCTTCGACACGGTCAAGGGCGGTGACTACCTCGTCGACCAGGACGCCGCCGAAATCCTGGCGAAGGAGGCCATCGACGCGGTCCTCGACCTGGAGAAGATGGGCCTGCCGTTCAACCGGACCCCGGACGGCACCATCGACCAGCGCCGCTTCGGCGGGCACTCCCGCAACCACGGCGAGGCCCCGGTCCGCCGGTCCTGCTACGCGGCGGACCGCACCGGCCACATGATCCTCCAGACGCTGTATCAGAACTGTGTGAAGGAGGGCGTGGAGTTCTTCAACGAGTTCTACGTCCTGGACCAGCTGATCACCGAGGTCGACGGCGTCAGGACGTCGGCAGGTGTGGTCGCGTACGAACTGGCGACCGGCGAGATCCACGTCTTCCAGGCGAAGGCCGTCATCTACGCCTCCGGAGGCACCGGCAAGTTCTTCAAGGTGACCTCCAACGCGCACACGCTCACCGGCGACGGCCAGGCGGCCTGCTACCGGCGCGGCCTGCCGCTGGAGGACATGGAGTTCTTCCAGTTCCACCCGACGGGCATCTGGCGCATGGGCATCCTGCTCACGGAGGGCGCCCGCGGCGAGGGCGGCATCCTGCGCAACAAGGACGGCGAGCGCTTCATGGAGAAGTACGCCCCCGTCATGAAGGACCTCGCCTCGCGCGATGTCGTCTCCCGGTCGATCTACACCGAGATCCGGGAGGGCCGCGGCTGCGGCCCCGAGGGCGACCACGTCTATCTCGACCTGACCCACCTTCCGCCGGAGCAGTTGGACGCCAAGCTCCCGGACATCACCGAGTTCGCCCGCACCTACCTCGGCATCGAGCCCTACACGGACCCGATCCCGATCCAGCCGACCGCGCACTACGCCATGGGCGGCATCCCGACCAACGTCGAGGGTGAGGTCCTTCTCGACAACACCACCGTCGTCCCCGGTCTGTACGCGGCGGGCGAGGTCGCGTGTGTGTCGGTGCACGGCGCGAACCGTCTGGGCACCAACTCGCTGCTGGACATCAATGTCTTCGGCCGCCGCTCCGGCATCGCCGCCGCGGAGTACGCCGCGCACAACGACCACACCGAGCTGCCGGAGGACCCCGCCGCCCTGGTCCGCGAGCAGGTCGAGCGGCTGCGGAACTCCACGGGCAACGAGCGGGTCGCGGACATCCGCCGTGAGCTCCAGGAGACCATGGACGCCAATGTCATGGTGTTCCGCACCGAGCAGACCATCAAGTCGGCCGTCGAGAAGATCGGCGAGCTGCGCGACCGCTACAAGCGCGTGTCCGTCCAGGACAAGGGCAAGCGGTTCAACACGGATCTGCTGGAGGCGATCGAGCTGGGCAATCTGCTCGATCTGGCCGAGGTCATGGCCGTCTCCGCGCTGGCCCGCAAGGAGTCCCGCGGCGGTCACTACCGCGAGGACTACCCGAACCGCGACGACGTCAACTTCATGCGCCACACCATGGCGTACCGCGAGGTGGGCGACGACGGCTCCGAGTCGATCCGGCTCGACTACAAGCCGGTCGTCCAGACCCGCTACCAGCCGATGGAGCGTAAGTACTGATGGCCACACCAGTCATGGACAAGGTCGAGGCGGAGTCCGCCGCTTCGCCGTACATCACCGTCACCTTCCGGATCCGGCGCTTCAACCCGGAGGTGTCGGAGCACGCGGTCTGGGAGGACTTCCAGATCGAGATCGACCCCAAGGAGCGGGTGCTCGACGGCCTCCACAAGATCAAGTGGGACGTCGACGGCACCCTGACCTTCCGCCGGTCGTGCGCACACGGCATCTGCGGGTCCGATGCGATGCGGATCAACGGCAAGAACCGGCTCGCCTGCAAGACGCTGATCAAGGACCTCAACCCGGAGAAGCCGATCACGGTCGAGGCCATCAAGGGCCTGACGGTCCTCAAGGACCTGGTCGTGGACATGGAGCCGTTCTTCCAGGCGTACCGGGACGTGATGCCGTTCCTGGTCACCACGGGAAACGAGCCGACGCGTGAGCGCCTCCAGAGCGCCGAGGACCGCGAGCGCTTCGACGACACCACCAAGTGCATCCTGTGCGCCGCGTGCACCTCGTCGTGCCCGGTGTTCTGGAACGACGGGCAGTACTTCGGCCCGGCGGCGATCGTCAACGCGCACCGCTTCATCTTCGACTCGCGTGACGAGGCCGGGGAGCAGCGGCTGGAGATCCTGAACGACAAGGACGGCGTGTGGCGTTGCCGTACGACGTTCAACTGCACGGACGCCTGCCCGCGCGGTATCGAGGTCACCAAGGCTATCCAGGAAGTGAAGCGCGCCCTGATCACGCGCCGCTTCTGACGGTCCGCCGCGTTTCGCGCGGCGGTTCGTGCGCGGTAGTCGCGTGTGGCGGGTTCGTGAGCGTCTTCGTACGGAGGCTGCGTACGGAGGTTGCCACTGCGGCTCGTGCGGTGCGTTCGTACTCGTACGGCGTGTGTTTCGTACTCGTACGGCGTCTGTGTACGGAGGGCTCCGTGTCCCGGTCCGGGAGGCGGAGCCCTCCGGCGTGTCCGGGGCATCGTCGGGCGGCCCGGGATCTCGGCCACTTGGGCGGGACGGGTGTGCCGTTCCTGTGAATCGGGGCGGTTCCGGGGCATATCGCAGTGCGGGGTTCTCCTGGCGAGGCGATACCTGGCAGGATCGAGGGGCCTCTGAGTTGACGCAGTGGAAAGCGGGGAGCCTGACATGACCGAGCCGAATCCGTACGCGGCGGACGGACAGCCCGAGTACCAGTGGGGCCCCGACTCCCCTCCCGGGACACCGGCCTACGGCTACCCCGCACCGGGCTACGGTTATCCGCAGGCGGCTCCCGGGCACGGCCAGACCCAGCCGGCGGGTGTCCCGGTGCCGATGCACACCCCCGCGCCCGCCGGTGGCGGTGTGCCGCTGGTGTCGATCGGGGACATCACCGTGCTCCAGGACACGATCGTCACCCCGGCGGGCACGATGCCGCTCAAGGGCGCGGTGTGGAACGCGACGGACATGTCCCGGTACGAGGAGAAGATCCCCACCCATGCGATCGTGCTCGCGATCGTGTTCTTCATCTTCTGTCTGCTGGGGCTGCTGTTCCTGCTGATGAAGGAGAAGGTCACGACGGGCTTCATCCAGGTCACCGTCACCAGCGGGGGACGGCACCACTCGACGATGATCCCGGCGACCAGCCCGATGACCTTCCAGCAGGTCATGGGACAGGTCAACTACGCGCGGTCGATCAGCGCGATGTGACACGGCCGCGGGCGGTTCGCGGACCGGCGGGTCCGCGGCCGCCTGCCGCGCGGGCCCCGGGTCCGCGCCGCCGGCCGGTTCCCATGACCGCCGGTCCGGGGTAGCGGCCGGCCGGGCGGTCCGCCGCCGGACCACAGCGCGCGACCGTACGACGGGCCGTCACCGACCGTCCCCGTAACGGGAGTTCAGCCGCCCGTCGGCGGGGCCGGGAAGTCCGTCAGCAGACAGATGATCTCCCCCGGTCGCTCCAGGCTCGGCAGATGCCCCGCCCACGCCGGTTCCTCGTGGCGGGCCCCGGGCAGCAGGGTCCCCGGCCGGGCGGCCGACCGCCCATCAGACGCTGGCGAGAGCACTCCTGATGTCCTCAGCTGGTGCTGTCCTTGACGCCTCCTCGCAGGCCCCACTCATCCAAGCCGGAATAGATGAATGCGGTGCGGCCCCGCGGAAAGGAGAGGGCCTCCGCCTCACCTGTATAGACCGCCACCAATGAGTCGCCCCCTCGCCACCAGGCGTCGGCGAGTCCCATCACTTCGCGTACCGGCTCGAACCCGTCCAGCACGATGCCGTCTACATCATCGCCGGTGACCTCGATGATCCGCTTCGCCCACATGGACGCGTGGTGCGTCAGTGCGAGCGACTCCACCCAGCCCTCGATGGTGGCATGGAGAGGCACCCACCGACCTGCGTGAATGCCGAACTCGCCGGACGGCCCGATCGCGAACCCGTACGGGACTGCGGTCCGCTGCGTCCCGGCCTCGAACCACCAACCTTCAGAATCAGAGCCTTCGGGGGAATCGGCTTCGAGATACCTCGGGCCGCCGTCGTACTGAGCCGCGGGTGGTAGGACTAGACCGCCCCAGCGCTCCTCATAGGCTGCCATCCGGTCGATGACCGCCGCCGGGACGTCTCGCTCACGCCACCACTGTCTGTGGTCCTCGACGTGCCTGACGTCGACTTTGACTCCGTGCGCCTGGACGAACGACCGAGCTCGTTGAGTCAGGCCGTCGGGCACATCGTCGAAAAGGTTGAGATTCACCAGAAGGACGCTACCGAGTAGCCCAGGGAGCAGGCTTCGGCCCCTGCGCCTCCTACGGCACCGTGTCCCTGTCGAGTTGGAGGCATGGGCCTCATTGCCCTGTTCCACACGCTCGGATATCTGAACCTGCCGACACCCGGAGGCGAACCGAGCGCCCAAAAAAAGGGGTCCGCACCTGTGGGGGTGGGTGACCGGGCTTTCCGCGAGTGAGCCGAAGAGGCGCGCGGGTGCCGAAAGGGAGAACGCGCGGAGGCCGCGAGGAACGAGTGGTCGAGCACGATCGACCGTCGGCGGACGCTAAGGCGCCTCGGAGGTGAACCGAGCGCCAAAAAAGAACGCCCCCGCGCTCCCGGGGATCCCGCCCGGCGCGACCCTCCCCAACCTTCGCTCCGGAAGCCTGCATTCCGCGTTGAACACGTTCAAAAATAGCGCTACATTCTCCCTGTCGGATCTTTTGAACATGTTCAGAAAGGTCGGGGGGATGGATCTCACTGTTCTCGGTTACATCGTCTATCTGCTGATCAGCGTGGCGTTGACCGTCTGGGTGGCCCGCACGCTGAGCCGCAACGGCCGGATCTTCCTCTCGGATGTGATGAAGGGCAACGAGAAACTGGCCGATGCCGTGAACCACCTTCTGGTGGTCGGCTTCTACCTGGTGAACCTGGGCTTCGTGGCCCTCTACCTCCGGGTCTCGGAGAGCGTGAAGGACACCAGGGGCCTCTTCGACGCCCTCTCGGTGAAGCTCGGCGTGGTGCTGCTCGTCCTCGGGCTGATGCACCTCACCAACGTCTATGTGCTCAACAAGATCCGCAGGCGCGGTGCGCTGGAGCACGAGCAGGTGCCCCCGGTGGGCCCTCAGGGCTGGCTCCCTCCCACCGGTCCCGGCTCGTGGAGCCCGCCCACCACCCCGCCGGCGGCACCCCCGGCCGGAGTGTGAGCGGCCGTGTCCGCCGTCGTCCGCGCCCCGGGCATCCCGGTCACCCGGCTCACCGTCCTCTATGACGCGGGGTGCTCCCTCTGCGTCCATCTGCGGCACTGGCTGGTACGCCAGCGCCAGCTCGTCCCGCTGGAGCCGGTCCCCGCCGGGTCCGCCGAGGCACGGCATCGCTACCCGGGCCTCGACCACACCCGTACGCTCAGGGAGATCACCGTCGTCGGGGACCGGGGACAGATCTTCACCGGGGCCGCCGCCTGGATCGTCTGTCTGTGGGCACTCGCCGAACACCGTCCCAAGGCGCACTGGCTCTCCACGCCGGCGGGAGCCCCCTTCGTACGGGTCACGATGCTGGCCGCGGCCAAGTACCGGGACGCCACCGCGCCGGGGGCCGGGCCCGGGGCCGGTCCGGGGGCAGGGGCCGGTCCGGGGGCAGGGGCCGATCCGAGGGCAGGGGCCGGTCCGCCCTGTGACGACCAGTGCGCCCTACCCGGTTAGGCTCGGTCACCGTGACCGACGCGAAGGCCCCCGCAGCCGCGGACTCCCGTAAGAGCACCCTGAAAAGCGCCCCCAAGAGCGAGCAGACCCGCACGCTGATCCTGGAAACGGCCCTCCACTTGTTCCAGGAGCGCGGTTACGACAGGACGACCATGCGGGCCATCGCCAAGGAGGCGGGGGTGTCCGTGGGCAACGCGTACTACTACTTCGCCTCCAAGGAACATCTCGTCCAGGGGTTCTACGACCGGATCGCCGCCGAGCACCGGGCGGCGGTCCGGCCCCTCCTGGACACGGAGACCGATCTCGGCAACCGGCTGGCGGGGGTCCTGGGCGCCTGGCTGGACATCGCCGAGCCCTACCACGAGTTCTCGGCCCAGTTCTTCAAGAACGCGGCCGATCCGGAGAGCCCCCTCAGCCCCTTCTCCCCCGAGTCGGAACCCGCCCGCCAGGCGGCGATCCAGGTCCACCGGGAGGTTCTGTCCGGGGCGAAGACCAAGATCCCGGCGGAACTGGCGGACTCCCTCCCGGAGCTGATGTGGCTCTCCCAGATGGGGCTGGTCCTCTACTGGGTCTTCGACCGCTCCGAGGGCCGGCAGCGCAGCAGACGGCTGGCCGAGCAGGGCGCCCGGCTGACCACCCGGGGCATCGTCCTCTCCCGGTTCCGGGTGCTGCGCCCGCTGGTCGGCGATGTGCACGAACTGCTCACGGATCTGCTGCCGGGGATGGCCGAAACAGTGGCCGCGCGGAAGTCCGCCACGGACCGGAAGCCCGCCACCGGAGGCGGGAAGACCACGGCGGGCATACGGAAGAGGCGCACCGTTCCGGAACCCGGCTCACCCTCCGTGTCCGAGACCTAATGCTGCCCGGTCCCGCCCGGTGTTCCCAGGTGTTCCCCCGGAGAAAGGTCTCCGGGGGAACACCGCGCCCCGGCCCGGGCGGCCCCGTCCCGGCCGGGCGAACGGGAGGGCTCAGCGCCCGGCGCCCACCTCCGTCAGAACCACGTCATGGACCAGCGGTTCGCCGCCGATGACGATGTGCCGTGACCAGGATGTCCCCGCCCCGACCGTCGCGGTCAGCAGATACGCGCCGGCACCCGGCGCCGACAGGATGTACGAGCCGTCCGCCAGCGAGGCGACCCGGTCGACCGTACGGCCCTCGGGCGAGACCAGCGACAGCTCCGCGTCCCCGACCTGCTCGCCCTCCGGCGTACGGACGAAACCGTGGACGACCGATCCGTGCGGGCCGTCCGAACCGGGGGTCCCCGCCGCGGACTTCGTCATCGGCACTCCCGCGAGCGCCGCCACGGGCCGCTCCGGGGGCTCGACCGCCAGATGCGGCAGACGCTTCTCCAGACCCGCGGGCAGCCACCAGTTGTACTTCCCCAGCAGATGCATCGCCGCCGGAACCAGCACCGTACGCAGGATGAACGCGTCCAGGGCCACCGCTCCGGCCAGACCGACGCCCACCATCGCGCCCTCCGGGTCACCGCTGAAGACGAACGCGGCGAACACACAGATCATGATGAGGGCGGCGGAGTTGATGACGCGGCTGGTCTCGGTGAGACCGACGCGTACCGCACGCGCGTTGTCCTTGGTGTGCACCCACTCCTCGTGCATCCGGCTCACCAGGAAGACCTGGTAGTCCATGGAGAGCCCGAAGAGCAGGGACAGCATGATGACCGGCAGGAACGCGGTGATCGGGCCCTCCTTGCCGATGCCGAGCGCCTCCGCCCCCCAGCCCCACTGGAAGATCGCCACCAGCAGCCCGAAGGACGCGGCGGCGGCGATCAGATTCATCAGCGCGGCTGTCAGCGGCACCACCAGCGAGCGGAACGCGACCATCAGGAGCAGGAATCCCAGTACGACGATCGCCGCCACGAAGTACGGCAGCCGGTCACCGGTGACCTGGGCGAAGTCCTTGAAGACCGCCGTGATCCCGCCGACGTGGACCTTCTCGCCGGACTCCTTGATATCGGCGCGCAGGGCGTCGATGAGCCGGTCCGTCTCCACGGACTGCGGCGAGGTCGTCGGAACGACCTGGATCACCGAGACATCGGAGCCCGGCGGCATGGGCAGCGCGACGACCCGGGCGACCCCGTCGGTCTGGCGCGCCCGCTCCACCAGCTCCCGTACGGCCTCCGGCTCCGTGCCGTCGGCGACCAGCTGGAGCGGACCGTTGAAGCCGGGCCCGAAGCCGTCGGCGAGCAGGTCGTACGCCTTGCGGGTGGTGGAGTCCTCGGGGTGGTTGCCCTGGTCGGTCGTGCCCAGCCGCAGCGACAGCACCGGGATCGAGAGCGCCACCATCACCACCAGCGCGATCAGCCCGAGGACCCTGGGCCGCCGCTCCACGACCCTCGCCCAGCGGGCGGCGGCGCCCCGCGGCTCCGCGGTCACCGGGCCCTGCTCGGCGAGCCGGCGCCGCTGCCGCCTGCTGAGCACCCGCGATCCCAGGATCCCGAGCAGCGCGGGCAGCAGTGTCACGGCGGCCAGCACACTCAGGATGACGGTGAGGGATGTGGCGAGCGCGACACCGTTGAGGAAGCGCATATTCATCACGAGCATCCCGGCGAGCGCGATACACACTGTGGCGCCCGCGAACATGACCGCGCGACCGGAGGTGTTGAGCGCGGTGACCGCCGACTCCTCGGGGTCGGCGCCCCGCAGCAGCCCCTTGCGGTGCCGGGTGACGATGAACAGCGCGTAGTCGACACCGACGCCGAGGCCGACCAGGGTGCCGAGCACCGGCGCGACTTCGGGCACATCGGTGACATGGCCGAGCAGGTTCGCCGTCAGCGTGCCGGTGCCCACCGCGAAGATGGCGATCACCAGCGGCAGCAGCATCGCGTAGAGCGAGCCGAAGGCGACGAAGAGCACGATTCCGGCGGCGACGATGCCGACGAGTTCGGCGGTACCCTCCGCGGGCTCGCTGGCGAAGACGATCGCCTGCCCGCCCAGCTCCACCTGGACGCCGTCCCCCCGGGCCTCCTCGGCCGCCTTGACGACGTCCTCGACCAGGTCCTTGGAGATCGCGTCGGCCTGCTCGGTGAAGACGACCCGCGCGTAGGCGATCCGCCCGTCCTCGCTGATCTGTGCCGCGCCCTGCGGGGAGTAAGGGCTCGTGACCTCCCCGACTCCCTTCATGGCCGCGATCTTCTCCAGCGCCTCCTCCAGCCGGTCCTTGACGGCCCCGTCGCGCACCGTGCCGTCCGAGGCCCGCCACACCACCGTGTTCTCGTCACCGGAGGTCTCGGGGAAGGCCTCGGTCATCAGCTCGGTCGCGCGCCGGGAGTCGGTGTCCGGGAGGCTGAAGATGCTGGAGTAGTTGGTGCCCGCCACACTGGCGGCGGCCCCCAGACCGAACAGCGCGCCCACCCACAACAGCAGAACCGCCCACTTGCGCCGATAGCACCACCGTGCCCATGCCTCCACGATCACTGCCCCTTCGTCGTCCGGTCTTCCCGTGTCCCCCGGGCCGGGCTTCAGCATCGGCCGGGAACCGGCCGGGCGGCGGGCCGCGGCCCTGACTCTCAAGGAACTCCCAGACAGCGGCCCGCCCCGCCGGCGCCCGGTGCGCGGATACTGAATGCATCGGCGAAGGGGGCTTCGGTCATGGACCACGAGGGAGCGACCGTCCTGGTCGTCGAGGACGAGCCGAGCATCGCGGACGTCCTCACCATCGCCCTGCGCCACCACCGGTTCGAGGTGATGGCCGCGGGGAGCGTACGGCAGGCACAGCGGCTGTCCGAACGGACCCGGCCCGATGTGGCGCTGCTCGATGTGATGCTCCCGGACGGCGACGGCCGGGTGCTCGGCCGTGAGCTGCGCGACCGGCACCCGCAGACGGCGGTCGTCTTCGTCACCGCGCGCGACGCCCCGGCGGAGATCGTGGGCGCGCTGGGCTTCGGCGACGACTACATCACCAAGCCGTTCAACGTCGACGAGGTGGTGGCGCGGATCACCGCCGTGCTGCGCCGGACCCGGCCCGCCGATGTGCTGCCCGTACGGCCGCCGCTGCGGTACGGGGACCTGGAGCTCGACGAGACGACGTACGCGGTACGGCGCGCGGGTCACACGGTCCAGCTCACCCCGACCGAGTACGCGCTGCTGCGGTTCCTCGTGCGCAACGAGGGGCGGGTGGTGCCCAAGGAGCAATTGCTGCGGCATGTGTGGCGGTACGAGCACCAGGCGGAGTCCACCGTGGTGGAGACCTACATCAGCTATCTGCGGCGCAAGCTGGATCCTCTGGGGCCACCGCTGATCACCACGCGCCGGGGTGTCGGATACGGGCTCGTATGACGGCGCGCGAGAAGGCGCCCGAGGCCGGTCACGGGAGGGCCGGGACCGGCCGGGGCGAAAGCGGGACCGGCCGGGAGAAGGGGGCCGGGACCGGCCGGGGGACGGGGGCCGGGACCGCCTCGCCGCATCCGCTCCGGGGCTGGGTGCGGGACCGGCGGCGGCGGATGCAGTCCCTGCGCACCAAGCTCACCCTGGTGAATGTGCTGCTGTTGCTGCTCGGCATCGCCGCCGCGATCGTCGTCAGTCTGATGACGATGCAGCACTATCTGCTGGAGCGGGTGGACGCCGAACTGATCACCAGCCGGGCCGCGCTGGAGAAGACCGGGTTCACACGCGACGAGATCGACTCCATCCGGGCCATCTCCACCCTCGTCGACCAGGTCGGCTCGCCCGGGGTCTCCATACCCGGCGGTCTCCCGCGCTCGCACACGGTCCTCATCGCCGTCGACGAGCAGAACCGGCCGATCCCCCTCGACCGGCTCGAACCCACCGACCGCCAGCGGAGTCTCGCGCACGCGGTGGGGGATCCCGTCGCCCTCGCCGCCTCGGACAAGGTGCGCGATGTGACGGTGGACGGCGAACAGTACCGGGTCGTCGGGAGCCGTCTCGGCGACGGCACCATCGTCCTGGTGGCCACCGGCACCGATGCCGTGCGCTCCGGGATCAGAGAGGCGCTGAGGCTCGACATCGCCTTCGGGGCCTTTCTGCTGGCGCTTCTCGCCCTGATCACCACGATGGGGACCAAGCATCTGGTGCAGCCGCTGGAAGGCATGGTGGAGACCGCTTCGGCCATCGCGGAGGGCGATCTGACCCGGCGCGTACCGGCCGGACGGCATCCGGTCAATGAGATCGAGCAGCTGAGGGTCGCCCTCAATTCCATGCTCCACCAGGTCGAATCGGCCTTCGAGACCCGGGAGCGCAGCGAGGAGCGGCTGCGCCGCTTCGTCGCGGACGCCTCGCACGAGCTGCGGACACCGCTGTCCGCGATCCGGGGCTATCTCCAGCTGTACGACCGGGGCATGCTGCGGCGGCCCGCCGACCGGGCGCGCGCGCTGTCCCGGATGAACACGGAGGCCGACCGGATGGGCCGGCTCGTCGAGGAACTGCTGACCCTCGCCCGTCTCGACCGGCGGCCCGAGGTGCGGATGAGCCCCGTGGATCTGAGCCGGCTGGTGCGGGACGCGGCACATGATCTGGTGGCCCAGCAGCCGGACCGTCCCGTCACCGTACGGGCCGAGGGGGCGGCGACCGTACGGGGTGACGAGTCGGGCCTCGGCAAGGTGGTCGGCAATCTGCTGTCCAATGTCCGTGTCCACACACCGGCCGGCGCGCCCGTCCTGGTGGAGGTGGTCCGCGGACCGGACGCCACGGTACGGCTGCTGGTCTCGGACGAGGGCCCCGGTATGGCCCCCGAGGACGCCGACCGGATCTTCGACCGCTTCTTCCGGGCGGGCTCCGGCGGGGGCGGCGGCAGCGGTCTCGGTATGGCGATCGTCCACGCGGTGACAGCGGCCCACGGCGGCGAGGTCACGGTCCGCACGGCCCCCGGCGAGGGGCTGGCGGTGACCGTGACCTTCCCGCCCGGGTGAAGCACGGCCCCGGAGGCGTCGCCCGGGCGGGACCTTGGCGGGCCCCGCCCCGGAACCCGGCACCGGGCGGGAAGCGGGACCCGGGCGGGAAGCGGCTGCGCGGCTATGCCTGGCGGGACGCCAGCTGGACGACGGTGATGTCGGAGGCCGCGCCGACCCGTACGGGCGGGCCCCAGGCGCCCGCGCCCCTGGTCACGTACAGCTGGGTGTCACCGTAGCGTTCGAGTCCGGCGACGGTGGGGTTGGCCAGTTCGGCGAGGTAGTTGCCGGGCCAGAGCTGGCCGCCGTGGGTGTGGCCGGAGAGCTGGAGGTCGACGCCGTGCTTCACCGCGTCGTGGATGACGACCGGCTGGTGGGCGAGCAGCACCGAGGCACGGGTACGGTCCCGGTCGCCGAGGGCCTTCTCGAAGTCGGGGCCCTTGCCCTCGCTCTCGCCCTCGACGTCGTCGACCCCGGCGAGGTCGAACCCGCCGGGGATCTCCGCGCGCTCGTTCTCCAGCGGTCTGAGCCCCAGCTCCCGCACATGGTCGAGCCACTGCTCGGCCCCCGAGAAGTACTCGTGGTTCCCGGTCACGAAGAACGATCCGTGGCGGGCCTCCAGCTGGGCCAGGGGCTCGGCGGCGGACCCGAGGTCGGCCACCTCGCCGTCGACCATGTCCCCGACGACGGCGACCAGATCGGGCCGGGTGGAGTTGATGGAGTCCACGATCCGCTGGGTGTGGGCCCGTCCCAGGATCGGCCCGAGGTGGATGTCACTGACCACGGCGATCCGGAAACCGTGGGCCGCGCGGGGCAGTTTGGCGAGCGGTACGGTGACCCGCTTCACCCGGGGCCCGCGCAGCACGCCGTACGTCCCGTAGCCGACGGTCGCGAGCGCGGCGGCGGCGGCCGACCCGCCGACGACACGTGAGACGAAGAGCCGCCGTGATACGGCGGGGGCCGGGGGCGCGGCTCCGGCCGGAGCGGGATCCGGGGCCGTGGTCCGGGCCTGGGGCTCGGGCTCTGTCTGCGTCCGGGTCCGGGACGCGTCCACGGCGGGGTCGGAGTCGGGGCCGGGCAGGGTGGCCGGATCGTCCGCCGTCGCGGAAACCCGGGCCGTGGCGGCTCCGCTCTCCGTCGCGGGCCGTCCCGTACCGTCCACCGGGTCCATCACGAGCGCGGTGGTGGTGGACTCGCGCCGCGCGGCGGCTGCCGGGGAGGGGGCCGGGGACGGGTCGCCGGAGAGACCGGACGGTCCCGAGGGGCCGGAAGGGCCTGCCGTACCGGCGGAATCCGCCCCGCTTCCCGGTGCCGGATCCCGCTCCGCCCGCTTCACCCGCCGCAGCCAGACCGCCCGTACGACCTCACCGGCCACCAGGAACAGGACCAGGTACAACAGCAGCGCCAGCCACAGATAGCCAGGCCAGGCCAGCACCTGTTCCAGCCAGAAGGGCGCTCCGGAACGGGCCGACACCATCGTGGCGACCGACAGCAGCGGCAGGACCACCAGCACCACGGCGCCGGTCCGCCGTACCGCGCGGTTCTCCGTGGTGTCACGGACCAGCCGCCGCCAGAGGTACCAGTGGGCCCCGGCGAGCAGTGAGATCACCGCGACCACCACGAGCAGGACGACCACGATCACAGGACGCTCCCCTATCCTTCGCGTGCTCAGAGGGCGTCATATGCCCACGCGATAGCTAACGCGCCGGATGTTGTCCTTGTGCCCGAGGTGATCGAAGAAGTTACGACTCGGCCATCTCGGACGCTCCGCGGCGCAGGGCCCGCAGACCACGGAACCCGATGACGCCGACGGCCGTCCCCAGGAGAAAGGACGCGATGGCGAGCACCAGATGCACCCAGAAGTATCCGGTCGGGTCACCCGCGTCGTCGAACGCCAGCCCGCTGCCGTCTTTCCAGAGGTTCTTGACGAAAGTGACCCAGATGACCCAACTCCATACTCCGAAGGCGAGCAGGAACAAGGACACGGGGCGGCTGAGCTTCATACCCCCAGTATCCTGGCCGCCCGTCGCCAGGGCGTCCGGGGGTGGGCTGTCCCGGCGGCCTTCACGGCGAGTCATCAACCCGACAACCATATTTTCCCGAACTCCAGGTACTTTTCCGTCCGTGTCTGTATTGAAGAAGACCGCGCTGACCGTCGCTGCCGCCTCTCTGCTGCCTCTTCTCGTCTCCGTCCCCGCCGCCGCGAACACCCACGACGGCAGGGCCGCGAAGAACCCCGGAGCCACGGCACCGAAGCAGCCGGTCCCGCCGGCCGCCATGTCCACCGTGGGGGGCGCGCTGCTCGGCAAGCCGGGAACCCAGGTCAGACTGGGCTCCACGGCTCCCGTACTCCCCCAGGAACTGAGCGGACGCTCCTGGATCGTGGCCGACGCGGAGACCGGTGACGTCCTGGCCTCACACAACGCCCACTGGCGGCTGCCCCCCGCCTCCACGCTCAAGATGCTCTTCGCGGACACCCTGCTCCCCAAGCTGCCCAAGAACGCCGCCCACACGGTCACCGAGGAGGAGCTCGCCGAGGTCGGCGCGGGCAGCAGCCTCGTCGGCGTCAAGGAGGACCACGCGTACACGGTCCACGACCTGTGGCTCGGGGTCTTTCTGCGCTCCGGCAACGACGCCGTCCACGTCCTGTCCGCGATGAACGGCGGGATCCCCCAGACCGTCGAGGACATGCAGGCGCACGCCGAGGAGCTCCAGGCGCTCGACACCCGGGTCGTCTCCCCCGACGGTTACGACGCGGCCGGCCAGGTCTCGTCCGCGTACGACCTCACGCTGATCGCCCGCAGCGGCCTCCAGAAGAAGGACTTCCGCGAGTACTGCTCCACCGTCAGCGCCGAGTTCCCCGGCACGGTGGAGAACGGAGTACGCGACAAGTTCGAGATCCAGAACACCAACCGGCTCCTCACGGGTGAGTCCGGCGTGCCCCTCTACAAGGGGATCGCGGGGGTGAAGAACGGCAACACCACACAGGCGGGCGCCACCTTCACCGGTGTCGCCGAGCGGAACGGCAAGGTGCTCCTCGTCACGGTCATGAACCCGGACTCCGACGAGGACCAGGCCGTCTACAAGGAGGCCGGCCGCCTTCTCGACTGGGGTTTCGCCGCCTCCGGCAAGGTCACCCCGGTCGGCGAGCTGGTGGCGCCGAGGGGCGCCGAGCCGCAGGCGCCGCCGACCGCGGCCGGGCCGACGAAGAACGGCCCCCAGGCACAGACGGTCGCCGCCACCGGGGACGGCTCCTCGGGGGGCGTCGGTACGGCCCTCGCGATCGCGGGCGGCGTCCTGGTGGCCCTGGCGGGGGGCGTGTTCCTGGTCAACCGCCGCTGGCCGTCCCGGCGCGGCTGAACCGGGAAGGGCGCGGGGGAACAGGAGGGGAGCCTGATCGGGTGGGGAGCCTGATCGGGCGGGAGTGGATCGGGCGGGCCGGTCCGGCGTATCTGCGGGCCCGGACCGGGGCCACCCGCTTGCGTACGGACCGGGGCCACCCGCCTGCGTACGGACCGGGGCCACCCGCCTGCGTACGGGCCGGCCCGGGCCGCGCCGGTCGTCCCGGGCGCCTCCCACAGGCTCGCACCGGCTCGCACCGGCTCCCCCCGGCTTTCCAACCGTCCGGCCCGACCGGATCCCGCCACTTCATCCGGCCACCGGCCCGACCGGCGGCATGTCCGATATGTTCGGCGCGTCCGTCCCGACCGGCGGAGCCCCCTCAGGACGGGCCGTTGTTCTTCGCCCGACGCCGACCCGCCGCTTCCTCAGGGGACTCCCCGTCCCCCTCGGGCTTCTCCGCCCTGCCCTGAGCCCCCTTCTCCGGCCGCCCGCCCCCGTCCCCGTCCGGCGGCCCGCCCTCGGGACGCGCCCCGTCCTCCGCACGCGTCTCGTCCTTGCTGTCCGTCGCCGTCCAGGCCGCGCAGAACAGCAGCAGCTTCGCCGTGAAGTTGATCCACAGCAAAAGGGCGATCGGCACACCGAACGCCCCGTACACACTCTTGCTCGCCACCCCGCTGAGATAGCCGCTGAGCAGCAGCTTGAGCAGTTCGAAGCCGATCGCGCCGATCAGCCCGGCCGTCAGCAGGCGGTGGCGCGGCGGATGCACACCGGGGAGCAGGGTCAGCAGATACATCAGCATCAGGAAGTCGGCGACGACGGCGATGGCGATCGCGGCGATCCGCAGCAGTACGCCCCCGGCCCCGCCGTCGCTGATGCCGAGCCGTTCGGCCGACCAGCCGACGGCGGTGGAGCCGAGCGCGGACGCGGCGAGCGAGGCCAGCGCGACCCCGCCGAGGCCGAGCAGAACGGCGCCGTCCTTCGCCTTGCGGACGACGGGGTTGTCGTCGCCCTTGTCGTCGATCCCCCACACCGCCCGCAGACAGTCCCTTATCGAGCCGACCCAGCCGATGCCGGTCAGCAGCAGCAGCGCTCCGGCGACGACCCCGACCGTGCCGGCGTTGGCCACCAGGGAGTTGATGTCGAGCTGGTCCGAGATGCCCGGCACCTGCTGGCTGAGCTTGTCCTCCAGCGCGGTGACGCGGTCCGGGCTGAGCAGCGCGGCGGCGATCGCGGCCGCGACGGTGATCAGCGGGAACATCGCGAGAAAGCTGATGAAGGTGATCGCGGCGGCGAGCCGCGTCCAGTGGACGCGCTCCAGGGTCTCGTACGAACGCCAGGCGTGCGTCCGCATCAGCCGGGCCATCAGCGGCCCGATCACGGGGAGCCTGCTCAACCAGTCCATGTCGTACGCGTACCCTCCCGCCGCTCCCGTACCGGTGCGCTCACAGGTCGGCGACCGCGAGCCCGTACATCGCCGCCCACACCAGCCCGATGACGGCGAGCGCGCGGTCGCCCAGCACCACGTCCTCGGGGGCTCCGGCGGTGCCCCGGTCGGCGAACACCGCGTACCGCAGCACCGCCAGGATGAACGCGATCACCGACAGCTGGCGCCAGGGCAGCAGCGCCGAGGCGGCCACCCCACCGCTCTCCAGGGCCCAGAGGCAGTACGCGAGGACCGCGACCCCGGCCGCGAGCTGCCACACGAAACGCAGATAACCGGCCGTGTACTCGCTGAGGAGCGCACGTGTCGCCCCCTTGTCGTCCTGTATCTGGACGGCTTCGGAGTACCGCTTGGCCGCGACCATGAACAGCGCCCCGAAGCCGGTCGTGATCAGAAACCAGCGCGAGAGCGGGATGCCGAGCGCGACCCCGCCGATCATCGCGCGCATCAGAAAGCCGGTCGTCACGACGGCCATGTCGACGACGAGGACGTGTTTCAGCCAGACGCAGTAGGCGAGCTGCATGGAGAGGTACGCGGCGATCAGCGCGCCCGTCATGGCGTTGCACAGGGTCATGGCGCCCGTGACCGCGAGAGCGGCGAGGATCGCGCCGGTGCCGTAGGCGACCGGGACCGGCACCACACCGGAGGCGACGGGGCGGTGGCGCTTGACCGGATGGGCCCGGTCGGCCTCGGCGTCACGGGCGTCGTTGACCAGATAGACGGCCGACGCCGCGGCGGTGAACAGCATGAAGACAAGGGCGAGTTGACGGGCCGTGTGCGGGGACATCAGCTCACCGGCGGCGGCGGGCGCGGCCATGACCAGGACGTTCTTGACCCACTGCCGGGGCCGTACGGTCCTCAGCAGCCCCATGGGCAGACCGGTGGCCCGGGGTGGGTCGGCCTTCCCCGGCTGCTGTCCGGATCGCTCCGGCTCCGGCCGTTCGAGCAGTGCGGTGCCGCGCTCGGTCACCGCCCCCGCCTCCCGTCGCCGGCCGCCCACCGTGCCCCCAGCCGTGCGGCGATCCCTCCGAGGGCGACGCCCGCGACGACGTCCGTCGGGTAGTGCACCCCCGCGACCAGCCGTGACACACACATGGCGGCGGCGACCGGCGGCACGAGACGGCGTCCGGCGGGCGTCAGCGCTCCGAAGGCGACCACGGCCGCGGCGGCGGAGGTCGCGTGCGAGCTGGGGAACGAGTGCGCCCCGGCTGTACGGACAAGGGGCGTACGGTCCCCGGTCCCGCGCGCGGCCCGTCCCGCGTGGCCGTGTACCGGGGCGGAGGTTTCCACGGTCCCGGACGCAGGGCCGGCCCGGGTCCCCGACACGTCACCGTCCTCCGGCCCGGGCGCCGGAACGGTCGCGGGTCCCGGGCCCAACTCAGCGGTCGAGGATCCCGGACCCCGGCGAACCGTCGCGGATCCCGGACCCCGGCGAACCGTCCCGGGTCCGGCCCCCCGGCTCCGTACGGCCGGGTCCGCCGTCCCCGGCCGCGGACGGCGGACCACGCGCTTCACCGCCATGCTCGCCAGATGCGCGCCCGCGATCAGTGCCGTGGCCCGGAGCCAGGCGCCCCGTCGGGCGGGGTCGGCCGCCGCCCCCGCGAGCCCCGTGGCGAGCCAGAGCGCACCGTGTTCCCCGGCGAAGGAGAGCGCGCGGGCCACCGCCGCGACACCGGGCCGGTCTCCGCAGTCGCGCATCGCCGCCAGCAGCCGTCGGTCGGCCGCCGCGTACGGCGCCCGGTCCGCGTATCTCATTCGCCACCCCTTCTCATGAGCCTGACGGGACTCTTCTGGGCGATCGGCCGACTTTCACGTCCTTCTTTGATGACACTCGTTTAATCACCCATTTCGGCGAGTCCGTGAGGCCTGCAAAAATGTGGGCATAAGCGGCGATACGGTCACGAGTATGGCTGCCGACACCCGCACCACACCCGCCACCGACTTCGACGACTCGTTCGTGTCCGTCACCGGCTGGGGCCGTACCGCTCCGACCGTCGCTTATCTGATGCGGCCCCGAACCCACCAGGAGGCCGCCGCGGCGGTACGGGAGTGGGGCGCGCGCGGCGGGATCGCACGGGGGCTCGGCCGGGCGTACGGAGACGCGGCGCAGAACGCGGGCGGCACGGTCCTCGACATGACCGCCCTCGACCGCGTCCACTCCGTCGACGCGAGCGGCGGAACCGTCGTCTGCGACGCGGGGGTCAGTCTGCACCGGCTGATGGAAGTGCTGCTTCCGCTCGGCTGGTTCGTACCCGTGACACCGGGAACCCGGCATGTCACCGTCGGCGGTGCGATCGGCGCCGACATCCACGGCAAGAACCATCACGTCAGCGGGTCCTTCTCACGCCATGTCAGCGCGCTGGAGCTGCTCACCGCGGACGGCACCGTCCACACCGCCGTGCCGGGCACGGATCTGTTCGACGCGACGGCGGGCGGTATGGGCCTGACCGGGGTGATCCTCTCGGCGACCATCCGGCTGCACCGGGTGGAGACCTCGATGATGCTGGTGGACACGGAACGGGCCACCGATCTGGACGACGCGATGGCCAGGCTCAGCGCCGCCGACCGGCGCCACCGCTACTCCGTCGCCTGGATCGATCTGCTGGCCCGCGGGCGCGCGCTGGGCCGCTCGGTCATCACCCGGGGGGAGCACGCGCCACTCGCCGCGCTCCCCGCGCGCGCCCGCCGGGCGCCCCTCGCGTTCCGGCCGGGTCAACTGCCCGCCGCCCCCGCCTTTGTGCCCGGGGGCCTGCTCACCCGTACGTCCGTCGGACTGTTCAACGAGTTCTGGTACCGCAGGGCTCCCCGCTCCCGGACGGGTGAACTCCAGCGGCTCTCGACGTTCTTCCACCCGCTGGACGGCCTCCCCCACTGGAACCGGATCTACGGCCGCGACGGCTTCGTGCAGTACCAGTTCGTGGTCGGCCACGGCCGCGAGGAGACACTGCGCCGGGTCGTACGCCGGATCGCGCGCCGCGGCTGCCCCTCGTTCCTCGCGGTCCTCAAACGGTTCGGCGAGGGCGACCCCGGGTGGCTGTCCTTCCCGATGCCCGGCTGGACGCTGGCGCTGGACATCCCGGCCGGTCTTCCCGGCCTGGGCGCGTTCCTGGACGAACTCGACGAGGAGGTCGTCGGCGCGGGCGGCCGGGTCTATCTGGCGAAGGACTCCCGGCTCCGGCCCGAACTGCTCGCGCAGATGTACCCCCGGCTCGCCGGCTTCCGCGAGCTTCGGGCCCGGCTCGACCCCCGGGGGGTCTTCACCTCCGACCTCTCCCGCCGGCTCGCGCTCTGACCGTCCCGCCCGCCCGCCTGCCTGCCTGCCCGGACGTCACCGGACATCGCAGGACGTCACCGGTTGCAGGCAGGAACCGCAGCCATCGGCAGACGTACGCGGACCACACCCCGCCCCATCCCAGCACCCCTCAAGGAGTCACCGGTCATGAAGGACGCCTTCGGCACCCCGCAGTCCCTGCTCGTCCTCGGTGGCACATCCGAGATCGGGCTCGCCGTCGCCCGCCGGCTGATCGCCCGCCGCACCCGTACGGTCTGGCTCGCGGGCCGCCCCTCCCCCGACCTCGAAGCCGCGGCGGAGGGGCTGCGCGTGCTCGGCGCCGATGTGCGCACGGTCGCCTTCGACGCGCTGGACCCGGCCCTCCACGAGGAGGCGCTGGGCAAGGTCTTCACGGAGGGCGACATCGACATGGTGCTGCTCGCCTTCGGTCTGCTCGGGGACCAGGCGAACGACGAGGGCGACCCCCCGGCCGCCGTCCGGGTCGCGCAGACCAACTACACGGGAGCCGTCTCGGCGGGCCTCGTCTGCGCCGCCTCGCTCCAGAACCAGGGCCACGGCTCGCTGGTCGTGCTGTCCTCGGTCGCCGGGGAACGCGCCCGGCGCACCAACTTCATCTACGGCTCCAGCAAGGCCGGTCTCGACGCCTTCGCCCAGGGACTCGGGGACGCGCTGCACGGAACGGGCGTGCATGTGATGGTCGTACGCCCCGGATTCGTCCGTACGAAGATGACCGCCGGCCTCCCCGACGCACCGCTCGCCACCACGCCCGAAGCGGTCGCCCTCGCCGTGGAACAGGGGCTCCGGCGCAGGTCGGAGACCGTGTGGGTGCCGGGCGCGATGCGTGTGGTGATGTCGGCACTGCGGCACGTCCCGCGCCCGCTGTTCCGCAGGCTCCCGGTGTGACGGGTCCCCGGGGCCGGGGCGGCGGTACGGAGTGATCAGAACGGGAGCCCGACCAGGCCCCAGCCCCGTGCCCGGGCCCGCGTGACCACCTCGCCCCACTCGCGTATGAGCCCGACGGCGTCGTCGAAGGTGCCGGGCCGGGCCGCCCAGCCGGCGGCCTCGGTGTCGAAGGGCTCGCGGAGTTCCTCCAGCCGCGGCGCGGCCAGTTCCCAGGCGCGGACGAGCTCCGGCACCTCGTCCGGCGCGCGGAGCAGCAGTACCCGGGGGCGCCAGGGGGCGGGGTCGTCCGGGAAGCCGCCCGCGGACGGCGGGGCGTCGTACCTGTCCGCCGCGCCCCCGCCCGGGCCGTCCCACACCAGGCCCCCCAGGAAGCAGTCGAGGGCGCCCCTCAGACCGGGCTCGGCCGACGCCCTCATGTCGTCCCAGGCGTTGGCCAGATGGACGTGCCAGCTGTATGAACCGGTGGTTCCGAAGAACCGGTACTCGGCACACCACTTCGACCGGCACGTCCCTACCCAGCCGCCCTGCGCCGCGAGGTCGGCCTCCTCGCACGGGGCACAGCGGAAGGACGGGTACACGGCATCGGTCAGCGCTTCCAGACGTTCGCCGGCCGGCATCCGGGCCAGGTGCTCCCAGTCGGCCATGACCACGGTGATGTCCAGCCCCATCGGCGCAGGCTACCAACCGGGTGCGGATCCGAGGTGCCGTGCGCGACCGGGGCCCGCCTGACGTGCCGGACGCGTCCTACGTGAAGGGCGCGGTCGCGGGCTCGTCGACCGGGGAGCCGCCCTGCGCCGGTACGCCTCCGATGCCGCCCCCGAAGGCGTACTCGTGCAGCTTGCGCCACACACCGTCCGGTCCCTGTTCGTACAGCGCGAAGGAGGCACAGGTCCAGGCCGCCTCGAACGCGGACAGCTCCTCGTACGCCCGGTCCATCGCCTCCTCGGCGATCCCGTGCGCGACGGTCACATGCGGGTGGTACGAGAACTGGAGCTCGCGCACCAGCGGGCCGGAAGGCTCCCGTACCCGCTGCTGGAGCCTGGAGCAGGCCGCCGCGCCCTCGACGACCTGGATGAAGACGACGGGGGAGATCGGCCGGAACGTCCCCGTCCCGCAGAGCCTCATGGGGAACGGCCTGACCGCGGCGGCCACCACGCTCAGATGCTCCTCGATCCCGGGCATCGCCGCGGGGTCGACCTGGGTCGGCGGAAGGAGGGTGACATGGGTGGGAATGCCGTGCGCGGCAGGATCCCCGAAGCTCGCGCGCCGCTCCTGGAGCAGGCTGCCGTAGGGCTCCGGGACCGCGATCGAAACGCCGAGCGTTACGGTCCCCACATCGTTCTCCTCGTTCGTCTCGCGGCTGTCGTGCCGGGCTGCCGTTCGGTCTGTCGTGCCGTCGGTCGTGCTGTTGTCGTGCCGTCCGCCGCGCGTGGGCCGCGCGGCTGTCCGCCGGTTGTGCGCCGGGCGTCCGCCGGCTGTCCGCCGACCGGGCCCTCGGCCCGTGCTCCCGGTCGTACGTCCCCGGTCGTCCTGTCCGGTCGTACTCCCGGGTCGTCCCGTCCGTCGTCCGGCTCTTCCCGTCCGTCGTCCAGCCGCCAGTGTGGCGGCTTGATGACGGATGTGGCCAGAGGCGTTGGACACACTGGCCCGCGGCCATCCGGCCCTGCTTGGGTCTCCGCCGCAGGTCAGGCCGGTTCCGGACCCTGTTTGAGAGCGCGCTTCAGGGTCCGGACCCGTGGGTGTCGCGGGATGCCCGTGGCTGGAATCAGTGCTTGGCGGGCAGGAATCCGACTCTGTCGAATGCCGTGGCGAGCGTCTCCGCGGCCACGGAACGCGCCTTCTCCGCGCCCTTGGCGAGGACCGAGTCCAGCGTCTCGGGGTCGTCGAGGTAGGCCTGCGTACGCGTGCGGAACGGCGTGACGAACTCCACCATCACCTCGGCGAGGTCCGTCTTCAGCGCGCCGTACATCCGGCCCTCGTACTCCTTCTCCAGCTCGGCGATCGTCCGGCCGGTGAGCGTGGAGTAGATGGTGAGCAGATTGCTCACACCGGGCTTCTCGACGGGGTCGAAGCGGATCACCGTGTCGGTGTCGGTGACCGCGCTCTTGACCTTCTTCGCCGTCGCCTTCGGCTCGTCGAGCAGATTGACCAGGCCCTTGGGAGTGGACGCCGACTTGCTCATCTTGCTCGTCGGGTCCTGGAGGTCGTAGATCTTCGCGACCTCCTTGACGATGTACGGCGCCGGAAGGGTGAAGGTCTCGCCGAAGCGGGTGTTGAAGCGCTCCGCGAGGTCGCGGGTCAGCTCGATGTGCTGGCGCTGGTCCTCGCCCACCGGGACGGCGTCCGCCTGGTACAGCAAGATGTCCGCGACCTGGAGGATCGGGTAGGTGAACAGCCCGACGGTCGCCCGGTCGGCGCCCTGCTTCGCCGACTTGTCCTTGAACTGCGTCATCCGGGACGCCTCGCCGAAGCCGGTGAGGCAGTTCATGATCCAGCCGAGCTGGGCGTGCTCGGGCACATGGCTCTGGATGAAGAGGGTGCAGCGATCGGGGTCCAGCCCGGCCGCGAGGAGCTGGGCGGCGGCGAGCCGGGTGTTGGCGCGCAGCTCGGCGGGGTCCTGCGGCACGGTGATCGCGTGCAGGTCGACGACCATGTAGAACGCGTCATGGGTCTCTTGCAGCGCCACGTACTGGCGGATCGCTCCGAGGTAGTTCCCGAGGTGGAACGAGCCTGCGGTGGGCTGGATACCGGAGAGAGCGCGGGGTCGGAGTGCGGCCATGGTTCTCATTCTCTCAGGTGTGGAACCGAAGTCCGGCCGCCGGTGTATCAAAGGTGTGAGCACGCGGGAGGGGACCCTGGAGGGGGGCCGCAGCGTCGTCGACGAGCAGGCGGTGATCGCTCGGGTACGCGCCGGAGAGCCGGAGGCGTACGCGGAGCTCGTGCGCGCCCATACGCAGGTCGCGCTGCGGGCGGCGGTCGCCTTCGGGGCGGGGGCGGACGCGGAGGACGTGGTGCAGAGCGCGTTCCTCAAGGCGTATCAGGGGCTGGGCCGGTTCCGGGAGGGCGCCGCCTTCAGACCCTGGCTGCTGCGGATCGTCGTCAATGAGACCAGGAACACAGTGCGCTCGGCCGGGCGCCTGAGAGCGCTGGCGGACCGGGAGGCGCTGCTGCTCGGCCCGGAGCCGCTGATACCGGAATCGGCGGATCCGGCGGTGGCCGCCGTCCGGGAGGAGCGCCGGGAGCAGCTGATAGCGGCCCTGGACGAGCTGAGCGAGGAGCAGCGCCAGGTCGTGGCCCACCGCTATCTGCTGGAGCTGGACGAGGCGGAGACGGCGGAGGCGCTGGGCTGGCCGAGGGGGACGGTGAAGTCCCGGCTCAGCAGGGCGCTGGCAAAACTGGGGCGGTCGATAGGGGCGACGGGAGGTGAGGAGCATGAGTGAGGACTTCAGCACCGCGCGGGGAGGCGGACACGGAGACGGGGAAGCCGGGCGCGACCCGGAAGGCCCCCGGGCCCCGGAAGGCCACGATGACCGCGAAGGCGGGGAAACCCGCGAGCCCCGGGGAACCCGCGGTGGCCGGGGGGGCTGGGACGACGGAGAAGGCCGGGGCGACCCGGAAGACCGGGAACGCGGGGAAAGCCGCGAGGCCCGGGGAACCCGCGGTGGCCGGGCAGGCAGGGACGACCGGGAAGGCGGGCGCGGCCCGGAAGGCCACGATGACCGGGAGACCCGCGGTGGCCGGGCAGGCGGGGAAGGCCGGGGAGGTCCGGCCCAGGATGGCCGGGAAGATCACGAAGGCCGGGGCGACCGGGACAGCCGGGGCGACCGGGGTGACCGGGGTGAGGACGGCGGGCGGGTCCGTGGTGCACCAGGGGCCGGCGAACTGGCCGAGGAGCTGCGGGCGCTGGGGCGCGGGATCAGGATCCCGGACGTCGACGGCGAGACGATGGCGGAGCGGGTGCTCGCCCGGCTCCTCGCCGACGCGGTGCCGGTCCCGGTGCCGCCTCCCGGCCGCGCCGAGCGGCTGCGCGGCTGGGTGCGCCGGAGATGGCGCTCCCTGACGATGCTCCTGTCCGGGGTGCTGGTGGTGCTGGCGCTCACTCCCCCGGTGCGGGCGGCGGTGGTGGACTGGTTCGGCTTCGGCGGAGTCGAGGTGCGGTACGACCCGTCCGCGACTCCGGCCCCGGGCGACCCCGTTCCCGGCTGCCCGGCGCCCGTCACCCCGGCGGAGGCGGAGCGCCGGGCGGGCTTCGCCGCCCTGGTCCCGGAGGAACTCGGTCCGCCCGACGCGGTCTCGGTCACGGAGAAGCCCGGTGACCGTTCGATGGTGACCCTGTGCTGGGAGGACGGCCCCGGCCGGACGGTCCGCCTGGACCAGTTCCCGGCGCGGCTGGACTTCGGCTTCGCCAAGAGGAGCCCCCACCACCCCGAATGGATCTCCATGGCCGGGGGCACGGGTCTGTGGTTCCCCAGCCCCCACCTTCTCCGTTTCGAGCTGCTCGACGGCCGGACCGGCACCTGGACGGAGTCCGAACGGACCGCGGGCCCCACTCTGCTGTGGCTCACATCGGACGAAAGCGTCACGCTCCGACTGGAGGGCGTCGAGTCCCTCTCCCGGGCGCGGGAGATCGCGGAATCGACCCCCTGAGGCTCCCCCGGAGCCCTTCCGAGCCCGCAGGGCCGCCCCTCGGTGGTCGTCTCCCAGGGCTCGCCGGGCCTGCCCTGCCCTCTGGGGCTCCCTCGGTCCGTCCGGCCGTTCCGGTCTCCCCCGACGCGGCGACGGCCCGAGCCCGCCCGGACGCCCGGAGCCCATCTCGCGGCGACGACCCTTGTGTATGCCCTGTCGGATGGTGTCGCGGGGCTGCCGGGGGAACGGCCTGCCGGCGGGCTGCGCCCCGTACCAGGTGTCCGTTTCGGGTGTCTGTATCAGGTGTCCGTGACCAACCCGGTGGGCCACGGGCCGATCGCGGCGGGTTCCCCGGGCATTCCCGGCACAAGCTGCCACGGCCCCGTCGGCTGCCCCGGCTGAGCGGCTGGAACGACCGCTCACCGCGGACGACTCCGGCGGTCCGCGGATCGGGACCGGTTCGGGGCCTCACCGACAGCCCGCTCAGCAGACCGGTCCGGACCATCACGGACGGGATGACGCGCCGCGGCGCAACATTCTCCCAGCCCTGCGGCATCTACGCCGTGAAGGGGGAACCCCTTCGGCTGCGGACACCGGGGATACAGGAACACCGGCACCGCTCCGCGACCCGCGGAGCGAAAGACAGCCGGCCACGCCGAAGCGGTGGCGCCGGGGTCCGTCGCCTGTGCCACATCCCCTCGGAGAGGTTCTTCGTGCTTTCGACCGCCATTCGCCGGGCCCGCGTGGGCAGCGGATCCGAACTGGCCGCCGCGGTTCTTCTGGGACTGGGCTTGCTCTGCGCGCTGATCGCCGCGCTGGTCCCCAGTGCGGTGGGCTTCGCCGTGGCCGCTGTGGCGTCCTATGCGGCCGACTGGTATCTCCATCAGCGCGGCAGCCACCTCGTCAAGCGGCTGAGCAGAATCAGGTTCGGCCTGCAGGCCCGCTTCCTGCTGCGTCAGCTGCTCCTGATACTGATGCTGTCGCGGCTGGACCTCACCGATCCGCCCCTGTTCCCCGTCGCGATCGGCGGCTTTCTGCTCCTCCTCTGCCTACAGGCTCCGCACGGTGCCCTCACCACCCTGATCAGGCAGCGCCGCGTCATGCCGGTGGTCACGCGCAACATCGATCTGCACGGCGTACGGATACCCGACGCCCCGCCCCGTGCCCTGCTGCACCGCTCCGCGGAGAAGATGCTCCACCTCGACATCCCCGCCGTCGCCGGTGTGCTGGCCGCCACCCGGACGGACACCGGCGCTCCCGCGTACGCCGGCATGGCGATCAGCCTCGGTCTCGCCCTGCTCTGTCTCGCCGTCCTCTGCCTCCGACTGCGCCCGAACCGGCTCGTGCCGGGCACCTCACAGGTACTCACATGTGTCGACGCCTGGCTCCGCGCCTACCGGCCGACCGTCGTCCTGTACTTCTCCGGCTCCAGGAATTCGGCCTATCAGGTGCGGATGTGGGTGGAGACGATGGAGCGGTTGGACGCCCGCCCGCTGATCATCCTGCGGGAACGCTCCATCGTGCCCCGGCTGGACGAGACCTCCGTGCCGGTCCTCTGCGTTCCGGGCGCGGAGGACCTGATGAACCTGGACCTGTCCACGGTCCGGGTCGCTCTGTACCCGGCCAATGTCGGCAAGAACATCCACCTGCTGCGTGTCCCGACGATGAAACATGTCTTCATCGGGCACGGGGACAGCGACAAGGCGGCCAGCGTCAACCCGTTCAGCAAGGTGTACGACGAGGTGTGGACGGCGGGGCGGGCGGGGCGCGACCGGTACGGGCGCGCGGAGGTCGGCGTACGCGACGAACAGATCGTCGAGGTCGGACGGCCCCAGCTCGCCCCCATCGAGGGCTGGACCGGGGCGCCGAAGCCCCCGGTCCCGACGATTCTGTACGCCCCCACCTGGGAGGGCTGGGACGACGGTCCCGGCAACACCTCACTGCTGTCGGCCGGTGAGAACATCGTCAGGAGCCTGCTGAAGGCCGAGCCCCCGGTCCGGGTGATCTACCGGCCGCATCCCTTCACCGGCACCCGCAGCGCGAGGGCAGGGGTGGTCCACGCCAGGATCACCGCGATGATCGCAAAGGCCGCGGCCGAGCGCGCCGCCGACCCGCGCTGGGCCGGGGAGCCGGCCACGGCGCAGGCCGGCCGAGCCGCGGCGCGGGAGGCCCTGGCCGATATCGAGGTGCGGCTGGCCGAACTCTCCGAGCGCGGCCGGCCCGGCGACGAGGCCGAGATGTCACGGGTCTCCCTCGCCGAGCCCCAGCGGCTCGCGGAGGTCACGTCGCTGCTGGCCGAGTGGAACCACGCGTACTGGCGCTCCTTCGACCGGTGGGAGCACCGGACGGTGACCGGAGACCGGCCGGCTCTCTACGACTGCTTCAACGAGTCCGACGGCCTGGTGTCCGACATCTCCAGCGTGGTCTCGGACTACATCGCAAGCGGCAAGCCGTACGCCGTCGTCGACTCGGCCGCCGTGGGCGCCGAGGAGTTCAAGTGGAGGAACACCGCCGCCCGGGCCGCGGTCATCGTCTCCAACAGCGCCGTGGAACTGGGGGAGTTGCTGGACGCCGTCGCCGACCCGGCGGCCGACAAGTCGGCGACGGCACGGCGCGAGCTGAAGCGGTATCTGCTGGGGCCCGAAGAACCCGCCTCCATCGACCGGTTCAACGCCGCGGTCGCCGCCTTGACCGCCCGCGCCGGGACACCCGGCAGCCGCCCGGCCGAACGGCTGCCGATGGCCCCGGCCCGTACGCCCGCCCGGCCCCCCGAGAACGAGAGCCCCCGGGACGACGGGGGCGACTTCAGCATCAGCGGCTTCGGCGGAGGCTGGCCGGACCAGGCGGCGGACCGGCAGGACCGCCCAGGGCATGCCTGATGGATCAGGCCGGATGGGAAACAGCATGAACGCCGGTAACCGGCATACAAGTTCAGGGAACAGCGCGATGGAGCGGAGCGTCAGAGGCCGATGAAGATCTCCTTTCTCATTCACACCGTCTACGGCATCGGAGGAACGATCCGCACCACGCTCAATCTGGCGGAGGAACTCGTGAACCGGCACGAGGTGGAGATCGTCTCGGTCTTCCGCCACCGGGACGTTCCGCTCTTCGCCATCGACCCCCGGATCTCCGTCGTCCCCCTCGTCGACACCCGGGTGAACTCCGCAGCGGCCGAGGGGGAACAACCCTCCCGGCTCCAGCCCGCCGAGTACTTCCCCCGGAACGAAGCGCGTTACAAGGAGTACAGCGCGCTCACCGACGACCGCGTACGCGAGCACTACGCGGCCTCCGACGCGGACATAGTCGTCGGGACCCGGCCCGGGCTGGTCGCGTACGTCGCGCGGTTCGCCCCGCCGGGCGCGGTCCGCATCGGGCAGGAGCACATGACGCACAACCACCACAAGGCGGCCCTGCGTGCCGAGATGTACGAGCATCTCGGCGCGCTGGACGCCTTTGTGACGGTCTCCGAGGGGGACGCGGCGGTGTGGCGGGAGCGGATGCCCCTCCCGCGCACCCGGGTGCTGGCCATCCCGAACAGCGTTCCCGAGCCCCGGGTCGCCCCCTCCGACGGGACGGGCACCACCGTCGTCGCCGCGGGACGGCTCGCCTCCGTGAAGCAGTACGACGTGCTCGTCGACGCCTTCGCCCAGGTCGCGGCCGAACGCCCGGAGTGGGTGCTGCGCATCTACGGCGGCGGGGACCAGCGCGCCGGACTCCGCGAGAAGATCCTCACCATGGGCCTCTACAACCGCGTCCATCTGATGGGGCCGCACTCCCCGATCGAACCCGAGTGGGCCAAGGGCGCGATAGCCGTCTCGACCTCGCGCCACGAATCGTTCGGTATGACCCTCGTCGAGGCCATGCGCTGCGGCCTGCCGGTGATCTCCACCGACTGCGACTACGGACCGAGGGAGATCATCGAGGACGGTGTGGACGGCGTCCTCGTCCCGGTCGGCGACCGCGAGGCGATCGCCGGGGCACTGCTCCGGCTGATCGACGACGAGGAACTGCGCCGCCGTCTCGGCGGCACGGCCCGCGAGAACGCCCGCCGCTTCGACCCCTCGGTGATCGTCAAGGAGTACGAGAACCTCTTCGAGGAACTGACCGCCGCCGCCGCACTGCGCGCGGTCGCGCCGGACTTCGAGCCGGTGGCCGACTGTGTGGCCGACGCGGACGGCGATGTGGTCATCAAGCTGGTCACGCCCCGTCCGACGGCCGAAGCGGCAGGGCTGCGGCTGCTGTGCGTACGGACCACGGACGGTACCGAGGTACGTGTCTTCCCGTTCGGGCCGGATGGTTCCGTGACCGTTCCCGCCGACGGGGAGATCGGCGAAGGGGTCTGGGAACTGTTCGCCGAGTCTCCGACGACCGGTGGGCGGGCCCGCCTCGCCGCCCGCGATACCGATCAGCGCGGGGCGATGCGCGCCGCCGAGCGGCTCGCCCCCGGGAAGCCGGTCCGCAATCTGGTGCCGTACGCCGACCGGAGCAGGGGCACGCTCCTGCTCCGGTCGTGGCTGAGGAAGGTGCACGCCGAGGCCGCGGACGTTCGGGTCGACGGGCGGAAGATGACCTTGTCCGGCAGTCTGATCGGCGCCACCCCGGAGGGGACTCCGGTACTGATACTGCGCCGCCGGGGGAAGCCCGCGACGGAACTGACCGTTCCGGGACGGTGGGGCGGGACGGGACTGTTCCACTTCACCGTCACCAGTTCCGCCCCGGCCGCCGAGCAGATCACCGCACACGATGTGTGGGACGCCTTCCTCCGCTATGCCCCGGACGCACAGCCGGTGCGAATAGGCCGGATCATGGACGATGTGGTCGCGAAGAAGGACATCTACACCTATCCGCTGGCCGTACTGCGGAAGAGGAGGCAGGGGAGTCTCGCGCGAGCCCTCGCCGGAAGACTCCTCGGACGGCCGACGCCGCAGGTCCGGGTCCGCCTCTTCTACACCGCCTCGAACGATGTCGCTCTCAACGTGGTCGACCTGTGAGGCGCCCCGTCCCGGGACGTCCCCCGGCCCCCCTCGCCGCAACGGTCCCCATCGCTGCGTCCCCCAGTCGTTTCAAGGTAGGTCGTTTCGTGTCAGTGCTTCGTGAGGCCAGGCCCCGTACCACGGCAGTCGTGCTGGCGGGTGGTACGGGTCAACGGGTGGGGCTGTCGATTCCGAAGCAGTTGCTGAAGATCGCGGGCAAGGCCGTGATCGAGCACACGCTGACGATCTTCGAGCAGGCCG
>NZ_JBITFN010000012.1:0-153208 GCF_044456085.1 Streptomyces sp. NPDC051018
CTTCCGTTTCAGCTTCCGTTTCAGAGCCTTCCGGTTCCGACTCCCACCCCTTCCCGGAGACCCCATGTCCGCCCCCCCCCCCCCCCCCCCCCCCCCCCCCCCCCCCCCCGGCCAACCCCCCCCCCCCCCCCCCCCCCCCCCCCCCCCCCCCCCCCCCCCCCCCCCCCGCCCCCCCCCCCCCCCCCCCCCCCCCCCCCCCCCCCCCCCCCCCCCCCCCGCACTGGGGCTGCCCGCGTCCGGGAGCTGGCTCCCACATGGCTCCCATGAGCTGTCAGCAGCACACTCCTGACGGGGACTCCGCGCGCAAATGGCCGAAGGCCGGGTGACCGGTGCGATCGCCCGGCCTTCGGGTTTCACTCCCCTCGGTAGATTCAGTTCGGAGCCACACTCATGACCGAGGTACGAAACCAGTCCACTGTCGCGGAGACCCCGTCCTCCAGTGCTACCGGTGCCACCGTCGGGAAGAGAGCCCGTAGGCGGCTGCTGTCCGCCTGGGAGTGCGCGACATCTCCGGCGCGAGCGGTCACGTACTCCCGGTGGACGACGCGACCAGTCGCGGTTGCGATCTCTGGGATCAGCTCCAGCAGGGATACGCGGGTCCCGAGGGCCAGGTTCACAGGGCGGGGCTCGACGATTCGGTGGAGGAGGGCCGCGGTGAGGACACGGCAGACGGTGCCCACATAGGTGAAGTCGCGCGTCTGGGTGCCGTCGCCGTGCACGGTCACAGGTCGGCCGTCGAGTGCGGCGCTGATCCACTTCGGGATCACCGCCGCGTAGGCGTGGTCGGCGCGCTGGCCGGGCCCGTAGACGTTGAAGAAACGGAAGGGCAGCACCGGCAGATCGAAGCTGTGGTGATAGGCGCCCAGATATGCCTCCGTGGCGAGCTTGGTCACCGCGTACGGGCTCATCGGGGCCGTGGTGAGATCTTCGTGCTTCGGCAGGCGTGGGTTCGCGCCATAGACGGAGGACGAGGAGGCGGCGATCACATGCAGGCCGCCCGCGCGGCGTGCGGCTTCGAGGACTTGGAGGGTTCCGGTCGCGTTGGCCTGGTGGCTGGCCAGGGGGTCTCGTATTGAACGCGGCACGGAGGGCAGTGCGGCCAGGTGGACGACGGCGTCCGCGCCGCGGAACACCTGATCCAGGAGGCTGGCGTCCTGGATGTCGCCCTCGAAAAAGTCGATGCCGAGACCGGCGATGCTCGTCTTGGAGCCAGTGGACAGGTTGTCGATCACCTGGATTCGGGTGATCTTGGGCTGCTCGGTGAGGACCCGGGTGAGATTGCTGCCGATGAATCCGGCACCACCGGTGATCGCGATCTTCATGCGGCCCTCCTTTCAGAGAGAGTCGACATGGGCGTCGGCGAGCCGACGGCGGCAGTCGAGGATGTAGGGGGCGTACGCGGCGATCAGGGGATAGTCGAAGGCGTCGTGGTCGGCGAGGACGACGACGGCATCGGCTGCCGCGAGGCCGGTGGGAGTGACCTCGACCCGCTTGATGTTCGCCAGGCCGTCGGCGCGAGGGTGGGCGTCGTCGCTGACGTGGGGGTCGGCGGCCTGGACCTCCGCTCCCATGCCGATGAGCAGCTCCGCGATCCGTGCCGCCGGAGTCTCCCGAGCGTCCCCGGTGTTGGCCTTGTACGCGAGGCCGAGCAGTAGCACCCGGGAACCGTTGACGGGCTTCTTGCGTTTGTTGAGCCCCTCAATCAGTCTCCGGACCACATAGTCGGGCATGTGGTTGTTGACATCGTTGGCGAGCTCGACGAAGCGGAAATTCCGGCCCACGGTTCGCTGGACCCGCCAGGACAGATACGAGGGGTCTATGGGGAGGCAGTGGCCTCCGACTCCAGGTCCCGGGGTGAAGCGCATGAAGCCGAACGGCTTGGTGGAGGCCGCGTCGATGGCCGCCCAGACATCGATGCCCAACTCATGGGCGAAGATCGACAGCTCATTGGCGAGCGCGATGTTCACGTGCCGGAAGGTGTTCTCCAGCAGTTTCGCCAGTTCCGCTTCCTTGCAGCAGGCCACTGGGACGACCCTGTCGACGAGGGAGGCATAGAAGCGCCGGATCGTTTCCCTGGACGCCTCGTCGATTCCAGAGATGATCTTCGGGGTGTTCTCCAGCCTCCATGTGTGGTTGCCCGGATCGATGCGTTCAGGGCTGTAGCCCAGGTGGAAATCGGAGCCGGCGGTCAGACCGGAGGTGCGTTCGAGGAGAGGCCCGAAGACCTCCTCTGTGGTGCCGGGGTACGTGGTCGACTCCAGGACGACGGTCGCCCCGCGCGCGAGGTGGTGGCCGAGCAGTAGAGCCGAGTCCTCGACATGTGAAAGGTCCGGAGCTCCGTCGCGGAGCGGCGTGGGCACCGCGACGACCGCTATGTCGAATCCCTCGCACTCGGACGGATCGGCAGTGGGCCGATAGGCACCGGTGGCGAGGAGCGGCGCCAGACGCGCGTCGCTGATGTCCTCGACATAGGACTCTCCGAGCATGAGCCGTTTGACTCGCTGCGCGTCCACGTCGAAGCCGACGACCTGGTGCCCGACCTCGGCGGCCCTCACCGCGAGAGGCAGCCCGACATACCCCTGTCCCACGACGACTACGCGGAGCCGTTGGGCGCCATGCTTCTCGATCATGCTTTCAACCTCGTTGAGTGAGCGCGCGGATGCGTGCGGCGGGCGGACCTGTGACGGGTCGGCGGCTCTAAGATGGGGAGCGCCTCGGCCGTTCGAGACTCGCTTGGCCGCCTGTCTCGAACGGCCGAGTGTCTTTCTCCGCTGCCCGGGTCGGCCGGAAAACCCGTGGGATGGCGCGAGCCCCGGTTCGATACGATGGCGTGGACTTGCAGACTCGAATCGTCACTGTGCGTCACGGTGAGGTGTGATCCAGGTGATCGCGCTGGCTGTAGCTTCCCGACTTGGGCCCGCCGTGGCACTGCCGCCGGCGCCGTACGTACGAAATGGAGCATCCGAGGATGGCTCGACACCTGATCACCAGCGCGCTTCCCTACATCAACGGGATCAAGCACCTGGGCAACATGGTCGGGTCGATGCTTCCGGCGGATGTGTACTCCCGGTACCTCCGCCAGCGCGGTCACGACGTCCTCTACATCTGCGCCACCGACGAGCACGGCACCCCGGCTGAGCTGGCCGCCAAGGAGGCCGGACTCTCCGTCGCGGAGTTCTGTGCGCAGGCCCACGTTGCGCAGAGAGCCGTGTACGACGGCTTCGAGCTGGCCTTCGACTACTTCGGTCGGAGCTCCTCGCAGCAGAACGCCGAGATCACCCAGCACTTCGCACGCAAGCTGCACGAGAACGGCTTCATCGAGGAGCGCGCCATCCGGCAGGTGTACTCGCCTGCCGACGGCCGCTTCCTGCCGGACCGGTACGTCGTAGGCACCTGCCCGCACTGCGGCTATGACAAAGCCCGTGGCGACCAGTGCGAGAACTGCACCCGCGTCCTTGACCCGACCGATCTCCTCGACCCGCGCTCGGCGATCAGCGGTTCCACGGACCTGGAGGTCCGCGAAACCACGCACCTGTTCCTGCTCCAGTCCAAGCTTCAGCAGGAGGTCGAGGAGTGGATCGACTCCGTTAGCGCGCAGTGGCCGCAGCTGTCCACCTCCATCGCCCGCAAGTGGCTGACCGAGGGCCTGCACGACCGCGCGATCACTCGCGACCTTGACTGGGGCGTCCCTGTTCCCGCCGATACCTGGCCGGACCTCGCGGCCGAGGGCAAGGTCTTCTACGTCTGGTTCGACGCACCGATCGAGTACATCGCTGCGACGAAGGAGTGGTCGGACGCCACCCCGGACGGCGAGACCCGCGATTGGAAGTCTTGGTGGTACGCGGCCGATGACACCGTCCGCTACACGCAGTTCATGGCGAAGGACAACGTCCCGTTCCACACCGTGATGTTCCCGGCCACCGAGCTGGGCGTGCGGGAGCCGTGGAAGAAGGTCGACGTCGTCAAGGGCTTCAACTGGCTGACGTACTACGGCGGAAAGTTCTCGACCTCTCAGAAGCGCGGAGTCTTCACGGACGCGGCCCTGGAGATCCACCCCGCCGACTACTGGCGCTACTTCCTGATCGCCAACGCCCCTGAGTCGGACGACTCGTCTTTCACCTGGGAGCACTTCACCGCCACCGTCAACAAGGACCTGGCCGATACCCTCGGCAACTTCGTCAACCGTGTGCTGTCCTTCTCCCGCAAGCGGTTCGGCGACGAGGTCCCGGCTGGGCGTGCCGCCGGTGAGGCGGAGGTGAAGCTGGGCGAGGAGATCGCACGGCTGCTCGCCGATTACGAGGAGCACATGGAAGCGCTCCAGTTCCGCAAGGCCGCCGCCGCACTGCGCGCCCTGTGGTCCGCGGGCAACTCCTACCTTGAGGAGAAGGCTCCCTGGATGGAGATCAAGACCGACCCGGACGGCGCCGCGCTGACGCTGCGCACCGCGATGAACCTGATCCATCTGTACGCGATTGTCTCGGAGCCGTTCATTCCGGCCACGGCCGCCGCCATGCGGGGTGCCTTCGCGCTGGAAAGTGACACCGCGACCTGGGTGACGGCCGAGCAGGCCAAGGCCCTGGATGCTGTACCGGCCGGAACCGCGTTCACCGTACCGCCGGTGCTTTTCGCGAAGATTACGGACGAGGATCTGGAGTCCTACCGTGCGCGATTCGGCAGTGCCCCGGACGCTTGACCGTGTCCCCCGGGCCCGTACCGTCCGCGCTTTCATCGGGCGGTACGGGCATCGAGGAAGCCGGGTAGATTCGCGGGCGGCACGTTCATCAGCCGGATGCGGGAGGCCGTGCCGTCTGCCTCGACCCATGTGACACCAGCTGATCCGGGGACGTGCTGGAGGTATTGCTCAAAGCCGTTTCCCGTCAGCCACAGCAGCAGACAGGCGATGCCCCCACCGTGCCCGACGAGGGCGGTCGTACGGTGTGGTCCGGTGCGGACCTCGTTCCACAGGTCCACATAGCGGGTCTGTACGTCCTCCGACGACTCACCACCCGGCGTGCGGAGCTGGTGGATGGGCGTGCCGTGTCGTGCCGCCTCATCGGCGGCGAGTTCCCTGGGCCGACCGCCGAGGTAGCCGCTGTTCTTGGCTGCCAGGCGCCTGTCCACACGTACGTCGGCCGGACTGAGCGCCGCGGCCAGCAGCGTGACCGACTCACGGCAGCGGGACATCGGGCTGACGAGCATCTGGTCCGCGCTGATCCCGGCTGCTGCGAGGGCGCTGCCGACGATGCGGATGTCGTCTCTGCCCCGCTCGCTGAGCCTGCCGCCGACTGCCTGGCCCTGGTGGATGCCCCGCAGGTTCTCCTCGGTCTCGCCGTGCTTGATCAGGTAGATGTACTTGGTGTGCATGACGTGCGTCCTTTCTCGGGTCAGTCCCAGTCGCGGACGTCGACACGGGCGGAGACCGCTGTGGCGACCTGGTCGTGCTCGGCACGGCTCATGGCGGGGAACCGGTCGTGGTGCCACTCGATGTAGAGGACCGATATGAGGTTGATCGTTCCGTCGTCGAGCAGCTTGGTCAGTACGGGGTACTCAGCGCCTTCGATGTCCATCTTCACGACGACGTGATCGTCGGGACGGATGGTCCGTCGTAGCCAGGTGCTGAAGTCGATGGCGGGCACCGGTACTGGTGCGCTGTAGTCGATCTGCTGGTCGTACACGGGCGGCACGCGCTTGCCGGGCATCACGGTGGAGCTCTCGTGGTGGCCGAGGAAGAGTTCGATCGTTCCGTCATGGGTCCACACCGCGCTCTGGGAGACCTCGACACGGGCGGGGTGATGGGCCTGTTCGACGTACTGGCGGATGGAAGGGAGCAGCTCGGGGTTCGGCTCGAAGGCGTAGAAGTCGTGATCGGGAAGCTCGTGCATGAAGCGGTTCAGTACGACTCCGAGGTTGGTGCCGCAGTCGATGAAGATCTTGCGCATGAGGTGCTCCTGCGGTCGGGTCCGGGTCAGAGGAGGTCGATCTCGTGTACGACGTGGTTGGTGAGCCGGACGAAGTCGCCGGTCGACGGGCGGTAGCAGCGCTCCTCGTATCGGATGGTGATGCGGCGGACGGGTTCGTGGCCGCGGTAGGGAGGGAGGTCGCCCCACTGGTAGAGCTGGCCGCCGGGCGCTTTGAGCCGGCGCAACCACCAAGGCAAGGGGCCTTTCCGCGCACCACGGTTGAGGCAGCTGAACATGGTGGTCAGGAAGACGAAGTGCTCGTTCGCCTGCTGTTCGTCCTTCCATACGCGGCCGTAGGTCTCTTTGAGATGGCGAAGCCTCTCCGGGGCCCCGTCCGCCTGGAGGATGAGGTCGCGGAGCTTCCGGTCCCAGACGATGCCGAGGTGGTCGTGGAGGACGGGTTCGCTGGTCAGGAAGTAGCCCAGGACACGGCCGAACTCCCGCTCGTACGGGCACATGAAGTCGTTGTAGAGGCCCATCCGTCTGCCGGACGCGGTCTCCACCTGCCAGTGGATACGGGCGGTGAACGGGGAGTCCCACCACCCCAGGTGCCAGGGCTGCCACAGCAGATCTGCGGCGCTGAGTATGAACATCACGAGTGCCAGCAATACGGCCGGCCAGCCGAAGGCCGTGCTGTATGCAGCGTCGGGAAGTAGTCCCACGGTGATCGCGAGGGCGATGTTGGCGCTGATGTTCTCCCAGAAGAGGATGCCCGAGGCGAGGACGACGGCAACATTGAAGAGTGCCGTTGCTGCGAGGGCCGCGATCAGAAGACGGCGATCGAGGAACGCGATCAGACCGACTGCTTCCGTCATCATGGTGAGGACGTTGACTGGGCGATCCAGGCCACGTGCGCGGTGCAACACGCGGGACACGGTCTCGGGGCGCAGGAAGCGTGCCCAGCCCCAGGCGTATGCCGAAGCCATAAGGTAGTGCGTGCGGTTGTGCCAGGCCCATGACCAGGGGCGCGGCCCGAGCCGGGCTTTGCTCCACGCCGGCTTCACGTAGTGGGAGAACGAGACGCAGCCGAGTACGAGAACCAGTGCAGCTGCGGAACTCGAGGCCTCGAAGAACGCCGTCACGAGGAACCAGGCGAGGTACGCCTTGAGCAGGCGCAATGGCATCATCGCGTGGTGCTTCCAGCCTCGGAGCCTGCCGCAGTACACCCCCATCCAGGCCAGGAGAGCTGGGGGCCAGAAACAAGCGGCGGCGCCGAGGAGCAGGAGGAGCTGCTTGTCCAGGCGCTGCGGCCCGATGGGCTCCGTCACGTCGTAGTCGCTTGTCGCGCCCTGCCAGGTGAGCAGCGCGATCACGAACATGGCGAACCACCGGATTGTCCCCGGCCCCGACTCGGGCGACGGAAGGAAAGCGGTCAGCACTGCGGGCGGGACGCCCACGATGAGGATCACCGCGGTAGGCCGGCGTGCGACGCCCCGTACTGCGGGCGAGACCACGAATCGGTAGCAGACTGCTACAGCGGCGACGGTTATGGCAGTGTGCAGGTAAGCGGCGAGCGGTGACGTTCCCATGGTGCCTACCGAGTGGACGACGCGAGGGCCGGCGAGCTGACTGCGGGCAGATTCTCCAGGTACGAGGCGATCCGTTCCCGTGGGTCGACTGTGAGGTACTCGCTTCGGTGGCGTACGACATTCGAGCGGAGCTCACGGCTCCTGTTCAGGAAGTCGAGCACTGCTCCGCCGTCGACGCGGGGGGCTGATGTGCCCAGTTCCGCCTCATGGACGACCTTGGCGCACCAGTGCTGGTCGTACGTGGGCAAGGGGATCAGATGGACCGGCTTGCCGAGGACGAAGGCTTCGCTGATGAGGTTGAAACCGGCGTTGGAGAAGACGCCCTCGGATCGCGCCATATCTTTGATGAACGCCGCACGGTCGAAGAGGCGGATCTCGATCTTGCCGTAGGCGTACTGGCGCAACCCTTCGGCCTCTGCCGGCTGTACGTAGATCCGCAGGGCACGGCCCGGTACGTACTGGCGGAAGACGGCGATCAGGTTTCGGACGGATTTCTCGGGTCCGTGGTCGAAGTAGCGCGAGAAGTAGGCTGTGGCGACGGGCTCGGTGGTGACCGGCGTGGAGCGCACTGAGTCGGGGATGACCGGGGCGATGAACTCCACCTTTCGGTCGTTTGGTGCCAGCGGGACGTACGAGCAGATGAAGGACCGGTCGACGCGGGGCGCGAAGTGGCGGAGGCGCTGCTCATCGGCGGTCCGGGCGTAAGTACCGACAGCTGGCAGGTCGAGGTGTCGGTACTTGCTCTGCTGGTCAACGGAGATCAGCGGCCTGTCGAAGTGGTAGGCCAGCCGAGGAATGTTGGGCTCGTAATCGGTGATGAACGCGTCGGGGATACCCGTCTCGCGGATGATCCGGCGTAGCCGCATGTGCTTGGCGAGGCCAACGGGGACCTGCAAGAGGTTCGTGCGGACGGCGTCCCTCGCGTGTATACGGTCCGCGCGGGCGAGGAGTGTCGGCATCCATCCGTCCCACGCGGGGAAGCCGAGGTCGCGGAAGTACTCCACGCGGGCGGAACCGTTGGTGACGATGCGTACCGAGTGCCCGCGGTCGCGGAGATACTGAGCGATCACGCTCTGCCTGACGGAGTGCCCCATACCGATGCCGTTGACACCGATGATCACACTGAGTGGACGTATGTTTCCGGACAAGATCATCCTTTCGGTCGGGAGAGACGAGTGAGGACGTTGCGGGTGATGGCCGCGACCTGCGCATCGGTGGTCAGCAGACGGGCCCAGTCGGTCGTGGCGGCGGTGAAGACGGTGCCGTTCGCCGTATAGAGGCCGAGCGTCGCGGCCCGCGGGCTGTCCACCATCTCCCGAGCAGCGAAGTTCCAGTCGGAAGGCAGCGAGGCGATGCCGAGGATCTCGAAGTCCTTCGGTGTCCCGTCCTGGCCTGTCGGACGAGGTCGTCCGGATGCGGTGAGCTCGTACGCCGCCCCGTCGCATTCGTAGCCGACCAGCGAGCCTTCGCGGCCGATGATGTCGCCCGTCCGCAGGCTCGTGCCGGAGAAGAGCCAGTGGTCCGTGTCCGTGACGGTGAAGCCGAGTTGAGTACGCGGCCCGTCCCAGTGGCCGCCGCCGTTGCGGTAGCTCACGCCGAGGAGGGAGTTCTCGGGCTCCGACTCCCACCAGTGATCCGGGCAGCCGTGCGAGCTGTCAGGATCCGTTCCGGCGGGGGCTCCGGGCGGGAACTTGTCGCAGTGCAGGCCGGACCCGTCAGGGGCCACGCGCACTCGCCACCAGCAGCTATTGGCACCGAAGTTGGCGATGTTGCCCCCGCCGTCCCGAAACGCGGTGACGTTTCGGCGTATCTCGGTGCTCCAGTACTCGTCGTGACCGGCGGCGACCAGGAGGCGGTATCCGTCATGAAGGTGTCGGTCTTCATGAAGGTCCAGATCGGTGCAGTAGTCGCTTTCGATCCGGTTCTCCTCCATCCACCTGATGAAGGGGGCGTCCCAGTGGGCGAACGTCTGCCGCGGCGAGGCGGCGTCGTACGGGTCGGGCAGACCCTTGACGGGGCCGCCGGCACCGCCTCCGGGTCGGAGCATGCTGACGCCGGCGGCGCTGTAGAGACTGCCTCCCCCCGCTGTGTTGTAGGCGTGGTACGTGAAGGTCGGGATCTTGAAGAGGACCCTGCGGCCGGACGGAGCCGACGGTGTGACGACGAAGAGGATCCGAGCCCCACGGGAGTCCAGCGGCGGTATGCCCGATAGCGGCTCCGTGCTCAGCGTCGCGATGTAGACCCCGGACCTCCACTCGGGGGGTACGAGGAACTCATAGGCGGGCCACCGCCAGTCCGCGTCGAACGTGCCCGGCTCCGCGACGCGGCCGGGCCACTCGACGTGCCCCGCGTGGTGAGGCACCGCGCCCCAGCGGTAGAAATTCACGTGGCAGCGCGGGGCGGATGTGGCGATATGCAGCCGGAGCACTTCGCCGGCGCGGACGCTCGACCGGGTCGGGTACCCGTTGATGTCCGTCATTCGCTGGGCCGGGGGCGGGCGACACCAGCGATGTGGAAGCGGTCGACCGGCTCGATCCGGGCTTCCCATTCCAGGTCACGCAGCTGCGACGTGAGGTCGGCGGAGTCCCGCAGTACCTTCACTGCCAGGTGGTGGGACCCGTCGGCGAGCTTGCGGCGCACCGTGGGCACCTGGGCCTCGCCGACAACCTCCTCGATCTCCGCCTTTGCGGGTGCGTCGTCGAGGAACACCACCCGGCCGCCCGGTGCCAGCGCCCACCTCAGCAGGTCCCAGAATGCCTCCATCTCCACCGGCGGCACATGGCTCAGCCAGAAGGCGAAGAAGACGGTGTCGTACCGGCGATCCGGCTCCCAGCCGAATACGTCCGCCTCAAGGAAGCGGGTCGGTGTCCCGTGCAACCGCTCACGTGCCACGGACAGCATCTCCGGCGCGGCGTCCAGCGCGGTCAGGCTACGAGCACGGTCGGAGATCAGCCGGGTCCACTGGCCCGTACCGCACGCCAGTTCCAGCACATCACCGTGGATCGGCAGCCCGTCCAAGGCGTTCGCGAGGCGGGGCATGTGCATGCGCTCGCTGTAAGCGATGTCGTACTCGGCGGCTCGCGCTCGGTAGTACGCGATCTGGTGCTCAGACCACTTACCTGTGTCGCCATGCCGCTCTGTCGTCCCGGTCACTCGGTGACCACCCTTCCGTAACCATGCGGAGCGGTCGTGCTCCGTGGTGAGGAGACTGCCGTGGCATGCCGGACAGCGGGCTGCCGTTGTGTCGCACTCGCGTGGCAGCGCCATCGCGCACATGAGTGGTCGCCAATCCCTGGGCTCGGGCCCGCCGAGGCACCCCAGGTGCTGAACCCGTGCTGAACTCCTGTCGCAGCGAAGGCCCTACGCCGCTGGTCAGACCGCCCTACGCTGTTACCGTCGTTGGTGTCGGTCGAAGGAGCCTCGGTGGCCACAGTGCAGCGCTGGACCGGAAGGGAGGCGCGTGCTCTGCGACTCGCGACGCGTCGGAGTGTGCGTCGCTTCGCCGCCTACCTCGGCGTCAGCGGCCGGACGGTGTCCAACTGGGAGGCCCGGGGGGAGAAAATCGTTCTCGTTCCGGATTCCCAGGCGTTATTGGATACAGCGCTGGAGCGAAGCGACGCGGAGGTACAGCGGCGCTTCTGGGATTCTGTCGGTGCTCCCACTCCTTCCGACGCGCCCACACCGGATCACTACTTCCCCATTCCCGTCCCGGAGCCCGGCTTGGTGCACAGGTCAGATGATTTTGAGAGGCTCGTCTCCGTTCTGCGGGAGGCGTCTGCGGACGCCAGTACCGCCGCAGTCGCCCTGTGCGGTCCCGGCGGGTTCGGGAAGACGACGTTGGCGACGCAGATATGCGACGACCCTCGTATACGGAATTCCTTCTCGGAGATCCTCTGGGCGGAGACGGGCGAGGGGTGCACAGCGGCACGGGTCGTCGAACTGATCTCTGATCTGTGCGTTCATCTGGACGGCAACCGGCCGTCCCTCACGGATCCCGAGCAGGCCGGTTTTCACCTGGCCCGTCTGCTCCAGGGCCGGCGTGCTCTTCTTGTCGTCGACAACGTTTGGTCCGCGGCCGACCTCAGCCCCTTCCTTCTGGGCGGGGAGGACTGTGTGCGGCTCGTCACCACGCGGAACGTGCGCGTATGCCCCAGCGCCGCCCGGGTGGTGCAGCTGGGACCCATGGCACCGGGCGAGGTCAGGGAACTGCTCATCCGCACCGTCGGCACCTTGGACGAGACCGAATCTGCGCGGCTTGCCGACGTGTGCGGTGGATGGCCCCTGCTGGCGTCGATCGTCGGAGCGAATGTCTCACAGGAAGTCGTCTCCGGCGTCCCGGCCGGCCGTGTGGTCGCGGAGACAAGCGCGACGATCCGCGCGTACGGCCCCCAGGCATTCGATGTCTGGGACTCGGACCAGCGGAAGAACGCCATGGGGCAGGCACTCTCGTCCAGCCTCCGCAGTCTCGAGGAGAGCGTCTCGATCGCCGGGCACTCGGACCTCCGGGATCGGTATCTTTCGCTCGCGGTCTTTCCCCCGTCGGTGCCGATCCCCATGTCGGTACTCACCCACTGGTGGCAGACCGCACACGGGTGGGCGCCTCACGTCGTGCGGCAGTTCTGCCGACTGCTGTCCGACCGCTCCCTGATCAGCGCATATCTCGCCGACCGGAACGCCATTGTCCTGCACGATGTGTTCCGGTCATATCTGCGGCATCTGATCGGCGACCGCTGGGCGGCTCTTCATCAGTCCCTGACCGACGCGTACCGGCGGAGCACCGAGGGCGCGTGGACCACGCTGGACGGAACCGAGGGCTACCTCTGGCGACATCTTCCCTACCACCTGCGTGAAGCTGGCCTCGACGCCGAACTCGTCAGTCTTCTGGCCTCTCCGGCCTACGTCATACGCAAGGTCGGTCTTGTCGGACATCAGGCCCTGACCAGGGACGCCGCTGTGCTGGACGCTCTGTCCGGCCAGCCCGGCTCCGGCCATCCTCAGCACCAGGAGTGGCTGATCGCCCGTGCCCTGACCGGTGCCGGATACCTGCTGAGCGGAGTGGAAAGCCCGGCAGACATCGCCTCGACGCTCTCCATCGTGTTGCGGCGCTCTCCTCTGACCGCGGCCACCCGAACCGTCGATCGTGCCATCGGTGCGGAGGCCGTGTTCACCCCGAAGTGGCTGCTGCCGCCCGAGAGCGACAGCACGGAAGCGTCGGCACCCGGCCATATCGGCGCGGTCGTCAGCGTCTCCGCTGCCCGTGACCTGGTGGTGTCGGGCGGCGAGGACGGAGTGGTCAGGTTGTGGAACGTCAGCACCGGCCGATTGCTCCGAGCCCACCATGCCCACACGGGGTGGGTGTTCGCCACCGTGCTCTCCGCGGATGGCCTGGTCCTCGCGTCGGCGGGAGACGACGGGGCGATCCGGTTGTGGCGTACGGACACCGGGGACCCCATCGGGGTGCTGCCTGGGCACAATCGCCGCGTGCGGAGCCTCGCCTTCTCCCCCTCCGGACCCACCCTGATCTCCGGAGCCGAGGACGGAGCTGTGCATGTGTGGGACACGGACAGACTGGTGCTCGTGCGTTCGATGCGCACGGTTGGCACTCCCGTCTGGTCCGTGGCGGTCGGAGGAGACTCCCACTCGTTTGTGGCCGTGGCCGGCGAGGACGAGTTCGTCCGCCTCTTCGATCTTCGTACAGGCCGTCTCCTGGACGAACACGCGGCTCACCGGGGCTGGGTACGCTCCGTGGCCTTCGCGCCCGAATCCTCTGTCCTGGTCTCCGGATCAGGAGACCGCTCCGTCATCGTGTGGGACACGGCGGAAGGACGACTCACGCTCGTTCGCCGGATCGCTGGTCTCAAGGCACGCGTGCGCGCCGTCGCTCTGACTCCGCACGCCGACATCATCGTCGCCGCCACCGAGGAGCCGAGAATCCAGGCGTTCGCGGCGGAAGGCCCAGCGGGCGAGACCCAGCCGCCGCCGGGTGTCGACTGGGTGCGCTCACTTGCCAGAACCGGCGGCCGCACCGTGATCGCGGGATGCGAGGACGGCGCTGTTCGTGTCTGGACCGTGGGAAAAAGCAGGCTCAGTACGCTGGCCAGCGGTTCGAACACCGTGTGGTCCACACAGTTCGCCGCCGACGGCCGTACTGCTGCGGTCGGCGATGGAGCCGGTGGCGTCGGCATCATCGATACCTCGACCGGGACGGTCAGCCGGAGGCTTGCGGCGGCCCATGGGCGCGTCTGGTCCCTGGCCGGTGGCATGGAGCACATCGCGGCTGCGTGTGGCGACGGGGCGGTCAGAGTGTGGTCGCTGCTCGACGCGACATGGTCACTCACCCTGAATCAGGACACCTCGCGTACGTGGGCCGTGGCAATGGCCCGTTCGGCACCGCGCCTTGCCGCGAGTACAGGCGACGGACACATCCGGTGTTGGGACTTCTCCACAGGGGCACTGCTGTGGGGCCAGGATGTCCATGCCGGTCGACTGCGCTCGTTGGCCTTCGACGACAGCGGAGACCTCCTTGCCGCATGTGGCGGTGACGGTTCTGTACGTGTGTGGCACGCCCCCACCGGCGAGTTCAGAGGCCGCTTCTCCAGCCCCAATGGGTGGGCCCGTGCCGTCACTGTGGATGGACCGGGGCATCGCGTGGCGGTCGGGGCGGGAACCGGTGATATCGCGGTGCGACACCTGGGTACGGACAGGTTCACCTCTCACCTCTCCGGGCACACCGGACGCATCCTCATGCTCGGCTTCGTCGGCGACGAGGACCGCTTGGTGTCGGCTGCGGCGGACGGGACCGTGCGCCTGTGGTCGCTCAGTGAGCAGCGCCAGATCGCCAAGGTCAGGGTGGATGCCTCCTTGCACTGTGCGGCCTTCGAAGCCGGTACGGGCGAGGTGCTGGTTGGCAGCGCGGCGGGGGTCGTAGCCCTGGAGATCAAGGATTCATGAGCGATAAGCGAAGGGCTTGGACACTATGCCAGAGAACACTTCCCGCACTTCGGACGAAGGGGCCGACCGTGATTCCGGCCCGGCGGACGAATCCGGCTCGTCGGTCATCCTGAGCGACGAGACCGGCTCGTTCGCCTGGGGAGTCCTGGCCAAACGCCATCCGGCCCTGATCCAGCAGGTACGGGATGCCTTCCCGTACGGCCGCCGACAGCACGCGGCCCTCGATGCCCTGTTGGACGAGATCACCAACGGTGTCGTCGAACCGCTCGCCCCTTCGGCGCACGATCACGGGCAGTGGGCGGAATGGGGGCGGGGGCACTTCGGGCGGCCGTGGTTCGACGCTCCGTTCCTGTGGGCGGAGAGCTACTTCTACCGCAGGCTCCTCGGGGCCGTCGAGTACTTCGGTACGGGCCCGTGGCAGGGTGTCGATCCCTTCGCCCCCTTCAAGCAGGCGGAACTGCGTACTGCGGTGGTGGACGAGGAACTCGGGGCGCTGGACGCACTCGCCGACGTTTCGGCTGAGGAGAGGGCCACGGCCCTGCTCCACGCCTCGCTCTGGGGCAACCGCGCTGACCTGGGCTTCCGTGTCACGGAGGGGGATCCGGCGCCCGGAGATGCTACCGACGGCTTGGTCGCCGATGATGCTGCCGTGCTGTGGCGGCTTCTGCCTGCTGGAGCCGGTTCCACTGTCGCTGTGGTGGCGGACAACGCGGGGCGAGAGTTGATCCCGGACCTGATCCTCATTGACCATCTTCTCGTGCACCGGCACGCCAAGCGGGTCGTGCTCCACGTCAAGCCCTCTCCGTACTACGTGTCCGACGCGATGACGGCGGACGCCGTCGACTGCCTCCGCCGCCTCACCGAGGCACCTGGAGAGGCCGGCCGGATCGGCAACCGTCTCTGGGAGGCCGTGGCGACAGGCCACGTGGAGATCCGCACCCACCCGTTCTTCTGCGCGCCGCTGCCGTACGCGGAGATGCCGGACGATCTGCGCGAGGAGTTCGCGGCCGTCACCCTGACCATCCTGAAGGGCGATCTCAACTACCGTAGGCTCGTCGGCGACCAGAGGTGGGACGCGAGGACGCGATTCGCGGACCTCACGGCGTACTTCCCCGGGGCTGTAGCGGCGCTCCGTACCCTGAAGTCCGACGTCATCGTGGGGCTGGAGCAGAAGACGCTGGATGCTCTGGAAGGGTCCGGGAGGGCTTGGCGCACGAGCGGCACTCATGCCCTGGTGCAGGTCCGACGGTAGACCTGATTTCCGCACGACTCCTCGCTCACTCCATGAGCGGCTGGGCGCGGTATGTCCGGCCGCTCGATCTTCCACCAGGCGTCAGCCTCCCGTCGGAATCCCGGCGGGAGGAACAGACAGGAGGCAGTACGAGGTGGTGAGTACGCGGCATCGCCGTCGGCCCGGAGCAGGCCTCTGGGAGCGATCGAGCGGTCGGTCCGCTTGAAGCTCCGCAGTGATCTGCTGAGCCACGTGCCCCCGTGTGGTTGGGGTGGTCCCCAGAGGCTATCGGCGTGGACCGGACCGTGTCGTTGGGCTCAGTGGCGTTGCCGGGGCAGGCTCGGTCTGGTGCTTTGCCATCGGCCTTGGTGCTGTGGTTGAGCGTGCTTGGGCGGCGAGGGCACGGGTGCTGGGTGGTGGCCGGTGGGCGAGTCGGTGGATCTGCCAGGTGAGTACTTCTGCGGGGGAGTGAGCGTCGTCCAGCGTGCGCTGGTCGGCGGCGTTCTGAAGGAGGCGTCGGGGGTCGTGGCCGGAGTTTTCGGCTTCGGAGAGCGCGGTGGCCAGCGATGCCCAGGCGGGGTCGGTGAGGATCTCTTTGCTGTGGTCCGGAACGCTCGCTCGGATGTGCCGGGCCATCCGTTCCACGGTGCTGGCCGGCGGCTGCCGTGTGGCCAGGGCGGTGAGAGGTGCGGTGGCCGCCTGGCCGTAGGCGGCTCGGAGATGGACGAGGGCCTGTTCGGCGGCTACGACTTGCTGGTCGTGGTGGCGAAGCCGGTGCCAGCGGATGGTCGCGATGACGGCGACCAGAGCGATGTCGAGGAACATCGCCAGCCCGCTGCCGTCGCCGCCGGCTGGTGCGGTCCGCAGGGCGCGGATGGCTCCACGCAGGGCTCGGGCCTGGTCGTGCTGGGCTTGGATCCGAGATCGGGTCGCCCGTTCGAAGGCTGTGGCGGCCTGGCGGAGCTGGGGGCGGAGGCCGGCGGGGGCGACCAGGGGCAGGGCGTCGAGCGCTTCACCGAAGGCAGCGATGTGAGCCTGGGCGGTTCCGTCGTCGGCTTGGTCGAGGCGGTGGGGGATGCGGTCGGTCGCGGCGGTGGCCTGGTGCCATGCGTCGGGCTTGCGGTGGGTTCCGGCCGGGCCGGTCGATGGTGCTTCGGTGGCGTCGAGGCGTCGGCGGATCTGCGGATAGGAGAGGTCGGGGGCGAGTTTGGAGCCGGAGAACCAGATGGGTTCGCCCTGGGCGTTGGTGTCGCCCTGGAGAGCGATCTTGTAGCCGCGTACGTCACCTGAGGGGAAGCGCTGTACTTCAAGGAGGACGCCCTCCACGCCGGTCAGCACGCGGATGAACTCCTCTGGGCTGGTGGCGACGGCGACCACCGTGCGGACGGCGGTGCGCAGCTGTTCGCGGGTGGTCGTCTGCCGACCGTGGCGGCGGGCTTTCTCCTGTTCGGCGCGGGTGGGGCGTTTGGCGGCGGTGCGGTCTCCGCGGATGACGCGGTGGAGGCCGTATTCCTTTTCGATGGTGGCGAGTTCGTGGTCGGCGTGGAGGTAGTTGTTCCAGTGGCGGGCGGTGCGCAGGTCGCCCCGGACTTTGGTGGCGGCGATGTGGATGTGGTCGGGGGCATGGCGGACGGCGACCCAGCGGCAGCCGTCCGGGTCGCCTTCGGGGGCGATGCCGGTGGCGTGGACGATGCGGCGGGCGATGTCCGCCCATTCGTCGTCGGTCAGGATTCGGTCGTCGGGTGCGGCGCGGATGGAGCAGTGCCAGACGTGCTGCTCGGGTGCCCGGCCGAGGCGCCGAGCCTGCTTCACCCTCAGGTCGAGGTCGGCGACGAGGAGCTTGCGGGCGGTGTCGAAGTCGTCGGCGCGGCCGGGGTCGGGGGCGAAGCCGTCCCAGGAAGTGACCAGGTGAGGGTCGGTGTGGTCCTTGTCCTTCTTCGTGTCGAACAGGTACCGGATCAGCCCCATGGTGCTCTTCCCGCTGCTGATCTTCGCGATCATCCGGCCGCCTTCCCGATAGCGGCCTGGTTCGTGGCTGCCGCGATCTGGCGGACAGCGGTGCAGACGGTGGTCAGGGTCCGTTCGGCCTGGGCCAGGGTCGAGGCGTCTCCGGGGTGTGGATGGCTGCCGGAGTTGAGCTTGCGGGCAATCTGGTTGACGTTGTGGCCGATTTTGGCGACCTCGGTGCGGAAGGCGGTCAGCTCGTCGATGTAGTCGTCGAGCGGGGTGCGCTGGCCGGGAAGGGTGAGTTCACCGTCGAGGTAGGCCATGACCGAGGCACCGACCAGGTGGGCACCGGCGATGTTCATCGAGGCGGCCTTGGCGAGGATCTTGCACTTCTCTTCGATGCTGTAGCGGACGTCGACGCGCTCTTTGCGCTGGACGTCTTCACGGGTTCGGCGGCGGGCGACGCGACGGAGAGCGGCTTCGTCAGCGGCACGCACGAGCAGCGGTTCGGCGACGGCGACGGACTTCTCCTCCTCGGGCACCCCCTGGTGCCCAACCGTCTCCGCCGCCCCCGGGGCGGAGACGATCGCGTTGGACCGACCCTTGGACGGTCCAACGCCATACCTTGCTGCGCTGTTGGCTGAGGCCGTGGTCATCTCGGCCTGACCACCGGTATGTTCGCGCTGCGGGTCTTGCACGGGTCGGCTCTCCAGCGTGGTGTGCGTCGGACGGCGTCCATTGGATGTGGTGCCGTGGGGTTGAAGGGTTAGGCGGCTTCGGCTTCGGTCCTCTCCTGCTTGGCTTGGAGACTGCGGACGGCCTCCTCCGCGCGGTCCTTGCTGACGGCGAAGCCCTTTTCCCGGACCGCCTTCTCGACGGCGGGGCGTGAGACCCGGCCGCCGTGCTTCTCCGACATGGCGTGGACGACGGCGGTCAGTTCAGCGTCGGGCACGCTCGGCCGTCGGCCCACGGGTTTGGTGGGCGCCTCGTCGGTGGTCGCGGGCGTCGTCGTGTCCCGGGGCGGCCCCCCTGAGCCGTCTGCCGACAGTGCCGTGGGCTGGTGGCGCTGCGGCGCATTGCCAGGGCGTGTGGCGGGTCCGCCATGGCGGTGTTCCCTGGCGCGCTCGTCCTGAGCGAGGGGCCTCCGCTGGACGATCAGGTAGAGGTGGACGGCTCCGGCGAGGGCGAGTGGCGCGATGGCGGACAGCGCGCCGACGGTGAGGTCGTCGAGTCGCAGGCCGGGATGGCGGGTCTGCTGGTTGATGCGGACTGCGTGCAGGGCGTTGGCCCAGATGCTGGTTGCGGTGGCGAGGCCGACGAGCATCCACACGTATAGGCGGGAACGCAGTGGGGCGGTGCGCAGGATGAGCAGGGCGCCGATGCCGATGGCGATGAACCCGTCGATCACGAGGGGGAAGAGGTAGGTCAGCGGTTCGCTGATGTGCATGGCGGCGGCCATCCGGCGCAGGGCGTCGTAGGAGAGGGCGAATCCGACGGTGCCGAGGAGGGCGATGCCGAGGCGGATCAGGCTGGTTCCGGGTGTTGCTGAGGGCATAGCGGGGGTGTGCTCCGGGGTGGTGCGGGCTGTGGGCGGGGCCGGGGCGCTTACGCGACCCCCTCTTTAGGGAGGGGGCCGCGCGTAAGCGGCGGGCGCCGGATGCGCCGTACAGCAGTGCGTACGCGTTTGACCTGCTGTTTTGCGGGATTCGTACGCGCTGTGAGCGGTGCGTGGGCGCTCGGCGGGGGACGGGGCGCGTACGGGTGCGTGTACGCGCCCCAGGGGGTCAGGAGACGACGCTGATATGGCGCGCGGTCGCCCGCCATCGGCTGGCCTGGCCGCCTCCCGCGCCGCCGCCGGTACCGCTCTCCTGCGTTGCGTGGCCGCTCTTGGCGAGGGCTTCGAGCCGCCGCCTGGCCTTGGCGACGTCGGCGGGCCTGGGGTTGCGGTCGCCGGTGATCTGCTCGGCCAGCTGGCGGGCGGTGAGTCCGCCCGTGGTGGCTTGGCGCAGCAGGGTGAGCGGGTCGAGAGAGGTGTCGACGCGCGAGGTGCCCCGGGGGTGGTCGTGGACGACGGGGAAGGGGCCGATCTCGCCGTTGACGGTCTTGAGGTGGTGGAGCTGGACGATCGGGTCGCCCGCCGCGCCGCTCAGGAAGAGGACACTGCCGGCCCCGGCGGTGAACCAGGCCGAGCCGTAGACCTGGTCGAGGACGGGGCGCTGGTTGCGCGGGGTGTCCTGGCCCTGTTTGCGCTGGTGGTGCAGCTCCAGCAGTTCGACTCCGTCGCGCAGGAGCTGCTGGCGGGCGTTGTTGTAGGCGAGGCCGGCCTCGTCGTCGGTGAGCTTGCCGACCACGTCCTTCAGGCTGTCGATCACCACGGTGTCCGCGCCGTGCTGGGCGGCCAGCTCGGCGAGAAGCTGGGGCTCAGCGTTGAGAGACGCGGGCAGCGGGCCCGACCAGAAGACCAGCTTCCGTCGCAGGATCGCCTCGTCGGCAGGGCGCACGATCCGGGAGAAGGCCCGCGCGAGCTGGCTGGGCCGGTCGGCGGCGATGTAGAGCACCTTCTCACCCGGCTGTACGGGCATATCCAGGACCATGGAGAGCAGGCCGAGGCGGCTCAGGACGATCTGCTGGGCGATGGTGGACTTCCCGACTCCGGGCGGTCCGACGAGCATCAGGCTCTCCCCGGACGCCCACGCGGCTTTTCCCGGCTCACCCCAGATGGGGGTGGCGTCGGTCGCGGTGTCGGTGACGAAGGACCAGCCGTCCACGGCGTATCGCTCCAGCCGCCCGCCCGAGCTGCGCCGGGAGCGGTCGGAGACTTCCTGCACCGAGTGGTTCATGAGGGCGCGGACCTCATCGGGGTCGGCGCCCTCCGCACTCGCTCCCTGAAGGAGCCGTACCGCCATGGCCTGCATGGCGCGGAGGTCGGCGTCCTTCCGGACGATGTCGGCGTAGTACTCGGCACCCGAGCCTGCGGCGGCGTGGGACGCGAGGGCGTGCACGTACGGGGAACCGCCCACCCGAGTGAGGTCGCCAGTGCGCTTCAGCTGATGACAGACGGCGATGGGGTCGGTCGGTGCCTCCAGCCGCCGCAGCTCCAGCAGGGCGTGCCAGATGGTGGTGTGGGCGGGCCGGTAGAAGTCGCCCGGCTCCAGAACGAGGCGGACGCGATCGACGGTGTCGCCGACGAAAAGGCACGACCCCAGAACAGCCAGCTCGGCATCCAGATTGTGCGGTGGGTTCAATGTCGAGCCGGTGCCGCCCGGTGCCGACAGGGGGTGGGGGAAGGACGCGGTCAGGGGTGCGTCGCCGGGCCCGATGGCCGTAGGCTGGGGCATGGATTCCCTTTCCGGAGTGCATACGGCCCTGGCAGGCCGCACTCCGGTTGATCGTCTTGATGGGTGGTCATGCTGGGGTCCACGGCCCTCGGTGCGCTAACACCGGGGGCCACTCTTTTGGGCCCAGCAGGATGATCACCACATCCGCCCCGCACAGTCAAGCGCACAAGTTGATTGATGGAGAGATGAGTATTGTGCTCACGGCGCACAACATTCTCTTGATCTTGTGTGTTCGTCGAGCTAGCGTAGAGGTATGACGCAGAACGACTGGCAGGGACGGCTGACGGGTCACGTGGCCGACACCGTGCGCCGCCACCGCAAGGAGCGGGGGCTCAGCGCACAGGGCCTCGCGGACGCCTGCGCCGCCCTCGGTTACGAGATCCCGCGTACCGCGATCGCCAACCTGGAGAACGGACGTCGTTCCAGCGTGGAGATCGCGGAGATCTTCGTGCTCGCCAGGGCGCTGGGCATTCCGCCGATCGTGCTGTTGCTGCCCATCGGGACGGCCGGGGCCGCAGAGGTGGTTCCCGGGCAGTCCCTGCCGATCTGGGACGCGGTGGCCTGGTTCACCGCCGAAACGCTCATCGGCGACGAGCCCGAGCCGGGCACGGTCGACGAGATCATCTTCGAGCTCCGCTCCCATGCCGCTGGGCTCAACTCCCTGCGGAAGGCCATCGCCTTCGCCGAGGAGACCAGACGCGGCACCAGCTTGATGCGCGATCCGGCCCAGCGTGCCCGCAACGCGGACATGCAGGCCAAGCTGGACGACTACGTCCGCCAATACATCATCGATGTGCAGGACTTCCGCGCGAGACTGCGCCAGCGTGGAATCGAGCCCCCGGTCCTCCCTGAAGACCTGGACTACCTCGACCTGACCGTCGACACGGACGGCGAGATCCATTCCGTGGACGGCACTCGCTAGTACGACTCTCCCGGGAACTCCACCTGTCTCGCCTCGGTGTTAGCGCGCCGTGGGGCAGGCGGCTTCCTCATGACCACCCATCACACGATCACGCCGCAGGGGTGCCAGCCCCTCGCAGGCGGTGAGGACTCCCATGTCTTCCTCCAGCGCGCCCGAGCGCTATCTGACCGTCGCCGAAGTCGCCGAGGTCCTCGGCACGACCGAACGGTTCCCCCGGCGGCTCATCGCCGAGCGCCGTATCCCCTTCGTCAAGGCGGGCAAGCATGTGCGCATAGCCCGCAGCACGCTGGACTCCTACATCCAAGCGAACACCGTGCCCAGCATCACCCCGCGCCGGAACGGCCTGCGGAGGACCGTCTGATGGCGAGGAAGAAGGCACCGACCCGCCGTCGGTTCGGAGCGATACGCCAGTACCGCTCCGGGCGTTGGACCGCCAGCTACCGCGACCTGTCAGGCCGACTCCACCGGTCGCCCGAGACCTTCGAGACCAAGACCGACGCGGGCGTCTGGCTCTCCCAGATCGAAGCCGACCTCACCCGTGGCACCTGGATGGACCCCGATGCCGGGGCGATCAACTTCGATCGCTACGCACTGCGCTGGGTACAGGAGCGCGGACTGATGCCGACCACGGACGAGCTGTACCGGCGGCTGCTGCGGCTGCACATCCTGCCGACCTTCCGTGACCGCGATCTCGACCAGATCACCGCGCCCATGGTTCGCACCTGGCGCACCGAGCGACTGGACACCGGTATCGGTGCCACGACCGTCGCGAAGTCCTACCGGCTGCTCAAGGCGATCCTCCAGACCGCCGTCGACGACGAGGCGATCCGCCGCAACCCCTGCCGTATCCCGGGCGCGGGCAAGGAGAACGCCGACGAGCGCCCGGTCGCCACCGTGGAACAGGTATTCGCGCTCGCCGAGGCCATCGGCCTCCGCTGGCGCTTCATGGTCTTCCTCGGAGCGTTCGCCACCCTCCGCCCGGAGGAACTGGCCGAGCTGCGCCGCGCGGATGTCGACCTGGAGAACGGCACCCTGAAAATCACCATGGCCTCTCCCGAGCTGACCAGCGGCAAGCGCGCGACCGGGCCGACCAAGTCGGCCGCCGGCAAGCGCACAGTGGTCCTGCCCGAGTTCCTCCACACCGAGCTGCGCCGCCACATGGCCTGGTACGCGGAAAAGGAACCCGATGGCCTGGTCTTCGTCGGTGAGAAGGGGGCGCCCTTCCGCCGGTCCACCTTCGGCCGTATATGGCGGGCGGCACGGGCCACGGTCGGCATGGAGCAGGGCTTCCGCTTCTACGATCTGAGGCACACCGGCAACACCCTGCTCGCCGAGACCGGGGCCAGTACCAGGGACCTCATGGTCCGGATGGGCCAGTCCTCGGTCCGGGCCGCGATGATCTACCAACACTCCACGGCCAAGCGGCAGAAGGAACTCGCGGGCAAGCTCGACGACCGCGTGCGCACCGAGATCGGCCGCTCCCGGCCGGGCGGGGACGCACCCGTCAGTGGTGCGCGAGTGGTGCGGCCTTCCTGACGACTCCGCCAAGCCGCCCAGGGCGCCGGATCAGCCGTGCTCTGGGCGGCTTCGCGCTGTCCGCGATCGGGATGTCGGAGACTGCGCTCAACGGGCGAGGTCGGCCCTGACCTGCGAGGTTGAGTGAGGGAAGCAGCGCCGACGGGCCCTCACGCACCCGCCTGCGGACGCTGGTTGCTGTGGTCGGGGTCACATGAAATCGATCTCGGGATGCGAGATATCGGCGGGGAAAGTCGCCCGGCGGGATGCCCCGCACCTCGCTGTGAACGCTCCCCGGGTGCTTAGTGGTGCGCCAGTGGTGCGAGGTCCTGGAATTGGTCTAGACAACAAGAAAGGCCCCGGTCGCTGACCTGGGCCTTATTCGTGGAGCGGGTGACGAGAATCGAACTCGCGCTCTGAGCTTGGGAAGCTCATGTTCTACCATTAAACTACACCCGCGCGGCGGGCCGGGATCGGCAGCCGCAGCGTCGCTCACTCTACCCCATTGCAGGCCCCTGGAGTATGACTCCCAGGGGCCTGAGTGTTGTCCGGGCGGGTGGGCGGGGGCGCGTCGGGGGTGCGGCAAGGGGCGAGGGCCGAGGGGGAGGGGCTGTGGGGGATCCGGCTCGGGAAGAGATCGGGCGGAGAGTGGACAGGGGTGCGGGGGTGGGGAGTTGAGGCGTAGCGTGGCGCGCGGAGTGCCGCTCGGTGGTGGGGCGGGTTCATGCCTTAATGTGGGCCTTCGTCCGCATTTGTTGGGGAAGGGGCCCGATGGATTTGATGGAGCGCACCGTCGTCCGCTGTGCCGAGGGGCACGTTTTCACCACTGCTTCGCTGCCGATGCAGCAGCTCGGGGCCCGGCGGATCGGGCCCGGGAGGCTCATCAGGTGTCCGCGCTGTGCTCGGTTGCGCAATGTCGTGCGGGTGGAGGCCGCCAAGTGACACAGGACGGCAGGGCGCGCGCCGGTCGGTAGCGTGCCGTGGAGGCGCACGGGCCGTCCGAGTGGGGTGGCTCCGTGCGCTCTGCGTATCCTCGGGGGGTGCTTCTCTCAGACAAGGACATCCGGGCCGAGATCGACGCCGGACGGGTGCGCATCGACCCGTACGACGAATCCATGGTGCAGCCCTCGAGTATCGATGTGCGGCTCGACCGCTACTTCCGGGTGTTCGAGAACCACCGCTATCCGCATATCGACCCCGCCGTGGAGCAGGCCGATCTGACGCGTACGGTCGAGCCGGAGGGGGACGAGGCGTTCATCCTGCACCCCGGCGAGTTCGTGCTGGCGTCGACGTACGAGGTCATCTCGCTGCCCGACGATCTGGCGTCCCGGCTGGAGGGGAAGAGCTCTCTCGGGCGGCTCGGGCTGGTCACCCACTCGACCGCCGGATTCATCGACCCCGGGTTCTCGGGGCATGTCACGCTGGAGCTGTCGAATCTGGCGACCCTGCCGATCAAGCTGTGGCCGGGAATGAAGATCGGCCAGCTGTGCATGTTCAGGCTCAGCTCGCCCGCGGAGTTCCCGTACGGGAGCGAGCGGTACGGGTCGCGCTACCAGGGGCAGCGGGGGCCGACGGCCTCGCGGTCGTTCCAGAACTTCCACCGGACGCAGGTGTGACGGCTGTGGGCGCCGTACGGGAGAACCTGACGTACGAGCGGTTCGGGACCGCGATCCGGGAGCTGGCGCAGAGCGTCGCGGACGACGGGTACGAGCCGGACGTCGTGCTGTCCATCGCGCGGGGCGGGGTCTTCGTGGCGGGCGGGCTGGCGTACGCCCTCGACTGCAAGAACCTCCATCTGGTCAACGTCGAGTTCTACACCGGGGTCGGGCAGACGCTGGAGATGCCCGTCATGCTGGCGCCGGTGCCCAATGTCGTGGACTTCTCGAACAAGAAGGTCCTCATCGCCGACGATGTCGCCGACACCGGCAAGACCCTCAAGCTGGTGTACGACTTCTGCCTCGACCATGTCGCCGAGGTGCGCTCGGCCGTCATCTACGAGAAGTCGCACTCGCTGGTGAAGTGCGAGTACGTCTGGAAGCGCACCGATGACTGGATCAACTTCCCGTGGTCCGTGGAAGAGCCCGTCGTACGGCGTCCGGGGCAGGTCCGCGACGCCTGACCCCGGTCTCCTGTCCGGGGGTCCGCCGTCCGGTCGGGGGCCCGGTCGGTCTGCCTGCGCCCGGTGGGGCCCCCAACCTGGTGGGCCCGGGCTCGCGTAGGGCGGCCGGTGGGACCCGCAGCCCGGTTGAGCCCGGGCCGGGTGGGCCCGCGCCCGGCGCCCGCGCCCCGTGGAGCCCCGGCCCGGCGCCTCGGCCGGGTGCCCCGGTGCAGCGGCACCCGGCGGAGCATCGTTCGGAGGCGCCCCGGCCCGGTCAGATCGTGCCGAGCTTGATGATCGACAGCAGGGCGATCAGCTGGATCGCGGACGCGCCCAGGGCCTTCGGCCACGGCAGGTCGTGTGACTTGCTCACCATCGTGGTGAACAGGGCGGCCGCGCCCAGCCAGGTCGCCCAGCCGATCAGCTGGACCAGGGAGTTCTCGCCGCCGAGGAAGAGGGCGAAGACGAGGCGCGGGGTGTCCGTGATGGCCATGATCAGCATGGAGAGGCCCACCGTCGGCTGCCATGCGCCCGTGCCGCCGAACTGGCGGGCCAGGGTGTGTGTGACCGCGCCGAGCATCATCGAGCCGATGACGAACGCGACCGCCGTCGTGAGGACGAACGGGATCGCCGTGGACAGCGTCGCGTTGATCGTCTCCTCGCGCGGCTTGTCCAGGCCGAAGATCGCCAGCAGGCCGTAGAGGAAGGTTACGGTCAGCGCCGGGCCCCAGACCGGGTAGTCCCGCATCTGGAGGAACGTCTGCCCGGGGCGCAGGACGACGCCGCTCAGCAGCTGCTTCCAGTGCAGCCGGGGGCCCACGGGCGGGGCGGGGGCACTGCCCGCCTGGTAGGTCGCGCCCTGGCCATAGGGGTCGTTGGTGCTGAACACCTGGGTGTGGCCGGGGTTGTTGGCGTACGGGTCCTGGTAGGGGGCGCCCTGGTGCTGCTGCTGGTACGGATCGCCGTAGTACTGCGGTTCTCCGTACGGGTCCTGGGGGTGATGTCCGCCGGGGTGGCCGCCGCCGGGGTGCCCGCCCGGGTGGCCGCCGCCCGCCTGGGGAGGCCACGGCTGCTGCCCGTGAGGCGGCGGTGCCTGCGGTTGCTGCTGCTGCGTGCGGTTGTCCCGGCCGCGTCCGATCCTGAATCCAGCCACCTTGTGAACGTACCCGGTCCCGCTGTGCGGCGGAGCGGCCGGACAGTGTACGTGGCCCTTTGCGGCCGACCTGTGACATCCCCTAAGGGGTCCCCGGGGGGTTGTCCCCAGGCTCCCGGGACCCCGTCGGATCAGGTCCTCGGGGGCGGGGGAACCTGCCCGGGGGCGTGCGCCCGGTCGGCGTAACCGGAGCGGGTACGCGCAGCCGGAGCGGGGCTGCGTACGGGCGCCCGGCCCCTGCCCCGGAGAGCCGCCCCGGAGAGCCGCCTCGGGAGGGCGGGCCCGGAAGCGGGCGCAGATACGGGCGCGGGCCCCGGCCCACGGAGAGCCCCCGTCCCGGAAGGGCTCGAAAGGCGGGCGAGCCCGCTCACCGAGGTGAACGGGCCTGCCCACTGTCCGCGGGGGAGTCCGCGGGTACGGATTCAGACGCGCCCGCCGCCGGTACGTACGGGACACGGGACACGGGACACGGGGACACCCGGAGGTGTCCCCGTGTCTCCGGCTCCCGCGGTGTCACCCGCTCCGGCGCGCCCTCACGTCACCGGCTCCGGCTCCGGCGTGCCCTCCGGGGACTCCGATTCGGTCGGGTCGGCCGGGGGCGTCTTCACCGAGTCCAGGAGCAACTGCGCCACATCCACGACCTGGAGGCTCTCCTTCGCCTGGCCCTCGTTCTTCTTGCCGTTGACCGAGTCGGTGAGCATGACCAGGCAGAACGGGCACGCCGTGGAGACGATGTCGGGGTTGAGGGACAGGGCCTCGTCGACGCGCTCGTTGTTGATGCGCTTGCCGATCCGCTCCTCCATCCACATGCGCGCGCCGCCGGCGCCGCAGCAGAAGCCGCGTTCCTTGTGGCGGTGCATCTCCTGCTGGCGCAGGCCCGGGACGGCGGACATGATCTCGCGCGGGGGTGTGTAGACCTTGTTGTGACGGCCCAGGTAGCAGGGGTCGTGGTAGGTGATCAGACCGTCGACCGGGGTCACCGGGAGCAGCCGGCCCTCGTCGATGAGGTGCTGGAGCAGCTGGGTGTGGTGGATGACCTCGAAGTGGCCGCCCAGCTGCGGGTACTCGTTCGCGATGGTGTTGAAGCAGTGCGGGCAGGTCGCGACGATCTTCTTCGACGACTTCGGCTTGCTGGTGGCCGGGTCGACCTTGCCCTCGTCGTCGAGCTCCTCGCCGAACGCCATGTTCAGCATCATGACGTTCTCCTGGCCGAGCTGCTGGAACAGCGGCTCGTTGCCCAGGCGGCGGGGGGAGTCACCCGTGCACTTCTCCTCGCCGCCCATGATCGCGAACTTCACACCGGCGATGTGGAGCAGTTCGGCGAAGGCCTTCGTCGTCTTCTTGGCGCGGTCCTCCAGGGCGCCCGCGCAGCCGACCCAGTACAGATAGTCGACCTCGGTGAGGTCCTCGACGTCCTGGCCGACGACCGGGATCTCGAACTCGACCTCCTTGGTCCACTCCAGGCGCTGCTTCTTCGCCAGACCCCAGGGGTTGCCCTTCTTCTCCAGGTTCTTGAGCATCGTGCCCGCCTCGGACGGGAACGCGGACTCGATCATCACCTGGTAGCGGCGCATGTCGACGATGTGGTCGATGTGCTCGATGTCGACGGGGCACTGCTCGACACAGGCGCCGCAGGTGGTGCAGGACCACAGCACGTCCGGGTCGATGACGCCGTTCTCCTCCAGCGTGCCGATCAGCGGGCGCTCGGCCTCGGCCAGCGCGGCGGCGGGGACGTCCTTCAGGGCCTCGGCGGACGCCTTCTCCTCGCCCTCCATGCTCGTGCCGCCGCCGGCCAGGAGGTAGGGGGCCTTGGCGTGCGCGTGGTCGCGCAGGGACATGATCAGGAGCTTGGGGGAGAGGGGCTTACCGGTGTTCCAGGCGGGGCACTGCGACTGGCAGCGGCCGCACTCGGTGCAGGTGGAGAAGTCGAGGATGCCCTTCCAGGAGAAGTGCTCGACCTGGGAGACGCCGTAGACGTCGTCGTCGCCCGGGTCCTCGAAGTCGATCTCCTTGCCGCCGCTCGTCATGGGCTGGAGCGCTCCGAGCGCCACGGCGCCGTCCGCGTTCCGCTTGAACCAGATGTTCGGGAAGCCGAGGAAGCGGTGCCAGGCGACACCCATGTTGGTGTTGAGCGAGACCGTGATCATCCAGATCAGAGAGACGCCGATCTTGATCATCGCGGTGAAGTAGATCAGGGTCTGGAGCGTGGGAACGCTCAGCCCGTCGAAGAGCAGGACCAGCGGGTACGAGACGAAGTACGAGGCCTCGTAGCCGCCGATGTGGTGGATCGCGCCCTCCAGTCCGCGCAGGACGAGGATCGCGAGACCGATGGTGAGGATGACGTACTCGACGAAGTACGCCTGCCATGCCTTGGACCCCGCGAAGCGGGACTTGCGGCCGGCCCGGGAGGGCAGGCTGAGCAGCCGGATCGCCATCAGGACCAGGATGCCCGCCACCGTCATCAGGCCGATGAACTCGATGTACATCTCGAACGGCACCCAGCCGCCGATGACCGGCAGCACCCAGTCGGCCTTGAAGAGCTGGCCGTACGCCTGGAGCAGGGTCGGCGGCAGCGTGAGGAAGCCGATCGCGACGAACCAGTGGGCGAAGCCCACGATGCCCCACCGGTTCATCCGGGTGTGGCCGAGGAACTCCTTGACCAGAGTGGTCGTGCGCTGCTTGGGGGCGTCGGTGCGGCTGCCCGCAGGCACGGGCTGGCCGAGCTTCACGAACCGGTAGATCTGCGCGACGGCTCGGGCGATGAGCGCAACGCCGACCACCGTCAGGACCAGCGACACGATGATCGCGGCGAGTTGCATTTCGGGGCTCCTCGGGCCTGCGAGGGAGTGGGCGACAGTAGGAACAATCCAGCACAGCCGGGGCGGTCAAGCACCGTGTGCTGTATCACTACTGCACTACTAAGCGGTAACTTAATCAGTCCGTGCTGAGACTACCCACTTCTGTCTTCGCACTGTAGTTACCCGGCCGGTGATCTGTGTCGCTCAGGCTTGCCTCAGCCCGCAGGCGCGCCGCGGGCCCCGGCCGCGGGTGGTCGCGGGCAGGGTCCGGGCCAGGATCGCGAGGTCCATTCCCAGCCAGTGCTCGCGCACATAGTGCGCGTCCAGAACGGCCATCTCCTCCCACGGCAGCCCGGTGCGCCCGCCGATCTGCCACAGGCCGGTGATTCCGGGGCGTACGGCCGTACGGACCCGGTCGGCGCCCGTGAGCGCGGCGGTGCGCTCCGGTGTCAGCGGCCGGGGGCCCACCAGGGACATCTCACCGCGTACGACATTGAGCAGCTGGGGCAGATGGTCGAGGTAGTGGCGGTGCAGCAGCTTGCCGACCCGGGTGGCGGGGGTCATCCGGAACGTCAGCATCGGGAACGGGCGGCCGTTCAGGCCGGCGCGCTCCCGGCGGAGGAGCACGGGGCCCCGTGAGGTCGCGGCGACCGCGGCGGCGAGGGCGAGCAGCGGTACGGCGAGCAGCAGCAGGAGGGCGGTGGAGGCGAGGAGGTCGACGGCCCGCTTGGCAGAGGGGGGTACGGGTCCCCAGGCCGTCGGCGGGGCGGGGTCCGGAGCGCTGTCCGGGGTGGCCGGGGCGGTGTCGTCCGGGGCGCTCCTCGGGGCGGCCGGCGCGGTGGGGTCCGGGGCGGGTCCCCGGTCCGGTGCGTGCCCCGGGTCCTCCGTGGCGGTGCGGTTCGGTACGTGGCCCCGGTCCGTGGGGTCCGGGGTGCGTTCCCGGCCGGCCGCGGCTTCCCCGTTCACGCGCATCCTCGTTCGCCGCCCGTCCCTCGTTCACCGCCCGGCCCGCTCGGCCCGCTCGACATCGGGGCCTTTACCGGTTTCACTGCCTCTGTGGTGCTCTGAGGCTTTTGGAAGTACTTGCGGTGCCTGACTCTCGCAGATGGGTGCCGGTGGGGCGGGTGCGCCACGCGCGCGTGGCGCACCCGGAGTGCCCGTGCGGTGCCCGTAAGGGCCCGGGCGCGCCGCGGGCGGTGATCCGCGGCCCGTACCGGCGCGGGGCCGGGGCCTCGCCGGCCGGTCGGCCGAAGCGCCGGGCGCGGGTCGGAATGGCGGGCGCGGGTCGGAATGGCGGGATCCGCATAGAGGCTGCATCGAAGGTGCCTCGAGGGTGCGGATAAGTGCTGGATAAAAGTTGAGTGGGGTCGACTCAGGTCCTTTGACTCCGGGAGGGTAGTCGTGCATCCTTGAGCCAGATCCACTCAAGTAGTCAGCTGGAGGAATTGACATGGCACGTGCGGTCGGCATCGACCTGGGCACGACTAACTCCGTCGTCAGCGTTCTGGAGGGCGGCGAGCCCACCGTCATCACCAACGCCGAGGGTGCCAGGACCACGCCGTCCGTCGTCGCCTTCGCGAAGAACGGTGAGGTGCTGGTCGGCGAGGTGGCCAAGCGCCAGGCGGTCACCAACGTCGACAGGACCATCCGTTCGGTCAAGCGCCACATGGGCACCGACTGGAAGATCGAGCTCGACGGGAAGAACTTCAACCCGCAGCAGATGAGCGCGTTCATCCTGCAGAAGCTGAAGCGGGACGCCGAGTCCTACCTGGGCGAGAAGGTCACCGACGCGGTGATCACCGTCCCGGCGTACTTCAACGACTCAGAGCGCCAGGCCACCAAGGAGGCCGGTGAGATCGCGGGTCTGAACGTCCTGCGCATCGTCAACGAGCCGACCGCCGCCGCTCTGGCGTACGGCCTGGACAAGGACGACCAGACCATCCTCGTCTTCGACCTCGGCGGCGGCACCTTCGACGTGTCCCTCCTGGAGATCGGTGACGGTGTCGTCGAGGTCAAGGCCACCAACGGCGACAACCACCTCGGTGGTGACGACTGGGACCAGCGTGTCGTCGACTACCTGGTGAAGCAGTTCGCCAACGGCCACGGAGTGGACCTCGGCAAGGACAAGATGGCTCTCCAGCGTCTGCGCGAGGCCGCGGAGAAGGCGAAGATCGAGCTGTCGTCCTCCACCGAGACGACGATCAACCTCCCGTACATCACGGCGTCCGCCGAGGGCCCGCTGCACCTGGACGAGAAGCTCACGCGCGCCCAGTTCCAGCAGCTGACGACCGATCTGCTGGAGCGCTGCAAGACCCCGTTCCACAACGTCATCAAGGACGCGAACATCGCGCTCTCCGAGATCGACCACGTCGTTCTCGTCGGCGGCTCGACCCGTATGCCCGCCGTCGCCGAGCTCGTCAAGGAGCTGACCGGCGGCAAGGAGGCCAACAAGGGTGTGAACCCGGACGAGGTCGTCGCCATCGGCGCCTCGCTCCAGGCCGGTGTCCTCAAGGGCGAGGTCAAGGACGTCCTGCTCCTCGACGTGACCCCGCTGTCCCTCGGTATCGAGACCAAGGGCGGCATCATGACCAAGCTCATCGAGCGGAACACCACGATTCCGACGAAGCGCTCCGAGATCTTCACGACGGCCGAGGACAACCAGCCGTCCGTGCAGATCCAGGTCTACCAGGGCGAGCGTGAGATCGCCGCGTACAACAAGAAGCTCGGGATGTTCGAGCTGACCGGTCTGCCGCCCGCCCCGCGCGGTGTGCCGCAGATCGAGGTCTCCTTCGACATCGACGCCAACGGCATCATGCACGTGACCGCGAAGGACCTCGGCACGGGTAAGGAGCAGAAGATGACCGTCACCGGCGGCTCCTCGCTGCCGAAGGACGAGGTCGACCGCATGCGCCAGGAGGCCGAGCAGTACGCGGACGAGGACCACCGCCGCCGTGAGGCCGCCGAGACCCGCAACCAGGGCGAGCAGCTCGTCTACCAGACCGAGAAGTTCCTCAAGGACAACGAGGACAAGGTCCCGGGCGAGGTGAAGACCGAGGTGGAGGCCGCGGTCGGCGAGCTGAAGGAGAAGCTCAAGGGCGAGGACATCGCCGACATCCGTACCGCCACCGAGAAGGTCGCGGCCGTCTCCCAGAAGCTCGGCCAGGCGATGTACGCCGACGCCCAGGCGCAGCAGGCCGCGGGCGACGCCCAGGGTGACGCGGGCGCCGGCGCCGGTGCCGGCCAGGCGAAGGCCGAGGACGACGTGGTGGACGCCGAGATCGTCGACGACGAGAAGGACACCAAGGGCGGTGCGGCGTGACGGAGGAGACTCCGGGCTTTGACGAGAAGCCCGACGTTCCTTCCGGCGCCACACCTGACGACGCCGCCGAGACCGCCGCGTCCTCCGGCAAGGAGGACAAGGCGGCCCCGGCAGGGGACGCAGACAGGATCACCGGTCTGACGGCCGAACTGGACCAGGTCCGTACGGCGCTCGGCGAGCGCACCGGCGACCTCCAGCGGCTTCAGGCCGAGTACCAGAACTACCGCCGCCGTGTGGAGCGCGACAGGATCACGGTCAAGGAGATCGCCACGGCGACCCTTCTGACCGAGCTGCTGCCCGTGCTCGACGACATCGGCCGCGCCCGTGACCACGGGGAGCTGGTGGGCGGTTTCAAGTCGGTCGCCGAATCGCTGGAGACGGCGGTGGCGAAAATGGGTCTTCAGCAGTTCGGCAAGGAGGGCGAGCCCTTCGACCCGACGATCCACGAGGCGCTGATGCACAGCTACGCGCCGGATGTCACCGAGACCACGTGCGTCGCGGTGCTCCAGCCGGGGTATCGCATCGGCGAGCGAACCATCCGCCCCGCGCGGGTCGCGGTGGCCGAGCCCCAGCCGGGCGCGGCCCCCGCCTCCGGCAAGGAGTCCAAGGACGGCAAGGACGCCAAGGACACCCAGGGGACGGCGGCTGACGGCGAGGAGAGCGGTGGCCCGGAAGAGGGCTGACGCGGCTGAGGCAGTGAGCGTCCGGAGGACAGTCCGGAAGGAGGGACGTCGATGAGCACGAAGGACTTCGTCGAGAAGGACTACTACAAGGTCCTCGGCGTCCCCAAGGACGCCACCGAGGCGGAGATCAAGAAGGCGTACCGGAAGCTCGCCCGCGAGTTCCACCCGGACGCCAACAAGGGTGACACCAAGGCCGAGGAGCGCTTCAAGGAGGTCTCCGAGGCCAATGACATCCTCGGCGACCCCAAGCGGCGCAAGGAGTACGACGAGGCCCGCGCCCTCTTCGGCAACGGCGGTTTCCGGCCGGGTCCCGGCGCGGCCGGCGGTTCCTTCAACTTCGACCTGGGCGACCTCTTCGGGGGCGCCCAGGGCGGGGGCCAGCAGGCGCCCGGGGCCGGCGGCTTCGGCGGCGGCCTGGGCGATGTCTTCGGCGGTCTGTTCAACCGCGGTACGGCGACCGGGACCCGGGTCCAGCCGCGCCGCGGCCAGGACATCGAGTCGGAGGTCACGCTCAGCTTCACCGAGGCGGTCGACGGGGCCACGGTCCCGCTGAGGATGTCCAGCTCGGCGCCGTGCAAGGCGTGTTCGGGCACCGGCGACAAGAACGGTACGCCCCGGGTGTGCCCGACCTGTGTCGGCACCGGACAGGTCTCGCGCGGCGGCAGCGGCTCCTTCTCGCTGACCGACCCGTGCGTCGACTGCAAGGGCCGGGGGCTGATCGCGCAGGACCCCTGCGAGGTCTGCAAGGGCAGCGGGCGTGCCCGCTCCTCGCGGACCATGCAGGTCAGGGTCCCCGCGGGTGTCTCCGACGGCCAGCGGATCCGGCTGCGCGGCAAGGGCGCGCCCGGTGAGCGCGGCGGCCCCGCCGGTGATCTGTATGTGGTCGTCCATGTCGGCACACACCCCGTGTTCGGCCGCCGGGGCGACAATCTGACGGTCACCGTGCCCGTCTCGTACACCGAGGCGGTGCTCGGCGGTGAGGTGAAGGTGCCCACGCTCGGCGGCCCTCCGGTGACGCTGAAGCTGCCACCCGGCACCCCCAATGGACGGACGATGCGCGCCCGTGGCAAGGGGGCCGTCCGCAAGGACGGGACCCGTGGTGATCTGCTGGTCACCGTCGAGGTCGCGGTTCCCGAGGATCTGAGCGACAAGGCGAAGGAAGCGCTGGAGGCGTACCGCGAAGCCACCGCGGACGAGGACCCGAGGGCCGAGCTGTTCCAGGCCGCGAAGGGAGCATGAGACCCGTGAACGGAAGGGACGCCAGGGACGGAAGGCGCCGTAACCCCTTTCAGCTGACCGATGAGTCGCCGGTGTACGTCATCTCGGTGGCGGCCCAGCTCTCGGGGCTGCATCCGCAGACCCTGAGGCAGTACGACCGGCTGGGCCTGGTCTCCCCGGACCGCACCGCGGGCCGGGGCCGGCGCTACTCGGCCCGGGACATCGAACTGCTGAGGACCGTCCAGCAGTTGTCGCAGGACGAGGGCATCAACCTCGCCGGGATCAAGCGGATCATCGAGCTGGAGAACCAGGTCGCCGCGCTGCAGTCCAGGGTCGCCGAGCTGTCGGCCGCCGTGGAGGGCGCGGCGGCGGCGATGCAGCAGCGCGAGGCCCAGGTGCACGCCTCGTACCGGCGTGATCTGGTGCCGTACCAGGATGTGCAGCAGGCGAGCGCGCTGGTGGTGTGGCGTCCCAAACGGGGCGAGTAACCCCCGGGGGCGCCGGCCCCTCGGCACGGTGGTTCTTTGAAGGGCCCCGGGCTCGTGGGGCAGTAGTCCTTACGGGTCCCCCGGGCCCTCCGCAGGGCGAAAGCGGCTGCCCCGGGGGTGCGGGGCCGCGTTGTGCCGGGACCCGGCCGCCGAGCGGACTTCTCGGCTGCCCCATGGTCGGGGGCCCGCGGGGTGACGGCCGGTGCCGTACCTGATGTGGGCCCTCAACGGCCCTGTTCCGCCGGGCAGATGGGACGCCCGGAGCCCCACCGGCAGCCGCCCACCGGTCCACGTCCCAGAGCAAGCGCGACCCGCACCCACTCGCCCCAAGAGCCCTTTGTGGGGCCTGTGTTGCCCCTGTGGCGCTCTCGTACGCCTGTACGCCAGTTGTGGCGGGTACGCGCCAACGCCGGCCTCAGACGGGCTTCTGCGGCCCCGGACCTGCGGCGTGGGCCGTGGCGGGCCGCCGGGTGCGGGGTCCGGCCCCGCCCTTCGACCGGAAAACGCCGCCCCGCAAGGGCCCCGTCGCGGATGGGGGCTCCTGTGGGGCCGGCGGCTTCAGGAATCGTGTTCCAGAATGCCCGACTGGGCGATGAGATAGCCCAGTTGGGTCCGGCTGCCGCTGCCGAGTGACGACCCCAGTTTGGCGATATGGGCCCGGCAGGTCCTGACGTTCATCCCGAGCCGGCGCGCGATCGCCTCGTCCACGTGCCCCTCCACCAGCAGCTTGGCGATGGAGCGCTGCACCCCCGTGACGCCGTCCAGATCGGGTCCGTACGAGATGGGCTGCTCCCACGGCAGTCCGTGCAGCCAGAACTGCTCGAAGACGCCGACGAGATACTCGACGATCCCCTTGTGCCGCAGCTCCAGCGCGAAGAGCCGGTCGGTGCTCGCCGGGATGAAGGCCACCTGCCGGTCGACGATGATCAGCCGGTCGATGATCTCCTCCAGGGTGCGCACCTCCACTCCGGAGGGCGCCACCTTCTCCATGTAGGAGAGCGTCGCGGGATGGTGCCGGGCGGTGTGCTGATAGAGCGTGCGCATCCGCACACCCCGTTCGATCAGGGGTTCCACCCGCCGCAGCGCCTTCTCCAGGGAGTGCGGCTGGCGCCCGCTGCCGGGCTGGACGGTGAGAAGCTCCTGGGTGCAGCCGGCGGTGACCTGATCGAGAGTCGCGTTGATGCGGTTGAGGCCCTCAAGGACGGTTATCCCCTGCGGGACGGTGGAATTCTGAGCGGTGAACGCCATGAATGGCTCAAGAGAGTCGGCGAGGGCCACCGCCCGGCGTCTGCGCTCCTGGATCTCCCGCTCGATGGGGTGAATCAACTGTGACAGAGCGGTCGTCGGCGGCACGGGCCGCAGCCACTGACCGTCGTAGGGATCCGGGTCGAGCAGGGCGAGGTCGAAGAGACACGGTGTGGATTCAGCTTCTGACCGGGCGATACGCCCGGTGCGCAGAGCGGTGATGTAAAGACTCTTTCCCGCCTCGCACAGCTTGCCGTCTGCGTGAGGGTGTCCGTGTTCGCCCTCAATAGACGTCATATGTACCCCCTCATGTTCCTGCAATACAGGAACATGATGCCTGCGGTCGCTGGTGCAAGCGTTCGGAGTGAGACATCGTCTTATTCGCGGGGGAGGACGAATGATCAAATGAGGTGGAGATCACCCATGTCTAGGACGGTACGTGCTCTATGTGCCCTTGCCATGGCGGCGGCCGCGTTCGGCGCGGTGGCTGCCGGCGGTGAGCTCTCCGGGGAAGGCCGCTCCGTCCCGACGGTGGCGGTGACCCAGGGTGAGCCCTCGTGGGAGTCCGCTCCCGCGGACACCTCCCGGGAAGGCGGCGCGCCGGGTCGAGTGCGTTCCGGTGAGCCCTCCTGGGAGCTCCTTTCCGAAGGTCCGGAAGCATGACCGTTCCACCGGACGACCGGGTCTTCCGGCGTGAGATGGCCACGGCCTACCGCTCGGGGTGGCACTTCATCGACCTCGTCACGGCGATTCCCCACCGTGGCGACTCGTTGATGGTGACCCTGTTCGGAGAGCCCATCGTCGTGGCCCGCGAGGAGGACGAGGACGTCCGCGCATACCGGTGCCTCCGACGGCCGCGCGGTGCGCCGCAGCCGGTCGGCTGTGCCATCCGCTACGGCATGATTTTTGTCAATCTGGACCAGCGCGACCATCAGATGGCCGAGCCCGACGCCACCACCGCCACCCCCCGCAGTGCCTGAGCGATTCCCCCGTCGCACCACGTCGCTCCGGCACTTCCCCCACACAGCGGCGCCATCGCGGACCTGAAACGCGATGGCGCCGCTGTGCTGCGCGCGCTCCGGCGCCGCCCGGTAGCCCCTCCGAGTCCTCAGCCCTCAGCCCTCCGAGTCCTCAGCCCCTCAGGCCCGCCCGAGCGCCCGGCTCACCGCGATCTCGATGACCACCCGGTCCGGGTTGGGCCCCGGCATCCGCCCGTAGCGCTCCGCGTAGCGGCGTACCGCGTCCTCGACCACGTCCGGCTCGGTCCGCACCCGCGCCACGCCCTCCAGCGTCGCCCAGCGGCCCCGGTCCACCTGGCAGACCGCCACCCGGGCACCGCCCTCCCGCGCCGACTCCACGATGTTGGCGACCTTCCGGCTGCCCTTGTTGGTGATGATCCGCGCGATGCCCTCCCCGGGGTCCAGCGTCACGCCCACCGGTACGACATGCGGGCTGCCGTCCTGCCGCAGAGTGGTCAGGGTGCACAGGTGGTACTCGCGCCAGAACGCGAGGTAGTCGGAAGTGAGGTCGAGTACGTCTCCGGTGGCCATGACCCCCAGCGTAGGGACGGAGTCGGTGGCGCGCCTACAGTTGAGTGGAATAGACTCAACTTTATGCAGGTTGACTGAGTCAGTGTGTGAGATACGTGTGAGATGGGTGTGAGATGCCCGAAAGCAGTCAACCCGTGTCGAGAGCCAGGAGGAGAGACCGCACGTGGACGCCGAGCTGACCAACAAGAGCCGGGACGCCATCAACGCCGCCACCAGCCGGGCGGTGTCCGCAGGGCATCCCGACCTCACTCCCCCGCATCTGCTGCTGGCGCTGCTGACCGGCCAGGACAACGCGAACATCATCGACCTCCTGGCCGCCGTCGGGGCGGACCAGAGTGTCGTACGGGCGGGGGCCGAGCGCGCCCTGGCCGCGCAGCCCAGTGTCACCGGCTCCACCGTCGCACCGCCGCAGCCGAACCGCGAGTTCCTCGCCGTCATCGCCGACGCCTCGCGGTACGCCAAGGAACTCGGCGACGACTATCTCTCCACCGAGCATCTGCTGATCGGCCTCGCCGACAAGGGCGGAAAGGCCGCGGAGGTGCTGGGCGAGCAGGGCGCGACGGCGGAGGACCTGCTCGACGCCTTCGAGACGATCAGGGGAGGACGCCGGGTGACCACCCCCGATCCCGAGGGGCAGTACAAGGCGCTGGAGAAGTTCGGCACGGACTTCACCGCGGCGGCCCGTGAGGGCAAGCTCGACCCGGTCATCGGCCGTGACCAGGAGATCCGCCGGGTGGTGCAGGTGCTCTCCCGGCGCACCAAGAACAACCCCGTCCTCATCGGCGAGCCCGGCGTCGGCAAGACCGCCGTCGTCGAGGGCCTCGCCCAGCGGATCGTGAAGGGCGACGTTCCCGAGTCGCTGAAGAACAAGCGCCTCGTCGCCCTCGACCTCGGCGCGATGGTCGCGGGCGCCAAGTACCGCGGTGAGTTCGAGGAGCGGCTGAAGACCGTCCTCGCCGAGATCAAGGCGAGCGACGGCCAGATCATCACCTTCATCGACGAGCTGCACACCGTCGTCGGCGCGGGCGCCGGCGGCGACTCCGCCATGGACGCGGGCAATATGCTCAAGCCGATGCTCGCCCGCGGCGAGCTGCGCATGGTCGGCGCGACCACGCTCGACGAGTACCGCGAGCGGATCGAGAAGGACCCGGCGCTGGAGCGGCGCTTCCAGCAGGTGCTGGTCGCCGAGCCGACCGTCGAGGACACCATCGCCATCCTGCGCGGGCTCAAGGGCCGTTACGAGGCCCACCACAAGGTGCAGATCGCCGACTCCGCGCTCGTCGCCGCCGCCACCCTCTCCGACCGCTACATCACCTCGCGCTTCCTGCCGGACAAGGCCATCGACCTCGTCGACGAGGCCGCCTCCCGGCTCCGGATGGAGATCGACTCCTCCCCCGTCGAGATCGACGAACTCCAGCGGTCCGTCGACCGGCTGCTGATGGAGGAGATGGCCCTCAAGAACGAGTCCGACCCCGCCTCCCGCCAGCGCCTGGAGAAGCTGCGCCGCGACCTCGCCGACCGCGAGGAGGAGCTGCGCGGTCTCACCGCCCGCTGGGAGAAGGAGAAGGAGGGCCTCAACCGCGTCGGTGAGCTGAAGGAGAAGCTGGACGAGCTGCGCGGCCAGGCCGAACGCGCCCAGCGCGACGGCGACTTCGACTCCGCCTCCAAGCTGCTCTACGGGGAGATCCCGGCCCTGGAGCGGGAGCTGGCCGCGGCCTCGGAGGCCGAGGAGGAGGCCCGTACCGACACCATGGTCAAGGAGGAGGTCGGTCCCGACGACATCGCGGACGTGGTCGGCTCCTGGACCGGTATCCCCGCCGGGCGGCTGCTGGAGGGCGAGACCCAGAAGCTGCTGCGGATGGAGGAGGAGCTGGGCCGCCGGCTCATCGGCCAGACCGAGGCGGTCCGGGCGGTGTCCGACGCGGTACGGCGTACCCGCGCGGGTATCGCGGACCCCGACCGGCCCACCGGCTCCTTCCTCTTCCTCGGCCCGACCGGTGTCGGCAAGACCGAGCTGGCGAAGGCCCTCGCGGACTTCCTCTTCGACGACGAGCGGGCGATGGTCCGGATCGACATGTCGGAGTACAGCGAGAAGCACAGCGTCGCCCGGCTGGTCGGCGCCCCTCCCGGCTATATCGGGTACGAGGAGGGCGGCCAGCTCACCGAGGCCGTACGCCGCCGTCCGTACAGCGTGATCCTGCTCGACGAGGTGGAGAAGGCGCACCCGGAGGTCTTCGACATCCTGCTCCAGGTCCTCGACGACGGCCGGCTCACCGACGGCCAGGGCCGGACGGTCGACTTCCGCAACACGATCCTGATCCTCACGTCCAATCTGGGCAGCCAGTTCCTGGTGGAGCCGCTGATCGGCGCGGAGGAGAAGAAGCAGCGGGTCCTGGAGGTCGTACGGGCCTCCTTCAAGCCGGAGTTCCTGAACCGGCTCGACGATCTGGTGGTCTTCTCCGCGCTCACCAAGGACGAGCTGGAGCACATCGCGAAGCTCCAGATCGGCCGGCTCGCGGCGCGGCTGGCCGACCGCCGGCTGACGCTGGACGTCACCCCCGCGGCCCTGGAGTGGCTCGCGGACGAGGGCAACGACCCGGCGTACGGCGCCCGCCCGCTGCGGCGGCTGATCCAGACGGCGATCGGCGACCGGCTCGCCAAGGAGATCCTGGCCGGTGAGATCACGGACGGTGACACCGTACGGGTGGACCGCTTCGAGGACGGCCTGATCGTGGGCCCGGTTCCGGTCTCCGGGAAGACCCTCTAGGCGCCCCGGTCCGGGGGCGGGCCGGGGCCTTCGGAACCGCGGGGCCCCGGGCCCGTGGACACCCTCCCGGGCCCGCCCCGGGACTCGGCTGTGGGCCGGCTGTGGGCCCGCTGTGAAGGCGCGGATCCCGGGGACGGCGGCGGTCCCCGGGATTTACCCATCCCTGGTGGCAAACAGGACGGCTCATGGGGTGGGGGTTGCCACTCCCGGCCCGGGATGGGGGAGGATGGCGGCATCCGTACGAAGGGAAATCCACGGTGACCATCGATCCGTCCTCGATTCCGAATTTCGGGGGCCAGCCCCAGCCCCAGGCCGAAGGACCGGCGGGCCCCGTCGTTCCCGACCAGGACCTCGTCAAGCAGCTCCTGGACCAGATGGAGCTGAAGTACGTCATCGACGACGAGGGCGACCTCGCCGCCCCGTGGGAGGAGTTCCGCACCTACTTCATGTTCCGCGGTGAGGCGGAGCAGCAGGTCTTCTCCGTGCGGACCTTCTACGACCGGCCGCTGCCCGTCGACGACCGCAACCAGATCCTGGAGGCGATCGACGACTGGAACCGCCGCACCCTGTGGCCCAAGGTCTACACGCACCTCCACGAGGACGAGGAGGGCGGCGCCACCATCCGCCTCATCGGCGAGGCGCAGATGCTGATCGGTACGGGCGTGAGCCTCGACCACTTCGTCCAGTCGACCGTCGGCTGGGTCAGCGCGTCGATCGAGTTCGACAAGTGGTTCGCCGAGCACCTCGGTATCAAGCCGGCGCAGGACGGGGGCGACGAGCCCTCCGCCGACGCCTGATTCGCATTGGATGGAACGCTCGCTCCAATGGCGTAACCCCCTCGCGGAGGGCCGTGCGGTCCGCGAGGTTCCCGAGGTCCGCGAGGTTCCGGGGCCAGGTACCCCGCGTACCCCCGGTCCCTGCTCCGGGCGAGCCTCCGGCCCTTGCTCCGGGCGGGCCCCGTCGCTCCGGAGCGCGATGTCCTACAGCGCGATCGGGGACAGCGTCAGCAGATACGTCCCATACGCGAACGAGAGCCCGGCCAGCGCGACGGTCACCGCGACCGCCGCCGGTGGCCGGGCTCTCGTCAGCGCCAGCGCGATCGGCAGCAGCAGCGGGAACGCGGGCAGCAGAAAGCGCGGCTTCGACTCGAAGAAGCCCGAGCCCCCGATCGTGATCAGCACCAGCACCCCGGTGTAGACGACCAGCGCCGCCGGCGGCCGCTCCAGCACCAGCACGGCGAACAGCGCCACCGACACCGCGACGATCAGCAGCGCCATCACCAGCGGGAGCACGGTCGGCCGCAGCACGATGTCCCGCACCACCCGCAGGGCCCCGGCCCCGAAGTCGAACGTGGACGTCCAGCCGCGCTGCACCGCGAAGTACCCTCCCAGCGGATCGCCCTTGCGGAAGCCGACGTAGAGCACATATGCGCACCAGCCGAGCGGTGCCAGGACGGCGCCGAGCCAGATCCGCAGGCTCGCGGGCTCCTCCGCGCCGCCCGCCCGGCCGAGCCCGGTCCGCAGCCCCAGCAGCCGCTCCCGCCTCCGGTGGCGCCGGATCAGCTCCCAGCAGGCGACCCCGGTCACGGCCGCCGCCACCGCGATCCCGTTGGGGCGCGCCAGGCCCGCCAGCGCGGAGAGCGCCCCGGCCCAGACCCAGTGCCGGGTCAGCACCGCGTACAGCGACCAGGCGGCGAACGCGGTGAGCAGCGGTTCCGTATACGCCATGGTCAGCACGATCGAGTGGGGCAGCAGCCCCCACAGCAGCACCAGCACCGTCGCGGCGCGCCGCCCGTGGAGCCGTTCCCCGATCGCGTAGATCCCGAGGGCCGCCGCGCCCGCCGCGGTCCAGGAGATCAGCAGTCCGACCGTCCCGCTGGTCACCGGCAGCACCGCCGACACGGTCCGCACCAGCGCGGGGTAGAGCGGGAAGAACGCCAGATCGCTCTGGACCGCGCCGTCGGGCCAGGTCAGCGTGCGGCCGTAGCCGTGTTCGGCGATCAGCATGTACCAGTCGGAGTCCCAGGCCCTGCCGAGGATCGCGCGCGGTCTGCGGCCGATGTGCCAGGCCCAGCCGGACATCACCAGCAGCCCGGTCAGCCGTGCCGCCGCGAACAGCCCGAGCGCGGGGGCCGCCCGTGACAGTCCGGCGCGCAGACGCGGGAGGGGCGGTGTGCCCGCCGCCGCTGCTTCGTCGAAGGTCTCGGCGGACAGGGGGCACCTCCGGGCGCGCGGTTGTGTCGTCCGACATCGTCCGACACAACATGAGTGGCCCGGACGGCTCAGGCGAGCGCAAGAGAGCCGACAGGCCCGGTTGCCGCCGGAATCCCACCCGGACGTGTGAACCCGCCCGTGTCCCGGCCCCCGGCCGGGCACCCACGGGTGACGGACCTTGCCCCACCACCCCGGAGGGAGGATCACCGCAGGGGCGCCCCCAGGGCCTTGAGCCGGGCCACCGCCTCCTGGAGCACGCTCTCGCGCTTGCAGAAGGCGAACCGTACGAAGGGCGCGCCCTCGGTCCGGTGGTCGTAGAAGACCGCGTTGGGGATGGCGACGACTCCGCAGCGTTCGGGCAGCGCCCGGCAGAAGGCGAAGCCGTCGCTCTCGCCGAGCGGGCGGATGTCGGTGGTGACGAAGTAGGTGCCGGACGGGCGGTAGACGTCGAAACCGGCGTCCGCGAGACCCGCGCTCAGCAGATCGCGCTTGGACCGCAGATCGTCGCGCAGGGCGTCGAAGTACGCGGGCGGCAGCCGCAGCGCCTCGGCCACCGCGTACTGGAACGGTCCGGCGGACACATAGGTCAGGAACTGCTTCGCCGAGCGGACGGCCGTCACCAGTCGGGGTGCGGCGGTGACCCAGCCGACCTTCCAGCCGGTGAACGAGAACGTCTTTCCCGCGCTGCCGATGGTGACCGTGCGCTCCCGCATCCCGGGGAAGGCGGCGATGGGGGTGTGCTCCCCGTCGAAGACCAGATGCTCGTAGACCTCGTCCGTGACGACGAGGAGATCGCGTTCGACGGCGAGGGCGGCGACGGCGGCCAGCTCCTCACGGGTGAGGACCGTGCCGGTGGGGTTGTGCGGGGTGTTCAGCAGGATCAGCCGGGTGCGGTCGGTGACGGCGTCCCGCAGCTCGTCCAGATCGAGGTGGTACGCGCCGTCCCGGGGGCGCAGGGTGACCGGTACGCGCCGCCCGCCCGCCATCGCGACACACGCGGCGTACGAGTCGTAGTACGGCTCCAGCGCGATGACCTCGTCACCCGGCTCGACGAGGGCGAGGAGGGCCGCCGCGATGGCCTCGGTGGCCCCCGCGGTGACGAGGACACCGGTGTCCGGGTCGTGGTCCAGGCCGTAGCGGGTCCGCTGGTGGTCGGCGATCGCGGTACGCAGCTCGGGGACGCCCGGCCCCGGCGGGTACTGGTTGCCCCGGCCGTCGCGCAGGGCGCGGACGGCGGCCTCGCGGATCTCCTCGGGGCCGTCGGTGTCGGGGAAGCCCTGGCCCAGGTTGATGGAGCCGGTCCGTGCGGCCAGCGCCGACATCTCCGCGAAGATCGTCGTGCCGAACTCCGCCAGCCGGCGGTTGAGCAGGGGCCGCTCGGAGGCGGGACCGGTGGGCCGGGGAGGCCGGGCGGCCGGAGTGGACCGGGCGGGTCCTCCGGCGGTTGCCGCGGGGCCGGCGGGGCCGGCGGGGGTTCCGGTGCGCCGGTCGGGCCCGGCGGTGGGGTCCGGGGGGCCTGTGGGGTCGGCGGAGGGGGACAGCGGGGGGCCGGGAACTGCGGTGGGGCCGCTGTGGCCTGCGGGTTCGCCGGGGCTCTGGGGGCCGGCAGCACGTTCGTCCATGGTCGCCATGGCGTCATCCTGTGCGGAAGCTCTGGAGTAGCTCAAGTCGGCTTTGGCGCCGGAAGCGGGAGGGCATCCCCCTGTCACGCGAGAAGGGGTCCCGCCCGCAAGGGCGCGAGGGGGGGGCTCGTTCGGGGGATCGACAAGGACGGTGAGAGCTATGGGGGCTTTCCTGGGAATGCTGATCGGCCTGGTTCTGCTGCTGGGAGCCTTGGGGGCCGTACTCGTCTGGGCGAACAGGACCCGCCGGTACGCGGGCGGGGCCGACGACGCGGCGGCCCGGCCGGCGGCCGCCCGTGCGGCCGGACGCAAGAAGCGACGCAGTGGCGCGGAGGCGTCCGGCGGTGGGGACGGCGGCTGGTGGCCCTGGAGCGACGGCGGTTCGTCGGGCGGCGACGGCGGCTCCTCGGGAGGTGACGGCGGGGGCGGCTCCTCCGGCGGACACAGCTGCGGTGGCGGCGGTGGCGGCTGCGGCGGAGGCGGCAGCTAGGACACGGCCCGGCCAGGTCCCGTAACCGCTGCGACCGCCCGTGACCGCGGGGACGGTTCTCACCGCCGGGGGAGGCGTGGAGGGCCAGGGGACCATCGGGGGGAGCCGGTGCGGCCGGACGGCACTCGTCCGGCCGCACGGCAGACGACGCACGGACGCACGGCACGCGATGTGGCTTATGTCACCGATGAGTCGGTACGGCGGAAAGAGTCGATACCGCAGGAGCGGAGGCGGCTGACACGGGGCAGCCGGTCCGCCACCGGGAGGGCACCTGACGGGAGGGAACTCCCGTCAGGTGCCTCTTTCTGTGAACAGATGAACCAGCAGGGCCCCCTAGGGGATGGAAACCCCTCCAACTTGGGTAAAAACGCTGTGGGCCGCGCGTACTTCGTGGTTCCCTCGCTGACGGAACCTGTGGGAACCATCCGGCCCTCGGGCCGGCTTGGAGCCGAGACGGCGGTCCCCCTCATCAGTTGTTCATTGCCGCTCAGGGGCGCCCAGGTCCACGTATCCACCGCCGAAGCGTGTTTGCGGAGCCGATCCATGCTCACGACCCTCCATACCGCCTACACAGACACCCGTGCCGATGACCTCGCCTGGGCGCTCGGCCGGGAGCCCCTGCCCGCCCTGGCCGTGCTCGACCTCGAACTCGGCGGCGCACGGCTCCAGCTCAGACTGCTCGGCGCATCCCATCAGGTGCTGCTGGAGGACGCGTACGGCAGCTGCTCCGAGACCGTCGCCTGCATGCCCGGGAGCAGCACACCTCTTCCTCTGGGGGTCGCCAAGCAACTCGGCGACCGGGAGTACGAGTTCGCGGCCCGGGTCGAGACGCTGTCGGAGGGGTCGTTCGCCGGGCGGGCGCAGGAGCTGCTGGCCCTGGTCGCCGACCATCCGAACTCCCTGGCGGGAACGTTTCCCGGCTCCCCGCACGCCTTCACCGCGATGATGGCGCAGCGCCTGGACCAGCAGGTGCTGTGGCGCACCTGGCACGCCTACCCGCAGGAAGGCCGGCTTGTCGTCACCCGCACCCGGGTCGGGGCCCTCTCCCGGAGCGCGGGAACGGTGCGCCGTTCCGAGCCGGCGCTGCTGTAGTCCGCCCGCGCGCGCCGGGCGCCAGAACCTCGCTGTCACCTCCGTCTCGCATGCCCCGGGGATACGCGTGTGGGTGACAGGATGTTCGAGAGGGCTCACGTAGCGTGACCACATGATCGACCAGTCGCAGCAGCTGTCACCGCCACCTGTCGGGGTGCGCCTGCCGGTGCGCCCCGACGCGGGCCGGTATCTCGTGCTGCTGGTCGTCTTCGTCTGCGCCGCCTGCGGACTGGTGTACGAGCTGGAGCTGGTCGCCCTCGCCTCCTATCTGATCGGCGACTCCGTCACCCAGGCATCCGTGGTGCTGTCCCTGATGGTGTTCGCGATGGGTATCGGCTCGCTGCTCGCCAAGCGGCTGCGCTGCCGGGCCGCGTTCGGCTTCGGTCTGCTGGAACTGGCCCTCGCGCTCGTCGGCGGCTCCTCCGCGATGGTGCTGTACGCGTCCTTCGCCTGGTTCGGGGGGTCACGGGCCGTGCTGGTCGCGTTCTCCCTGGCCATCGGGGTGCTGATCGGGGCGGAGATCCCGCTGCTGATGTCCCTGATGCAGCGCATCTCCCGGCGGGACGCCGACGGCACGGTCGCCGATCTGTTCGCCGCCGACTATGTGGGCGCCCTCGTCGGCGGACTCGCCTTCCCCTTTCTGCTGCTGCCCTGGCTGGGCCAGCTCTCCAGCGGTCTGCTGACGGGCGCGGTCAACGCCGTTGCGGGCGGCTCGCTGGTGCTGTGGCTCTTCCGCCGGGAACTGACGGCCCGCTCCCGGGGCTGGCTGCTCGCCGCCAATGCGCTGGTCCTCGCGCTGCTGGCGACCGCGACGGTGATGGCCGACGACTTCGAGCGGGCCGCGCGCCGGGCCGTCTACGGCGATCAGGTGCGGGTCGCCGTGCAGACCGGTGTGCAGGAGGTGGTGCTCACGGGAGGCCGCTCGGGGCCGCTGGAACTGTTCCTCGACGGGCGGCTGAAGGTCAGCGGCCGGGACGAGTACCGCTACCACGAGGCGCTGGTCCACCCCGCGATGACCGGCCCGCACACCCGCGTGCTCATTCTCGGCGGCGGCGACGGGCTCGCGGCGCGCGAGGTCCTGCGCTACCGGGGTGTGGAGGAGGTGACGGTCGTCGAGCTGGACCCCGGACTCGTACGCCTCGCCCGTAGCGACCCCGCGCTCTCCGCGCTGAACGAACGGGCGTACGGCGATCCCCGGGTGGGTGTGGTGACGGCGGACGCGTTCGGCTGGCTGCGTGAGCCGGGCGCTCCGGGGAGGGGCGCGGACGGCAGCCCGGGGCGCGGGCGGGCGGCTTCCGCGTACGACGTGGTGATCGCGGATCTGCCCGGTCCCGGCCTCACTCCGAGCACCAAGCTCTACTCCCAGGAGTTCTACGGACTGGTCACATCGGTCCTCGCCCCCGGTGGGCGGCTGGTGGTGCACGCCGGAGAGATGGGCTCCCGTCCGCGTACGTACTGGACGGTGGACGCGACCCTGCGCGCGGCCGGATACGGCACCAGCCCGTACCGTTCCGGTGACGAGGGACTGCTGCTCGCGGCGGCGGGCCGGACCCCCGGGCTCGGTCTCAGTGCCGGCGCGCCCCCGCTGCGGTCGCTGACGCGGGCCGCGCTCGCCGACAGCGCGTGGCGGGCGGAGCGCACGAGGATGCCGGGCCTTCCGCCGTCGACCCTGGTCCATCCGCGCTACGGGAGCTGAGGGGGCGCCGCCGGGAGTCCGGACCCCCGGACGGGTGCCGATCCCGGTGGGCGGGCCGGGTGTGCGGGGCGATTCGGGTACGCGGGGCTTCGGCGCGGCCCGGACTCAGCAGGGAACGCCGTGACCCGGGTGCACGCTGACACGGACGGAAACGCAGACGCCGGGGGGCGCTCTGAGTACCCTCGGGTCCCATGGACCATGAGGTGTTCGTTCCGGTTGCGGCAGAGACCGTTCGAGAGGCTCTGAGGGACCCCGCACGGGTGGCCCGCTGCGTCCAGGGGCTTCAGCGGAACGCCGATGACGTGTCCGCGGGCCCGCTGTCCGGGCGGCTCAAGGTCCGTATCGGCAGCCACACCATCACCTACCGCGGCGCCCTGCGGATCGTGGAGCGGGACGGTGTCTTCACCGTCGAGGGCGAGGGCACCGAGGCCCGGGGCACGGGCTCGGTGACCTTGACGCTCACCATCGGCACGACCGAGTCCGAGGGCGGTACGACCCTGGCGTTCAGGGGGACGGCCCGCGCGGAGGGGCGGCTCGCGGAGCTGCCCGGCGCCTCGACCGAACAGACCGCCCACCGGCTGCTGGACCGGTTCGCCGAGCGGCTGGCGGCGGTCGCGGCGGAGGAGGCCCCCGCCGACGGGAAGCCGGTCGCGGGCGCCGAGTCGTCGGAGGAGCCTGAGAGGCCCGAGTCGTCGGAGGAGCCCGGGAAGCCCCGGGAATCCGGGAAGCCGGAGCGGGACAGGGCGTCGGAGGTGTCCGGGGAGGCCGGTGGGCCTGCCGGGCCCGGCCCCGGGGAGCCCGACCAGGCCGCTGCACAGGCCGACCAGTCCGACCAGGCCGGGGAGCCCGGGGAGCAGGACGCGGTCTCCGGACCCTCCGGCGCGGACGGGGAACCCCCGGCCCCCCGGACGCCCTCCGTGTTCGAAACCCCGGTACCGCCGCCCTCGCTCGGGGCCGACGCCGAGGACGAGTTCGACGCGTTCGAGCAGCTCGACGAGGAGCAGCGGCTCAATGAGTTCGTGGACGACGGAACCGACGAGGACGAGGACGACGATGAACTGGTCGAGTTCGGCGACCTTCCCGACGGTCTTCCCGACGAGCCGCCCGCCGAGGCCGCGCACGCCCGGCGCACCATGATCGGCCGCAGCGCCGAGGAGGTCGACCACGCGCCGCCGCGCGGCCGGTACGCGCCCACCCCCGCGCCCGACTCCGCCGCCGCGGGTCTGCCCCTGCGCTGGATCGCCCCCGCCGCCGCGCTCGCGGTGGCGTCCGCAGTGGTCGTCGGCCGGGCCCTGCGCCGCCGGAGGTAGCCGGCCGGACCGCCGCCCCCGCTGCCTCCCCGGGGCCGGGGCGCGGCCGGATGTGTGCGCGGCCAGTACTGTCGGGGTGTGAGCAGCAGCGAAGAGAGCGTCCGGCTGGCGGCCGGAGACGTCGAGTTGACCGTGGATCCGCAGGGCGGCTGCCGGGCGGCGAGCCTGACGATCGGCGGCGTCGAGCTGCTGCGCCAGGGCGGGCGATATGGATCGTTCCCGATGGTCCCCTGGTGCGGCCGGGTGGAGAACGGCGTCTTCCGCAATGGCGCCGATGTCCATCAACTCCCGGTCAACTCCCCGCCGCACGCCATCCACGGCACGGTCCGCGACATCCCCTGGCGCACCAACCGCGCGGGCAAGGACGAGGCGGTCTTCACCTGTGAGCTGGGCGAGCCCTGGCCGTACCCCGGTCGTGTCACCCAGATGTTCCAGCTCTCGGACGACTCGCTGACCCTGACGACGGCCGTCGAGGCGTATGAGAACTCCTTCCCGGCGCAGGCGGGCTGGCACCCCTGGTTCCGGCGCAACCTCGGGCACGCGGACGCGCGGCTCGTCTTCGACCCGGCGTGGCAGGAGGAGCGCGGAGGGGACCATCTGCCGACCGGCCGCCGTATCGATCCGAAGCCCGGCCCCTGGGACGACTGCTTCGGTATGCCCGACGGTGTCTCGGTCACGCTCAGCTGGCCCGAGCAGCTGGAGCTGACCGTCACCAGCCGGGCCGAGTGGGTCGTGATCTACGACGAGCAGGCCGACTGGATCTGTGTGGAGCCGCAGTCCGGCCCGCCGAACGGCCTCAACACCCTGCCGAGACTGGTGACCCCCATCGACCCGCTGGAGATCTCCACCACCTGGAGCTGGCGCCCGCTCTGACCGGCCCCGGCGCGCACGCGGCACCGGCTCCGAGCCGAGGCCGGTCCGCGCGCCGACTCGCACCGGGTCGGGGCCGTACTTGGCCAGGTCCGGCCGGTCGGGGCACGCCTCCGAGCCGAGGACGGTCCGCGCGCCGACTCGCACCGGGTCGGGGCCGTGCTCGGCCAGGTCCGGCCGGTCGGGGCCGGCCGGTCAGGGCCGGCCGGTCGCGGCGTACCCGTCCGGGCCGTACCCGGCAGTGGGCAGTACGCCGGACCCGTCCCGAACCGGGCTCGGCCCCGGGGCCCCACGCCCGCTCCCCGACTCTGCTTCTGCCCCGGGCCCGGCCGCCGTGCCCGGATCCGGCCCGTACCCGGATCCGCCCCGGCCCTCGTGGCCGAGCCCGGATCCGGGCCGGGCCGGTGGCGGTGCCGCCCAGGGTGGCCCGGGCCTGCGGCCCCGGGGCCGGTCTCGTACGGACGCGCCCGCCCCCGGGTCCGCATCAGATGCGGGGCGGCCCGGCGCGGGCCGGGGCAGGTCCTAAGCTCGGGGGCATGACTGACGCTCGCGCTGACCTGCTCCAGCAGATCAAGGACAAGGCCGTGGTCCACGGCAAGGTGACCCTCTCCTCCGGCCTGGAGGCCGACTACTACGTGGACCTCCGGCGGATCACGCTGGACGGCAGTGCCGCTCCGCTCGTCGGCGAGGTGATGTCGGAGCTGACCGCCGATCTCGACTACGACTGTGTCGGCGGTCTGACCCTCGGCGCGGACCCGGTGGCGACGGCGATCCTGCACGCGTCCGCCGCGCGCGGACGCCGGGTGGACGCCTTTGTCGTACGTAAGGCGGCCAAGGCCCATGGCATGCAGCGCCGGGTCGAGGGCCCCGACATCAAGGGCCGCCGCTGCCTCGTCGTCGAGGACACCTCCACGACCGGCGGCTCCCCGCTGACCGCCGTCGAGGCGGTGCGGGAGGCCGGCGGCGAGGTGGTCGCGGTGGCGACGATCGTGGACCGGGCGACGGGCGCGGGCGACAAGATCAGCGGGACGGCCGGGGTGCCGTATCTGTACGCGTACGCGCTGGAAGAACTGGCTCTCGGCTGATCCCGGCTCCGTTTCACGTGAAACGGCCGCCCGGGGGGCGGTGCACCCTCGATCGGGGGTCCCTGCGTATGCCCGCAGACCGGGCAGGGTAGTCCCGTCGGGAGTCTGGAAAGATAGGGCCCGACGATGACGTCGCCCCAAGGTCAGGGCCAGTTCATATCGCCAAACCGCACATCACAAGGAGCGGACAGATGCCCATCGCAACCCCCGAGGTCTACAACGAGATGCTCGACCGGGCGAAGGCAGGCAAGTTCGCCTACCCGGCCATCAATGTGACCTCCTCCCAGACGCTTCACGCCGCACTGCGCGGCTTCGCGGAGGCCGAGAGCGACGGCATCATCCAGATCTCCACCGGTGGTGCGGAGTTCCTGGGCGGCCAGCACAACAAGGACATGGTCACGGGCGCGGTCGCCCTCGCCGAGTTCGCGCATATCGTCGCCGCCAAGTACGACATCACGGTGGCGCTGCACACCGACCACTGCCCCAAGGACAAGCTGGACGGCTATGTCCGTCCGCTGCTCGCGATCTCCGCCGAGCGCGTGGCAGCCGGGAAGAACCCGCTGTTCCAGTCTCATATGTGGGACGGCTCCGCCGAGAACCTCGCCGACAACCTGGCCATCGGCCAGGAGCTGCTGGCGCAGGCCGTCGCCGCCAAGATCATCCTTGAGGTCGAGATCACCCCGACCGGCGGGGAGGAGGACGGCGTCTCCCACGAGATCAACGACGAGCTGTACACCACCGTCGACGACGCCCTCCGCACCGCCGAGGCGCTGGGTCTCGGTGACAAGGGCCGTTATCTGCTGGCCGCGTCCTTCGGCAATGTCCACGGTGTCTACAAGCCGGGCAATGTCGTCCTCCGCCCGGAACTGCTCAAGGACCTCCAGCAGGGCGTCGGCGAGAAGTACGGCAAGGAGTCCCCGTTCGACTTCGTCTTCCACGGCGGTTCCGGCTCCACGGCCGAGGAGATCGCCACCGCGCTGGAGAACGGCGTGGTGAAGATGAACCTCGACACGGACACGCAGTACGCCTTCACGCGTCCCGTCGCCGCGCATATGTTCAAGAACTACGACGGCGTCCTGAAGGTCGACGGCGAGGTCGGCAACAAGAAGACCTACGACCCGCGCACCTGGGGCAAGCTCGCCGAGGCCAGCATGGCCGAGCGCGTAGCGGAGGCCTGCGCGGCCCTGCGCTCCACGGGCACCAGGCTGAAGTAGCAGCTCTTTCCCTCAGGTGAAGGCCTGGCTTTCCGTCAATGGAACGCCGGGCCTTCACCCGTATGAGTGGTCGATGGGATGCGCGACGCGCAGGGGTTCGTCGGCCTACGATGATGCTCTCGACATCAGCCATCAGGAGGTTCACATGTCTGCCGCAGCAGTCGAGCGCCCCTGTGACGGCGAGCCGGTACTGACCCTGCTTGAGGAAGCCGATCGCCTCGCGGAGCAGCTTCCCGGCCACCGCGTCGAGATCATCGGAGGCATCCTCACCGTGACCCCACCCGCGGACTTCCGTCATGCCCACGTCTTGACGGATCTGATGGTTGCCTTCATCTCCGCCGGTCTGCACGGCAAGGAGTCGACCGTCGTCCAGGCTGTCGGTGTCTGGTTGCCGGGCAGTCCGTTCGACTACGCCATCCCCGACCTTGCCGTGGTGGACGCCGACTACGCCGAGCACATCGCCGAGCACAACTGTGCCGACCCGGCGATCGTCCGTCTGGTCGCGGAAGTGACGTCCAGCAACTACAACAACGACCTGCGGCACAAGGTCAACGCCTACGCGGAAGCCAAGATCCCCGTCTATCTGATCGTCAACCGCAAGCACAACCGGGTCCATGTCCTCACCGACCCCGTCGGCGACGAGTACGGAAGCCACCAGGTGTACGCGCCCGGTCAGCGGATCTCCCTTCCCGCCTCGATCGGCCACGAGGGGACGCCCGAGATCACCCTCGATGTCGCTGAGCTGCTCAAGGCGTGAGGTTCCGGCGCTCGCGGGGTCGCCCGGCGGGCGTGCCGCTGGGATGATCCGGATATGGACTCCGCCCCGGGGAACATCCGGATCTCCTCCGCCACCGGTCGCTGGGTGATCCTGACGACCGTCCTCGGCTCCAGCATGGCCCTGCTGGACTCGACCGTCGTCAATGTCGCCCTGCCGCACATCGGGGAGGACCTCAACACCGATCTCGCGACCCTCCAGTGGACCGTCAACGCCTATATGCTCACGCTGGCCGGGCTGATCCTGCTCGGCGGGGCGCTCGGCGACCGCTACGGGCGGCGGAAGATCTTCATCCTCGGGGTGATCTGGTTCGCCCTCGGCTCGCTGCTCTGCGGACTCGCCCAGGACGGACTGTCGCTGATCATCGCGCGTGCTCTCCAGGGCATCGGGGGCGCGCTGCTCACCCCGGGCTCCCTGGCCATCATCCAGGCCAGTTTCCATCCCGACGACCGGGCCCGCGCGGTCGGTCTGTGGTCCGGGCTGGGCGGGGTCGGGGCCGCGATCGGGCCGTTCGTCGGCGGCTGGCTCGTCGACGGGCCGGGCTGGCGCTGGGTGTTCCTGATCAATGTCCCGCTCGCCGCGCTCTGCGTCCCGGTCGCCCTGCGCCATGTGCCCGAGTCCCGGAACCCCGCCGGCCGTACCGGGCGCTTCGACATCCTCGGTGCCGTGCTCGGCGCGAGCGCGCTGACCCTGGTGACGTACGCGCTCATCGCCGCCCACTGGTGGGCGGGGATCGCGGGGGTGCTGGTCGGGGTGGCGTTCGTCCTCCTGGAACACCGGCGGACCGATCCCATGCTGCCGCTGTCGGTCTTCAGGTCCCGGCTGTTCACCGTGGTCAATGTGGTCACGCTCTGTGTGTACGCGGCCTTCGGCGGTTTCTTCTTCCTGGTCGCGCTCCAGCTCCAGGTCGTCTCCGGCTACTCCGCGCTCGAGGCGGGCCTGGCGCTGCTGCCGACCACCGCGCTGATGCTTCTGTTCTCCGCGCGCTCCGGTGAGCTGGGCCAGCGCATCGGGCCGCGCATCCCGCTGACCGTGGGCCCGCTGCTGTGCGCCGCCGGGATGATGCTGATGCTGCGGGTCGGGCAGCACACCTCGTACCTCCTCGATGTGCTGCCCGCGCTGCTGGTCATGGGGCTGGGCATGGTGACCCTGGTTGCCCCGCTCACCGCGACCGTGCTGGCGTCCGTCGAGACCGCCCGCGCCGGTATCGCCAGCGGTATCAACAACGCGGCCGCCCGCGCGGCCGGGCTGCTCGCCGTGGCCGCCCTGCCGCTGCTCGCGGGGATGGGCCCGGAGGCGTACCGCTCGGCCACCGAGTTCGGGGACACGTTCCGGCGGGCGATGCCGATGTGCGCGGGAATCCTCGTGGTGGGGGCGATCGTGGCGGCGGTGTGGGTACGCAGGCCCGCCGTGGACGAGGAGCCGGCGGCGCAGCCCGAGTGCAGGATCAACTGCGGAGTGGGCGCGCCGCCGCTGGAGCCGGGCCGGGCCGGACGGCACCCGGAAGCCCCGTCGAAGGCCCCGTCGGCGGGACCGGGGGTGGGTCCGGGGGCGGACCCCGGGGGCGGTTCCTCCGTACGGGACGAGTAGCCCGGGGAGCCGGGCGGACGGGTGGGGCGGGCCGTGGCGCCAGGGGCGGGCACCCGGCGGACGGGAGCGGCACGGAAGCCACCGGCCCCGGCCTCGGCCCCGCGCCGCCCGCTGCATCCAGACCCGTGCCCCAGACCCGTGCCCCAGACCTGCGCCCGGCTTCGTCCCCCGCTCACCGGCTCCGTACGGGCCCGGGAGTCAACGGCAGATGTTCTCGGGCCCCTTCACGCCCGGCCGGACATGGAACTCCACCCGGTGCCCGGCCTGGTCCGTGAAGACCGCCTCCGTGGGGGAGAGCACCGTCATGGTGCCCTTCTGGTGGGGGTTGTCCCAGCCTTCGGGCGGGTTCCCGGAACCGTCGGAGAGCGGTGTCCTCGCCACGAAGTACGTCGAACCGATCTGCGCTCCCTCGATACCGCAGTGGGTGTAGAGCTCGAAGGGGATCTCCCGGGCGGCCGGTGCCGCCGGACCGTCCTTTGTCCCGCCACCTCCGCCGGGCGCGGCGGCCGTTCGCGTGGAGGTATCCGGCGAGGGCTCGCCGCAGCCCGTCAGTACCGCTGTGGCCAGCGCCAGAGCGAGAAGTATCCGTGCACCCTTGTCCGTCATGGCCCTTGGACGCCGGAGCCCGGCCAACCGTTCAGTAGCAGTCGGGAGCCTGCGGACAGTGGGAATTCCCGGGAGTCTCCGGCGGTACACGGCGCCCGGTTGCGTACGGCCCCGGCGGCGCTCGGGCGGGGAGTTCCGTGAGGCCCCGCGGTACTCGGGGGCGCTCCCTTCCGCAGAGCCCGGGCGTTACTCGGCGGCGCCCCCTCCCGTACGGCTCCGGCCGCTCCGCACGGCTTCGGTGGCGGCTGGGTACGGCTCCGGCGGCGGCTCGGCCGGGGGACCCCGGGCCGATGGCTCCGGTGCGGATCCGCATGGCCGCGGTCCGGGCGGGTGAGGGAGACTGGAACCCATGGGCATCCATGAAAATCTCCTCGGGGGACCGCCCCCGACGCACCTTCCCGACGACCCCGAGCCGCGTGAGCTGCTGGCCTCCGGGGGCGACCCCGCCGATGTGGCCGCGAAGTATCCGACGTCCTCGCTCGCCTGGGCACGGCTCGCGGACGACGCGTTCGAGAACGGACGGGTCGTGGAGTCGTACGCGTACGCCCGGACCGGCTACCACCGGGGGCTGGACGCGCTGCGGCGGAGCGGCTGGAAGGGACACGGTCCCGTCCCCTGGGAGCACGAGCCCAACCGGGGGTTCCTGCGGGCGCTGCACGCGCTGGCGCGGGCCGCTCAGTCGATCGGTGAGCAGGAGGAGTACGAGCGCTGCTCGACCTTCCTGCGGGACTCGTCGCCGACCGCCGCGGACACCCTGGGCTGAAGCCCTCGCGGACACCCTGGGCCGACGGCCCCGCGCACGCCCTGGGCTTGACGGCCCGGGGCACCGTGAGCCGGCCGCCCAGGGCCCCGGGAGGCTCTTATGCCGGCCGGGTCCGCCACCCGGTCGAAACAACAGAAAAAGGTCCGCGCCCCTCGGAAACAGAGCCTGGAGAGGGCGCGGGCCTTGAGTTAAGGTGCGCGTGGGGACCGGGGCTCCCTAACCAGCAGGAAGGGGCGGACCGCTACCCGGAGACGTCGAGGAGACAGCGATGTCACATGACGCTGCCCCGCATCTGGATTTCGCGGGAACCACGCCGTACGAGGACTATGTCCAGGCGGATGTCCTGACCCACCTCCAGCACCCCCTCTCGGACGATCCGGGAGAGATGGTCTTCCTGGTCACCACCCAGGTCATGGAGTTGTGGTTCACCGTCGTCGTCCATGAGTGGGAGACCGCGACCCGCGCCCTGCGCGAGGACCGCGTACCCGTGGCGATAGACGCGCTCAAGCGGTCCGTACGGGAACTGGAGGCACTCAACGCGTCCTGGAAGCCGCTCGGACAGCTGACGCCCGCGCAGTTCAACGCGTACCGCAGCGCCCTGGGTGAGGGGTCCGGGTTCCAGTCGGCGATGTACCGGCGCATGGAGTTCCTGCTCGGCGAGAAGTCCGCGTCCATGCTGGTCCCGCACCGGGGTGCCCCGAGGGTGCACACCGAACTGGAGAAGGCGCTGCACGAGCCGAGTCTCTACGACGAGGTGCTGAGGCTGCTCGCCCGGCGCGGCAAGGCCGTGCCCGAGGCCGTGCTGGAACGCGATCTCTCCCAGCGGTACGAGCCGGACGACGCCGTGGAGGCGGTCTGGGCCGAGGTGTACGCCGACCCCGACCAGCACACCGAACTGGTCCGGCTCGGCGAGGCGTTGACCGATGTCGGCGAGCTGGTGTGGCGCTGGCGGAACGACCATCTCGTGGCGACCCGGCGGGCCATGGGCTCCAAGGCCGGTACGGGCGGCTCGGCGGGGGTGGCCTGGCTGGAGAAGCGGGCGCGCAAGAACGTGTTCCCTGAGCTGTGGACGGCGCGCAGCCATGTCTGAGCCCGAGCAGCGGAACGAGCGGCGCAACGAGCGGCGCAACGAGCGGCGGCAGCCCGGCCGGCAGCCGCGCCAGGAGCACCAAGCGGACCGGCAGCCGCAACCGCAGCCGCGACCGCAGCCGGAGCCGGGGCACCGGCCGGACGGGTCCCGGCAGTCTCAGCAGGAGCGCCGGGAGCGCCAGGCAGACAGGCCACAGGACCAGGAACTCCGCCCGCAGGACGACCGGCAGCCGCGGTCGCGGAGGAAGCCGCTGGACCGGGCGAGATCCCTGAGGGAGCGGGCCTCGGTACTCGACGCCGCCGATGAGCTGGCGCCCGCGCGCAAGCTCTTCAGCCTCGACGAGGGCGTCTATCTGGACGGCAACTCCCTGGGCGCGCTGCCCGCGCATGTCCCCGCGCGGATCGCCGATGTGGTCGCCCGGCAGTGGGGTGGGCTGCGTATCCGCTCCTGGGACGAGAGCGGCTGGTGGACCGCGCCCGAGCGGATCGGCGACCGGATCGCCCCCCTCGTGGGTGCCGGGCCGGGGCAGATCGTGGTGGGCGACTCCACCAGCGTCAATGTCTTCAAGGCCGTGGTGGGGGCCGTACGGCTCGCGGAACCCGGCCGTACGGACGTGATCGTGGACGCGGCCACCTTTCCCAGCGACGGCTATATCGCCGAGTCCGCCGCGCGGATGACCGGGCTGCGGATCGTCCCGGTGGAGCCCGCCGGGGTCCCCTCCGCCCTGGGACCGGGCACCGCGGCCGTGCTGCTCAACCATGTCGACTACCGCAGCGGCCGGCTCCACGATCTGCCGGGGCTGACGGCCGCGATCCACGGCGCGGGCGCGATCGCCGTCTGGGACCTCTGCCACAGCGCGGGCGCGCTGCCGGTCGGCCTGGACGCGCACGGGGTGGACCTCGCGGTGGGCTGCACCTACAAGTATCTGAACGGAGGCCCCGGTTCACCGGCGTATCTGTATGTCGCCCGCCGCCATCAGGCCGCCTTCGACTCCCCGCTGCCCGGCTGGACCTCCCACCGGGACCCGTTCGCGATGACCCCCGGCTTCACACCCGCGGACGGGGCGACGCGCGGTCGGGTCGGGACGCCCGACATCCTCTCGATGCTGGCGCTGGATGCGGCGCTGGACGTCTGGGACGGGATCGCGATGGAGTCCGTACGGAGGAAGAGCCTGGCCCTGACCGACTTCTTCCTGGAGTGCGTGGAGGCGTACACGGGCGGGCCGGGGAACCGGCTCCGCCCGCTGACACCGGTCGCGCACCACGAGCGCGGCAGCCAGATCGCGCTGCGGTGCGCCGAGGCCCCCGCCGTGATGGAACGGCTCGTCGCACGGGGAGTCGTCGGGGACCTTCGGAGGCCGGACGTGCTGCGTTTCGGTTTCACACCCCTGTACACGGGGTTCGGCGACACGGAGCGGGCGGCGGCCGAACTGGCCCGGGTGCTCGACGAGGTTCCGGCGGCTTGATCCGACCGGCGGCCCGGCCGGCGGGGGACTGGTACCGTCCCCGCTGGTCAGGTCATTTGCGCGGGCCCTGCCACCGGTTGCCGAGGCCCGCCGTCGACTCCGCGACTCCTCCGGAAGGCTGGAACCGTATGCCCGACCCCGTGGCCCGAGACGCCGCCGAGACCGAGTCGGCGTTCTCCCATCCCGCCGTTGAACCGGACGCGTCCCTTCCGTACGGCGACCATCCCGACCAGGTCGTCGACTTCTACGCGCCCCGCGACGGACGGGCGGACGCGCCGCTCGTCGTGCTGCTGCACGGCGGGGCGTGGCGGGCGCCGTACGACCGCTCGCACGTGACTCCGTTCGCCGGCTTCCTGGCCCGCCAGGGGCTCGCCGTCGCCAATGTCGAGTACCGGCGCGGGCCGGGGATTCCCCAGCAGCGCGGGAAGGACGGGAAGGACGGGAAAGACACAGAAGAAGGGGGCACCTCCGCGGAGCCGGTCGCGGGACGGTGGCCGGACACGTTCGACGATGTGGCCGCCGCCCTCGACGCCCTGCCGGGGCTCGCCCGCCGGGCACTGTCCGGAAGCGACGGCAGGCGTACGGTGCTGACCGGGCACTCCGCGGGCGGGCAGCTCGCCCTGTGGGCCGCCGCCCGGCACGTACTGCCGGGGGGGTCGCCATGGCGGCTGCCCGCCCCGCCCCGGCTGCGGGGCGTGGTCGCTCTCGCGCCGATCGCGGACTTCACCCGGGCCGTCGAGCTGGATGTGTGCGGTGGGGCGGTACGCCAGCTACTGGGCGGCGACGAGGAGTTCGAGGAGCGCCGGGCGCACACCGACCCCGCGGCCCTGCTGCCGACCGGGATCGCCACGGCCCTCGTCCAGGGGCGGGCCGACATCACCGTTCCGTACACCCTCGCCGAGTCGTACGCCGAGGCGGCGGCGAAGGCGGGGGAGCCCGTGGGCCTCACGCTCCTGGAGGACGTCGGGCACTTCCCGCTGATCGATCCGGCGGCGGACGCGTGCGCGGTGGTCGCGGAGGAGATCGCGCAGCTGGCCTGGTGAAACGGAGCAGTTGAGCCCGGTGAATTCCCTGCTCCCGGGCCATTGAGGACCGTAACTGTCCGCAAGCCTTCCTATGGTCGTTCCATGACGAATCTCGTAACCGGGGCAACCGGAACCGTAGGCCGCCAGATCGTCCGGGAGCTGCTCGACCGGGGGCACGCCGTGCGCGCGCTGACCCGGGACCCCGCGACGGCCGACTTCCCGGAGGGCGTCGAGGTCGTACGGGGCGACCTCACCGACGCCGAGTCCCTGGCCGCGGCCCTGGCGGGTGTGACCGGGCTCCATCTGATCACCTTCGGCGGCCCCTACTTCACCCCGCTGGCGACGGGCCCCCGCATTCTGGAGCTGGCTCAGAAGGCCGGGGTCCGGCGGATCACCGTGCTGCACGGCGGCGGGCCGACCCCGCTGGAGGACGCGGTCCGGGCCGGTGACATCCCGTGGACCGTGATCATGCCCGTCGAGTTCATGTCCAACGCGCTGGAGTGGGCGGAGGCGATCAGCGAGCGCGACGAGGTGCGGGAGCCCTTCGTGGACCGGCTCAGCGCAATGGTCCACGAGGCGGACATCGGCGCGGTGGCGGCGGTCGCGCTGACGGAGGAGGGGCACGGCGGGCAGGAGTACGTGGTCACCGGCCCGGAGGTCCTCACCGTCAAGGACAAGACGGAGGCGATCGCGGCGGCACGGGGGCGGGAGATCCGGCTCGTCGAACTGACCGAGGAGGAGGCCGTGGCGCAGTGGCACGCGGCGGGGCAGCCGGATGACGTGATCGAGTTCCTGCTGCTGGTGTACCGGGACACCCCCGAGGTGGGGCGGACGGTCGCGGACACGGTGGAGCAGGTGACGGGCCGCGCGCCGAGGCCGTTCGCGCAGTGGGCGCGGGAGAGGGCGGGGGAGTTCCGGGGGTAGGGGCGGTCGGCCGGGGTGCGGGGCGCGGGGGTCGGGGCACGGGGGTACGACCGGGATGCGCGTCGCGGGGGGACGCGCATCCCGGGCCGAGCCCGGTCCTCTCCGGGCGGAGACGGCCGCGTACTCCGGTCCTCTCCGGGCGGAGACACACGTGCGCCCCGGGCGTCCGCCTCCGGTCGGGCCGGAGGCGGAAGGCGGGAACTCTCCCGGCCGGAGACGGACGGGCGGGCGGGAACCCTCCGTAGTCCTCGGGACGGACGGCCGAGGATCCCCAGTCAGCCGGACGACCCCGCCCGCCGCGCCGCTTACCGTGCTGTATGTGAACGAGACGATCCGCAGCCCCGAGTACCGTCTGGCCGTCGGAGCCCTCCGGGGCCTGCGGCAGGACCTCTTCCACGACGCGTTCGCCTACCGTCCGCTGCCGCCGATGCGGCTGGACGGGCCGCTCCTGCGGCATCTGCCACGACGCGTGCACCGATTCGCGCGGTGGACTCCGCACGCCCTGATCCTGGGTATCGCGGGGATCACACTGCTCTACAGCGGTGTTGCGTACGACTCCCGGTTCACGACCGTGCCGCTCGTGGTGGGCCCACCGTTCATCATGGCGATGGCGCTGGTCAGACCGCTCGGCGCGTTCTGGATATCGCTGCTGTCCGCGCCGTTCCTGTCGGCGCTGGACGACACGGGGCTGTGGCCGTGGTCGGGCGGTGCGTTCGTCGCGCACCTCTTGGTGATGACCGTGCTGGCACTGCGGACCGGGCCTCGCACCGCGGTCTGGATGTGGGTGCTGACGGCGGTCAGCGGCACGCTCGCCGACCTCGCGGTCGATCGGTACTACGCGCAGGACACGCCGCACATGCTCATCATCTCGGCGCTGCTCCTGCTGATGGCGACCGTCCGCAATGTGCGGCGGACCGCCCAGGAGGAAGTCGCCGAGCAGCAGAGCGTCACGGCCGTCGAACGCGACAAGCGGACCCTGCTCGAAGAGCGCACGACCATCGCCCGCGAACTGCACGACGTGGTCGCGCACCATATGTCGGTGGTGGCGATCCAGGCGGAGGCCGCCCCCTACCGGGTCGAGAACCCGCCGCCCGAGCTGGAGCAGGCGTTCGTGACGATCCGCGAGAACGCGGTCGCCGCGTTGAACGAGCTGCGCCGGATCCTCGGAGTCGTCCGCGCGGAGGACTACGAGGCCCCCGACGCGCCCCAGCCGGTCCTCGCCGACCTGGACCGTCTCCTCGCCAACGTCGGTGACGCGGGCCTGGAGGCGGAGAAGACGGTCACCGGGGCAGTACGGGCCCTGCCGCCGGGCGTCGAGCTGTCCTCGTACAGGATCATCCAGGAGGCCCTGAGCAACGCGCTGCGGCACGCCCCCGGCTCGACGGCCAGGGTGGAGATCGCGTATGTGCTCGGCGGGCTGGGCCTGCGGATCGTGAACACCCCGGCCCGGGGGCCGGTCCAGCCGTCGCCGGGCGCCGGGCACGGGATCACGGGCATGCGGGAGAGGGTGGCGATGCTGAACGGTGAGATGACCGCCGAGGCGACGGAGGACGGCGGCTACGAGGTGACCGCCTACATCCCCGCCCCGCCGGGCGAACCGGCCGTCGCCGCGGGGGAGACGTCATGACCGGGCAGCCGATCCGGGTGCTGATCGTCGACGACCAGATGATGGTCCGCGAAGGGTTCTCCGTCCTCCTCAACGCCATGCCCGGGATCGAGGTCGTCGGCGAGGCGGTCAACGGCCGGGAGGCGGTCGCCAAGGTCGCCGAGCTGATGCCGGACGTGGTGCTGATGGACATCCGGATGCCCGAGCTGAACGGCATCGAGGCCACCCGTGAGATCGTCGCCGCGTACGCCGACTCCAAGGTGCTGGTGCTGACGACCTTCGACCTCGACGAGTACGTGTATCAGGCGCTGCGCGCGGGCGCGTCCGGGTTTCTGCTCAAGGACGCCTCCGCGCGGCAGCTCGCCGACGGGGTGCGGGTCGTCGCCGCGGGGGAGGCGCTGCTCGCGCCGACGGTGACCCGGCGGCTGATCACGGAGTTCTCGAAGCTCAGCCAGGCCCCGAGGGCGCCCGCGCTGGCGCAGATCGGGGAACTCACCGAGCGCGAGACTGAGGTGCTGGCGCTGATCGCCCAGGGGCTGTCGAACGCGGAGATCGCCACGCATCTGATGGTCGCCGAGTCCACGATCAAGACGCATGTGAGCCGTGTGCTGGTGAAGCTGGGTCTGCGGGACCGGACGCAGGCGGCGGTGTTCGCGTACGAGGCGAGACTGGTCACGCCGTCCTGAGGGACGGGACGAGTCGTCCCGGCCCGAGGAGGTACGGCGGTACGGGGCGCCCTGACTCGGGGTACGGGCCCGGTCGTTCCGCGTACGGGGCCCGGTCGTTCCGTCTTGGGCACGGGCGAACCGTCGTCCTGGCCCGGGGCACGGGCCCGGTCGTTCCGGCCCATGGCATATGCAACCGGCCGGCCTGGCCCGAAATCCGCGCCGTCGGCCGCCAACCTGTGAGTCCGTCCCCCGGACTGGCCGCCGTCGGGCCGGCAACGTTAGCGTCCGCGTATGAACACACTCTTCGAACCGTGGTCACCCGACTTCGTCGCCAATCCGTATCCCGCGTACCAGGGGCTGCGGGCCGGTGGGCGGGTGCACTGGTTCGAACCCACCCGGCAGTGGCTCGTACCGCACCACGCGGATGTGTCGGCACTGCTGCGGGACCGGCGCCTCGGGCGTACGTATCTGCACCGCTTCACCCACGAGGAGTTCGGGCGTACGCCTCCGCCGCCCGAGCACGAACCGTTCCACACCCTGAACGACAACGGCCTCCTCGATCTGGAGGCCCCCGACCACACCCGGATCCGGCGGCTCGTCACCAAGGCGTTCACACCCCGGACGGTGGCCGCGCTGGAGCCGACCGTGCGACGGCTGGCCGCCGGGCTGGTCGCGGATCTGAAGCGGGAGGGCGGCGGGGATCTGCTCGCCGATGTCGCCGAGCCGCTGCCGGTGGCCGTGATCGCGGAGATGCTGGGCATCCCGGAGTCGGACCGGTATCTGCTGCGGCCCTGGTCGGCCGACATCTGCGGAATGTACGAGCTGAATCCCTCCGAGGAGACGGCGGGCAAGGCGGTCACGGCGTCACTGGAGTTCTCCGCGTATCTGCGGGAACTGATCGCCGAGCGGCGCCGGAGGCCGGGCGACGACCTGATCTCGGCGCTGATCGCCGTGTACGAAGAGGGTGAGGAGAGTGAGGAGAGCGGGGACGGGGGTCTTGAAGGGTCCGGGGGGACGGGTGCCGGCGGGAGTTCCGCGGTCCGGCTCAGCGAGCAGGAGATGATCTCCACCTGTGTGCTGCTGCTGAACGCGGGCCACGAGGCGACCGTGAACACCACCGCCAACGGCTGGTGGACCCTCTTCCGGCACCCCGGACAGCTCGCGGCGCTGCGGGCCGACCACTCCCTGCTGCCCACGGCGGTGGAGGAGCTGATGCGGTACGACACCCCGCTCCAGCTGTTCGAGCGCTGGGTGCTCGACGACATCGAGATCGACGGCACCCGCATCCCGCGGGGCTCCGAACTCGCCCTCCTCTTCGGCTCGGCCAACCGCGACCCCCAGCGCTTCGACCGTCCCGAGGAACTCGACCTCTCCCGTAAGGACAACCCGCACGTCACCTTCGGCGCGGGCATCCACTTCTGTCTGGGCGCCCCGCTGGCCCGTGTCGAACTCACCACCGTCTTCGGCGAACTCCTCCGGGAGGCGCCGACCCTGCGGATGGTGGGTGAGCCGGAGTGGAAGCCGGGCTATGTGATCCGGGGCGTGCACGAACTGCGGGTGGAGCTGTAGGACTCGGCTCCTCCGCCGGAGTGGGGGCTCACGGTACCGGCCGGTGACCGGCGAGTTCGCCCGGGAGAGGACCGGGTACGAGCGCCGTCGCGTGCCGGGGACAGGCGTACTGAACGACTCCGCAGCCGCTGGGCCGCTGGACATGCACTAGGCCGGCCCCGGCTCGATCACTGTCGGATCCAGGGCGGGGGCGGACGCGGTCGAGGAGTCAGCGCAACGAGGGCACTCGCAGGGCGGATAACGACCCGGGTCCGAGGGGATGACGTATCGGTCACCTGACTGAACGCGGGTCGTCTGTGACCATGAGCGACCGGAGTCGCGGGATACGCGAAGCGTCATGAGAACGCGGGACTCGGGCTCCCCGGCCAGTGCCTGAGCGAGCCGCTCCTGTTCGTGACCCTCAGCGCCATTCTGCGTTGCCATATCCGTACCCTTCCGCAGGGCTGTTCCTGCCTGGTTCGCGACAACTCTCAGGAAAGCGGCAGAAGTCGGCGGACTCCACGGCATACATGCCGCATTCTTGGATCAGATCCGTGCACGGGTGCCGAACGGCTCGAAGGCGTGGGAAGAGGTCGTCATGGGACTGGCCGAACGGCGTAAGACCCTGGGTTACAGTCAGGAGAAACTGGCCGGGTTACTCGGCGTGGACCGCACGACGGTCGGGCGCTGGGAGAGCGGCAGGATCGAACCGCAGCCACCCCAGCGGCGAGGCTTGGCAATCGCTCTGGAAGTCAGCCTTCAAGATCTTGAACTCCTCCTGACAGAGCCACGGTCCGCAGGCCGGGAGGCCACAGGGCAGCAGTCCAGTGACTACCTGAGCGTGGGAGACCCCGACGAGATGATCCGCCGCGAATTCCTCCGTGTCCTCACCGTCAGCGGGGCTCTGACCTCCCTGCCGCTCGATGAGGCTGAAGCACTTGCGGACGGAGTGCTCAGAGGTGCGCCCGCCGACTTCGAGCGGATGAACAGCCACCTGTGGCAGGTCTACCAACTGGCGCGCTCGAAGGGCTCGGTCTATGCCGTGATCCGGGACCAGCTGGCCACGCTGAACGAGGCACTGGCAACCAGCCGGGGAAACTCGCGTCAGATGTTGATGGCGGCTGCCGATCTCTTCCAACTGGCCGGCGAGGTCGCCTTCGACAGAAACCGGTACGCGGACGCCGCAGCGTCGTACTCGCTCGCCGCCTCAGTCAGCAAAGACGCAGGAGCGTACGACTTGTGGGCCTGCGCCCTCGTGCGCCATGCCTATCTGGACGTGTCCGAGCAACGCTATCGACAGGCGGCCCAGGTGCTGGGTGCGGCCGAGCGGCTGGCTGGGCGAGGGGACAAGGAACTCACGACTCGGCACTGGGTCGCTTCGGTCCAGGCAGAGGCATACGCCGGGCTAGGTGACCTGGTGGCATGCGAACGCGCGCTGGACCAGGCCGAGAAGGTCAGGGGCCTCACCGCACACAGCGCCAACGGCGGATGGCTGCGGTTCGACGGCACCCGGCTGGCGGAAGAGCGGGGAGCACGCTACGTCCGGCTCGGCCGTCTCGACCTGGCGGAGACGACACTGAAGCAGGCACTGGACCAGAAAGCCCTCGCGGCTGGGCAGTCGTACCGGCGCAGGAGCGCGGTGCTCACCGACCTTGCGGCCATCGGGGCGAAGAGGCGTGATCCCGAACAGGTGGTCACGTATGGGCGAGAGGCCATCCGCCTGGCCCAAGCCTCATCATCCGGATACGTCGCCCGTAGACTCCACAGTCTGCGCGATGAGTTCGGTCCCCTGGCCCGGGACCACCGTGTGGCGGAGCTGGGGGCGGAGATCTCCATGTTGAGGACGCCGTGACAAGAAGGGTTGGCATGTCGCAGACCGAAGGCGCACGACTGTTCCGGGAAGCGTGGATCGCGGGTGTGCATCAGCACTTTCCCGGTGAGCCGAAGGCCGGTTATGTGACTCCGTGGGATGGCACTCCGCAGTGGGAGCGGGAGGCGGCGGGCTCCGTCTACGATCAGGTCCGGCAGTTCATCGAGATCAGCGGTGGTCATACGTCGAGGCTGTCCCGCGAGCAGAAGGGCCGGTTCGTCGCGATCTGCTGGACGGCCCAGATGTTCCGGCACTTCGAGGACCCGAAGCCGGGTTACGTCGCGGACTGGGCCGATCTGCCGTCCTGGCAGCAGCAGACGGACGCGGACATCTTCGAGGCCATCGAGAAGACGCTGGGCTGACCGCCGCGAGGCGGGCTCGGGCCCGGTAGACGCGGCTGGTGAACTGGACGTCGTCCAGGACGATTCGGCAGTCCGCCGCGAACAACTCGGCCGTGTGGTCGGCCGGTGCCGGACGTTCGGCCGATGAACCGGGCACAGCCCACCGCAGGCGGTCAGGACAGACGATCAGGCGGCTGACGACCCCCTTCCCCGCTGAATTGAACGCTCGCTCCAGTCCATTGCGTAGTCACGCCCGGGGCGTTCGCCCGCGTATCTGCATGTCGACGACCCGGGCCGTTCCGGCTCCGAGGTTCCCATGGGCCATCAGAGCAGGCCGTGCTGCTTGGACCAGTCGATGAACTGGCCCTGAGCACATGGATACCGGGCGCCGGTACCGATCATCGCGTCCACGAGGGCCGTCGCCGCGTAGGGGGTGGTACGGCCCTCGCTGACGGACTCGGCTATGACACGTAACGAGCCCCAGACCTCAAGACCCGCCCCGCGGCCGATGCGCCGTGCGTCGCCGTCGTCGACCACCGCGGTGGCTCGGTGCACCTCGGCCCGGGCGAGCACGGTGGCCTCGCCGTGGTTGGACTTCGCTCCTGAGACCAGATGCATCCAGTTCACCAAGGCTTCGATCTCGTTGATGTCGTCGACATGGACGATCTCCAGCCACTCCGAACCGGCCAGCGGCAGCTGGAAGTGGCTGATCTCGCTGATGACGGCCTGAGTGGTGACGTTCCGGCGTGCACCTCCCCACCGGTTCCGGGCTATGTCGCCCAGAACGTCGATCTTTCCCGCCTTGATCGCGTGCAGAAGCGGGGAGGTGTCCCAGACGAGGGTCGCCACTGAAGAGCGCGACGGGGGAGACGGGGGAGTCGCCGAGGTCACGGCAGGCTGTCCTTGAGGTTTCGGCTGGGAAGCTCGTTCTCCGTCACGGCTCCGTAGAGGAGTTCCACCGCCCTGGGCGCGGTGACGGCGCCTTGCGACCATGCCGAGAGAGCTGCCTGGCGCCATTGCACACCGGTCGCCCCGATCTCCAGGTCGGGGGTCGGCTGGCTGCCGTGCGCTGCCAGGAAGTCCCCGCGTACGGGGGTGTCCGCCTTCTGCCGTCTGGCTTCCGCCGGTTCGATCAGGCCAAGGTGGCGGGCCCTGTTGACGACCGCGCTCCAGGACATCCGGTAGGAGGCCGAAACGTCGATCATGATGGCCCGGGGTGTCCTGCCGTCGCTTTCGTTCGCACGCCAGAGCTGGCGCATATCGGTCGAGGGCAGCAGGAACTCTTCGGCGAACCGGTCGATGAACTGCTCGCGTTCGTCGCGGGACGTCGCGACCCCGGCATCGGTGTGGTACTCGTCCTGCATCAGGTGATGCCCCAGCTCATGTGCGGCCGTCCAGCGGCGCCTGCCCGGCTGCGCCCTGCCGCTGATCACGGCCACTCCGAAACCCTGGAGCAGGAGTGACGCGCCTTCGGCGGCTTCGTCGACCGCGGTCAGATAGAGCCCCAGCCGCTCCAGGACGTCCGCCAGCGGGCCCAGCGGCCCTGACGGGTGCCCCACGGCCCTTCGGGCGGCGGTCGCGAGAGCGAGGGGTTCGACGGTGGTCGTGGACCGCGGGCCGGGCTCGGGCCGGGGCGGGGAGAGGAAACCGTGGTCCACCAGCCACTGTGCGTGGCGCGCGTGCTCTTCGAGGCGTGCGTCGAGACGGTACCGGGCGCGCGATGCCTCGTCGGCGGTCTCCTCCAGCGCGCTGCGGCGTGACACGAGCGCTTCCGGTGGCCGCGAGACCAGATGCGCCAGTGGTACGCCGAGGACCTCGGCCAGACGGAAGAGCTCCAGGGCCGTGATGCGCCGGTCTCCGGCCTCGATGCGTACCAGCGCGGTACGGTCCAGCTCCAGCCGGGCGGCGAGCTCACCCTGGCTCAGGCCCGTGGCGAGGCGCGCCTCGGCGATTCGCTCGCCGACTTCGGCCCAGCTCCGCGCACCATCCATGTGTGTGATTTTTGCACACCTTCGGACGGGGAGACACCGGCGGCCGTGTCCGGGCCGTCGATTCCGGCCACGGTGCCGTCTGACGGCTGCGGCTCCGGACTGTCCCCGTGACGAGGCGCGAGCCGGTGCGGGTCCCCCGGTCCTCTGTGTCCCGGGGCCCACAGGAGGGAGGCCGTACCCGCCCGGGCCCGGTCCCCGCCGTGTTCGACCCGGCGTCGTGACCCCGTCGGCTGCCGGAAGGGGTGCCTCGCAGACCGTCCCGCCGCCCATGAGACCGCGGCCCGGCGCCGGCCGGCGGTTCTCCGGGGCAGCCGACCACAGAGCCGGGTCACGGAAGCCGGGCCGCGGGAGCCGGGTCACGGGACCTGGACGCACAGGAACAGTCAGCGGTCCCGGGGCGGGGGCATGGGCCGCGCGACCCGGGCCGCGAGAGGGCGATCGCGAGCGGCCCCGTCAGCTGTGCAGGTCCCGGCGGCGCAGGGCCGTCAGGCCCACGGCCACCAGGGCCGCCGCCGAGGCCGTCAGGATCAGGGCCGGGGGCCAGGACATCGCGGCGCCCGGCATCTTCGGGAGATGGCTGAACGGAGAGAGGTTCAGTACGCCCTCGGGGAGGTCGAGCGCCGGGCCGATCCAGCCGATGGCCAGACTGAGGCCGACCACACCCCAGGCCGCCGCCGCGAGCTTCGGGAGGAGGCCGTACAGCAGGAACGCCAGGGCGGCCAGCAGCCAGACGGCCGGGAGCAGGACCAGGGCCGCGCCCAGGAGGGTGCCGGTGTCCCGGCCGTGGCCGATGGCGAGGCCGGCGCCCGCGGCGGTCATGATCACGGCCGCGCCGCCGAACGCGATGGCCAGATGGCCCGCCGCCCAGCCCCCGCGGCTGACCGCGTTCGCGAGGAGCGGCTCGGCGCGCTGGGAGGTCTCCTCGCCGTGCAGGCGCAGTACGGAGGAGACCGCGTACAGCCCGGCGACCAGGCCGCACAGGCCGATGATCGCGGCGAGGAACGCGTCGGTCAGGCCGGACTGGCCGCCCATGCGCTCGAAGATCTCCCTCGCGCCCTCGTTCTCGCCGACGATGTCGGCCGCGCCTTCGGCCATCCCGCCGAAGACGACTCCGGCGACGAAGAACCCGGCGGTCCAGCCCATGAGCGCGCCGCGCTGGAGGCGCAGGGCGAGCCCGGAGGCCGTGGTGATCTTTCCCTCGGGCGGTCCCGGCCGGGTCGGCAGGAAGCTCATGCCGACGTCGCGGCGTCCGGCCAGGACGTACGCCACCGAGCCCTGGACGAGGACGGCGGCGCCGAGCATCAGCAGGACCCACCAGCGTTCCCCGGCGTACGGGCGCACGTTCTCGGCCCAGCCGAGCGGGGAGAGCCAGGTCCACACGGAGCCGCCGTCCGTGGCGGAGGCGTCACCGGCGGCCCGCAGGGCGAAGGCCGTGCCCAGGGTCGCCGCCGTGAGGCCGCGGGCGAGCCGGGCGCTCTCGGTGAGCTGGGCCATGATCCCCGCCATGCCCGCGAAGAGCATGCCGATCCCGGCGATCGCGAGGCCCAGCGCGAACGCGCCGGTGGCGGAGCCGGTCGGGCCGCTCAGACCGAGGGTGACGATCAGGGCGAGGCCCGCGTTGGCGATGAGGGCCGTGAGCATCGCGGCGGTCAGCGGGGCACGCCGCCCCAGCGCCGCGGACGACAGCATCTCCTGGCGCCCGGTCTCCTCCTCCTCGCGGGTGTGCCGGATGACGATCAGCAGGCTCATCACAGCGGCCAGCACCGCGATGAACCCGCCGAAGCGCCAGGCGACGAGTCCGCCGAGGGAGTCGCTGAAGACGGGCCCGTACATCGCGCGCAGCGAACCGTTGGTGGCCATCGACTCGGCGAGTTCGGCGCGCTTGGCGGCGGTGTCGTACAGCCCCTCGATCGAGCTCGCGCCGCTGACGGTGACCGCCCCGAGCACGATCACCCACGCGGGGAGCATCAGCCGGTCCTGGCGCAGGGCGAGGCGCAGGAGGGTGCCCGTGCCGGCGAAGGGCTGCGTGGAACCCGTACGCGCCGGGACCCGGGAGGCTTCGGCCACGGCGGTCATCGGGCCACCGCCCCGTCCGGGGAGGCCCCGGCCCCGTCCGCGGAGGCGCCGTCCCCGGCGCCGTCCCCGTCCCCGGGCGCGTAGTGGCGCAGGAACAGCTCCTCCAGCGTGGGCGGGGTGCTGGTCAGCGACCGTACGCCCGTCTCGGTGAGGGCGCGGAGCACCGCGTCCAGCTTGTCGGTGTCGACCTGGAGCCTGACCCGGGTGCCCTGGATGTCGAGATCGTGGACGCCGGGGAGGTGGGAGAGCCCGTTCGGCGGTCCGGCGAGTTCGGCGCTGACGCTCGTACGGGTCAGATGGCGCAGATCCGCGAGTGAGCCGGTCTCCACGGTCCGGCCCTTGCGGATGATGCTGACCCGGTCGCAGAGCGTCTCGACCTCGCTGAGGATGTGCGAGGACAGCAGCACCGTACGGCCGCGGTCGCGCTCCTCCGTCACACACCGCTGGAAGACCTCCTCCATCAGCGGGTCGAGTCCGGAGGTGGGCTCGTCGAGGATCAGGACGTCCACGTCCGAAGCGAACGCGGCGACGAGGGCCACTTTCTGGCGGTTGCCCTTGGAGTAGGTGCGGCCCTTCTTGGTCGGGTCGAGTTCGAAGCGCTCGATCAGGTCCGCCCGGCGCGTTCGGTCCAGCCGGCCGCCCCGGAGCCGTCCGTAGAGGTCGATGACCTCGCCGCCGGAGAGATTGCGCCACAGGGTCACATCACCGGGCACGTAGGCGATACGGCGGTGCAGTTCGACGGCGTCGTGCCAGGGGTCCCGGCCGAGGAGCTGGGCCGCGCCGGAGTCGGCGCGCAGCAGTCCGAGCAGGACCCGGATGGTCGTGGACTTCCCGGAGCCGTTGGGGCCGAGGAAGCCGTGGACCTCACCGGCCTCGACCGCGAGGTCGAGGCCGTCCAGTGCGTGGGTCCGTCCGAAGGACTTGTGGAGTCCGGAGACGGTCATGGCCTTCGTCATGGTTCAGAAAGTACGTTGGTTTCAGAAAATTGTGAAGTTAAGGAAGCGTATAAAGTCGAAACGAGTACATGATCAGGGGAGAGGATCGAAAGCATGACTGAGCAGCCCTCGCCCGAGTCGGTGTCGCCCGGGTCAACGACACGCGGGCGCGACGAGGCGGTGGTCTCCGCCTTCGTGGAGCGCTTCGCCGCGCAGTTGGTGGAGGCGGGCATGGCCCGGATGCCGGCGCGGGTCTTCGCGGCGACCCTCGCCTCCGACACCGGGGTGATGACGGCGGCGGAGCTGGGTCAGCAGCTGAAGGTCAGCCCGGCGGCGGTCTCCGGCGCGGTGCGTTATCTCGCGCAGGTCCATATGGTCTCGCGCGAGCGGGAGCCGGGCTCACGGCGGGAGCGCTACCGCGTCCACGCCGACCAGTGGTACGAGGCACTCACCAGCCGCGACCAGATCATGCGGCGCTGGGAGGACACGCTGCGGGACGGCGTCGAGAGTCTCGGCCAGGAGTCCCCGGCGGGGGAGCGGCTGACCGAGACGATGGAGTTCTTCGCCTTTGTGAAGCGGGAGCTGCCGCTGATGATGGAGCGCTGGCGGGCTCACCGGGAGAAGCTGTTCGGGCCGGAGTGAGGGCGCGGCGGTACTCAAGGCGCCGGCGGGTGAGCGGACCCGCGCCTGAGGGGTGAGGGTACGGGGGTACGGGGTCGCCGCAGCCGGGTCGGCCGGGCGCGAGGGCGCGGGGCCGGGTCCCGAGGGGCCGGGGGCGCGGTCCGCCGCACCGGACCCGTACGGCTCAGACCTTGCGCCAGCCGGGTACCCAGGCGCCGTCCTCGACCTCGTAGTCCCCGAACAGCGCCGGGGCCTCCTTGGTCATCAGCTCCCCGACCCTGCCGAAGAGCAGCCGGATCTCCTCCTCCGCGCCCGGGGCCGTACGGTTCTCGATGACGTGCCGCAGGGTCCGGACGTTGGCGGTCCATACCAGGCCGGTCGCGACGCCCTCGGGGGCGAACCGGCGCATGAAGGAGGTCTTGGCCTTCTTCTCGCCGAAGCGCGTGTCCTCCTCGTCCAGACCGAAGCGCTCGGCCATCCAGAGCTGGAAGGCCTCCATCTGCTCCAGCAGGGCGGTGGCGCGCTCCATCAGCTCGCCGTCCCGCTCGGCCCACTCCGGGAACCAGAACGGCAGATCGTCGAGCCGGACGAACCGCAGTGACTCCTGCGACACGGCGGTTCCCGCGCGGTGCCGGACGAGTTCATGGGTGGCGACCCGGCTGACGTCGTGCAGGACGAAGGTGAAGTTCACATGCTCCAGGACCGAACCGTGCGCGCCGGCCAGGATGTTGCGCAGATACGTGTCCTGGTTCGCGCGGATCCGCTTCACGTTCGGGTTCAGCCCCGGCTCCCAGGATCGGTAGCAGATACGGCCGGCGAACTCGGCGAGGTTCTGCGCGTCGTCCAGCTCCCCGCGGTCCACCCGCTCCAGCCAGCTCTCCCCGCCGACCTCCGCGAGATAGCCCGCGACCTCGTCGTAGTCCAGCTCGGGCCGGGCGATGATGCGGACCTGGGGTTCCACGCGACGCAAGATTTCCTCCGCCAACGGCTCGGTGAATCGGGCGCCCCGAGTCTGCCACGGCACCCGCGGGCGGCCCTGGAGCGGCCACGGGAGCCCGGGGGCTGCTCAGCGAGCGGCCAGCAGCCGCTCGGCGATGCCGTCAGTGCCGCCGGTGATGACACAGGTCCTGGGTGCGGTGTCGTTGGTCCTGGGTGCGGTGCCGCCGGTCCTGGTCGCGGTGCCGGTGGCCCTGGCTGTGGTGTCGCCGGTCCCGGCTGTGGTGTCGCCGGGCTTCGCCGCGGTGCCGGTCCGGTTCACAGGAACCTCGCCGCGATCTTCTCGGGGGTGAGGCGGACGGTGACCAGTTCCGGGAGGACGGCCGCCGACTCGGGGTGGTGCTCGGCGTACGGCAGGCCCGTGTACTTGACGGACAGCTCGTCCATACGGTCCCGGCTGCCCGCGCTCTCGAAGCGCCCGGCGCCGCTGATCACCGCGTACGCGTAGGGCTCGTCCGGTGGACTGACCGCCATGCTCAGCCGGGGGTCGCGGTGCAGATGGCGCACCTTGAGCTTGTCGATCCCGGTCACGAAGAACACGTCGTCGCCGTCCCGTCCGACCCAGACCACCGACTGGTGCGGGCTGCCGTCGGGCCGGAGGGTCGCCACGGTGACGAAACCCTGGAATCGAGGACGGTCCTCAACTTCTCGGACAACTGAACCGGGCTCACACGCGACTCCTGGAGAGGTGGGGCACGGCGCGAAGGGGTACGCGACCGGCGAACAACTGACACAATGATGTGACAGTTATTCGGGGAGTCGCAAGTGAGATGTGGCACTTATTGGAGGATCGGCCGCACTCGTGCGTATGCTCCCGTCACGATGAGAGCTGACGCGGCACGGAATCTGGACGCGGTCCTGTCGACCGGCGCACGCCTGCTGGCGCGCGATCCCGGTACGAGCATCGCGGCGATCGCGGCGGCGGCGGGTGTCGACCGGCGCACGGTCTACCGCCGCTTCGAGACCCGCGAGGCGCTGATGGCCGCGGTCCATGCGGCGAAGCTCGACGCCTGCGAGAGCGTCCTCGCGCAGGCGCGGCTGGACGAGGCGCCGGTGGTGGTGGCGCTGCACCGGTACGCGGAGGGCATCATCACCGTCAGCCGGCGCTGGCCGGTGGATCTCCAGCAGGCACGGGACGAAGCCGTGGCCGCCCGTCTTCGCGGGCTGGTGGGGCAACTCGACGCCTTTGTGGTCCGGGCGGTACGCGAGGGAGTCATCCGGCCCGGCCTTCCGGACCGCTGGGCCCGCTCCCTGCTCGTCCACCTCACCAACATCGCCTCGCACGAGATGCCGGAGCTGACCCCGGCGCAGGGCGCTGACATGGTGGCCCGGTCCCTGTTCACCGGGCTCGGCCCGACCGGGCCCACGTAGAGCGGGGGCTCGCGTAGAGCGGGGCGCAGGGGCGGACGCGCGTGGACCGGACCCACGTAGAGCGGGGCGGGGCGCAGGACCGGACCCGCGCAGGGCCGGACGCGCGTGGACCGGACCCACGTAGAGCGGGGCGGGGCGCAGGACCGGACCCGCGCAGGGCCGGACCCGCGCAGAGCGGGGCTCGCGTGGAGCCGGGCGGGCCGGAAGGGGGCGGGCGGAGAGCCGGGTCCCGTAGAGCCGGACATCCCCCTCGCGCCGGTACGGCAGCCTGCGACCGGCCAGTGGCCCCGCCCGTACCCGACAGCTCCCCGGGCACGAACGGCACGAACACGCGCGCCGTGAGCCCGGGCCCCCACCGCGGGGCCGGCACGTGCCCCGCCGGAGCGCCCCGCCCCGCCGGAGCGCCCGCCCTTCCCCCCGCCCCGCGGCTACGGCAGGGTCAGCCCCCACGCACCCGCCCGCAGGGTCCAGGTGCGGGTGCGGACCGGGCCCGTGATCAGGGTGTCAGCGCGATAGCGGAAGTCGGGGCCCGAGACCGTGACCGTCAGGGCCTTCGCGGTCACCGGTTCCGCGGGGGGCCGGGGCTGGACCGTGACCTCCGCGCGGCCGTGGGCCGTACGGACGGTCAGGGCAACGGTCTCCTGGTCCAGATCCGCGAGGAGGACCCCGTCCGCCTCGACCCGCAGCCGGTGCGGGCGCGTCACCGGCGGCGGGGCCGGGTTGACCAGCCCGCGGACGAGGGTGCGGCACACCGACCAGAGCGAGCCCGGCACCAGTCCGCCCGGTGCCCGGCCCGCCGGGATCGTGACATCGCCCACGACGACCCCGTCGCTCTCGTCCACCAGCAGATCGAGTCTGCGGACGACCCCGTCCAGCACCGCCCGCGCCGCGGCGACCGCGCCGCGCGGCACCCCGAGGGAGTGCGCCAGATCGACCGCCGGGCCCACCGGGACATGCGACAGGGCGCCGTCCCCGAGCCACCGGTCCCGGTGCAGAAGCGCCACCGCGCGCAGCAGCGCGCGGTCGTCGCCGATGACCACCGGCCGCCGTGAACCCCTGCGGGCCAGCGCCCGCGCGAATTCCTCCGGGCCCTCCGGAAGGCAGATTTTCGCCTCCGACCCGCCGCACAGCACATCTTTCGCGATCCGCACGGACTCGCCGTCACTTCGGCGGGCGACCGGGTCGATGACCACCAGCAGCTGGTCGTGAGCCGACACCTCGGTCCTTCCTCGGGTAGCATCTTTGTGCAAGAGCCCCTTGCGCTATTGCGCCAGGGGCTTCGTCTATTCCGGGGCAACCGGTCCGATGACTCAGGCAACTCAGGCAGGCTGAGGCCCCCTGACCTTGGACATGCCCCGCCCGGAAGGGGTGTACGCCTGTGCCCGCACTTGTGCTGCTCGGTGCTCAGTGGGGTGACGAGGGCAAGGGAAAGGCCACCGACCTGCTCGGTGGATCCGTTGACTATGTGGTGCGCTACCAGGGCGGCAACAACGCCGGCCACACGGTCGTCGTCGGCGACCAGAAGTACGCACTGCACCTCCTCCCCTCCGGGATCCTCTCACCGGGGTGCACCCCGGTCATCGGCAACGGGGTCGTGGTCGACCCGGCCGTCCTGCTCTCCGAGCTGAGCGGGCTCAATGACCGGGGTGTCGATACGTCCAAGCTGCTGATCAGCGGAAACGCTCATCTGATCACCCCGTACAACGTCACACTCGACAAGGTGACGGAACGGTTCCTCGGGAAGCGCCGGATCGGCACGACCGGCCGGGGCATCGGCCCGACGTACGCCGACAAGATCAACCGCGTGGGCATCCGCGTCCAGGACCTCTACGACGAGTCGATCCTGGAGCAGAAGGTCGAGGCGGCGCTGGAGTCGAAGAACCAGCTCCTCGCCAAGGTCTTCAACCGCCGGGCGATCGAGCCGGTCCGTATCGTCGACGAGATGCTCCAGTACGCGGAGCAGATCAGGCCGTACGTCGCCGACACCACGCTGATCCTGAACCGGGCCGTCGACCAGGGCAAGGTCGTCCTGTTCGAGGGCGGCCAGGGCACGCTGCTGGACGTGGACCACGGCACGTACCCCTTTGTGACCTCGTCGAACCCGACGGCGGGCGGCGCGTGCACGGGTTCGGGCGTCGGCCCGACGAAGATCTCCCGGGTCATCGGCATCCTCAAGGCGTACACGACCCGTGTCGGCGCCGGTCCGTTCCCGACGGAGCTGTTCGACGAGGACGGCGAGGCGCTGCGCCGTATCGGCGGCGAGCGGGGTGTGACCACCGGGCGGGACCGCCGCTGCGGCTGGTTCGACGCGGTGATCGCGCGGTACGCGACCCGGGTCAACGGCCTGACCGACTTCTTCCTCACCAAGCTGGACGTGCTGACCGGCTGGGAGCAGATCCCGGTCTGCGTCGCGTACGAGATCGACGGCAGGCGCGTGGAGGAGCTGCCGTACTCGCAGACGGACTTCCACCACGCGAAGCCGGTCTACGAGATGCTGCCGGGCTGGTCCGAGGACATCACCAAGGCGAAGACCTTCGACGATCTGCCGAAGAACGCGCAGGGGTATGTGAAGGCGCTGGAGGAGATGTCGGGCGCGCCGATCTCGGCGATCGGTGTCGGTCCGGGGCGTACGGAGACGATCGAGATCAACTCGTTCCTCTGAGGTCGGTCCGGCGGGCCCCTGAGGTCGGTCCGGTCGAAGGCGGTCCGGCACGGCGGATCCCGGGAGGACGCCGGGGCCGGAGCCAGGTCCTTCGGCGGTAGTGGTGGTGCGGGCGCGGTTCCCCGAGTCAGGGGAGCCGGGCCCGCCGCGCTTTCCGGCCCCTGGGCCGGTGGCCCCGTACGGCCGATCCGCCGAGGTTGTCGGCCCATACGTCTTTTTACTCCTTTGAGGAGAACACGGGACTACCCACCGTGGTGTTGGTTACGTATGGCGATCGTCAGTAACCGACAGTGAAATGGGAGTGGTCATGCGTACTGCACTGAAGACGAGCGCGGTCCTGGTCGCGGCCGGAGCCGCCCTCGCCCTGGGGCTCCCCGGCCCGGCCGCCGCCGGATCCGCCGAGCGCGCCGCCGCGCCCCGCGCCGCGTCCGTCGACGTCCAGCAGGTCACCCTCCGGCTGGCGAGCGACCCGGGCCAGGTCGCGAACGTCAGGGGCGCGTCCCATGAGAACGGCGCCGCGATCATCCAGTGGCCGCTCTCACGGACGGCGAACGAGCGCTGGGAGCCGGAGGCGACCGGTGGCGGCTACTACCGCTTCCGTTCCGTGGAGAGCGGTCTGTGTCTGAACGTCAAGGGCGGCGGCAACGCGGACGGCGCCCAGATCATCCAGTGGTCCTGCGGCACCGCGGCCAACGAGCAGTGGCGCTTCGAGCCGAAGGGTACGGGCTACCAGATCGTGGCCAGGTCCAGCGGCAAGTGCCTCAACGTCTCCGGTGGTGTGGGCCAGGGCCGCAATCTGATCCAGTACACCTGCACCGGCGCCGGGGCCGCCAACGACGTCTGGCTCGCGGTGGCCGAGGACCTCTAGGGGTTCGGTCGGCCGGGATGGCTCTGGGCCCGGCGGCCCGGCGGCCCGGGTGGCTCCTGGGCCCCTCGGTGGCCCGAGGGGCCGGGAGCCACCGGTGTGTCCGACAGTCCGGGCGGTCAGGTGGGCAAGGCGGGAGCCGGCCCGGCCGAACGGATCCGGGTGACGGCGGTGGGCGCCTGCCGGCCGTACGGCCCGGAGGGTCCGGGAGGCCCCTCGGTACGGGTGACCCGGCGCGGCTCCGGTGGCCTGAAGGGCCGGGCGGCTCCGGGGCCCTGGGTGGTCCGGCGGCCTGAGCGGCCCGTTGTCCCGGCGGGAGCCTTCCGGCCGCCCGGTCCGGGTGACCAGGTGGCCGGGTGACCGCGTGGCTGCGGAGGGCGGGGCGTTCACCGTGAACCCCCGTCCTCCCGTACGTACGGGTCCCGGCGGAGCAGATCCAGGGCCAGCAGGCTCAGCCAGCACCACCCCACCGTGATCGACAGGCGCTGGAACAGCCCGGCGGTGCCGGCCAGCCCGGCCCGGTGGTCGAAGCCCATGGCGGACAGGACGAACGCCGTGGCGACGACCGCCCCCGCGACGGCCGAACCGGCCGCCCGGGCGCGCTCGCCCTCCCTCGCGAACCGCAGCGCGAAGACGGAGCAGGCCGCCGTGAGCGCGGCGAAGGCGAGGAGCGAGAAGGCGTCGTGCAGCGCGGCTTCGGTGCCGCTGTAGGCGGCGGGCCGTTCGGGGGTGCCCGGCGGGTATCCGGAGACCGGGTCGGTGACGAAGGCCCCCGCCCCCAGCAGCCCGACCGCCCAAGCGGCGACCAGCCGGGGGCCCCAGCCCGGCGCGCCCCGTCGGCTGAGCACCCGGTGCAGTCCGGCGGCCAGCCCGAGGCCGAGCGTGCCGGTGACGAGGAAACCGGCGGTCTGCACCGCGCCGAGGTCGCCCAGGGCGAGCGAACTGACCGGATGGCGCCGCCAGTCGTAGTGCTCGCGCAGCGCACCCTGGACGGCGAACGCGGTGACGAACAGCGGGCCGGCGACCGCGCCGCCGATGAGCAGCTGCCGGGTACGGAGGGGCAGGTGCATGCGGGAGGGCGGAGGGATCGGGGACGGCGTGGGCGTGCGCGCGAGCAGGGAGGCGAGGGCGGTGCGGACGGTCCGGGCGGCTCGGGGTCCCCGGGCGGTACGAGTGGTGCGCGGTCGCGGCATGGCGGGCGTTCCCTCCGGCAGGCGTCGGCACGGGCCGGTGGGTACCGGCCCGTGCCTGTCATCCTGGGTTGACGAGGAGGGGTTCGTCAACCTTGATTGACATGCGGTCGGGTGCGGGCCCTGCCGTCTCCCCGGTCCCGGTCGTCCCGTCCGTTCCCTGCCCCGGGCCCCTGTCCGCGCTCGCGAACTGGGTCCGGTACAGCTCCGCGTACCGTCCGCCCCGCGCCAGCAGCCCTTCGTGCGTACCGCGTTCCACGATCCGGCCGCCCTCGACGACGAGGATCAGATCGGCGGCGCGGACGGTCGACAGCCGGTGGGCGATCACCACGGCGGTGCGGCCCTCCAGGGCCTCGGTCAGCGCCTCCTGGACGGCCGCCTCGGAGGTGTTGTCGAGATGGGCGGTCGCCTCGTCGAGGATGACGACCCGCTGGCGGGCGAGCAGCAGCCGTGCGATGGTCATCCGCTGGCGCTCACCGCCCGAGAGCCGGTAGCCGCGCTCACCGACGACCGTGTCGAGCCCGTCGGGCAGCGACCGCACCAGAGCGTCGAGCCTGGCCCGGCTCAGCACGTCCCACAGCTCCTCCTCCGTGGCCTCCGGCCGGGCCAGCAGCAGATTCTCGCGTACGGACTCGTGGAAGAGATGCCCGTCCTGGGTGACCATGCCGAGGGTGGCCCGCAGGGAGCCGGCGGACAGCTCCCGTACATCGACACCGCCGACGCGGACCGTGCCCTCGTCGGTGTCGTACAGCCGTGGCAGCAGCGCGGCGATGGTCGACTTGCCCGCGCCGGAGGAACCGACGAGGGCGACGGTCTGCCCGGCCTCGGCGCGGAAGGAGATCCCGCGCAGGACGTCGTCGCCGCCCCGGGTGTCCAGGGTGGCGACCTCCTCCAGGGAGGCGAGCGAGACCTTGTCCGCCGAGGGGTAGCCGAAGCGCACGCCGTCGAACTCCACGGCCACGGGCCCTTCCGGCACCTCCCGGGCGCCGGGCTTCTCGTCGATGAGCGGCTTGAGGTCGAGGACCTCGAAGACGCGCTCGAAGCTGACGAGGGCGCTCATCACCTCGACGCGCGCCCCGGCGAGCGCGGTGAGGGGCGCGTACAGCCGGGTCAGCAGCAGCGCCAGCGCCACGACCGCGCCGGGCTCCAGGGTGCCGCGCAGGGCGTAGTAGCCGCCGAGGCCGTAGACGAGGGCGAGGGCGAGCGCGGAGACCAGGGTGAGCGCGGTCATGAAGGTGTACTGCGCCATCGCGGTCCGGATGCCGATGTCCCGTACCCTGCCCGCCCGTTCCGCGAACTCCCGGGACTCCGCCCCGGGCCGTCCGAACAGCTTGATCAGCGTGGCTCCGGGCGCGGAGAAACGCTCCGTCATACGGGTTCCCATGGCCGCGTTGACCTCGGCGGCCTCCCGGTGGAGCCGTGCCATCCGGGAGCCCATCCGCCGTGCGGGGACGACGAACACCGGCAGCAGGACCAGGGCCAGCAGCGTGATCTGCCACGACAGGGTGAGCATCACGGCGAGTGTCAGCACCAGGGTGACGACATCGCTGACGACACCGGAGAGCGTGCTGCTGAAGGCGTGCTGAGCGCCGATCACATCGTTGTTGAGCCGGCTCACGAGCGCGCCCGTGCGGGTACGGGTGAAGAACGCGACCGGCATGCGCTGCACATGGTCGAAGACCGCCCGCCGCAGATCGAGGATCAGATCCTCGCCGAGGGTCGCCGACAGCCGGCGTTCGAGAAGGCCGAGCGCGGCTTCCACGACCGCGATCAGCGCGATCAGCAGCGCGAGCCGGACGACGGTCCCCGGCGCGTCACCGGACACGATGGCGTCGATCACCCGCCCCGCGAGTACGGGGGTGGCGACCGCGAGCAGTGCGCCGAGGACGCTGAGAAGGACGAAGTGGACGATACGGCGGCGGTGGGGCCGGGCGAAGCCCATGATCCGCCGGAAGGTGGCGCGGGCGAGGGGGCGTTGCCCCTGATCGGCGCGTTTCATGTTGTACAGCTGACTCCAGCCGGTCATCTCCATGCTCATACGCAGGACCGTAAAACCTCAAGGTTCATTGAGGTCAAGGTCCTGATGCCTTCTCTGTTCGCCGGTTCCGCGCCGCCGGTTCCGCGCCGGGGCTCCGGCGGGCCGCGGTGCCCCGGCGCCCGGCGGAAAGCCGTCAGGGGCGGGGCCTCCGGCGCTGGTTGGGTCGGCGCCCGTGGGGCGGTGCCGGTTGGCCGGTACCGGTTCAGCAGGTCGGCCCGGTGCCGTCCGGGACATGTCCCGGACAGGCGTAATACGGACGGAAGGGTCAGTTCCGGAACTAGTGTCCCCGCGCATGGACATGACGACGGACGCGGACACCATCACCGACAACGGCACGGACACCAACGACACGGACATCACCGGCACGGGTACGGGCACCAGCAGGAGGAACCTGCTGCGCGGTCTCGCCGCCGCCCCGCTCGCCGCCGCGGCGGGCGGGCTGTTCACCGGTACGGCCGAGGCGGCGCCGGGCGCCCGGCTGGTGCTGAGGCGGGTCACCTCGGGCGCGGGCGGCTCGTTCAACGCGGCGATCCGCGGGCTGAGGGCGGCGGGCCTGCCCCCGGCCCGGCTGACGGACGTGCTGGGAGACCTCGACCGGACCGGACGGTTCACCACGTCGTTCCCCAACGCGCCCAGGGGGCTGGCCAAGGCGTTCACCTGGGACGGACGGGATGTCGAGGACACCCTGTGGTACCCCCAGGGGATCACCGGTGTCCATGACGCCGACGGGGCGACGGGTGACGACACCCTGCTCGTCTCCTGGTACGGCAAGGGCGCCAACTACTACCAGGGCTCCAAGGTCACGTTCGTCGACGCCGACGGAAGCGCCCCGAGGTACCGCCATGTCCTGCTGGTCGAGCCCCGCGCGGTGCGCGTCGGCCCCTCGACGCGTTACACCTACGAGCCCGTGGAGATACACGCCGGGGGCATCGCCTGGTACCGGCACCGGCTGTATGTGGCCGACAGCGGTCTGCGGGCCCTGCGGGTCTTCGACACCGACCGGATGTTCCGCGCCACCGGCTTCGACCCGGACCTCTGCGGGTCGGTCGGCGGACGCTACCACGCCTTCAACAACGGCTATGTGCTGCCGCAGAGCCGCATCTACCGGCTGACGGGCCCCAGGGACCGGCTGAAGTTCTCGCAGGTGGCGCTGGACCGTACGACCACACCCCACTCGCTCGTGGTGAGCGAGTTCCACCGCCGCCGCAGGACGGACGTCGTCCGCTGGAACCTCAACCCGGCGAGCCGGTACGGCCTTCTCGGATCGCTGACCTCCCGCCCGGCCGTGGAGATCGACCGGGGCAACCAGATCCAGGGTGCGGTGAGCGCCCACGGGACGTACTACCTGTCCGTGAGCAACGGGAGGGGCCGGGGGTATCTGAAGACCGCCCGTCCGCGCGGCCATACCGCCGTGGCCGCGAGCCGGCAGCGGCTGCCCGTCGGCCCGGAGGACGTGAGCTACCAGAACACCGGGGGAGCGGGCCGTATCTGGTCGCTCAACGAGTACCCGCTCGACCGGTATGTGTACGCGATCAACGTCTGAGGCGTTGGGCGCCGGGGCCGCCAACGTCCGAGGCGTTGGGCGCCGGGGCCGTCGGCGGACCTACTGCTGCTTGGTGTAGCGCAGGGGGGCACCGGACGAGCCGACCAGTTCGCGCACGATCGTGGTGCTGTCCGGCATCTCCAGACGGCTCCACTGGCCGGGCGAGCACTTGGTGGGATCGCCGGACAGGACCTTGGTCGGGCCGAGATTGAGGTCCGTCTCCGACGACTGGAGCTTCGCCGACCACGTGCAGTCGTACGAGGGGCCGCTGCCGGTCAGCGTCATGACCGTCTCATCCGTGCGGCCCTGAATGATCGTCATCAACCGCTCGTTGCTGCCGTCCGCCGTCTCGAAAGTCGCCCGCCAGGTGCCGAGGAAGTGCGCCGGCACATGGCCGTCCGCGGGCGGGACCGTGCCGGAGGACGCACGCGGGGTGGTGGATGCCGACGAACCCTGCTTGGGGTCGTCAGCCGGGTCCTTGCCGTCGCCGAGCGCGCGGACCGCCGCCACCGCGAGAACGGCGATCACCGCGGCGCCGATCCCGACCAGGGCGGCCACCCGTCCCCGGTCGGCGGGCGCGCGGCGCGAGCGGGTGGTGGTCGGCGGGCTGTAGGGGGCGGGTTCCGGCCGGCGCGGCGGAGACGGACTGCCGCCGCCGCGAGGAGCGGGGCCGGGACCGGGAGCAGCACTGCGGCCGGGAGCGGGAGCAGGGCGTGAACCGGGTCCGGGTCCGCGGTCGGGTGCGGGGTTGAGGGCCGGTGGCTGGGCGGGGTGGTGCGCGGGTGCCGCGGCCCCTGCCGCGGGCGCGTGCGAGGAGGGGGTTACGGGAGCGCCGGCCGGGGCCGCGTGCTCCACCTCCAGCAGCTGGACCGCGTGACGGCCCAGCTGGGCGATCAGCGCCCCCGGCAGCCAGGGCTCATGGCTCGGCTGGGTCGCCGTGCGCGCCAGGATCTCCTCCAGCCCCGGCCGTCGCCCCGGAAACTTGTCCAGACAGTGCTGGACGAGGTCGTAGAGACCGATCGGAAGACCCGTCAGATCCGGTTCCTCCTCGGCGATACGGAACATCAGCGCGTGCCCGGCGCTCTGAGCCGTACCGAACGGGAGCCGCCCGGTCGCCGCGTACATCAGGACCGAGCCCAGACAGAAGATGTCGGCCGCCGGGGTGAGCGGTTCGCCGCGGACCTGCTCGGGGGCCATGAAGCCGGGCGAGCCGACGAGCGCGCCCGTGCGGGTGAGCCCGCCGTCGGCGGCCGTCTCCAGGGCGCGTGCGATACCGAAGTCGATGACGCGCGGGCCGTCGATGGTGATCATGATGTTGGACGGCTTGAGGTCGCGGTGGATCAGTCCGGCGGTGTGGATCGATCCGAGCGCGTGCGCGAGACCGGCGGCGAGGATACGTACCGAACGCTCGGGCAGCGGCCCGTGGTCCCCGGACACCACCGCGTTCAGCGGGGGACCGGCGACATATCCCGTCGCGACCCAGGGGACCGGTGCCTCGGTGTCGGCGTCCAGGACGGGCGCGGTCCACTGGCCGCCGACCCGCCGGGCCGAACGCACCTCCTGCCGGAAGCGCTCACGGAAGGTCTCCTGCGCGGCGAGTTCCTGCCGTACGAGCTTGACGGCGACCGTACGGCCCCGGTCGCTGCGTGCGAGAAAGACCTGGCCCATGCCGCCCGCGCCGAGGCGGGCGAGCAGCCGGTAGCCGCCTATGTGCTGCGGATCCCCCGGCACCAGCTGATCCATGGCCGCATGTCCCCCGAAACCCTGTGAACCCCGAACCCCGATTTCCGAACCACCCCATGGTGCCGGACGGAATCGAGGATAGGCTGCGCGGCCGGTCGCGCGCGCGGGCCCCTGCAACCCGGGCCCGACCCGTTATCCCCCGCGCCCCGGGTCGTTATCCCCCACGCCCGCGGCCCGCTTGTCCTTCGCGTCCCCGGCCGGGCGCCGTGGACTCCTGGACCGGGCGCCGTGCGCTCCTGGCGGGAGCGGGCCGGGCCGATGACATACGGCCATGCCGGGACGGCGGCTGATCCGGGCGGGGCGACGGCTGTCCCGGCACCCGTGCGGACGGGACCCGGTCCCGCCGGGTCGGCCGGGTCCAGGTCCGGGCCCGCTCCGGCCGGGCCGGGCTCGGTCGGGCGGCCCGTTCCCGCCAGTTGGGCCGGGCGTCCGTCAGGCCCAGAACGTTCCGGTGACCTGGTGACCCGGTGACCCGGCGGTCAGGCGTCCCGGCTTCGGACCTGGCTGTTCGGGTCCGGACCGGGCCATCCCGCCCGGACCTTGCTGTTCCGCCCTGGACCTGGCCGTTCCGGTTCGGTTCCACGTGAAACACCGCCAGGTCTCCGGGTTCAGGGCTCCGTGATCGTGTCCAGGGCCTTCGACAGCCGTTCCAGCGTCTGCGCGGTCCGTGCGAACTCCTCCGGTCCCAGTACGGCGGCCAGCCGGGCCGCCAACTCCGCGTGCCCCGGCTCGATTCGGGAGATCGCCTCCCGGCCTTCGTCGGTGAGGCGGAGCAACTTGGCTCTGCGATGGGCGGGATTGGGTTCGTACACCGCGAGAGAGCGCTCGACGAGCAGATCCGCGATCCGCTGCACACTCTGGCGGGTGATGCCCATCTCCCGGGCGATCCCGGCCACCGGCAGCGGTGTGCGCAGGACGGCGCCGAGCACCTGCCACCAGGCGGCGGTGAGTCCGGCGGGTCGGGCGAGTTCCTCGGAGACGGCGAGGAACTGGCCGTTCAGCCGGAAGACTCCGAGGGCCGTACGGCTGAGCAGGTCCTGCTCCTCGCGGCTCATGCCCCGGCCGGTCCGTTGTGGCCCGCCGTATCGCCGTCGGCCGTATCGCCGTCCGCCGGTCCCGCCGGGCCGGCCGCGCTCGCCACGGCCGCCGGGTCTTCGGCGTCCTCAGGCCCGTCGCCGCCGTCGCCGCCTTCGCCGCCGTCCCCGCCTTCGAGGACGGCGTACGCGGAGGCGTCGGAGTCATGGAACAGGCGGTACCAGGCGTCCAGTTTGTCGCCCTCGTACGCACCGAGCCGGGCGAAGACCTCACGCGCGAAGGCGACCGGCTCGGTCGGTCCGGCCGTGATCAGATCGCCGTCCGTGACCGCGTCGGCCTCGCGGTAGCGGTCGCCGCCCCCGTAGCCGGTGGCGGCGAGATAGAAGGAGACCGCGCTGGTGTGGTCGCGGTCGTCGAGCAGGCCCTCGCGCGCCAGCCCCGCCGTCGCCCCGCAGATCCCGGCGACCGGGACACCCGCGTCGAGGAACGCCCGCGCCTTCGCCGCGAACGGCGCCAGCTCGTCGCCCGTGTCCCAGGTGCTCGCGCCCGTGAGGATCAGCAGCGCGCTGTCGGCGGGGTCGAGATCGGCGAGCGCCAGGTCGGGCTGGATCCGCATACCGCCCATAGTGGTGACCGGGGCCGTGGTGGGCCCGACCGTACGGACGGTGAAGCCGTGCTGGGTGAGATGCGCGGTCGTGTGGCCCGTCTCCCAGTCGGCGAAGGTGTCGTACACGGCGAGATGAACGGTCGTACGGGCCGTGCGGGCGGTCGTGCCCGTGGTCGTGTCGGCCGTGCCGGTGGTCGTGGTGTCCATGGTGTGTGTCCTCCTCGGCTTCCCCAGGGAGTATGACAGAAGACTGTCATGACGACAGAATGCTGTCAATCCAGGGAATCGCCTCCGCTGGACAGAACGCCGCAGGAAGCCCGCGCGGGGCAGACAGGATGGTGATGTCGGATCCCGTACGGCGGTCCATACGCTGGGGCGCATGACCCCTCAAGCTGTTGACCCCGCGAACCCGGGGGCCGGCGCGGCCGTGAAGGCCGCGGACCGTGCGCACGTCTTCCACTCGTGGTCCGCCCAGGGCCTGATCGACCCGCTCGCCGTCGCCGGCGCCGAGGGCTCGTACTTCTGGGACTACGACGGGAAGCGCTATCTCGACTTCACCAGCGGCCTCGTCTACACCAACATCGGCTACCAGCACCCGAAGGTCGTCGCGGCGATCCAGGAGCAGGCGGGGAAGCTGACCACCTTCGCGCCCGCGTTCGCCGTCGAGGCGCGCTCCGAGGCCGCCCGGCTGATCGCCGAGCGCACCCCCGGCGATCTGGACAAGATCTTCTTCACCAACGGTGGCGCCGAGGCCGTCGAGAACGCGATCCGGATGGCCCGGCTGCACACCGGCCGCCCCAAGGTGCTCTCCGCGTACCGCTCGTACCACGGAGGCACCCAGACCGCGATCAATGTCACCGGCGACCCCCGCCGCTGGCCCTCCGACACCGGCACCGCCGGGGTGGTGCACTTCTGGGCGCCCTTCCTGTACCGCTCGCCCTTCCACTCCGCCACCGAGGAGGAGGAAGGCGCCCGCGCGCTGCGGCACCTGGAGGAGACCATCGCCTTCGAGGGTCCCGCGACGATCGCCGCGATCGTGCTGGAGACCATCCCCGGCACGGCCGGGATCATGGTCCCGCCGCCCGGCTATCTCGCGGGTGTGCGGGAGATCTGCGACCGGTACGGGATCGTGTTCGTCCTGGACGAGGTCATGGCGGGCTTCGGGCGTACCGGAAAGTGGTTCGCCGCCGAGCACTTCGGCGTGGTGCCCGATCTGATCACCTTCGCCAAGGGCGTCAACTCCGGTTACGTTCCGCTGGGCGGTGTCGCCATCTCCGCGGAGATCGCGGCGACCTTCGAGACCCGGCCCTACCCCGGCGGACTCACCTACTCCGGCCATCCGCTGGCGTGCGCGGCGGCGGTCGCCACGATCCGGGTCATGGAGGAGGAGCAGATCGTCGAGCGCGCGGCCGCCATCGGCGAGACGGTCATCGGACCCGGTCTGCGGGAGCTGGCAGAGCGCCACCCGAGCGTCGGCGAGGTCCGGGGCACGGGCGTCTTCTGGGCGCTCGACCTGGTCCGCGACCGGGAGACCCGCGAGCCCCTGGTCCCGTACAACGCCTCCGGCGAGGCGAACGCGGCCATGGCCTCCTTCGCCGCGGCCTGCAAGGCCCACGGTCTGTGGCCGTTCGTCAATATGAACCGCACCCATGTCGTCCCGCCGTGCAACATCAGCGAGGCGGAGGCCAAGGAGGGCCTGGCGGCGCTGGACGCGGCGCTGGGGGTCGCGGACGGGTACGTGGCGTAGAGGCCGCTCCGGACGGGGTCGGGCAGGCCGGACGGCCGGACTCGGTGGGTTCGGACGGACGGGTGCGGTGCGTCGGACGGATGCGGTGGGTTCGGCCGGACGCGGTGGGGAGGCCCGCTCCACCGGGCCCGTCCCCCTGGTGCCACCCGAGGGCACTTCGGATGCGGTGGACTCGGCCGGACGGACGGGATGGGTTCGGCCGGACGCGGTGAGGCGGCCCGCTCCACCGCGTCCGAGGGCACCCCACCCGTCCGGGCCGAGTCGCCCGACCGGGCCCGCGTCACCGTCCGGGACGCGTCCGACACCGACCGGGCCCGGACGCGGGCCGTGTCCCCGGGCGAGTTCCCCCGGGACACGGTCGTCCGTCCCCGACCCGCCCCCGGACACCGCCGCGTTCAGACGTCCGACCGTGCAGGTTCCCCCGGGACGGCTTCAGGGGCCCCCGGCTCGTCGCCGCCGATGACGCCGATGTGCCTGAGCACCACGGCGGACAGAAACGCCAGTACCAGGGTGCCGCACGCGGCGACCAGCATCGCCGTGTTCAGCCCGGAGGTGGCCGCCTCCTCGGCCTGGTCGAGCCAGCCGGCGGGCAGCTCGTTCACCGACGAGGACGCTCCGGCGAGACTGTCGCCCGCCGCTTCGGCCACCTCGTCCGGCGTCCCGGCGGGGAACTCGTCGCCGACGCGGCCCCGGTAGACGGCGGTGGCCAGACTGCCCAGGATCGCCACACCCAGGGCGAGACCCAGTTCCTGCACGGTCTCCGACATCGCCGAGGCGGAACCGGCCTTCTCCGGCGGCGCGGCGCCGACCACCAGGTCCGTGCCCAGGGCCGCGATCGCCCCGAGTCCGAGGTAGATCAGCCCGAAACCGGTCACGATCAGAGGGATGCCGCCCTTGGTGCCCACCTGGGTGAGCAGCAGGTATCCGACGGTGGACAGCACCAGGGTGACGGCCACCACGATCCCCGGCGGCACCCGGCGCGCGACCAGCGGCGCCCCGATCGCGGCCATGAGCATCATCAGCGCGGGCGGCCCCATCCACAGACCCGCTTCGACCGGAGGCAGTCCCTCCACGAGCTGGAGCTGCTGTGTGATCAGCAGCATCGAGCCGCCGACGCCGACCAGCCCGACGAGCAGGACGCTCAGCGCGGCGCTGAACGTACGGTTGGTGAACAGCCGCACGTCCAGCAAAGGGCTCGCCAGGCCGGTCTGGCGCCGTACGAACAGCCCCGCGAAGACCAGGCCGGTCACCAGGGCGACGAGCACGGGAGCCTCCGGGCCGTCCTTGGCGCCCCGCTTCACCGCGTAGACGACCGGCAGGATCGCGACCAGCGACAGCGCGACGCTGAGCAGGTCGAACCGGCCACGGCGCGGGGCGCGGTACTCGGGGATCAGCACCGGTGCGGCCACCAGCAGGACGATCGCGACCGGGACCGCGAGCAGAAACGCCGAACCCCACCAGAACCGGGCCAGCATCGCACCGCCGACCACCGGCCCCAGAGCCATCCCGAGCGCGAAGCTCGTGGCCCAGACACCGATCGCCAGGGAGCGCTGGCGCGGATCGATGAACATATTGCTGATCAGGGACAGGGTGGACGGCATCAGCGTGGCACCGGCGATCCCCAGCGCCGCCCGCGCGGCGATGAGCAGTTCGGTGCTGCCGGAGTAGGCGGCCACCACCGAGACGGCTCCGAAGGCGGCGGCCCCGATCATCAGCAGCTTCCGGCGGCCGATCCGGTCGCCCAGCGTGCCCATGGTGATCAGGAAGCCGGCGATCAGAAAGCCGTACGCGTCCATGATCCACAGCGTCTCGGTGCCGCTCGGGCGCAGGTCTTCCGCGAGGGAGGGGAGGGCGAGGTACAGCACGGTGACGTCGAGGCCGAGCAGCACGGTGGGCAGCGAGAGGACGGCCAGCCCTCCCCACTCCCGGGGCCCGGCGCCCTTCCGGGGACCGGCTCCGCGTACGGTCGATGCGCTCATCGCACTCCCCTTTCTCACGGGTTTCCCCGCGGTTCTCTGCGGCTTCTCCGCGGCTTCTCCGCGGTTTCTCTGGGGTTTCTCTGGGGTTTTCTCCGCAGGGCTGCACGGGTTCGAGCAGGTGCGCGGTCACTCTCCCGGTCGGTACGCACGATTTCCTGATGGTCGGCCGGCGATAGACTGCGACGATGCGCTACGGGGTGCTCGGCCCGCTGGCCGTCTGGGACGCCGAGGGGGCGCCGGTCAGAGTCCCCGAAGCGAAAGTGCGCGCCCTGCTGGCGGATCTGCTGATCCACGGGGGCGGACCGGTGCCGCCGGACCGTCTCATCGAGGACCTGTGGGCGGGCAACCCGCCGGACGGGTCGGCCAACGCGTTGCAGACCAAGATCTCCCAGCTGCGCCGTGTGCTGGGCCGCGAGCGGGTGGTCCGGGAGCCCGCGGGCTATCGGCTGCTGCTGGCGGAGAACGCCAACATCGCCGACAACGCCAATCTCGCTGACGACACCAACAACGCCGACGATGTGATCGGGGCGGTCGACGCGCTGCGGTTCCAGGAACTGGCCGAACGCGCCCGCGCCCACGACGAACCGGCGGTGAAGGCGGACCTGTTCGCCGAAGCGCTCGCGCTGTGGCGGGGCCCGGCCTACGCCGATGTCGCCGAGGCGCTGTTCGCCCGCGGTGAGATCGCCCGGCTGGAGGAGCTGCGCCTGACCGTCCTGGAGGACCGGGCCGACGTACGGCTGACTCTGGGCGAACACCATGCGCTCGCCGCGGAGCTGGGCGAACTGGTGGCGCGGTATCCGCTGCGGGAACGGCTGCGCACGGCCCATATGCGCGCGCTGTACCGGGCCGGGCGGCAGGGCGACGCCTTGCGGAGCTTCCAGGAGCTGCGGAGTCTGCTGAAGGAGGAGCTGGGCGTGTCGCCGGGCCCGGGGGCCACCGTGCTCCACGAGGCGATTCTGCGCCAGGAGCCGCATCTGGCGCCGCCGACCGTCGAGTCACCGTCGTGCCGTACCAATCTGCCCACACCGCTGACCTCGTTGATCGGCCGGCGGGAGGCGGTCGGTGAGGTGCGGGCACGGCTGGGCCCGGACTCGGACACCCGTCTGGTCACGCTCACCGGTCTCGGCGGGGTCGGGAAGACACGGCTGGCGACGGCCGCGGCCCGCGATATGGCCGAACGCTTCACCCACGGAGTGTGGTTGGTCGAACTGGCCGGTCTGAGCGCCGTCTCGACCCCGGACGACATCGCCGAACGGGTCATCACGACGCTCGGACTGTGCGACACGTCGGCGTCGGAGCCGAACCTGGACGACCTGGTGGGCTGGCTGTGCCAGGCGGTGGCCGAGAAGCGTCTGCTGATCCTGCTGGACAACTGCGAGCACCTGGTCGAGCCGGTCGCCGCGCTCGCCGGGGCCGTACTGTCGGCGGTGCCCGGAGGGCATCTGCTGGTCACCAGCCAGGAGGCCCTCGACATCCCCGGCGAGGTGGTGCACCCGGTGCCCCCGCTGGCGTTGCCGGAGCACACGGGTCCGGGAGCGGCCGCCCGGTCCGGCGCCGTCGAGCTGTTCGTGGAGCGGGCGGCCGCGGCGGTGCCCGGCTTCGTCCTCGACGCGGACAACGCGCCGGCCGTCTCGGCCATCTGCCGTCGGCTGGACGGCATTCCGCTCGCGCTGGAACTCGTGGCCCCCCGGCTGAGGGCACTGAGCCCGGACGAACTCGCCGCCCGCCTCGACGACCGGTTCACCCGGCCCGAGGTCCGGGCGCGCGGGCTGCCGGCCAGGCAGCAGACGCTGCGGAGCATGCTCGACTGGAGCTGGCAGCTGCTGACCGCGGATGAGCGGACCGTACTGCGGCGGCTGGCCGTGTATGCCGACGGCTGCACCCTGGAGTCCGCCGAGGCCGTGTGCGCCGACCGGGACCTGCCCGCCGAGCGGGTGCCCGACCTGCTGGCCCGGCTGGTGGACCGCTCCCTGGTGGTCCGCGAGGGCGGCCGGTTCCGGCTGCTCGAATCGGTGGCCGCCTACTGCGCCGAGAGGCTCACGGAGGCGGGTGAAGCGGCCGCCGTCCGTGCCAGGTTCGTACGGTGCTGTACGGAGCTGGCCGAACGGGAGAACGAGCGGCTGCGCGGCCCGGACCAGCGGCGCTGTCTGGAGCGCCTGGACGCGGAGACGGTCAATCTGCGCCGCGCTCTCGACCTCGCGGTCACCGGGAGCGGCGAACACGCGGTGCGGCTGGTGAACGCGCTGATGTGGTACTGGTTTCTGCGCGGACGGCTCACCGAGGCCCGCAGATCGCTCCAGACGGCGCTGGCGGCGGAGGGCGGGACGGCCCCGGGCGCCCGTCCGGCGGCGCGGGCCTGGCTGACCGGAGTCACACTGCGCACATCACCGGCCGACGTGTCACCGGCCAACGGGTCACTGGCCGAGGGGGCACCGGCCGACGTATCACCGGCCGAGGCGGCAGCGGGCGGCGGGTCACCGGTCCCGGTCGGTGAGGACCCGACGGCCGGTCTCGACGACCCGGTACTGCGGGCCCGGTTGCAGTGGTTCATCGGCACCGGTCTGACGGGCCAGGGCCACCACCGTGAGGGGCTGCGTCTGGTGGAGGCGAGCCTGGCCGGTGCGCGTACCGCCGGGGACCGCTGGGGCGAGGCCGCGGCCCTGGTCGAACTCGCCGGCCATGTCCCGGCCCGGGGGGAAGCCCACGCGGAGCTGGGCGCCGCGCTGTTCCACGAGATCGGGGACCGCTGGGGACAGCTCCGGGCCACCCGGTCACTGGCGCTCGCGGCCGAACACCACGGCGACCGGGCGCGGACGGAGCGGCTGCACCGGGAAGGTCTCCTGATGGCCGAGGAACTCGGGCTGTGGACCGAGGTCGTCGAAACCCTGATCCGGCTCGGCCGGACCGCCCTGGCCGGCGGCCACGTCCGGCGGGCGAGGGAACGGTACGAGCGTGCGCTGTCCGTCTCCGCCGAACGGGCTTACATCCGGGGCGAGATCCGCGCGGAAATCGGCCTGGGCCGTGCCGCACGCCTCCACGGCGACCGGGAGTCCGCCAGGCGCCATCTGAACCGCGCACTGGCGAAGAGCCGTTCCTCGGCCTCCGCCGCGGGCGCCGCGGACGCACTGGCGGAGCTGGAGCTCGTCCTCCCGGTGTGAGTTCCCGGCGCCTGAAGCTCGTCCCGGTCCTGACCGAGTCATCGCTCCGCGTTCTCGCCGAACGATCCGGCTCGGGCCCGTCGGGACGCCTGGACCTGGTTCTTCCGGTTCGGCCGGCGTCACCCCCCGGGGCGGGGCGTGATCGTCCAGAGACCTTCCGCCTCGACGGCCAGCAGGCGCGGGCCGCCCCTCAGACGTACCGTCTGGCGGAACGGGCCGACGGCCGAGGTGAGCAGATAGTCGACATCGCCGAAATCCGCGTCCTCGTACCAGATGTTGTCTATCCCCATCGCGAGGAGCGTGAGGCTGTTGTCGCTGCGGTCCGGGCCGTGCCGCGGGCCCAGGAACTCCACCTCCAGGTCGATATCGGGCCCGTTGTGCGCGAGTACCTCGTAGGAATCGCCGTGGACCGCCACCGAGCCGAGCCGGCGCGCCGTCGACACCGGGCGCACGGTGGCCGTCCAGTCGTCCTCCGCCATGATTTCCAGCCGCAGGGGATGTCTGTCCGACGCGATGGCGGGCGCGCGGCCGTGGAAGTCCGGTGACATCGTGCTGGCGATCGTGCCCCCGGTCTCATGACGCTGGTTGAGCTGGTACACGGACATCCAGCCGTCGCCCCGGTGGGCCAGCTCCACGATCACCGGACCGGCCGGGATCGGCGCGGCGAAGGTGACCTTGTCGTTGCCGTGGCCGCGGATGGTCTGGGGCGGGAAGGAGGGGAAGCGGGCGAACCGGTCCTCGGCCGGGTGGGCCTGGTATCCGGCCTGGTGGGGCTGGGCCGTTCCGGGCGGCGCCGGGTAGGGGTGTCCCGAGGGCGCGGGGGCGGGTGTCTGGTACGTGGCCGGGGGCGCAGGCGCGGGTGTCTGGTACGGGGGAGCGGCACCGGGCTGGGGCCCGGGCGCCTGGTACGGCTGGGGGTGGCCGGGCTGTTGGTGGCCTGGCTGGGGATATCCCGGCTGCGGGTGGGGCTGGGGGAACCCGTGCTGCGGCTGACCGGGAGCGCCTCCCGGCTGCTGGAACCCGTGCTGCGGAACACCCGGCTGCGGGTGGCCCGGCTGGGGCGCGGGCGGTTGGGGCGCGGGCGGCCGGGGGTCGACCATGCCGTGCCCCGGTGCGTACGTCCTGCCGGGGCCGGGGCCGGGACCGTACGGCTGCGGCGGGTGCGCTGGCTGATGCAGAGGCGGGTGCTGCTGGTGCTGCCCGCCCAACGGAGGCTGTCCGCCCGGTTGTTGTTGACCGAGCGGAGGCTGTCCACCCGGCTGTTGTCCACCGAGCGGGGGCTGCCCGCCCGGGCCGGGCTGCTGCGCCTCCGTGCCGTAGTCCGCGATGACGCCCTGGATCCCGGAGGCGTACCCCTGTCCCATCGCCCGGAACTTCCACGCCCCGTCGCGCCGGTAGAACTCCCCGAGGACGAACGCGGTCTCGTTCGCCGCGTCGGTCACCGTGTACCGCGCGACCGGCATCCCGTCCTGCCCGGACGCCTGTACATACAGCCCGGGTACGGATCCGAAGGCGGCCCCTCCGGAGAGCGCGATGATCAGCACCCGCTGGATCTCGGCCTCCACGACCGGCAGATCCACGTCCAGCCAGACGGCGAACTGCCCGTTGCCCGTGGTGCTGCCCATGTGCCCCACGGCCCGCGAGGGGTGCAGGGTCCCCTGGCTGGACACCACGTCGGAACGGCCCGGACGTGTCGTGCCCCGCCCGTCGAGCAGCAGCGCCACGGCGTCCACGGCCGGTGTCGTGGGCGTCAGGGCGTGCCCCACCGCCACCCGCAGCCGAGCGGTCGGCACAGGGGCGTTCGCACCTTTGGGGATGTTCGTCATGGGGCACATGCTGACACCGGGACACCGGAGAAGTCGATGCCGGTCCGCGGTCGAGTCCCCGCGGTCGAAACCCCCGCGGTCCGGCCCTCAGTCCGGAGCCCAGTCGTCCGGCGCGGGTTCGGGCCCCGGTGCCGTCAGCAGACCGTCCGGTAGGGGACGGCCGGGAGATGGGTCTCCCACTCCGCGCGGGAGGGCCCGCCCGCCGCCCGGGCGCACACCGCATCCGCCGTGTCCCGGATATCCAGGGAGTAGGCGCGCGAGGCGGTGTGCGGGGTCGTCACCCGCAGGGTGCGGCCGTCCGGGGCGAAGGCGAGCGCCAGCACCGGACCGTCGGCGACCGGGAGCGGGGAGCCGGTGGACCGGGGGGCCGAGGTGTCCCAGAGCCGTATGCGGCCGTCGGCGTCACCGACCGCGACCGTGCGGCCGTCGGGGGAGAACGCGAGCGCGGGTACGCGCCGTTCCGGACCCGGACCGCTCCTCGGCACCGGGGGAGTGAGCACGGCGAGCCGCTGCCGGCCCTCCCCGTCCCAGAGCGTGGTGCGGCCCTGTTCGTCGGTCATGACCAGCCGGTCGCCCCCGGGGGAGTACACCACCGCCTTCGCACGGTCCTCGCCCTCCATGACACGGGTGGCCCCGCCCGTGCGCGGGTCGATCGACAGGTGGTCCTCGGTGAGGATCCGGCCGTCCGGTGCGGTGGCGAGGAGGGCGCCCTCCCGGCCGCGACGCAGCGTGGACCAGCGGGTTCCGCCGTCCAGGTCCAGGATCTCGGTGGCCGCGTCGGAGGACTTGGAGGACTCCGGCAGCCGGGATGCGGCGATCCAGGAGCCCTTCGGGCCGAGTGCGAGCCCGTAGACGAGGGAGCGGTACGGCAGCGTCGTGGCCGCGCCCCCGGCGAGCGGGCGCACGGTCACCCTGCCCGAGGAGTCCAGATGGGCGAAGAGCCGGCCGTCCGGGCTGAACGCCACCGCGGCCAGGTTCTCCGGGCCGGGACCGTCCTGAGTGAGGACCCGGCGGAGCCGTCCGTCGGAGGAGTCCCGGTGTTCGTACGCCTGGGGGCGGTCGGGTTCCCGCGGGGCGGCCGGTTCCTCCACGGCGACCGCCGAGCCCGGGGGGATCGCCGAACCGCCCGCCGGACCCGGCACGGCCGCCGCACCCGGTGTGGCCGTCGAGCCCTGGACGGCCGTGATGTCCGGCGTGGCCGTAGGCGCGGGGGCGGCCGGAGGAGCGGTGGCGGGAGGGGAGCCGGTGCCGGGCGTACGGGCCGTCACCAGGGTCCGGGCGTCCGGGCTGTACCAGGCTCCGGTGAACGGGACGCGCTCCCAGGCGCGTCCGTCCGCCGGGGTGTCCAGCGCGATGGTCCGTATGGTGAGAGTGGGGCCGATACCGTCCGCGAAGCGGATCACCCCGTCCGCCAGGTTCAGCCGGGGATCGGTGGGATTGACCGCGTTCACCTGAAGCGTGAGCACGGGCACGGGCACCTCCGTTCCCGACAGCCGCCAGAGCCGGACCTCGTCGTCCGCCAGGGTCACGGCATGGGAGCCGTCCGCGCTGAACGCCGTATCGGGGGGCATGGACGACGGGATCAGGGGGCGCTCCCGCCCGGACCGGACGTCCCAGCTGCGTACTCCCGTCCCGGCGCCGATCGCGAGCGTCCGGCCGTCGGGCGTGAACAGGATGTTGTCCACCCCGCACACATCGCCCTTCGTGGCCCAGGGGGTGGGGATCCGGCGCCGTTCGCCGATGTCCCAGAGCTGGAGCGGGGCGTCGTCCGGGCAGAACGCGAGCAGCCGGTTGTCGGGGGAGATCCGGATCCGGCGTATGTCGTTCCAGCGGCCGGACGGCTCCAGGAGCAGTCGCCCGGTGCCCGTGTCCCAGAGCCGGAGCGGCCGGCGGGTCCCGTCGCCGTATTCGTATGTGGCGAACAGCCTCGCGTCCGGGGAGAAGTCGCCTTCCACCTGGTCGCCCCGGGGCCCGAAGAGGGGGCCGTCCGTCGGTTTCCCCGTCTCCGTGTCCCACAGGCGCACCCCTGAGGGGCTGCGGACGGCGACCCTCCTCGTATCGCCGCTGATCTGGATGATCCGCGCTGCGGCGGCGCCCAGCCCCGGGGAGTCGGGCCGCTTGTGGCGCGTGGCCGCGTCCCAGCGCTCGGTGCGTTCCCGGCTGACCACGGTCAGCGTCCGGCCGTCCTCGCTCAGCCGCCGCCAGGTGCTGCTGTCGTCCGGCTCGTTGAACCCGGGCAGCGTGGTGGTGAAGGCGTCGGTCTCGCGCTGTGCCGCCGCCTCGGACAGGGCCTCCCGGGTCTCCCGGACATCGGCCAGCCGCCAGGCCGCCAGGCTCAGCCGCATCGCGGTGCGCGGGTCGGACGCGCGCAGGGTGTTCGCCACCGCGGCGATCCTGCGCGCCTCCGCCTCGGTGGCACGGCGGTCGCTGACCCGGCTCTGCTGCCAGGCGGTGAGACCGGCGACGGCGGCGAGGCACAGCAGTACGGACAGGGTGACGGTGAGCGTACGCAGCCGGCGGTTGGTGCGGGCGGCGGCGCGGACGGCGCGGTCGTGGGCGGCGACCGACGCGATGAGGAAGGCGTTCTCCTGGGGAGTGAGGGCGATACGGGCGCGGGGCCCGGCGAAGGCGGCGCGGGAGGACCCGGTCGCGGAAAGGCCGTCACCGTGGGGGTCGATACCGGCGGGGTCGATACCGTCGGGGTCGATACCGTCGGGGTCGGTCGAGGTGGCGCCGGTCGACGTGGCACCCGTCGCCGTGGCGCCCGGGCCGGTGGTGCCGGTCGACGCGCGGGCGCCGGTCAGGGTTCCGCTCCCCGGCCCGGGCGCCCCGAACGCCTCCCGGGCCGCCTCCAGCTGCGCCCCCCGGTACAGCGCCCCCGCGTCCCGCCCCAGTTCCTCCCACATCCGGGCGGCCTCGGTCAGCCTGCGGTGCAGCCGCAGCAGCTCGCGGTCCTCCTCGATCCAGCTCCGCAGCCGGGGCCAGCCGGTGATCAGGGCCTCGTGCGCGAGGTTCACGGAGCCGTCGTCGGCGGTCAGCAGCCGGGCCCGCAGCAGCCGTTCCAGAACCCGCCCGGGGACCTGCGAACCGTGGGGCACCAACTCCTCGCGGCCGGCGGGCCGACGGGTGTCCGCGGTGCCATCACCGGGCGATATGAGCCGCAGCAGCAGCGCACGGGCGGCCGAGGACTCCTCGGGGGTGAGCGCGGCGAAGACCTGCTCGGCCGTGTGGGCGATCGCGCCCTGCACACCGCCGATGGCCTCGTACGCCTCCTCGGTCAGCGTCCGTCCGCGTCTGCGCCGCCACACCTCCCGCAGCGCGTGCGACAGCAGCGGCAGCCCGCCCGGTTCGTCCGCGATGTCGTCCACGACCCGGGCGGTGAGGCCCCGCTCCACGACGAGCCGTTCGGCACCCGCGGGACCGACGACCGCCTCGCGCAGCTGCTCCCGGCTCATCCGCCCCACCAGCAGCACCGAGTCCTTGAGGGCGCGCACGAGCGCGGGCTGCTCGGCGCAGCGCCCGTAGAAGTCCGCGCGTACGGCGAGCACCACCCGGGCGCCCCCGTCGAGCATCAGATCCGTGAATGCGGCCCGCTCCTCCGGGTCGTCGCAGAGCGTGAAGACCTCCTCGAACTGGTCGACCAGGATCAGCGCGCCGCCGGTGAACAGTTCTTTGTGGGTACGCGCCGGGGTCGGCCCGGGGGTGAGGATCCGGATCACCGAGGGACGGTCGCCGTCCTCCCGCCGCCGCACCGCGGGGACGAGACCGGCCCGCAGCAGCGAGGACTTCCCGCTGCCGGACGCCCCGACCAGCGCGGCGAAGGGGCGCCGGCGCGTGAGGTCGAGGAGTTCCGCGATCAGATCATCACGGCCGAAGTAGTGGTCGCCGTCCTCGGGGCCGTACCGTGCCAGTCCCGGGTACGGGCCGGGCCCGTCGTCGGGGGCGGGCCCGCCGTCCTCCGACGCCTCGCGCCACCGCCGCTCCCACTCCGCGGCGTCCCGCTCATCGCCGCCGCACGCCGCCACATACGCGAGCGTGACGGCCAGCGAGGGCATCCGCTCACCCGACGCGGCGGCCGACAGGGTCGGCGCGGAGTACGGGGTCTCCCGGGCCATGGTCCGGTAGGTCGGTCCGCCCGCGGCCCGGCGCAGCTCCCGCAGCTCGTGGGCGAAACGCTGCACCGGCCCGGCAGCCGGGTCCAGGGGCTTCTCGCGTCGTCCCACGGTGTCCCCCGGTCCGCTCGTCCGCTTGTCGGCTTGCCTGCTTGTTGGCTCGTGCCGCTGGATTCCTCTGCTGTCCCCGCTCCGACCTGCGAGGGTAGTCAATTGATGCCTCCGGCGCGGAGGGGCTGCCCATCAATGCGCGGGCCGATGGACTCGACCGATGCTCGACACCGCAGTCCCTCACCGCCTCCACCGGGCCCGCGCCCGGGCCGCCCCGCCCGTCACACCCCCGGCGGGCGAGGTGGGCACGGCGGGCGCCTGGAAGGTCGCCGTACCGCCCGCCCTGCTGATGCTCGTCCTCGGCCTGTGGGGGATCACGCGTGAGGGGACGCTCTGGGGCGACGAGGCGGTCACCTACGACATGGCCCGGCGCACGATCCCGGAGATCTGGCGCACCCTGGGCTCCGCCGACGCGGTCCACGGCCTCTACTACGTCCTCATGCACGGGGTCTTCGCGGTGGGGGAGCCGGGACTGGTCGCGCTGCGGCTGCCGTCCGTGCTGGCGATGGCCGCGACGGCCGCCGGTGTCGCGGTCATCGGCCGGCGGCTCGCCGGCCCGCGCGCCGGACTGTTCGCCGGCCTGATCCTGCCGGTGCTGCCGACGGTTCAGCGGTACGCGCAGGAGGGGCGCTCGTACGCACTGGTCTGCGCGCTCGTGACCTGGGGCACCTGGCTGCTGCTGAAGCGGTGGTGGACGGCGTACGCGGGGGTGATGCTCACGGCGTGTCTGCTGCACGAGTTCGCGGTGCTGCTGGTCCTCGCGCACGGGGTGACGCTGTGGCACGGCGGCAGGGCGCCACGGCTGCCGGGCACGGGTGTGCTCGGCCGGATCCCCGCCGTGGTGTCCGCGCTGCCCCGCGGCTGGCTCGTCGCCGCGTCCGTGGTCGTCGCCGGACTGGCGCCGCTCGCGCTGTTCAGCGTCACCCAGTCCCAGCAGGTCGACTGGATCGGGTTCCCCAGCATCCACGAACTGGTGCTGGTGGCCCTGGTGGCGGTCCTCGCCCGGCTCGCCTTCCGCGGCCCGGCCATGGCGGCGGTCCGGGCGGTCGCCCTGCCGGTGCTGATTGTCCCCATGGGCCTGCTGCTGCTGGTGTCCCTGGTGCACCCCCTCTTCGTCGACCGCTATGTCCTCTCGTACGTCGTCGGCGCGGCCCTGCTGATCGGCGCCGCCGCCGACCGCCACTGGTCCAGGGCGCTGGTCCTGGCCACCGCGGCGGCCGCCCTGATCACCCTCGTCGTGCACGGCCCGCATCTGCGGTCCCCCGACAGCCGCAAGAACGACGTGGGAGAGGTCGCGGCGGCGGTCGCCGCGATCGCGGAGCCCGGTGACGGTCTGCTGTTCACCCCCACCCGCCGCCGTGTCTACACCCTGGCCCACCCCTCGGCCTTCCGCGGCCTCACCGATGTCTCCCTCGCCGGCACTCCCCGCGCCTCCGACACCCTCTTCGGCGCGGAGGCCACACCACAGGAGATACGTACCCGTGTGCTCGGGGAGCGGCGGATCGTGGCCGTCCAGGATCTGCGGGGCCAGCCCCTCGACCCCTTCCCGGTGGAGGCGGCCAAGCGTGACGCGCTCCGGGAGGGGTTCAGGCTCCAGGAGGAGCGGGTCGTGGGCCCGGTCCGTATCGGCGTCTACATCCGTGTCCCGGCTGACTGAATGGACGGACTGAATGGACGGACCGAATGGACGGACTGGACGGACGGGATGAACGGACGGGCTGGACGGGCTGAAGGGATCGCACGGACGGAGACGGACCGTACGGATGGGCCGACCGAACGGACCGGTTGATCGGACGGGCCGTGGGCTGCCCGGACTCGGCGGCCTGCGAGCGCCGAGCGGGCCGCGCGGTCCGGTTCTCCGGCGCGGATGGCCGCCGACCGGGGCCGTGACGCCCCGCCCACCGCCGGGCCCGGCCGTTCAGCGTGCCCCGCCCCCACCCCGGCAGTCAGCTTGCCCCGCCTCCCACCTGCGGCAGCGCCTCCACCTCCAGGTACCGGCGCCCCTTGGGACCCCGGTACAGCAGGGCCTCCCAGCCGCCCGCCGCCGCGAGGGCCCCGGCGCACTCTGCCAGCCGCGCATCGGACTCCCGGGCCGCGCCGCTGCCCGCCGGACCCGGCCAGTCCACCCGCACGGCCCCGGCACGGTCCCCGGCCCGCACCCGGTATCCCGTGGCGACGGGCAGCCCCTCCCCGTCCACCGCCGACGGAGGAACCCCCGCCGCCTCCAGGGTCAGCGCGACCGCCTGGACCATCCGGTTGCGCTCCCACTCGGCGGGCACGGCGCCCGTCAGCCGGCGTATCTGCATCAGCCCGGCGAACGCCGTACGCACCTCCGCGGCCCGCCCGGCCGGATCGCCCGGCACCGGCGCGCCGTCGCCGGTCGCCGCCTCGAACACCTCTCCCACCGCCAACTCCCTTGTCTCCGCCTGCCGTGCACGGGCACGGGCGCGTCACGGCTGGCCTATCGTGTCCGGCGGAACCCCCGGCGAACCGGCGGAACCCCCCCCGCGAAGGAGAAGCCATCGATGCCCGGCCCCGGCAGCACCTCTGTCACCCGCAGCACCCTGCGGCAGCAGATCGCGGACGCGCTGCGGGACGAGGTGCTGGCCGGCCGCCTGCCGTCGGGGCAGGAGTTCACGGTGAAGCAGATCGCCGAGCAGTACGGCGTCTCCGCGACGCCGGTACGCGAGGCACTGGTCGATCTCTCGGCCCAGGGGCTGCTCGACTCCGACCAGCACCGTGGCTTTAGAGTGCATCAATTCTCGGTGAACGACTACCGGGAGATGGCGGAGACGCGCTCCCTGGTCATCGACGGGATCATCCAGCACGCGGAGCGCCAGGGCCGCACCCGGGTCAACGCCAAGGCGGCCGTGCCGGTGCGCCGCCGCGCCGAGGAGGCCGCCCGCGCCGCCCGCTGCGGCGATCTGGACATCCTCATCGGCTACGACCTCCGTTTCTGGCGCGAGCTGGGCGCGATCGTCGCCAACCGCTATATCTCCGACTTCCTGCACCAACTGCGGGTCCAGACCTGGGTGTTCTCGGTCCCGCATCTGCGTGCCGACCCGGAGGCCCGGGACTGGCTGTTCACCGCCTACGAGACGCTGATCGACGCCGTGGTGGCGGGCGACATGGGCGAGGCGCGCGAGGTGATCTTCGCGTACTACGAGCAGTCCCTCGCCTGGGCGGATCGGCTGGACCGGTGAGCGCCGCGCCGGACACCGGGCTCCCCGGGCCGAAGGCGCCCGGCGGCGTCGGGCCGGGCCTCAGCGTCGTCGTGCCGGCGTACAACGAGGAGGCCCGGCTGCGCCCCACGCTGGACGCCGTCCGCGCCCATCTGCTCGCCGACCCCGGGCGCTGGGGCGAGTGGGAGGTGATCGTCGTGGACGACGGCTCCACGGACGGCACCGCCCGCGTCGCCCGGGAGGCGGCGGACGCCGATCCGCGGATCCGGGTGGTCACCGGCACGGTCAACCGCGGGAAGGGGTACGCGCTGCGCCAGGGCGTCCTCGCCTCCCGAGGCCGTCAGGTCCTGCTCAGCGACGCCGATCTGGCCACTCCGATCGACGAGTTGGACCATCTCCACCAGCGGCTCGCCGCCGAAGGGGCCGGGGCCGCGATCGGCTCCCGCGCTCTGCCCCAGTCCCGGATCGAGGTCCACCAGCGGTGGGTGCGGGAGTTCCTCGGCCGGATGGGCAACCGGCTGATACGCCTGGTCGCGGTCCCGGGAATCCGGGACACCCAGTGCGGGTTCAAGCTGTTCGACGGCGACCGGGCGCGCGCGGCCTTCGCCGACTCACGGCTCGACGGCTGGGGCATAGACGTCGAGATCCTGCGCTACTTCCGGCGCGCGGGCTGGCCGGTGACGGAGGTCCCGGTGCGCTGGTCGCACATCCCGGGCTCCAAGGTCGGGCCGCCGGCCTACGCCGGGGTCCTCGTCGAACTCGTCCGGCTGCGGACCCGGGCCCTGCGCCGGACCGACCTCCTGGTGGCCGGGCTGTTCCTGCTCGCCGCCTTCGCCCTCTACCGGGGGCTGTGGGCCGATCTCGACCGCGGCTATCTCGCGGACTCGGGCCAGGACCAGAACCAGTGGGAGTGGTTCTTCGCGGTCACCGCCGACAATGTGGCCCATCTGCGGAACCCGCTGTTCACCACCTTCCAGGGCGCCCCGGACGGGGTGAACCTGATGGGGAACACGGTGATGCTCGGCGTATCGGTCCCGCTCACCCCCCTGACCCTGCTCTGCGGGCCGACGGTCACCTGGGCGCTCGTCCTCACCCTCGGCCTCGCGGCGACGGCGGCCTCCTGGTACTGGCTGTTCGCCCGCCGGCTGGTCTCCCACCGGGGGGCGGCGGCTCTCGGCGCGGCCTTCACCGCCTTCGCGCCGCCGATGATCTCGCACGGCAACGCCCACCCCAACTTCCTTCTGCTGTTCATGATCCCGCTGATCATCGACCGCGCGCTCAGGCTGTGCGAGGGCCGTGACGTCGTACGGGACGGGGTGCTGCTCGGCCTGTTCGCCGCGTACCAGGTCTTCCTCGGCGAGGAACCGCTGCTGCTGGCGGCCATGGGCATGCTGCTGTTCGCCCTCGCGTACGCCCTGGTGCGCCGCGATGTGGCCCGCCGGGCGCTGCGGCCCCTGCTGAGCGGCCTCGGTATCGCCCTGGTCACCTGTCTGCCGATCGTCGCCTTCCCGCTGGGTTGGCAGTTCTTCGGCCCCGGCAGTTACTCGAACGTGCTGCACGCGGACAACACGGGCAACGGACCCCGGGCGTTCCTGGAGTTCGCGGGCCGCTCGCTGCTCGGCTCGGACGAGCGGGCCGACCTCTTCGCCATGAACCGCACCGAGCAGAACGCCTTCTTCGGCTGGCCGCTCGTCTCCCTCTCCGTCGCCATCGTGATCCGGCTGTGGCGGCAGAGTCTCGTGCGTGCCCTCGCCGTCACGGCCGTGGCGGCGGCGCTGCTCTCCCTCGGTGAGAGGGTCCGCCTCCCGTACACGGACATCGTGGTGCCGGGGCCCTGGCGCGCCCTCGCCGAAGCGCCCCTGTTCGAGGCGGTCATCGAGTCCCGGGTCGCCCTGATCTGCGTACCGGCGCTCGGTATCCTCCTCGCGCTGACGGCGGACCGGCTGCTGCTCACCGGAGACCGGCCGCTGCGCGCCGCGGGACTCACGGCGATCGCCCTGGCCCTGCTCCCGGTGCTCCCGACCCCCTACCCGGTCCGCGAACGCCCCGAGGTGCCCGCCTTCATCGCCCAGGACCTGTACCGCCCCTATCTCGCCCGGGGCGAATCGCTGGTCACGGTCCCGCTCCCGTCCCCCGCCGGCGCGGACGCCCTTCACTGGCAGTCCTCCACGGGTTTCGGGTTCTCCCTCGCGGGGGGCTATTACGTCGGCCCCTGGGGCCCCGACCGCCTCGGCATCTACGGGGCCTCGCCGACCCACACCTCCAACCTCCTCACCGACGTCGGCCACACCGGCCGGATCCCCGACATCGGCCCCGCCCTCCAGGAACAGGCCCGCCTCGATCTGAAGTCCTGGCACGCGGGCGCGGTGATTCTGCCCCCTCAGCACAACGAACGCGCCCTGCGCACCACCCTGACGGTCCTTCTGTCCGACCCCGGCGTACGCGTGGGCGGGGTGTGGGTATGGGACCTCCCCGAGTCCCGGTGACCTCTCGGGGGCGGGCCCGGTCCGGAGGGGCGCCGTGGCCCCACGGCCCCGGGCGCCGGGAAGCGGCCCGAGCCGGGACCTTGCCGGGCGGGGGTGTGGTACGAGCAACTACCCTGGGCCGACCGTCGTATGACGACAGCGCCCGATCCCGTGATCCCGTTGGAGAGCGAGCCTCCCTTGGCCTGTGACCTGTGGCTGGTCCCCCTCGTCGATGTGTTGTGCCACAGCCCTGACAACCCCTTCGCCGAAGAGATCGCTTCCTACGACAAGGCCCTGAACGACGCCGGGCTGCCGACCGTGCCCGTGTTCGCCTATATGCCCGGGCTGTCCGGTGATGTGGCTCCGGTCGCCGCGTTCGACTACGACGCCCTGCACTTTCTGCGGCGGGCGTATCTCCTCCAGCTGTGCGGGCTCGCGGTGACGCCCGTGGACGAACTGGGCGGGGACTACGAGCAGTTGCTGGAGATGTTCGAGGGCACCGCGCAGCAGTCGCATCTGGTGTGGCACTACGACCACGCAGGGGCGTATGTGCCCGTCGACTTCGCGGCGCCGCTGTTCAACGACGAACTGCTCGCGGGCGGCGGTCCCCTGGGATCCACCCAGGGGCTGCTGCGCGAGCTGGAGTTCGTGGCTCCGTCGATCGGTATCGACCCGGCGAACCCGCCGGAGGCGCCCCTGCCGCCGGAGAGGCCGACCTCGCTGGAGGAGCCGGCGGGCCCGATGCCGTACGACGAGAGCCCCTTCGCCCGTGAGCGCTACACCTGGCTGGGTCTGCACGCGGCGGCGACCCGCAGTCTGGGGCAGGGCTCGATGATCATCTTCAGCTGAGGGGGCGGGGCCCGGCGGGTGGCACGGGGCCGTGTGCGCCGGGGCGCCCGTGATCCCGGCCGCCCGGTCGGCCCGGCTACGGGCGGCCCGTAGCCGGACAGCCTCGTCCCCCCATGACGGGGCCCGGCTGCTCACCGCCCGGGCTCGCCGGCTGCCGGTGGGCCCTGCGCCCCCACGGCCGGGCTCTCCCGGCCCGCGGCGCCCGTGACGCCCCACGCCCGTGCCGCGCCCGCGACGGCTCCGCCGCCCGCGTCACCTCGGCGGCTCCGGCGGGCGCTGCCTCGGCATGTTCGGGCGGGTGCCCGGGGGCAGGGTCGAGCGGCCGGGGAAGCCCGGTTCCGCCGTCCGCGCGTGCCCGCCCGCCAGCGGGAGCGCTGTGGACTGGAGCACCAGGGCGTCCAGCCCGCCGTGGAACGCCCGCATCCAGTCCGCCGTCTCCGACCGGACCAGTTCCTGTACGTCCTCCGAGAACCGCCTCAGCACCCCCAGGCACCGTTCGGCCGCCTCGCTCGCGGTGCCCTCGGCCGGGCCGAGGATCTCCCGTACGCTCTCCGACGCCCAGTCGAATTGCAGGGTCTGCAACCGGCGCTGCACGGCCTGTGCGGTCGCCATGTTCCGCATCCAGCCGGAGGTGACCCCGAAGTACCGGTCGCAGGCCAGCGCGGCCGCGCCCAGGAGCAGCGACAGATAACCCCAGCCCGCGGCGCCGTCCACCAGACCCGTGAGGTCGAGCAGGGGGAGGGTGGCTCCCGCGATGGTGCCGAGCGCGGTCGCCAGGCGCAGCGCACGGCCCGTACGCCGCTTCCAGACGCGATCCGCCAGATACCAGTCCACCGTGCGCAGCGCGGCCGTCTCGACCCAGCGGTACAACTCGTCGAGGCGCTCCGCGGGCTCGCCCCAGTCGCCGAGCGGAAACGGCCTCCCGGTCAGGTCGCCGCGCGGCGCCTCGCCGCGCTCCTCCCGGGCCGGCCCCCCGGGCTGCATGTCCGGCTGGCTCACCGGGGCACTCCTCTACGACGTGGTGTGGTACGTGACGCGTGGTGCGCAGCCCCCCCCTTGGAGATTGGAGATTGGAGATCGGAGACGCGTACGCACAACTGTGCGCATCGCGTGCGATTGGTTACGCACCGATGCGCATGCTCTTCCTACCGCCGAATGGTGGGCCGTGTGGTGGAAATCCCAGTATTTCCGTCCACAAGCGGGTCTTGATCAGGTAGAGGACCCGCAGCTTACTCACTCCTCGGAGTTGTCGCCGCTGGGTGGGGCGGGCCGCCCGGGGACCACGTAGGCTCGGCATACCGAACAACCGTCGTCGAAGTGCCAGGAGTGACCGTGATTCCCGGTGGTGGCCAGCCCGATATGCAGCAGCTGTTCCAGCAGGCCCAGAAGATGCAGCAGGACCTCGCCCGGGCCCAGGAGGAACTGGCGCGCACCGAGGTCGAGGGGCAGGCGGGCGGTGGTCTGGTGAAGGCGACCGTGACCGGCTCCGGTGAGCTGCGGGGACTGGTCATCGACCCCAAGGCCGTCGACCCCGAGGACACCGAGACCCTCGCAGACCTCGTCGTCGCCGCCGTCCAGGCCGCGAACGAGAACGCGCAGCAGCTCCAGCAGCAGAAGCTCGGCCCGCTCGCCCAGGGTCTCGGCGGGATGCCGGGTCTGCCCTTCTGACACGGCGGTCGACCAACTAACGTACGGGCCACAGGGCCGTACGAGCCGCAGGGGCCGGGCGGCCGGGCCGCGCACCACGGGTGTTACGGCCCGGGGCCGCGCGCGGCCGAGCAGAGCCGAGGAGAGGCAGTCCGTTGTACGAAGGCGTGGTTCAGGACCTCATCGACGAGCTGGGCAGGCTGCCCGGCGTCGGTCCCAAGAGCGCGCAGCGGATCGCCTTCCACATCCTCCAGGCCGAGCCGGCCGACGTCCGCCGTCTCGCCCACGCCCTCCTGGAAGTGAAGGACAAGGTCCGCTTCTGCGCGGTGTGCGGGAACGTCGCCCAGCAGGAGCAGTGCAACATCTGCCGCGACCCGCGCCGCGACCCTTCCGTCATCTGTGTGGTGGAGGAGTCGAAGGACGTGGTGGCGATCGAGCGGACCAGGGAGTTCCGGGGCCGCTACCACGTGCTCGGCGGGGCCATCAGCCCCATCGAGGGCGTCGGCCCCGACGATCTGCGCATCCGTGAGCTGCTGGCACGCCTCGCGGACGGCTCGGTCACCGAGCTGATCCTCGCCACGGACCCCAATCTGGAGGGCGAGGCCACCGCCACATACCTGGCGCGCATGATCAAGCCGATGGGCCTGAAGGTCACCCGGCTGGCCAGCGGTCTGCCCGTGGGGGGAGACTTGGAATACGCCGACGAGGTCACGCTGGGGCGTGCCTTCGAGGGGAGACGACTTCTCGATGTCTGACGCCATGCTCCACGCCGTGAACCAGGACCCGGCGGACTTCGCGGTCCAGATCGCCGACTCCATCGAGTCCTTCATCGTCGCGACCACCGAGGTCGCGAAGGGCGACGAGCCCGACAGCGCGGTGCCCTTCCTGCTGCTGGAGGTCTCCCAGCTGCTGCTCACCGGCGGCCGGCTGGGCGCGCACGAGGACATCGTCCCGGACGAGCGGTACGAGACCGACACCGGACCGGAGCCGGACGTGGACGAGCTGCGGGAGCGGTTCGCGCTGCTCCTGGACCCGGTGGACGTCTTCTCCGAGGTCTTCGACCCGTACGAGCCGCGCAAGGCGCCGGTCGCCTTCCGTATCTCCGACAATCTCGCCGATATCGTCACCGATCTGCGGCACGGTCTCGCGCACTACCGCGCGGGGCGCACCACCGAGGCGCTGTGGTGGTGGCAGTTCTCGTACTTCTCCAACTGGGGGCCGACCGCGTCGGCGACCCTGCGCGCCCTCCAGTCCCTGGTCTCCCACGTCCGTCTCGACCAGCCGCTCCAGGCGCTGGACGGGCTGGACACGGACGAGGACCTGGCGGAGGACGCGCTGGCGGAGGAGGCGGGAAAGGTGATGGCGGAGGAGATCGCCGCGCCGCTGGGTCTGCGGACCTCCTGAGGGCGCCGCCCGGGCCCGTGATGTACCGCCGGTGGCCGCGAGCACCGCGAACCGCGAGGGAGCACCAGTACCGCGTGTGAGGCGGGTACCGCGTGTGGGGCGGGTACCGCGTGTGACCCGGCACACAAAGCGCGTATACGGCCGACTCGCGGGCAGGGTGGATTCCGGGCGGCCGTGACCACTCCGCGATCGGCGCATCTCACGATGTGACTGCACGCGGAAGGAACGGGTCCGCTCGTTAAACTGAGCCCGACCGCAGTGCATGGCTGTGGTGGAGAACCGAGCGAGGAGCGCACGTGGGCCTTGTCGTGCAGAAGTACGGAGGCTCCTCCGTCGCCGATGCCGAAGGCATCAAGCGTGTCGCCAAGCGGATCGTGGACGCCAAGAAGAACGGCCACCAGGTGGTCGTCGTGGTCTCCGCGATGGGCGACACGACGGATGAGCTGATCGATCTCGCCGAGCAGGTATCGCCGATCCCTGCCGGACGTGAGTTCGACATGCTGCTGACCGCCGGAGAGCGTATCTCCATGGCCCTGCTGGCCATGGCGATCAAAAACCTGGGCCACGAGGCCCAGTCCTTCACCGGCAGCCAGGCAGGCGTGATCACCGACTCGGTCCACAACAGGGCGCGCATCATCGATGTGACCCCGGGCCGGATCCGTACTGCACTGGACGAGGGCAATATCGCCATCGTCGCCGGGTTCCAGGGTGTGTCCCAGGACAAGAAGGACATCACCACCCTCGGCCGCGGAGGCTCCGACACCACCGCCGTCGCCCTCGCCGCCGCGCTCGACGCCGAGGTCTGTGAGATCTACACCGACGTGGACGGCGTCTTCACCGCCGACCCCCGGGTCGTCCCGAAGGCCCGGAAGATCGACTGGATCTCCTTCGAGGACATGCTGGAGCTGGCGTCGTCCGGCTCCAAGGTGCTGCTGCACCGGTGCGTCGAGTACGCACGCCGATACAACATCCCGATCCACGTCCGCTCGTCCTTCTCCGGGCTGCGCGGCACCTGGGTCAGCAACGAGCCGCAGGGAGACCAGCAGGTGGAGCACGCCATCATCTCCGGAGTCGCCCATGACGTCTCCGAGGCCAAGGTCACCGTCGTCGGAGTGCCCGACAAGCCCGGTGAGGCCGCGGCCATCTTCCGTACGATCGCGGACGCCGAGATCAATATCGACATGGTCGTCCAGAACGTCTCGGCGGCGACCACGGCCCTGACCGACATCTCCTTCACCCTCCCGAAGACGGACGGTACGCGGGCGATCGACGCGCTGGAGAAGGCGAAGGGCCAGATCGGCTTCGAGTCCCTGCGCTACGACGACCAGATCGGCAAGATCTCGCTGGTCGGCGCGGGTATGAAGACCAACCCGGGCGTGACCGCCTCCTTCTTCGAGGCGCTGTCGGACGCGGGAGTGAACATCGAGCTGATCTCGACATCCGAGATCCGTATCTCGGTCGTCACCCGTGCCGACGATGTGAACGAGGCCGTGCGCGCCGTACACACGCGCTTCGGGCTCGACAGCGACTCCGACGAGGCGGTCGTCTACGGAGGCACCGGGCGATGATCCGTCGCTCAGGCTCCGGCCGATGAGCCGCAAGCCGGCGCTCGCGGTCGTGGGGGCGACCGGAGCCGCCGGCGCGGTGATGCTCCAGATCCTCTCCCAGCACGAGGACGTCTGGGGTGACATACGGCTGGTCGCCTCCCCGCGCTCGGCCGGCCGCAAACTGGCCGTGCGCGGACAGGAGTGCGAGGTCGTCGCGCTGACCGAGGAGGCCCTGACGGGCGTCGACGTCGCGCTCTTCCTCGTACCCGACCAGGTGTCGGCCCAGTGGGCGCCGATCGCCGCGTCCAAGGGCGCGGTGGCAGTGGACACCTCCGCCGCCTTCCGGCTGGACCCCGATGTCCCGCTGGTCGTTCCGGAGGTCAACCCCCATGCCGTACGGGTGCGTCCGCGCGGCATCGTCGCGAGCCCGCACGACACCACCCTCGCCATGATTCCGGCGGTGGGCGCGCTGCACGCCGAGTTCGGGCTGCGCGAACTCATCGTCTCCTCGTACCAGGCCGTCAGCGGCGCGGGGCGGGCCGCCGTCGCCACGCTGCGGGCCCAGCTGTCCCTCGTCGCCGGTACGGACCTGGGCGCGGGCCCCGGTGACGTACGCCGTGCCGTGGGCGATGTCGCGGGCGACGGGCTCGGGCCCTTCGCGGCGCCGATCGCGCTCAATGTGGTGCCGTGGGCCGGGACGCACGAGGACGGCGGCTGGTCCTCGGAGGAACTGGGGCTGCGGGCCGAGACCCGCAAGATCCTGGGTCTGCCGGGGCTGCGGGTGTCCGCGACCTGTGTCCGTGTGCCCGTGGTGACGACCCACTCCCTGGTGGTGCACGCGCGCTTCGAGAACGAGGTCACGGTGGCGCGGGCCCACGAGATCCTGGCGACCTCGCCGGGGGTCGTCCTCTACGACAACCCGGCCGTGGGGGACTTCCCCACGCCCGCCGATGTCGTCGGCACCGATCCCACCTGGGTGGGCCGGGTGCGCCGGGCCCCGGACGACCCCTGCGCGCTGGAACTGTTCGTCTGCGGCGACAACCTCCGCAAGGGCGCCGCGCTGAACTCCGCGCAGATCGCCGAGGCGGTCGCGGCCGAACTGTGCCGGTAGGGCGGGCTGTTTCATGTATGGGGCATGGAGGGGCGGTTCGCGGGCTTCTGTGTGACGCGCCGACAGGTTTACGGGCAAGGCGTCCCGAGGGTTCCGCGTGATGCGGCCGCGGGCTTCTTCGTGACGCGGCCGGGGACTTCCGTGTGACGCGTCCGCGGGCTTCTGCGCGGGCCGGGGCGCCGGGTGTTGGCCAGGGCGCGACTCTCCGCGGTTGCCGCTGATTCCATGATCGGGATTTCTTGCTCCGTTCCGGTGATCGCTCTTGTGTAAGTGCCTCCTGCACTTTGTAGGATCTGTGAACGCCCCGTGAGCAAGTGGTAGGTCCGTACCATGTGAGCGGGGGTGCGAGGATGATCGGCAGTTCCCTTCCCCTTGGTCTGCAACCGCCAGTCGGGTGGGGAGCGTCTTTGCGGACGCCTCTAGACGGTGCCGCGAAAAATGGGGCATTGGGGAAGAGCGAGTACGCATGGCTGCAAACGAATCACCGTCAAAAGCGGTGGCGTGCGCGTACAACCCTGATGGGGGGAAGCGTGTCCAACAGGCGTGGCAGAGGTACTCGACTTCGTGGGCACGGCCCCGGCGGGAGTGGCTCCGGTCCCTGGCGCTTCGGCGCGCCGCGGAGTGCCGGGGGCGCTGGTCCCGCTCGCGGTGCCGGTACCCGGTGTCCCGGTGCGTCCGCCTCGCCCCTCCCGTCCGGCCGGCGGCATGCCGGTGATCGCGCCCATGCCCACACCCCGGGCCGCCGAAGTCCCCTCCCAGCGCGAGGGCACTGACCAGACCATGGCCCCGGGCACCACCGTCGATCATCTCACCGAGACCTACCGCGCCCACTACCGGTCGCTGCTGGGTCTCGCCGCGCTGCTGCTGGACGACACGGCCTCCTGCGAGGACGTCGTCCAGGAGGCGTTCATCCGGGTCCACTCCGCGCGCAACCGGGTCCGTGACCCGGAGAAGACGCTCGCCTATCTGCGGCAGACCGTGGTCAATCTGTCCCGGTCCGCGCTGCGCCGCCGCATCCTCGGGCTCAAGCTGCTCTCCAAGCCGATGCCGGACATGGCGAGCGCGGAGGAGGGGGCGTACGAGCAGTTGGAGCGGGACGCCCTGATCAAGGCGATGCGCGGGCTCCAGCGCCGCCAGCGCGAAGTGCTGGTGCTGCGCTACTTCGCGGACATGACGGAGGCACAGGTCGCCGAGACCCTGGGCATATCCCTGGGTTCGGTGAAGGCGTACGGTTCCCGGGGCATCGCGGCGCTGCGCGTCGCGATGGAGGCCACGACATGAGCGGCCGGGACAGCGGCCGGGACGACGGGCACGGGAACAGGTGTGAGCGGTACGAGCCGGACGGGCCGTTTGACGACCGGACTGGGAACGGAATTGTGAACAACGGGCCGGAGAACGAAGAAAACGGCCTCGGCGCGGGGCCGGACGGACCGAAGGGACGGAACGGCGGCGGCCCGGGCGCCTCCGGGGGATCGGGCTCCTTCACGGGGTCGGGTGCCTCTGCGGGACCGGGGAGCGCGGCGGGGCCGGGTGGTGCGGGGCCGGGCAGTACGGGCGGTGCCGGTCGTACGGGGGGACCGGGGGGTTCCGGCGACGGCGGCCACGGGGGCGACGGCGGACCTGGGGGGATTGGCGGGTCCGGTGGGTCCGGGTTCGGTGGGGAAGGGTTCGGCTCGGAGGAGGAGCTGCGCCGGCTGTTCCGGGGCGCGGTGGAGGACCTGCGGCCGTCGGAAGGTTCCCTCGACCATCTGCGCAGGGCGGTTCCGGCCCGCAAGGCCCGTAAACGGCAGGCACTGATCGGCGCGGTCGCGGCGGTCCTGCTGATGGGGACCGGCGTCCCCGCATTCGTCCATGTGGCGAACTCCGACGGAGGCGGCAGCACCAGCACCGTCAACACGGGACACGGCAAGCACTCACAGGGCAGCACGGGAGACGACACCGGCTCCTCCGGCGGTCATGGCGAGGGAGGCCCCACCGAGGGCAAGGAGACCGCGGGCGGGCCGGGCAGCGCGAGCCGCTCGCCGGGCGGGCCCTCCGTCGCGGGCACCGGCGACGGCGGTACGGGCAGCTCGCCCGTGCCCCCCGGCCCCCCGGCCGCCGACTCCCCGGTCTGCGCGGCCGGGCAACTCGGGGTCACCTCCGCGCAGGCGGCCAAGCCGGACGCCGAGGGCAAGGTCTACGGAGCCTTCCGGGTCGCCAATGTCTCCGCCACGGACTGCGCGGTCAGCGGGCGCGGCACAATCGGCTTCCAGGCGCAGGGCGCGGCGGACGCCTCCAAGATCAATGTGGTCGACCACGCGCCGGGCGACGCGGCCACCGGGCTGCCCGATCCCTCCGAGGAAGCGGCGGCGCTGCTGCTGAAGCCGGACTCGGTGTACGAGGTCCGTTTCGCGTGGGTCCCCAAGGAGACCTGCCCCACCGACAGCGCGTCCCCGGAGCCGTCCACCTCGCCGGGCAGCACCTCGGGCAGCGTCAGCGGTACGAGCGGTTCCGCCCCCGGCAACACCCAGGCCCAGCTCGGTACCACCGAGAACACGAACTCCGACGGCAGCGTCTCGGTCACCCACACGGCCGAGCCCGGCGCCCCCAGCGCCGAGACCGTCATCCCGAACGCCTGCGCCGGCACGATCTACCGCACCGGCGTCCTCACCGGCTGACCCCCTCCTTCCCGAGCCGCCGAAGCCCGGGTGCCGTTCAGGTGCGCCCGGGCCCGCTGAAGCGGTGCGCCTGAGCCCGCCGAGGCCCCGTCCCGCCCGCATAGGGGCCCGGGCCGCCCGGGCAGCGGACCCTGTGCTCCGGCCTCGGGGGCTGCCGTGTTCAAGGCGCCGGAAGGTGGATGCGTCGGGGTTCCGGGTGCGGGGCCTTGGCTTTCGGGTTGCTCGGGGCCCGGCCCCGACCCGCGGATCGCGGGGCTCGGGTGGCGGCTTGCTCCGGCGGCCCGAGGCATGGAGGCCGCCTATGGCCTGGGACCTTGAGGGCCGGGCACCTGACCGACCGACGGGCTGCGGGTGACGGCTCGCTCTGAGACCCGAGGCGCGGAGGCCGCCCATGGTCTGGGACCTTGAGGGCCGGGCCGCCCATGGCCTGGGGCTCGGGTGCCGCCCCCGGTTGTTGCGTTGGGCGTCCCGCCGCAGGTGGCGGCTTGCTTCGGCTTCCGGGCGAGGCCTTGGCTTTCGGGTTGCTCGGCCTCCGGATCGCCGGGTCTCGGGTGCGGAGGCGCCGATGGCTTGGGGCTCGGGTGCCGGCCTCGGTTGTTGTGTTGGGCGCCGGCCGCGGGTGGCGGCCTGCCCGGGCGGCCCTGAGGCATGGATGCCGCCACGGGCCTCGGGCCCCGGCGCCCAGGGGCCCCGGGCCCAGGCGTCCCCAGGAGTCAGGGCGCCGGGGCCAGGCCCAGTTCGCGGTCCTTGGCCGCCTCCAGTTCGCGGCGCAGGAGGCGGAACCACATGAAGAGGATGAAGGCGACACCCGCGAACCACTCGCCGGAGTAGCCGAGGTTCTGGAACGCCTTCAGATCGAGGCCGGAGCCCTCGGGGAGGGACGCGGGCACCGGCACCAGACCGGTGTCCGCCTCGGCGAGGGTGACCCATGCGTCGTACACCTGGTCCGGTACCAGGTTGACCAGGGACGCCGCGCTGATCATCCCCAGCTGGCCGCTCGGCAGCCCGCCCGCCTGGACCCCGTCGGTGCTCACGGTCTCGGACGCCTGGAGCGCGCCCCTCACCATGACCTCACCGGCGGGTGCCGAGGGCGCCGGGCTGCCCTCGGCGAGCCAGCCGCGGACCACGGGAAGCGTACGGCCGCCGTCGGTCCTCAGGAGGGTCAGCACATAGGAGCCGCGCTTTCCGTCCAGCTCGCGATCGGGGACGAGGAACTGCTCGCCGTACCGCCCGGTGGCCGTCGCCGTCCGGCCGGAGGTCTCCGTGTCGACGGGGAGCAGTTCGTCCAGCGGTGTGGGCCTGCGCTCGTCGGCCGTGGGCGGCCGGTCCGCCTCCCGCTGGGTGGCGACACGGTCCTCGAACCGCCCGAGCTGCCAGGTCCCCATGAAGACGCACAGGGGGATCGCCAGCAGGACGAAGACATTGATCCCCCACCAGCGGGGCGTCAGCAGGAACCGGTACACCCCTCCACGGTACGGAACCCGTCACGGCCCCTCCGGTCCGCCCCCCTCTCCCGTGCCTTCTCCCGCGCGCTCTCCCGCCGCCGCGGCGGACGTGCCCCGGGGCGCGCCCAGATGGGCCGCGGCGAAGGCGATCTCCTTGGCGACCTGCTTGATCCGCTCCTCCACCACCAGGGAGCCGTGCCCCGCGTCGTACCGGTAGACCTCGTGGACGGCGCCACGGGCCGCGAGCCGGTCCACATAGTTCTCCACCTGGCGGATGGGGCAGCGCGGGTCGTTGACTCCGGCGGAGATATAGACGGGCGCCCGGACCGCGTCCACATAGGTCAGCGGCGAGGACGCCTCGAAGCGCTCCGGGACCTCCTCCGGTGTCCCGCCCAGCAGGGTGCGGTCCATCGCCTTGAGGGCCTCGATCTCGTCGTGGTACGCGGTGACGTAGTCCGCGACCGGGACCGCCGCCAGCCCGAGCGCCCAGTCGTCGGGCTGGGTGCCGAGGCCGAGGAGGGTCAGATAGCCGCCCCAGGAGCCGCCCGCCAGGATCAGCTTCCGAGGGTCGGCGAGCCCCGACTCCACCGCCCAGGCCCGGACCGCCGCGATGTCCTCCAGCTCGATCAGCCCGACCCGGTGCTTCAGCGCGTCCGTCCACGCGCGTCCGTAACCGGTCGAGCCGCGGTAGTTGACCCGGACGACCGCGTAGCCGTGGTCGATCCAGGCGGCGGGACCGGCCGCGAAGGAGTCGCTGTCGTGCCAGGTCGGGCCGCCGTGGATCTCGAAGACGGTCGGCAGCGGACCGCTCGCGCCCGGGGGCCGCTGCACCAGCGCGTGCACCAGCCCCCCGGGGCCCTCCACCCACGCGTCCTCGACCGGCACCGACTCCGGGGCCTTCGCGCCGGGCGGATCGAGAACGACTCCGCCCGCCGTCGAGCGCACCTGCGGCGGAAGCGCCGCCGACGACCACAGGTACTCCACCTCTCCGCCGGGCCTGGCCGTCGCGCCCGAGACCGAACCGGCCGGTGTCTCGATCGGCGTCAGGGCGCCCGTCTCCAGGTCGTACCGCCACAGCTCCCCGCGCGCCTTGAAACTGTGCGCGACCAGCAGCCCCGAACCGTCCGGATACCACTCGGCGATCACATCGCCCGGGAGATCGATGGCGAGAGCCGTCTCCTCACCCGTGGCGGGATCCCAGATCATCGGCTCCCAGCGGCCCCTGCGCTGATGGCCCACGAGCAGCCGGGTGTCTCCCTCCACGGGGGCGAATCCGAGGACTTCGAGTCCCAGCTCCCTCGTCCCCGCCGCGGTGTCGTCCAGCTCCGCCACCGTGGCTCCGTCGAGGCCGACGACACGCAGCGCGGAGTGCATCGCGTCCCCGTGCTCGGTGTGCTCGATCGCGATCAGCCTCCCGTCCCGGGACAGATCGCCGACGCCCGCGGACTGCCGGTGCCGGTAGATCTCCACCGCCGCGGCGTCCTCACCGGGCCCCACGAAATGGATCGTCGTCCCCTCGTCCTCCGTGGAGCGGCCGACCACACAGACACCGTCCCGCCCGATCGCGAGGCCCGCCGGATAGGCGGGCGCGAGTCCGGGCACGGCGGGCACGTCCTCCCCGCCCTCGAACGGCTGCCGCATCCATATCCCGAACTCGTCCCCGTCCGTGTCCGAGAACCACCAGATCGACCCGCCGTCGGGCGACAGCACCCCGTCCGTCGTGCCGTTCGGCCGGTCGGTGACCTGTCGCTGGGCGCCGGTGGCGCGATCCCATGCGTACAGCTCGTAGGTCCCCGTGGCATTGGAGACGAAGAGCGAGCGGGCGGGGGCGTCCTCCGCCCAGTCGGGGAGGGAGACGCGGGGCGCGCGAAAGCGCCTCTCCCAGTCGGGCGTCGAGTCGGTGATCTCAGTCATGACCCCATTCTGCGCCGGACCCGCGACAATCCGTTCGCATCGTCCGCAGCCTGTGGATAACTTCGGATCCATGTACTCATCAACGCCCCCGGACTGGCGTGAGACCAACCGCTCCAACTGGGACGAACGCGTTCCCCTCCACATGGCGAGCGACTACTACGACCTCGCCTCCTTCCGCTCCGGCAAGGACGCCCTGCGCGACTTCGAGGTCGCCGAGGTCGGTGGCGTCGACGGGCGTACGCTGCTCCACCTCCAGTGCCACATCGGCCTGGACACCCTCTCCTGGGCCCGCCGCGGCGCCGCGCGGGTCGTCGGGCTCGACTTCTCCGAACCGGCCGTGGAGACCGCCCGCTCGCTGGCCGCCGAACTCGGTTTCGGACCGGACCGTGCCGCGTTCGTGGCCGCCGATGTGTACGACGCCCCCGGAGCGGTCCCCGACCCCTCGTACGACATCGTCTACACGGGCGTCGGTGCGCTGAACTGGCTTCCGGACATCGGCCGCTGGGCCGAGGCCGCCGCCTCGCTGGTCGCCCCGGGCGGCTTCCTCTACCTCGCGGAGTTCCATCCGCTGACCGACGTCCTCGACGACGAGACCGGCTCGACGGTGGTGCATGACTACTTCTCGCGCGAGGCGTGGGTGGAGGAGATATCCGGTAGCTACGCCGATCGGGAGGCCCGGACCGCCAGCAACCGTACGGTGGAGTGGCAGCACCCGATCGGCGAGGTGGTCTCCGCGATCGCCGCGTCGGGGCTGCGGCTGGACTTCCTGCACGAGCACGCTGTCTCGCTGTTCGGGCGCTTCGACCGGCTCACCCGGCACGACGACGGCTTCTACCGCTTCCCGGCGGACCGGCCCCGGATCCCGCTGATGTACTCGCTCAAGGCGACGCGCGTCTGAGCGGGGCGGATGACCCGTGCCCGCCGCGGGCGACCGGCGCCCATCACGCGCGGGGTGCGTGGGGCGCCGGCCCGGTCGTACGCGCTGGTTCTTCACGGCGGTTCTTTACGGCGGTCGTACGCCGCGGGGCTGTGCGTGGTGTGCGCGGTGCTTCGGCGCGGCAGTCCCCGGTGGCGAGGGCGAGCGGTCGGAGCTGAACAGTCCGCGCCGACCGGTCGGTGTCGACCAGTCGGAGACGACGGTGGCTGTTGAGCGGCCGGCGTTGAGCGGCCGGCGTCGAGCGGTCGGCGTCGAGCGGTCAGGGGTTCGGCGTCGATGACGGGTTCGGCGTTCAGAGGTCGTCGGCGGGCGGTACACCGTAGACGGTGAGGAAGGCATGCGCGCCGGCGGTGGCGCAGCGGTCCAGCTCGGCGTCGGTGTGCTGGGGGCGGCCGGTGAACATCGCCCTGTTCACCGGGATCCACAGCAGCAGGCCGGCGAAGTGGTTCGCGGCCAGGAGCGCGTCGTCGATCCGGAGTACTCCGTGGTCGGCCAGGCGCTGGAAGGTCTCCGCCAGCGTGGCCATCCCCCGCTCGAAGCCCTGCTCGTACCAGGCCTGACCGAGTTCGGGGAAGGCGTCGGCGTTGGCGATGACCAGACGCCGCAGCTGAAGTACGTGGGGCTGGGTGAGCGCGGTCAGGAACTGCCGGGCCAGAACGGTCAGATTCTCTTCCAGGGTGTCGGCGTCGGCCGGGAGGTCGGCCACCAGGTCGGCCAGTCCGTCGATCCGGTCGGTGGTGGCCAGGACGATCTCGGCGAACAGCTTCTCCTTGTCGGCGCAGTGCTTGTAGACGGTCTGCTTGGACACCGCGGCCAGCTTCGCGATGTCGTCCATGCTGGTGCCGGCGTACCCCTTGGCCATGAACGCCTGGGTCGCGGCCTCCAGGATCGCCCGGCGCTTGCGTGCCGAGCGGCTCTGCTCGTCCTTCGTCTCCATGTCATCCCTCGGTGAGTACTGGACAGTCTAGTTCTTCTATGGGTACTGTACCGTCCAGTTCCCGAGTAGTACTGGACCGTCCAGTTCTTTCGCTGATTTCGGGACGACATCTTCACGTGAACGGAGACACCGATGACCCGCACCGAGACGAAGACGCTTGAGGTTCCCGGGGCTCAGCTGCACTACGAGGTCCGTGGTTCGGGGCCGCTGCTCCTGGTGATCCCGGGGGCGCCCGCCGACGCCGGGTCGCTGGCCGGCCTCGGCGCCGTGCTCGCCGACCGCTACACCGTCGTCAGCTACGACCAGCGCGGCCTGTCACGCAGCGGCCTGACGGGACCGCCGGGCGATCTGGACGTCGCGGCCTTCAGCGAGGACGCACGTCTGCTGCTCACCGCCCTCGGCGGCGAGCCCGCCCATGTCCTCGGCACCAGCGGCGGCGCCCTGACGGGCCTCGACCTGGCCGCCCGCAACCCCGGACTGGTGCGCGGCCTCATCGTCCACGAGCCGCCGATCCCCGAACTCCTGCCCGACCGGGAGCAGCTGCGCGCCACCTTCCAGCAGGTGTACGACACCTACCGGGCCGAAGGCCCCGGAGCGGCCATGCCCGCCTTCATGGCCACCATCGACGGCGGCAACGGCGCTCCCCCTGAGATGCCGGACTTCTCCCAGCTGCCTCCCGAGGCCCTGGAGACGATGGGCAGGATCCAGGGGAACCTGGACTTCTTCTTCGCCCATGTCCTGCTGCCGGTCCTGCGCTTCGAGCCCGACCTCACCGCGCTGCGCTCCCTCGCCCCGCGGATCGCCGTCGGATTCGGGGCCGCGTCACCCGTGGGCGTACCTCTTCAGTCGGCCCACGCCCTCGCCGAACACCTCGGCACCAAGGCCGTCGAATTCCCCGGCGACCACCAGGGCCTGGCCATCGATCCCGTCACCGGCGCCGAGATCATCCACGACACACTCACCCGTATCACCGCGGAGACGGAGAAGTAGGGCCCCGGGGCCCCCGATCCGCCGGGCACCGCCGCGTGGGCCGGTACCTCCTGGACGCCGGAGGGGGTACGGCCCACCGGGCCCGGGCGGTTCCGCGGAGGTGCCGAAGGGCCGTGCGTGGGCCCGGGCCGGCCCGATGCGTCGCCGTCGCCCCGCCGGGGCCGGGCGCGGCCGGACGCCACGGTGGCTCCCGTACGCCGAGCCGGGCCGTGTGATCCGGTGGTGGTGCGGGGAGGCGGAGCCCGGTCCGTACTCCGGTGTCCGCCACCGTCCGCCGGTCCGGTTACGTAACCGCCTGCCCGACCGGTTACGCCTCCGGCACTCCTGTTGCCGTTGCCGTCGGCCGGGTCGCCTGTTCGGGCTACCGGTTCGCCGGTCCCGTCATCGGTCTCTCCGGTGAGCGCGCAGCCGCACCACCGCTCGGCCTCCGTCCAGGTCCACCGTGGAGCGGTTCGGCGGGGCGCCGTCCTCGTCGTCGTCCCTCAGCAGCAGCGCGCTCCGGCGCTCTTTCAGCTCGCTCTGCTTGCCCGGCGAGAAGCTCGCGTGCAACTGCTCGAAGCCGGTGGAGGACACCTGTCCCGTCCTCTTGCCGCGGCCCGTCGCGCGCAGCAGCTGGTCGCCGAAGGCTATGACCGTCAGCAGGATGACCAGTCCGGGCAGCGTCATGAAGACGACGAATTCCATGCCGTCAGTCTCCGTGACGGGCGGCCGGTTCAGCCAGGGCCGCGGCCGGACAGGGCAGGGGGGCCAGGGGGACACGCGGTGGCTGTCCCCGTATGTACGGAACCGGTTCGCGCCGGGAGGGCATCAGCCGCCGGGCTTCCGGGCGTCCGCCTCGGGCCGGGCCGCGACGGCCGCCGCGTAACCCGGGTCGACCGGCAGATCGCTGAGGGACCAGCCGGTGTCACCGGCCGGGCGGGGGCCGGTGCCCGTGTAGGTGCGGGACAGTTCGCCGCCCAGGCCCACACCGGCCGCCTTGAGCAGGGACTCCTTGCGGGTCCAGCAGCGGGTGAAGGCGAGAGGGCGGTCGGCCGCGGGGAGCGCCGCCAGTTCCGTACGCTCCCGGGGGTGCAGCTGGGACACGACATCGGCGATCGTGCTCTCGGCGGGCACCGCCTCGACATCCACCCCGACGGGGCCGGTGGCGAGGGCGATCAGCACCAGGCCCGACCCCGTTCTGCTGGTGTGCGAGAGGGAGAAGTGCACCGGGGCGCCGGGGACGACGGGCCGTCCGTGCGGTCCGCCGCAGTGGGCGCACGGTTCACGTCCGAAGACGATGGTCTCCGGTGCCCGTCCGAGGCGAGCGCCGAGGAGCCGGCGCAGGGCGATATGCGCCACGGCATACGCCTCCCTGTCGGCGGGACGGCGGAAGGCGTCGAGGCGGGCGGACTCCTCCGCGTCGAGGAGGTGGCGGTGGGCCATCGCGTCCTCGGCGTGCTCGGGCACCTGGCCGGTCCAGAGCAGTTCCACCCCCGGTGGCGGATTCGGCGCGGCTTCCTCGGGGCCGATACCGGGGCCGACACGGGGGCCGCTGCCGGAGCGCGGTCCGGGCCGTGGTCCCGGACGTGGTCCGGGGCCGGATCCGGAAAGGGTCTCGGGCGCCATGGGCCAGTGCCTTCCGATGGGCCGGCGGGAGGGGAGGGGCGCGGCGGAGGGAGCCGCGGGCAGGGCAGGGGGCCGCTGGGGGATACGGGCAAGGGGGCCCGGCCGATACGGGCAAGGGGCCCGGCACCCGGCCCAACCGGGAGCCGGGCCCCTTGCCGTACCACCGTTCGCCGTCCGTCCGTGCGGATTGCCGTACCGCCATCCGCCACCGTCCGTCGGACCCGGATCCCCGCGGACTCAAGATCCGCGGGTACCGAGGATCCGTGCATACCCGAGATCCGTCCCAAGAGCCCCCAAGAGCCCGTACCCAGGACCTGAACCGTTGGACAGGCCCTCGGTCCACGGCATGTCGCCGGGTCCGGGACGCGGACCCGGCGACATGCGTGAGGCCACATGAGCGGCGCCCGGATGTCGCTCCATGCCGCTCTGTGCCGCTCTTGGGCGTCGGGACAGCGCTCAGATGTTGACGCCGAAGTCCTGCGCGATGCCGCGCAGACCCGAGGCGTAGCCCTGGCCCACCGCACGGAACTTCCACTCCGCGCCATTGCGGTACAGCTCGCCGAAGACCATCGCGGTCTCGGTCGAGGCGTCCTCGCTCAGGTCGTAGCGCGCCAGCTCGGCGCCGCCGGCCTGGTTGACGACGCGGATGAACGCGTTCCGCACCTGACCGAAGGACTGGCTGCGGCTCTCGCCCTCGTGGATGGAGACCGGGAAGACGATCTTCTCGACGCCGGCGGGCACACCCGCCAGATTCACGTTGATCTGCTCGTCGTCGCCCTCGCCCTCACCGGTGAGGTTGTCACCGGTGTGCTCGACGGAGCCGTCGGGGCTCTTCAGGTTGTTGAAGAAGACGAAATGCTGGTCGCTGAGCACCTTGCCGTTGCCGTCCACCAGCAGGGCGCTGGCGTCCAGGTCGAAGTCGGTACCGGTGGTGCTGCGAACGTCCCAACCCAGGCCCACGACTACCGCAGACAGGCCCGGGGCCTCCTTGCTGAGCGAGACATTTCCGCCCTTGGACAGGCTGACACCCATGGAAATCCCCTGCGCAATCCGGCGCGGGCCGCGCCTTTGACGTTTCGTTTGCCCACCGGGACAACGAGCCTCCCGTGGCCGCGGTTCCCGATCCCGGAGTACCAATATCTAAGTTTTGACTTATATAAGCGTGGGTTGCATAGTGGGGGACGTGCACGCATTCGACGTACTCGGGGATCCGGTGCGGCGCCGGATATTGGAGCTGCTCGCCGAGGGTGAGCAGCCGTCGGGCGCGCTCGGCGCGGTGATCCAGTCGGAGTTCGGGATCTCGCAGCCCGCCGTCTCCCAGCATCTGCGGGTGCTGCGGGAGTCGGGGTTCGCGTCCGTGCGGGCCGAGGGCACCCGGCGGCTCTACGCCGTCGACGCCGGGCCGCTGCGCGAGGTCGACCTCTGGCTGGAACGGTTCCGGGGCTTCTGGGAGCAGCGCCTGGACGCACTCGGCACCGAACTGGCACGGGGCAGGCGCGAGCGCCGCAGGGAGGCGGGGCGGACGGATCACCGGCCCGGCGACCCGGAGCCGCCCTCACCCGGGGTGCGGGACTCACCCACTGTGCCGACCGCACCCACCGTGCCGACCTCGCCGACCGGGCGCCCGCCGGTCACCGTGGAGCCGGCCACCGGGCCACCGGCGCCCGTACCGCGGCGGCATCCGCGGAGACCACCACAACAGCAGGACCCCGCACCACAGCCCCCACGGAAGCAGCAGAAGCAGCAGAACGAGCACGAACAGACCCCACCGCAGCGGCAACCGCGTCAGCGGCGGAACACGGCGAACGGCGACAAGGCAGCAGCCGAGGAGCAGAGGAGCAGCGATGAGTGACTTCGTCGATCGGATCAACGACATCCACCGTGAGGTGGGAACCCGCCCGGTGGCGGGCGAGGAGGCCCGTACCGTTCTGCTGCGGCGCACGTACGACGCCACCGCCGAGGACGTGTGGGACGCCTGCACCGACCCCGAGCGCATCACCCGCTGGTTCCTGCCGGTCAGCGGCGACCTCAAGCTCGGCGGGAACTACCAGCTGGAGGGCAACGCGGGCGGCGAGATCCTGGAGTGCGAGCCCCCGAGGCGGCTCAGGGTGAGCTGGCTCTTCGGCCCGAACCCCGGCTTCAGCGAGGTCGAGGTCCGCATCACGCCCGAGAGCGAGGACCGGACCGTGTTCGAGCTGGAGCACGTGGCGGTCGTACCGCCGGAGATGTGGGACGAGTTCGGTCCCGGCGCGGTCGGCGTGGGCTGGGACCTCATGGCGCTCGGCCTCGGGCTGCATCTGCGCGGTGGCTCGATCGAGGATCCGGCGGCGTGGCAGGAGTCCGAGGAGGCGCGGGAGTGCATGACCCGCAGCAGTGAGCGGTGGGGCGAGGCGTACGCGGCGTCCGGCGCGCCCGACGACGTCGTCGCGGCGGCCGTACGGGGGACGACGGCGTTCTACGCACCGGAGCCGGCACAGTCCTCGGAGAACCCGAAGAGCCCGGCCGACCCGCAGAACCCGGCCGACCCGCAGAACCCGGAAAACTCCTGAGAACTCCTGAGATCGCGGCGGACCCGGACGGCGCCTGACCCGGCCTGCCCCGGCGTCCGAAGCCGGGCATGGCGGCGGCCCCCGGTGGCGGGGGCCGGCACGCCTTCCGGCTCCTCCCGCGGCGGGGGGCGGCGCGTATCTCCGCTCACACCTCACCCGTGCCACGTCCCGCCACACGCCGCCGGTCCAGCAGTTGCGCGGTCACGAACCCCACGACCGCGCACACGGCGATCAGCGGCGTCTGGTTTGTCGCGTCCTCGCCCATGAGGATGAAAGCCAGTACGGCACTGGTGACCGGCAACCGGGTGACCACCGCGGTCGCGGTGGCGACCCCGAGTGCCAGGGCCGGTGTCGTACCGAATCCCGGCAGCCCCGAACAGGCCACCCCCATCGCCGCGCCGAGCAGCACGGACGGAAAGATCGGACCGCCACGCAGCGCGCCCAGGCAGATCCCCCAGGCCAGTCCCTTGCACAGGACGAGCACCACGAGGGAGGCGACCGACCAGGCGTGCGGCTGGGCGGCGAGCGCTCCGAGGGCCGCCTGCCCGGAGAGCGCCGCCTCGGCGGGGGAGCGGCCGGTGATCAGGGCGTACGCGGTGATCAGCACGCCCACGGCGACGGCGCACACCACCGTACGCAGGGCCGTTCGCCGCCGGGTCCACTCCGCGCTCAGATAGCCGAGGCGGTGCGCGGCCGCCACCACGACCCCGATGACCACGGCCAGGGGAACGCCCCACAGGAAGTCACCCGCGTCCGGGGAGACGTTCGGCGGGACGACGGGCAGCCGGAGCGCCCCGATGGTGAAGCCGGTCCACTGCCCGAAACCGGTGAACACCAGCCCGCCCACCCCGCTGGCCAGCAGGCAGGGCAGCAGCAGGACCACCAGCTTCGGCCCGGCGAGCCCCGCGGCCTCCACGATCATCACGGCGGCCACCAGCGGCCCGCCCAGGATGGTCGAGATCGCGGTGGTGGAGCCGGCCGTTCCGAAAACCAGGGCCGCCTGGGGGTGGGCCGCACGCTTCGCGGACCGCACGGTGAGCAGCGCCAGCCCGCTGCCCAGCGCCATCAGAGGGGCCTCGGGCCCCAGCACCACACCCAGCGGCAGCGTCGCGAGCGCGGCGAACAGGACACCCGGCAGCTCCCTGGGCCCGCTGGGCGGCCCGCCGAGCCCCTTCACCGGCACATGGCCACCGCCGCCGGGGACCCGGGTGACGACCGGGGCGAGCAGCAGACCCGCCAGCAGCAGCGCGGGCAGCGGCCACCACCACGGGGGCTCGTCATAGCCGAGGGTCCGGGGCAGGGCCTCCCAGACACCGTGCTGGATCCAGTGCTGGAGACTCACGAAGAGGAAGCAGGCGAAGGCGATGGGCACGCCCACGAGGGCCGAGAGCAGCAGCAGTTTGATGTAGCCGCGGCTGCGCAGGACGTCGTGCAGGGGAGTCGCGTCGCTCGCCGTGTCCGGCACCGTCTCGGCCATGAGCCCATGCAACGGCCGCGGTGGGCGGCCTGCCCGGGGAAGGGCCCGAACGGGTGAGGACGCGCCCGGCCGTCCCCCGGCCCTCCACCCGTACGGGGCAACGCGGCTCGCCCGCCGGGCCCGGCACGGTTTCGCTGGCTTCAGCGAGCGCGCCACGAGCCGCGCGTCCCGGCAGCGCGGAGGAGTCCCATGGCGGACGAGGCGAATCGAGACCACGGTCCCGACGGGGGAGACGGGGGCGAAGCCGGACGGGGTGGGGAAGGCGCCGGGCCGGACGTGCCCGGCGGCGCGGGCCGGGACGCCGACACGGGCGGAGGCACCGGTAAGGGCGCCGGCGGAGGCGCCGACGCGGGCCCGGGCGAAAGCGCCGGTCAGGGCGGCGGCCCCGGTGGCGACGGTGACGGAGACATCGCGCGCCTGCGGGACCGGGTCGCCGCGCTGGAGAACGGCGGGCGGCGCGCGTCCCACCACCGTTTCCGTTCCTTCTGGTCCGCGCTGCTCATCGTCATCGGCTGTGTGTTCGCCCCGCTCGGCGTCGTCGCCGCCTGGGCGTCCCAGGAGGTCGGCGACACCGACCGCTACGTCGCCACGGTCGCCCCGCTCGCCTCCGACCCGGCCGTGCAGTCCGCGGCCGCCAACCGGGTGACCGACGCCATCATGGCGCACATCGACCTGAACTCCCTGCTGGCGGGCGTGGCCCCGGCCGACCGCCCCCGCCTCGCCACCGCGCTCGGCAAGCTGGGCAACTCCCTGGAGAACTCGGTCAGGAGCTTCGTCCACGACAAGGCGCAGGCCGTCGTCGCCTCCGACACCTTCAAGACCGTCTGGACGGACGCCAACCGCAAGGCCCACGACGCCGTGGACAAGGCCCTGACCGGCAGTGGCGGAGGCGCGGTGCAGCTCACCGACAACTCGGTGCAGCTCGACCTGGGGCCGGTCGTCGACCAGGTCAAACAGCGGCTGGTGGCCGACGGGCTCTCGGTGGCGGGGAAGATCCCCTCGGTCCACACCGACATCACGCTCGTGCGCTCCGACGACATCGGCAAGGTCAAGACCGCCTTCCGGCTGCTCCAGCTCTCCGGGTTCTGGCTGCCCGTACTCGCGCTGGTACTGATCGCGGGCGGCATCCTCCTCGCCGCGCGCCGCCGCCGTACGCTCATCGCCTCCGCGCTCGGAGTCGCCTTCGCCACCGCGCTGCTCGGCCTGGCGCTGACCGCCTTCCGCGCCGTCTACCTCGACTCGCTCCCCGCCGGGGTCTCCCAGTCCGCCGCCGGAGCGGTGTACGACGCGCTCGTCCGGCTGATGCGGACGACGGTACGGATGGTGGTGGTCCTGGGGCTGGTGATCGCGTTCGCCGCCTGGGTGACCGGCCGGGGTCGCCGGGCCGTCTTCGTACGGCAGTTCTGGCACTCGGGGATCTCCGGCGCCCGCTCGGCGGCCGACCGCGCCGGTCTGCGGACCGGTCCCGTCGGGCCGTGGGTCCACCGGTACCGCCGCTGGATCATCTGGATCCTGGTGGGACTGGCCCTGCTGATCTACCTCCTGTGGAGCTATCCCACGGCGTGGGTGGTCGTCGGGATCGCGCTGGCGCTGCTCCTCGCGCTGGCGATCGTCGAGTTCCTGGAGGAGCCGGGCCACGGCCCGGGTGCCGCGCGGGGACCGGGGCACGGGCCGGGACCGGAAGCGGGGCCCGGTTCGGGGGCCGGTACAGGGGCCGGTACGGGCGCGGCCCCGGCGGGCCCGTGAACCGGCCCGGTCCGGAACCGTGGCCGGGAACAGGTGGCCGGGAACAGGTGGCAGGGGACAGGCGACAGGGAAGAGGGGGGCGGGGGCGCGGCCGGAGGGCCCGTCACCCGAACGGACCGGGCCCGATGGCGCCTCGGCCGGACGCAGCCGAGGCTCGAATCACCGTCCGCGTCGGGCGTACGGGATGACGAGAAGGGAAGTCCCATGACCCAGGCATCTCAGCCGACCGGGACCCCGCCGCCCAGGCCGACCCCCGGTCCCGTCAGGGACCAGAACAGCGGCTGGGCGGTGGGCGGGGTCGTGTTCGCGGGCGTCCTGATGCTGTGCAACGGCGTGCTCGCCATCCTCCAGGGCATCGCCGCGATCGCGGACGACGTCGTGTACGGAGTCGTCGGCGACTACGTCTACCGGATCAACCTCACCGGCTGGGGCTGGATCCACCTGGTCATCGGCGTCGTCCTGGTGATCATCGGCGTGTGCCTGCTGAAGAACATGGCGTGGGCGCGGTACGCCGGTATCTTCGTCGCCGCCATCAGCCTCATCACGCAGTTCCTGTTCCTCCCGTACCTGCCGATCTGGTCGGTGATCATGATCGCGATCGACGGCTTCATCATCTGGGCCCTGGCGACCTACCGGCCCACCGACCGCGAAGCCCTGCTCTGACCCGTCGTCAGCCCCCGGCCCGTCGGCGACCGACGCCCGCCGGACCGGGGGAGACGGCGCGAGTGCCCGGTCCACAGCGGCGGACCGGGCACTCGCGCCGTCTCCGCACGGTCCCCACCGTCCCGCTCCGGGCCCCGGTCGCCTGACTCCGATCGTCGGCTACCGGGAGAGGTCCGCGCGCAGGACGTTCGGATCGGTGAGCGTGTACGCCGCGGAACTGGCGACATAGACGGCCGAGCCGAGCCGGGCCAGCGCCGTGGGGTTCTGGAGGCCCTGCCGCGCGGTCAGCACCGGCGCCCGGCCGCCGTCCCCGCGGACGAGGTCGACGCTGTTGTCGGTGACCCGGGCCACGAGGAAGTCGTCGCCGCGCCCGGTGAACAGCAGATCGTCGACGTCACCGAGCCCCTCGGCCACGGTCCGCGGCACGCCCGCCCGGCCGCCCGTGAGCGGCAGGCGCAGAACCGTACCGCGGTCGTGGTTGGTCACCCAGACCGAACCGTTGTGCACCTTGACACCGCTGACGCCGAGGAACCCCTCGCCGGGCGCCGGGTCGAGCGCGGGGTCGTCGCTCCAGCGCTCGGGCCGCCCACCGTCCAGGGGCACGCGCCAGACGGTCCCGCCGACGGAGTCGGCGACGTACAGCCGCCGCGCGGCGGGATCCAGGGCGAGGCCGTTGGGCAGCGACGCGGCGGGGAGAGGGGCGACCCGGCGGGGGGCGGCCGCGCCGGGTGACAGCCGCCAGACGCCGGTGAGACCGGGCGTACCGGTGGCGTACGGGAAGTACAGGGTCCCGTCGTCCGCGCGGACGACACCGCCGAGGAAGGGCTCCCCGAGCGCGGGCGTCTCCGAACCCGGGGGCGGCGCGGGCACGGTGGCGAGGACGCGCACGGTCCCGTCCGGGCCGACACGGGCGATCGAGCGGGCGTGCGCGAAGGTGACGACGACCGAACCGCCCGGCTCGGCGGCGACGCCCTCGGGCTGCCGGCCCGCGTCCAGGTCGAGCCGGGCGAGGAAGCGCGCGGTGGAGGCCCTGAGGACACAGCCCTCCCGCGCACGGGAGCCCGTATCGGCGGACCCGGCACCGGCGGACCCCCTGTCGGCGGACCCCGTATCGACGGTGGACCCGTCCCCGGCGCCCGGTCCGGCGCCGGAGTCCGCGCGGGTGCCGGAGTCCGTGCCCGGGGCCGTACGGGAGCCCTCGTCCGTATGGGAGCCCTCGACCGTACGGGGCCCCCGGTCGGCACCGGACGCGCCGTCGGCGCGGGATCCCGGGGCGGGCGCGGGCCCGTCGGCCGTACGGGCGCCGCCGCCGGTGGCCGGGCCCGTGGGGGCCGCCCCGGCCTGGGACCCGTACAGACCGGTGAGGGCGAGCGCCGTGACCGCGGTGACCGCGAACCTGCCCAGCGAGGACCGGGACGGGCCGGAAGGGGCGGAGGCGGTGAACTTGCCGGACTGGGTGAACGGGCGGGACGGGAGCGTGGGCGCGGGCTTCGACATGTCCTGACTCCTGGGGGAGGGAGCGCACGCGTGGGGCGTGGGTGTCTGCTGTCCGTCGGAGGGGCGTGGCCTTCAGGCGAGCCAGGAGAGCACCGGCCCGCCACCGGTGTCCAGCGCTGTCCGCGCTCGGCGTACACGGAATCTCCCCCTCCGGCAGCGGCGTGACGGAGCACCATGTCCATATATACGAGCACCGGCACGGACACGGTGGCCCCGGAGCCCGGGACCGCCGACCCGCCGCCGGCGGACGCCGGGCCGCCACCCGTTGCGCGCTGGTCGCCGGGGCGGTCGTCGCCGCCCTGGTCGGGCCCGTCGCCATCCGGCACCCGGGCGCCTTCGTGCGCCATGTCGTCTCCTTCCCCCTCGGTCTCACCGAGGTTCCCTCCCCGGCGGCCAGCCCCTGCCGGGCCGCCTCCTCGCCTCCGCCTTCCCCGGTGGCTCGGTGGTGGCGCTGACGCTGCTGTGCGCCGGCGCGCTGCTCATGGCCGTATCCCTGCTGCTGCGTCCGCCCACGACGGCGGTCGCCGCGGGGGACCGGCTCGCCCTCGGACTGCTCCTGGCCCTGTCCCTCGCGCCCGCCAGCCGTTACGGCTATCTGCTCTACCCCCTGGTCCCCTACGTCTGGTTCAGATCCTTCCGTTTCAGCTTCCGTTTCAGAGCCTTCCGGTTCCGACTCCCACCCCTTCCCGGAGACCCCATGTCCGCCCGCACCGCCCGCCCCCGGCCCCACCCCGACCAGCCGGTCCACACCACTCGCCCCGCACCCGCCACCCACCCCGTCCGCACCACCCGGGCCGCCTGGGCGCACGCGCTCACCCGGCGGCTCGGCCGGCGCCTCCCGTTCGTCGAGGCGGAGATCGACGGACTCGACAAGGTCGTGCGCCCCGGTGACGTATGCCTGGACGTCGGATCCGAATACGGCCTCTACACATACTCCCTCGCGGCACTGACAGGCCCGTACGGAACCGTCCACAGCTTTGAACCGCTCCCCGGCCCCTCCCGGGTCGTCGCCGTCGGCAGCCTGCTCCTGAGCAGCGGAAACGTCCGTCACCACCAACTCGCACTCGGCCGTGAACCGGGCCCGGGCACCATGAGCCTGCCGCTGCGCCGCCGACTGCCGGTGCACGGCCGCGCGTTCCTGACGACCGGTGCCGAGGGCCTCGGTCCCAACGAGGAGTTCGCCGCCGCCCGCCCGGTCCCGGTGGACGTGGCCACGATCGACGGGCGCGCCGCCGCCGGCTGTTTCGACCGCGTCGACTTCATCAAGGCCGACGTCGAAGGGGCGGAGCCCGCCGTACTGGCCGGTGCCGAAGAGGTCCTGAAACGGGACCGGCCCACCCTGCTCCTGGAGATCGAGGCGCGGCACCTGGCGAAGTACGGGGACACCCCGGACGGGCTGGCCGGGTGGCTGACCGGTCTGGGCTACACCATGTACATCTGGCAACGAGGTGACTGGCGGCCCGCGGACACCGTGACGGGGGACCGCCGGAACTACCTCTTCACCGTCCGCAACCCGGGCGTCTGACCATGCCGAAGACCCTGATCATCACCAATGACTTCCCGCCCCGGCAGGGCGGTATCGAGACCTTCGTCCACGCGATGGCGACGCGCTTCCCGGCCGATTCGGTGGCCGTCTACACCTCGGCGGAGCCCGGCGCGCACGCGTACGACGACGGGCTGCCGTTCCCGGTCGTACGCGATCCCTCCCGGACGCTCCTGCCGACCCGCCGCACGACCGACCGGGCCGTCGGCCTGATCCGTGAACTCGACTGCGACCGCGTCTGGTTCGGCGCGGCGGCACCGCTCGGTCTGATGGCCGCCGCGCTGCGCCGCCGTACCCGGGTACAGCGGCTGGTGGCCACGACCCACGGGCACGAGGTGTGGTGGGCGCGGACTCCCGGCGCCCGTACGGCACTCCGGCGGATCGGCGCGACCACCGACACCGTGACCTGTCTCGGCGACCACACCCGGCGGATCATCGCGTCCGCGCTCGACCCGGCGGCGGCATCCCGGATGCGCGCGCTGACTCCCGGGGTCGACCCGGCCGACTTCGCGCCGGACCCCGACAGTGGCCGCAGCGCTGACCCCGGCACCGGCAGTGGCCGTACCGCTGACCCCGCCCCCGCCACGGGCCGTACCGCTGACCCCGGCACCGGCCGTGCCGCCCTGCGACGGCGCTACGGCATCGCGCCGGACGCCCCGGTGGTGCTGTGCGCGGCCCGCCTGGTCCCGCGCAAGGGGCAGGACACGCTGATCCGCGCCCTGCCGCTCGTACACCGCTCGGTCCCCGGCGCCACCCTCCTCCTGGTCGGTTCGGGCCCCTACGAGTCCCGGCTGCGCAGACTGATCGCCGCGGAGGGCGTCCGGGACACGGTCGTCCTGGCCGGCGGCCACCCGCACACCGCCATGCCGGCCTTCTACGCGGCGGCCGACGTCTTCGCCATGCCGTGCCGGACCCGCCGCCTGGGCATGGAGGTCGAGGGTCTCGGCATCGTCTCCCTGGAGGCGGCGGCCGCCGGTCTCCCCGTCCTCACGGGCGCCTCCGGCGGCGCGCCCGACACCGTACGGGAGGGGGAGACGGGCCATGTCGTCGACGGCCGCGGCCCCGAACCGGTCGCGGACCGGCTGATCCGCCTGCTCGGCGACCGGGAAGCCGCCGCGGACATGGGCAGGAAGGGGCGGGAGTGGGTGGCCTCCCAGTGGACGTGGGCGCGTACGTACCGGCAACTGGCCGCGCTTCTCGCGTATCCGGACTGAGCGGGGGCGGCGGGTTCGGCGAGTACGCCTCAGGGCGCCGCCGGGCTCGATGGCCCAACGCCCCAACGCCCCAATACCTCAAAGCCCCAAAGCCCCAAAGCCCCAAAGCCCCAACGGCGCAACGCGCGGACGGGCGAGGGCCGGGTGGAGGTGCCCCGGAGCCCCAAGGCCGAGGGGTGCCCCGGAGCCCCACCGCTGACCGGCCCGACAGCAGGGCGCGGCGGGGCGGAGGGCAGGGACCCCGGCTTCGCAACCCGTGGCGGACGAAGGCCGGTTGAGGAGGATCCGGTACCGGTGTCCGCGCCCCGAGGCCCCTGAACGGCAGGGGAATCGGTAGGAAGGTTTCAGTGAACACCACCTGACCGCCGCGCGGTAGCGGGACACTTGTCCCCAACAGCCTTGTCCGCATCCACGGAAGAGGAGGTCCGCCATGGGCCGCCGATCCCCGCTCGCGCGCACCGCCAGACCCCCCACGGACCGTCGGCGCCAGGTGTACATGAGCCACAAGGTTCCGGGCATCCCCGGCCTCCCCGACCCGATCGTCCTGGCCACGGACGCCTCCGTCACGCCCGAGCTCGCCGCCTCCGGCTTTCTCTCCACCACCGGCCACACCGGCCTGCGCGCCCACGCCTACCCCCCGTATCTCGCCCGTCCCTCGGCCCGCGTGGTCGTGACCGAACTCCGCGCCGTCTACTGGGGTCTGACCACGGTCCTGACCGCCCACCCAGGCCGCCCCGTCGAAACCCGCGTGGACAACCTCCAGGCGCTCACCTTCCTCCGCCGCTGGCAGCAGGGCGGCTCCCAGATGCCCGACGGCTACGACACCCACCTCCGCTCCCGGGGCGTCAAACCCAGCCTCGTCAAACTCCAGATGCTCGCCGAATACACCCCCCACCTCACCTTCCTCCACGAGAAGGCCCACTCGGGCCACCCCCTCAACGAGGCCGCCGACTCCCTCTCCAAACTCGCCCTCCGCTGCCTCCGCGGCAGCGTCCCCCACACCGAACTCCCCCGCCTGATCCCCCTCTGGGCCAAGGGCGCCCTCAGGGACTACCGCCGCTCCCTGACGACGGAGTAGGGGGTGCCGCGGATGCCGTCCGGAGGAGCCGGGGCCCGCGCCGGAGCCGAGGGCCGGGGCGTTCCGGCACGCCGTCCCCCGGGTCCGCCGCGCCGTCCCCCGGGATCCGCACGACGGCCACGTCCCTACGTCCGGCATGACAGGTCGGCCACCAGGAGATCGAGGGTGGCCTCCTCGTGGAGCGCGACGCCGAGGGCGGTCATGGCGGGGGCGAGATCCGGGTCCCAGTCCGCGCCGACGGGGCCCCCGTCGAGCGCCAGTTGAGGAACGCCCTCGGCCTGACTGCGCGCGGCCAGACGTTCGTAATCCATGGCGCCCATACGCCACGACGTGGCTCCGTAGCGGCGGACGACCCGGTTGGCCAGAGCGATCCCCGGCCAGTCGAAGTCACCGTGGTAGGCGAAGCGGCAGCCCGTGGCGGCGAGGGCGTCGAGCAGAGTGAAGACCACGGTGGCGGCGCTGCCGGCGGTGCAGACGAGGGGCCGGGCGCAGGCCGCGTCCGCCGCGGCTTCCACCACGCGTGGATTCTCACAGATGTGGATGAGCGTTCCGGTGGGGAGCCGCAGCCGCAGAGTGTGCAGGTCACGTGGTGTGAGGTGGGCTTCGGCGTGATGCTCGGCCCGCTCTCGCAGCGCCCGTTCCCGCCAGCCCCCGCCGTCTGGCCGCAGCCCGTAGGTCAGCACCGTGCTGGAGACCTCGTCCGGTGTGACGGACACCAGCCGCCACAGTGCGCGCCGGCCGGCCGCGTCATCGGGGAAGGCGGTGCCGTGGGCGAGGGCCACACCGCGCTGGACGAGGCGTGCGAGCCAGGTGCCGTCGTCCAGGCCGTGCGCGGACCCGGTCGCCATGGCGGCGAGTTCTCCCCGGCCCCGGGTGCCACCGCCCTCACGGTGCTCACCGTGCTCCGGGCCGAGAAGTACGGAGAGGACCCGGACGGCCTGCCGGAGCGTCCGTACCGCCGCTTCGGGCGTCACACCTCTCGGCACACCGGTACGGCGCACCAGGTCGTACCACCGCGGGGCCCAGTCCTGACCGGCGAGGGGAGAGGCGTCCAGCGCCGAGGCGAGCGACGACCAGACGTGCTCGCGCCGTGCCGCGGCGCCCGCGCGGACGGCACGGCGGTCGGTGAGCGGCGGGCCGAGTTCCTCCAGGACCTCCCTGAGCCCGAGCCCGGCGGCCGAGGCCCGTAGCCGTGCGTCGAGTGTGTCGAGCCGTACGGTCACGGCGGCACCGGTGAGGTGTCTGCCCAGCAGGAGGGAGAGGTCGTTGCGTTCCCGGGCGTCCACCGCGGTCAGCCGGAGTGAACCGGTGGCCCGCACCCCGTTGCCTTCCATGCGCTTGCGTACCGCTGCCCAGAGCCGGGTGAGGCCGGGACCGGTCAGCCAGTCGCGCGTCGCGGCCGGCAGCCCGCTCATACGGGCACCAGCCGCCGGTGCCGGCCGTTCCAGGTGTAGTGCAGGGTGGCCACCCCGCGCACATGGGGATCACGGAGGCACTCGTAGATGTGCAGGGACGGGACCTCGGGCCAGTTGCCCATGAGCCGCTCGCTGGTGAGGACGAAGTCGAGATCGAGGTCGACGAGGATACGGCCCAGCCGGCCGTGGGTCGGTTCGTCGACCTTCGCGAACGCGTCGTCCAGGAGGATCAGCCGCGGCGCGTGCGGCGCCGACTCGGCGAGGCCGGTGAAGTGGGCGGCGGCCGCGGCGAAGAGCACGAGATAGGAGAGCACCCGCTGCTCGCCCTGGCTGAGACCGGTCCGGCCGGTCAGTCTCCGACGGCGGCCCGGGGCCGCGTCCTCGACCACGAAGGTGTGGAAGCGGAACCAGTCGCGGTAGTCCAGCGCGGTCCGCAGATGGGCGGCGTAACCGGCCGACGGATCGGCGTGCCGGGCGTCCTCGATACGGCGGTGCAGTACCTCGCGCAGCCGCTCGGTCTGCTCGCGCGTCCTCAGGCCCGACGGACTGCGCAGCAGCTCGACGGCCGCGCGCACGTCCGCGTCCACGTCCTCGTCCAGCTTCCACAGCAGCTCGACGCCGAGCCCGTGGGATGTGCGTACGGTCCGCAGGGTGCCGTTGAGCGCCGCGACCAGGTTCGCCGCGGTGATGACCTGTGCCGAGAGGTGGTCGCCGAGTTCACCGGTGAGGAACCGCTGGAACACCTCACGCTCACGCTCGGTGAGCCGCCCCCGTGCCTCCGCGGCCTGGACCGCGATCCGCTCGCCCACGGCCGCGACGTCGTGCGACCCGTGGTCGTCGACCAGGCGGCACACCTTGATCCCGTCGCGTTCCTCCAACTGTGCGTCGTACCCGCCGGCCAGCCGGTCGCGCAGTTCGGTGTGCCGGTTGAGCAGGGCGCTGTCCGACACCTCGTTCCGCGGGCGGCCGAGGGCGCCCTCCACGGCCTCGGCGAGCGACCGCAGCGCGCGCAGACGGCTGCGGACGTCCGCGCCGGGATCGTCCGGCACGTGCTCGGGCAGCGAGGACAGGTCGAGACCGGCGCCGCGCACCACCTCCGGACGGCCCAGTGCGCCGCGGAGGGCGGCCCCGGTGTCGATGACCGCCGTCTCCTGGTCCGCCAGGTCCCCGCGCAGGCGCTTCTCGTCCTCCTCCGCACGTACGCGCAGGTCGTGGAAGTCGTCGCGGGCCCGTTGCGCCGCGGGGAGGGCCTGGACGGCGTTGGCGATACGCCGCTTGGCCTCCTGCTCGCGGGTGAGGATCTCATCCTCGGACGCCCCGATGGCCTCCTCGCGGGTGCGCAGGTCCTGTTCGGCGGTGCGCAGTCCGGCGAGGCGGAGCCGGTAGCCCTCGTCCGCGGCCAGGCGGTCCTCCCGGGCGCGTCCGTACCGTTCGGCATCGGCCCGGTTCGCGCCGAGCAGCTCGTCCGTTCCGCCGACGGCCCTGCGCAGATGCCCGATACCGCCGAGCAGGGCGGCCAGTGCCAGGCGTACGCGGTCCAGGGCGTCGAGCGCGCCGGGCAGGTCATGGGCGGTCGCGGTGGCATCCGCCTCGACACGCGCCGATACCGCGAGAGCGCGGGCCTCCTCGGCCAGCCGTGCCGCCCGGGTCGCCTTGGCGGTCAGGTCCCGCAGCGTCCTCTCCGCCGATTCGGTCCCGCTCCACGCGTCCGCGAGGCTGCGCGCCCTGGGGAAGTCCCGTTCCGCGAGCGTGAGAGCGCGGCGCGTGGCATCGGCTGCGGCGAGCTCCTCGCGGACGCCGGCCAGCCGCTGCTCCGTCCGCGCGATCCGCTCCTCCAGTTCGGCCAGGATGCGCCGCCGGGTCTCCGCGCGTACGGCGGCTCCCACATACTCGGCGTCGCCCTTGTCGTGGCGGCCGCCGAGCATTCCCAGGCGCCAACTTCCGTCGTAATAGACCGAGTTCTGGGCGGAGGTCTCCCGCGCCGGAGCGAGCGCGACGGCGGCCAGCAGACGCTCCACCTGCTCGGGGGTGACACCGCAGCCCGGCTCGGGGGCCGGGCGCAGAGCCGAGGCGAGTGCCGGTCCGTCCGGCACCGCGGGGCCGGGCCGCAGGACGGTGTCCCGGGTGCGGGGATCGAGAAGGACCCCGTCCGCGCCGACCCACGCGTCCAGGATTCCGCTCGCCTCCAGGGCTCCCTCCAGACCGGCCCGTTCGGCCGTGGCCAGGTGGTCACCGAAGTCCACCAGCCGGTAGAAAGGCGCCCCACCGCCCGGCGCCCTCGCCGCGGCGCGATGGGGCGGGGCCGGCGGCTCGGGGTCGGTACGCCGCTCCCAGTCCCGCTTCTCACTCGCGAGGCGTTCGCGTTCCTCGCCCAGCCGGCCGCAGCCGAGTGCCAGGGCGTCCCGGCGCCGGGTGACTTCCTCGCCGTACGGCTCCAGAACGGTCTGAGCGGTCCGCCACGCCCGGCTGTCGATGTCGGGCGGCAGGGTACGTTCCGCGAACGGCGCGTCGGCGGAGCTCTCGTGGCCGACGGAGGCGTGGACGCTGTCCAGAGGCGGGCACGCGGGGCCCAGCGCGGTCCGTGTGCGCGCCGCCCACCCGGCGACACGGTCCGCGTAGGCGCCGCTCTCCTCGGCGACCTTCCGGCGGCTGACGTCGAGACGGCCGGCGGCCTCCTCCGTCTCGCCCTCCAGCCGTTCCCGCTCGGTATCGGCCCGAGCCGCGCCGGCCCGGGCCTCGTCCGCCCGTGAGATGAGGCGGGTCACCTCCTGAACCATCCTGGCCCGGTTTCTCGCGACCGCCTCGGCGTCCTCCAGCTGGTTCCGCCAGGAGCGCAGCCCTTCCCGCGCCGTGGCCGTGTCCACGCGGGCCACCGGCCGGTGCCGTACGGTCCTCGTCTCCCCGTCCGGAGCCGTCAGCCCGGTCTCACCGGCCTGGGCGAGAACCGTGCACGGCAGAGCCACCGCCTCTCCGAGATGGCCGGTGGGAAGCCCGGCCCTCTCGGCCTGCGTCAGCAGTTCCCGGTGTTCGCCTCCCAGCTCGGCCAGCCGGCTTCCGAGGTGTTCGACGCCTTCGGCCAGCCGCTCCGCCGATCCCTCCTCGGCGTCGTGCGCGTTCCGCAGGGCGGTGAACGCGGCTACGGCGGCGGTGCGCAGAGCCTCCACCGTGCCACGGCGTTCCGACAGTTCACGCAGGCTGCGGTAGGCGTGACCGGCATGCAGGGCGGCCAGGTCGGTCCGGGCGGACTGTTCCTCCTCGCGCAGGGTCTCCAGCCGGCCCCCCGACTCCTCTTCCCGCGTCCTCAGGTCGCTCGTCCGCTGTGCGGCGTCTCCGGCCGCCCGCCGCCGCTGTGCGAGGACGCCCAGCTCGTGGCTCACTCCCTGCGCGGAGGCGCGCAGGACTCGGGCCAGGTAGCCGCGGTAACCGGTGAGGAACGTGCGCAGGGCCGCGTCGGTGCGTTCCAGGCGGCCGAGTTCGTCCCGTACGGCGTCGAGGTCGTGGAGGTTGCGCGCGACCTTCTCGACCACGTCCTCGTCGAGCCCCGGCAGGGTCTCGCTGAGCAGCGAGGCCAGGCCGCCGTGCTCGATACGGTCCCCGACCGTGGGCCGCCGCAGCCGGTGGAGGAGCTGGGTGAGATTGCGGTACCGGGTCGCGTCGGTGATGCCGAACAGCTCCCGGGCCACCCGTGAGCGGTGGACGACCGCGCGGTCGGTGACGCTGTCGGAGCCGACGATCTCCTTGAGCCGGTCGACCGGCAGCGGCTTCCCGCCCTCGACCAGGTGCAGGTCCTCACCGATCCGCAGCGGGGTGACGAAGTACGCGGGCAGTGCCTTCTGCGTCGACTTCGAGGCACGGATGGCGGCACCGAGCGTCAGATGGCGGTGACCACCGTCGTCGGCCGTGCCCCGGAACTCCACCCACAAGTACCCGAGACGATTCGTCTGCTCGAACCCGTCGAGCATCAGCCAGGCGAGCGTGGTGCGGCCGGTACCCGTCGCGTCCAGTGCCCGGGAGTCGCCGTCCAGCAGATACGGGAGCAGCATCTCCAGCGCCTTGGACTTGCCCGCGCCGTTCTTGCCGCGCAGCAGCAGCCGTCCGTCGCCGAAGGAGAACTCCTGCCGGTCGTACTGCCAGACGTTCTGGATGCCCGCCCGGTGCAGCCGGAAGCGGGCGGCGCCGGTCGTCGGGGAGCCGGAACGCGGCAGCGGGACGAGACCACTCGTGTCGGTGGTCACAGCGGCAACTCCTCTTGGACGTCCGTACCTTTGCGTGGTGCGGTGACCGGGCGCCCGGGTGGTGTGTTTGCAGGGCGCCCGCGTGCCGCGGTGGCCGGGCGCCCGCCTGGTGCGGTGGCCGGACGTACAGTGACCTGGGTGGCGTAGCGGGCCGCCGCGGCCAGCAGCACCCAGCCGTCGCCGCCGGGACGCGCGCCATGGACATCGGTCACGGTGCGCCCTTCCGGAACCTCTTCGGTGTATCCCTCGGGCAGCCCGTCACCCCCGGCGCGCAGACGGCCGGCGCGGGCCATCAGCCGCATACGGACCAGCAGGTCCAGCACCGCCTCCCGCAGCGCGGCCAGGTCCTCCAGATAGCCGCGCTGCCAGTTGCCCCGCTGCCCGTACTCGGCGACCAGCCCGGCCAGCAGTTCGTCCGGCAGACCGTCCGGGACAGCCACTCCGATGACGAGTGTCCCTCCGGCCGCCGGGTGTCCGGGCTCCTGCGGCCGAAGCCGCTCCACGAGCCGTTCCACCAGCAGCAGCGCGGCCTGCGTGACCGTCCCGGTGCCCGGCAGGTGCAGATCCGTCAGCTCGTCCTCGGGGTCCACCAGCGCCACTCCCTCGGCGCGGATCTCCATCTCCAGGCCCAGCAGTTCCAGGAACGCCTGCGCTTCCCGGCGCTGCCGGGTACGCAGCCAGTCGCGTTCGGCGCCGGTCAGCTCGTCGAGGTAGACGACGGGTGTCTCGACGAGCATCCGGCGCACATACGTACGGGATCCGCCGAATCCCGGGTCCGCCGCCCGCCGGACCAGGTCGGCGCCGTCCCGTGCCTGTGCGAGCGGACCGGCGACGACCACGCGTGCCAGCTCCCGGTCCACCGTGATCAGGGCCTCTCCGCCCGTCGCCTGCATGATCGAGGCCACCGGACCGTCGGTCTCGATGAGCACGCGCCAATCGACCAACTGGCGCAGAGCCGCGACCAGGGTCCGCTTCCCGGCCGCCCGGCCCGTCTCCTCCAGCTCGATCCCCGCGTCGGCCGCGGCGGCCCTGATGTCCGCGACCAGGTGCGACAGCAGCATCTGCTCGGGCGCCGTCACCAGCACGGACAGGGCCAGCGCGAGGCAGGCGTACGTGTGCGGGGTGAGGGGCGTGCCCGTGGAGCGCTCCAGCCGGTGTCCCGAGCCCGCCCCCAGCCCCGCCTTGAACAGCCGGGCGTACGAGCTGTCGATCAGCAGCCGGTAGCCGAGCACCTGCTGGAACCGCTTGCCCAGCCAGTCGGCATGCCTGCGGATCAGCGGGAAGAGATCGGCGTGCGGGCCGTCGGAGGTGACCAGCGGATGGGCGAGCAGCAGGCGGGCGGCGCTGCGGCGCTCGGCCGCCAGGGCCACGTCGTGAGTCGAGGGAAGAGTCATGACACGCTCGCCTCCGCCTGGGCCTCCGTCTCCGTCTCCGTCTCCGCCTCCGCCTCCGCTTCCGCCTGGGCCTGCGTCTCCGCCTCGCCGCCGACCGCGGCTGAGGTGCGATCGATGTCCAGCTCCAGGTCGTCCAGCAGCAGGTCGCCGTCGGCCGAGTGCAGGACGCACCGGGCACCCGCCGTACGCCGTACGGTGAGCCGGATGCCCAGTTCGGCGTCCTCGCTGTGCGCCTGATCGAGGTCGAACTCCGTCGCGCGCTTCCCGTCCTGCCCGTCTGCGCCGTCCTCCCCGTCCTGCCCGTCCGGGCCGCCGCGACGCCGAAGCTGCGCGTTCCCGAGCGCGGTGGCCAGCAGTTCCAGGAGCAGCCCGAGCGCTGCCGGGGTGAGGCGCACCTCGGCGAACCGGCCCGAGGCGCTGCGCAGTTCGTCCGCCGCCGCCTCCCTGGCCGCCGCCCGCTCCCGGGCGGCCTCGCGCAGCCGCTGCTTCTGCGTGGAGTGGTCCTCCACCGAGGACGTCCGGCCCCGCTGGGCGCGGCTGCCTCTCTCCCGGAGGGCCACCGGTACCTCGACCACCGGGCCGTTCCACCAGCTCGTGTAGGCGGGCACCGCCTCGTCGGCGGCCGGAGGCACGCCCAGATGGCGGGCGCCGTACAGCCCGAAGGCGGCGACGGCGATGTCGTGGGCGTCCTGCGGCGCCGCGTCGTCGAACCATCGGGCCAGCCGCAGCAGATCCCCGCGCCGGGACATCTCCCCGGTGGCCGACCGGAGCATCCGCTTGGCGTTGGCGAGCAGCGACTGCAACGCGCGCAGGGTGGCGTCCCGCAGCTGATCGACCTGACTGCCCTGGCCGTCGGTGTCGCTGAACCAGCCGCGCAGTCCCTCCCAGTCCGCGAACTCACGGCCCCGGCTGCGCTGGACCCTGACCTCCATGCGGCCCTCGCCCTGCGGAGACAGCCCGGCGAGGCCCCGGGCATGGGTGTCGAGCCGGTCCAGCAGGACCGGCAGGTGCGGCCACAGCGTGTCCAGCGCCGCCGAGATCCGGGGCGCGCGGAACGCCACGTCCTCGGTGATCGCCTCGACGTAGTCCAGGAGCAGTTCCTTGAAACCCTGGTACTCGGCACTGTCCAGGTCGTAGCGGGACAGCACCTGGCCGAGATAGGCGTAGAAGTCGCGTACGGAGTCCGCGAACTCGCTGAACTGCACGAACAGCGTGCTGATCCGCTCCAGCCCGTCCTGCGGCTCTATACCGCCCGGCGCGGTCACGAGACCGGCCAGCTCCCGCAGCCCGCGCTCGACCAGTGCGAGCAGTTCATTGCTCACCTCGCGGGCGGAGTCGGCCTCGGCCAGAACCCCGTCGGCGTCCCGCTGGATCCGCTCGCCCAGCCTCGACAACTGGTAGCGCGAGCGGGAACGCTGGTACTCGCTGATGCTGGACGCCTTCACCGTATGGCTGCTGCGCAGCAGGTTTCCCCACCGCACCAGCTGCTCCAGCCGGACCGTGAGGGTGTCGGCGTCGAGCCCACCGGCAGGGCCACCGGCCCGGCGCAGCTTCGTCATGAGGTCCGGGACGGCGAGATCCGCCAGCAGTGTTCCGCAGAAGACCCGCATGATCGCGACGTGCTCCAGCCGCTCGGGCGCACTGAGGTACGCGTACGCGTCCAGCCGCCGCCGCGCCTCCTCGCCGTCACCCACCGGCCGCGCCTCTTCCTCGGCGCCCGGCCGCCGAGCCTGCCCGTCGACCGGCTGCCCCGCCTGCCCGTCGGCGCCCTGAGCGGCGCCGGATGCGGATGCCCCCATGCACGTGAGGTTACGCGGCGCGTTCGGCTGTGGTCGCGGTGTGCTGGAAATGCTCCCGGATTCTGCGGAAGATGATGGCTTTGTCTCCACTGCGGCCGGCCTGCGGGGAGTCGCGATCGTCCAGGTCTCCCCGGCAATGGTCGCCCCGGACCTCTCTTCCCGGCGCTGGTCCGCCCGTGCGGACACCGCACGTGTGGCCGAGGTCTTCCTGCCTCGGCGGTCGCCCCGTGAATGCCGGGGCGGGCTGATGACGAAGGACGCTCGGCCACTGTCGTCCGGCCACGGGATGGCCGCCCCCTGGAGAACGTTGCGGGCCGCCGCCGTGGAACTCGAATGGGATGGTTCCGGATCTGATAACCCTCATTATCAATCACAGCTAAGCACGGCACGAGGGATCGGCGTATCGTTCTGGGAGCCGTCGGGGCGGGGAGCCGCTGATGGCGGAGGCAATGGCCCGCGGCGAGGCCGGTTCCGCGGTCGAAGCGGCTGACAGGCCGGAAAACGGGGAGGGGTGCACACCGTGGTCACTGGTCTAACGGACCCGACACTCCGCCGCTCTGCGCCCCTCTTGTTGGTATCGATGTCCGATATCGCCGCTTTCGCGCGGGTGAGGCGTCCCGTCGTGTCCACTTGGCGCCGACGTTACCCGGATTTCCCCGCCGCAGTGTCCGAGAACTCGGGAAGGCCCCTGTTCGACGGTGACCAGGTGGCCCAGTGGTTGATCACTACCGGCCTGGGCAACGCCGCCCCGACGGAACTCCGTTCAGAGCTGGCCCTCTTCGGCATCATCGCGTTGCGGGACCGGTTCACGCCGTGGCAGCTGGTCGAGACGCTCGGAAGCCTCCTGTGCCTGCGCCGGCTCGACGGCCGGTCGCTGACCGATGGCACGGACGGGCCCGACGCCGAAGCCGACGCCGCCCTGTGGTCCGCGGTGCGGCGCCGCGCCGAACGGATCGACCCGGAGGACGATTTCGTCCTCCGGGAACTGCGTTCCCTCGACGCCACTGCGGCCCCGCTCGCCCGCCTCGCCGAGGATCTGGTCGAGGCCGCCTACGACGAACGCGGCGCGTACGAGTGGCTGCTCGCCGCCCGCTCCCGGCTCGGCCTGGACTCCCTCGCCGCTCACGCGGTCGCCCCCGAGCTGCGCGGCCTGCTCACCCAGCTCACCGACATCCGCGTCCGCCTGGAGCACGGCGAGTCCCTCACCCTCGCCGACCCGCACGCCCGCGCCGGCGACCTGCTCGCCGCGCTCCTCGACGACACGGAGGACCGTGAGCGCGTCACCGTCCTCGCCGCCGAGCCTGACGAGCGGCTGGCCCGGATCACCCGCCGCCGCCTCCTCCTCACCGGTGTCAGCGAACTCGACCTCGACGTCCAGACCGGCCCTGACCTGGAAGAACGCCTCGCGGACCCGGACCTCGTCATCACCCAGCTCCCCTACCGCCCCGGCGAGGACCGTTCCGTACTCGCCGCCCTGGCGGAGGTGGAGCGCGTCGCCGACCTCCTCGGCCCCGGCTGCACGGCCCTCGTCCTGGGCCCGGCCGACGCACTCGTGGACGGACTCAAGGACACCGAGGCGTCCCAGCTCCGCTCCGCCCTCCTGCGCGGCAACGTCGTCGAGTCCGTCATCGCGCTCCCCGGCGGTGTCCTGCCCTTCCGCCCCGGTTACCGTCCCGCGCTGTGGACGCTCACCCGCGGCCCCGTCCCTGCGGCGGAGGGCAAGGTCCTGCTGGCCGACATCAGCTCCGAGCAGCTCACGGCGGATGTGCGTGTGCGGCTCGCCGAGGACGTTCTCCTCTGGCGCGCGGAAGGTCTCCGGACGCTCGACGGCCACGACCCGCGCTACGGCCGCGTGGTCCCCGTCGCCGACCTGGACCGGGCCTTCGGCGGCCCGCTGACCCCACCCGCGCCGCCCGCCTCCGCGATCTGGTCCGACGAGGTCAAGGAGCGCCCCGCCCTTGTCGCCGAGGCCGAGGCGCGCCTGGAGCGCGCGACGGCGGACGCCCGCGCGTACGAGGACGAGCAGGGCCCCTACCGAGGCGGCGTACTGCGCCGGGTGGACCGCCTGCCCCGGCGCACCACCCTCGGCAAGCTGATCGCCGGACGCGCGGTGACCCGGCTCCCGGGCCACCGCGTCGACGACCGGGACCTCACGTCGAACGGCCACCACGCGGTCCTCGGCCCCGAGGAGATCACGGGCGAACGGCCCGTCGGCGCACGCCGTATCGACCGGCTGGTCCTGGCCACCGAGTACGACCGGGTGGCGCTCACCGAGCCCGGCGACGTCGTTTACACCCTCACGCCCCGCCTCGGCCTGTACGTCGACCACGAGGGCTTCTCGGTGGCGGCCTTCCCGGCCCGTGTCCTGCGCGTCAACCCCGGCACCGCCCGCCCGCTGACCCCGCGCGTCCTCGCGGCCCTGCTGGGCGCCGCCCGGGGGACCGGCCGCAGCCCCAGCGCGGTACGCCCGGCCCGCCGTATCGAGGACTACCAGCTCCCCGACCTGGACTCGGACGAGGTGTTCCGCTTCGACGCCCTGCTGGCCGAGACCGAACGCAGGGAACGCCTGCTGCGCGCTCAGGCCAAGGCCCTCGCCGAGGCCCGCGGCTCGACCATCGCCGGCATGGCGGACGGCACGCTCACCCTCGCCGCCCCGCCCGCCCGGCGCACAGAACGTACGTAGTCCATCCACCGACAGGAACCGGAAGAAGGAACGATGCCTCCCCGCAAGCGAGCCGCGGCAGCCGCCGGACAGGGCGAACTGCTCAGTGTCTCCAGCACCAAGGAGATCCAGGACATCCTGTGGAAGGCCGCGGACAAGCTCCGAGGCTCCATGGACGCCGCCCAGTACAAGGAGTTCGTACTCGGCCTGGTCTTCCTGAAGTACGTCTCCGACGCCTTCACCGAACGCCGCGAGGAACTCGCCGCCGATCCCGAGCTGGCCCAGATCCCCGAGCACCGTCGGGCGGCCTTCCTGGAGGAGAAGGACGAGTACACCGAGAAGAACGTGTTCTGGGTGCCGCCGACGGCCCGCTGGGACTACCTCTCGGAGAACGCGGCCAGTGCGGCGGACGGTGTCGGAGCACTCCTCGACACGGCCATGGACGAGGTGATGAAGGCCAACAAGGCTCTCACCGGCGTACTCCCGAAGATCTTCAACCGCGACAACGTCGACCAGAACCGCCTCAAGGAACTCGTCGACCTCATCAGCGACGCCCGCTTCACCGGCCACGGCGACCGTCCGGCCCAGGACGTGCTGGGGGAGACGTACGAGTACTTCCTGGAGAAGTTCGCCCGTGCCGAGGGCAAGCGGGCCGGTGAGTTCTACACCCCGGCGAGCGTGGTCCGCCTGATCGTCGAAGTGCTGGAGCCGTACGAGGGGCGGGTGTACGACCCGGCGTGCGGCTCGGGCGGCATGTTCGTGCAGAGCGGCAAGTTCGTCACGCGGCGGCGCGGCAGGGACCACACGCACGATCTCGCGATCTACGGCCAGGAGGCCAACGAACGCACCTGGCGCCTGGCCAAGATGAACCTCGCCATCCACGGCATGGACCCCAAGGGCGTCGGCGACCGCTGGGCGGACACCTTCGCGGACGACAAGCTGCCGGATCTGAAGGCCGACTTCGTCATGGCGAACCCGCCCTTCAACATGTCCGACTGGGCGAGGAAGTCGGACGACCGGCGCTGGCGCTACGGCACTCCGCCTCAGTCGAACGCCAACTACGCGTGGCTCCAGCACATCGTGTCCAAGCTGGGGGACCGGGGCAGCGCGGGCGTGGTCCTGTCGAACGGGTCGATGTCCTCGAAGCAGTCGGGCGAGGGCGAGATCCGCGCGGCGATGGTCGAGGCGGACCTGGTCTCCTGCATGATCGCGCTTCCGGGCAACCTGTTCCGTACGACGGCGATCCCGGCGTGCCTGTGGTTCCTGACGAAGGACAAGTCCCCGCAGGGCGCGAAGGCGTTGGAGGACCGGCGGAGCCGGGTGCTGTTCATCGACGCCCGCTCGATGGGCACGATGGTCGACCGCACGGAGCGGGTCCTCACGGAGGAGGACCTGGAGAGGATCTCCGACACGTACCACGCGTGGCGGGGCACCAAGTCGGCGAAGGGCAAGGGCCTTTCGTACGAGGACGTTCCGGGCTACTGCTACAGCGCGACGCTGGAGGAGATCGAGAAGCACGACTATGTGCTGACGCCGGGGCGGTATGTGGGGGCGGCGGAGGTCGAGGAGGATCCGGACGCGGAGCCGGTGGGGGAGCGGATCGCCCGGCTGACGAAGGAGCTGTTCGAGCAACTGGACGAGTCGGCGCGGTTGGATGCTGTGGTGCGGGAGCAGTTGGGGAGGATCGGTGGTTGAGCGAACGGTGTCGCTTGCAGAGTTGGTCGACGAGAATCAGATTGAAGTCGGCGCTGGACGGCCTCGATCGGTCAACCAGGGGCGGGATCCACTCCCCATTTTGAGGGTTGCAGATGTCTTGGATGGAAAGGTTGGATCATTCGATTTCAGCTCATCCCTGGAGAGTCATTCTCGGGATCTTGGCCCAAAGGTCTCGCGCCCCGGAGACATTGTCCTCACCGTCAAAGGAACTGTGGGTCGAGTTGCTTTGATTCCAAGCGAAGGCCCACGCTTCGCCTACAGTCCGCAGTTGTGTTATTTTCGGCCACGCGCGGATGGTCCACTGGTGGCGCGATATCTGTATTACTGGTTCAAGAGTACCGATTTTTGGATTCAGGCGAATGCCCTCAAGGGGCAAACCGACATGGCGGACTTTATCAGCTTGGGCGATATTTTGTCGCTCAAGCTGCGGGTCCCTTCGCGAGTGCAGCAAGACGGTGTAGTTGGTGTTCTCGGGGCGCTAGACGACAAGATCGCGGTCAACGAGCGCATCGCGGCCACTGCGGACTCTCTCAGGTCGGCTTGCTGCTTGGGAGCGCACGCGGAGGCTCCTGGAGAGTTCCGTCAAGAGGCGCTCTCCAGCGCGGCATTGTTCATAAACGGGCGCGCCTTTACAAGAGATGCAACTGGTACGGGTCGGATGGTGGTCAGAATCGCGGAAATCAATTCCGGCCCCGGGGGCTCGACCGTCTACAATGACATCCAGGCACCCGATAAGCACCTCGCCCGCCCTGGTGATGTTCTTTTCGCTTGGTCGGGATCCCTCACTGTGGCTCGATGGTTCCGTCCCGAAGCAATCGTGAACCAGCACATCTTCAAGGTGGTGCCAAGAGATAATCGACCGATGTGGCTTGTTGCAGAGCTTCTCCGGCTCAAGCTCGACGAGTTCCGTGCGATTGCTGCTGACAAAGCGACCACGATGGGGCATATTCAGCGCCGACACCTTGACGAGCCAGTTCTGACTCCGAGCGTCGCGATGACGCAGAAGCTCGACGCTCGAATCGGTCATCTGTGGGACAGAGCGCTTGCGGCAGAGCAAGAGTCGCTCAAGCTCGCCACCCTCCGCGACACCCTCCTCCCCCAACTCATGTCCGGCAAGCTCCGCGTCCGAGACGCCGAGAAGATCGTGGAGGACGCCGTATGACCAGTGCCAGTGGCCGCGACCATGAGCACGCCACGACGCACCACCCCACCGCTCCCCACCCCATCCCCGCCCACCTCGACGCCAAAATGACCGAGTCAACCTGGGAGAACCTGGCCCTGGACGAACTCGCCCAACTCGCCTGGCAGACCAAACCCGGCAAGGACCTCGCGCCCGGCACCGGCCACCGTCGCGACTGGGACGACCTCATCCTGCACGACGAGCTCCAGTCGGCCATCGAGCGGCTGAACCCGGAGCTGACCCCCACCGCCGTCCAAGAGGCGCTGCGCATCGCCACCGACCCCGCCTCCCGGGAGGCGTACCCGGAGAACCGGCAGGCACACGGAGACCTCACAGCTGGCATTCGCCTCACCTACACCGACGAGTTCGGCGCCGAGCAGACCCCGACCGTCCGTCTCGTCGACTTCACGGACCCCGGCGCGAACAGCTACCTCGCCGTGAACCAGGTCACCCTCAGGGAGACCGACGGCAGTCACCGCCGCTTCGACATAGTCCTCCACGTCAACGGCCTCCCCCTCGCCGTCGTCGAGCTCAAGAGCGCCTCCGATGAGAACGCGACCCTCAAGTCCGCGCACGCCCAACTCCAGACCTACGTCTCGGAGTTCCCGATCGCATTCCGCTACAACGTCCTCTGCCTGGTCTCGGACGGCATAACCGCCAAGTACGGCACGGTCTTCACGCCGTACGAGCACTTCGCGCCCTGGAACGTCGACCACGAGGGCAACCGTGTCGACACCAACGCCCCGGGCTACGACGGCCTGGACGCGCTCACCCTCGCCCTCCACGGCCTCTTCGCGCAGGACCGCTTCCTCTCCCTCACCCGTAACTTCGTCAACTTCCCCCCGCCCAAGCCCGGCGAGCCGCTCTCCGGCAAGCGCATCGCGAAGCCGCACCAGTACTTCGCCGTCAACAAGGCGGTGGACGCGGTCGTCGAGGCGTCCCGCGAGAGCGGGCAGGCCGGTGTCGTCTGGCACACCCAAGGCGCCGGGAAGTCGGAGGAGATGGTGGAGACGGCCGCTCTCGTCTCGCGCCATCCGGCCCTGAACAACCCCACCATCGTCGTCATCACCGACCGCAACGACCTCGACGACCAGCTCTACGACACCTTCCGGGACAGCAAGACCCTTCTCGGGCAGGAGCCCCTCCAGGTCAACACGCGTGAGGAGCTGCGCACCGAGCTGAAGAGCCGCAACGTCGGCGGGATCGTCTTCACCACCCTCCAGAAGTTCGGCCTGAGCAAGGAGGAGAAGGAAGCCGGCAAGTCGCACCCCCTCCTCTCCGAGCGCCGCAACATCCTGGTGATCGTCGACGAGGCGCACCGCTCGCACTACGACAGCCTCGACGGCTACGCCCGCCACCTCCGGGACGCCCTCCCATACGCCACTCTCCTCGCCTTCACCGGCACGCCGATCTCCAGGGCTGACGCCGACACCCGCGCGGTCTTCGGCGAGTACATCGACGTCTACGACCTGAAGCGCGCCGTCGACGACGGAGCCACCGTCCGCGTCTACCACGAGCCGCGCGTCATCGAGGTCGACCTGCCCGAGGACGTCGACCCGGGCACGATTGACGAGCAGGCCAACACCCTCACCGAGGGCATGGACGACGCCGAGCGCCGCCGCGCCATCCAGTACGCGACGACGATGAACACCGTCTACGGCGCCCCCGACCGGATAGCGACCCTCGCCGACGACCTGATCGCCCACTGGGAGGAGCGCCGGGAGCTGGTCAAGCCGGACCTCGGCGGCCCCGGTAAAGCGATGGTCGTGTGCATGACGCGGGACATCTGCGTATCGCTCTTCGACGCACTGGCAGCCCGCCGGCCGGAGTGGGTCGGCAAGGAAGCCGACCAGGGCGTGATGAAGATCGTCTTCCACACCGAACCCTCCGACGAGCCGCGCCTGCGTGAGCACGGTCTCCGCCCGTCCCGGCAGAAGGTCGTCCAGGCCCGCGCCAAGGACCCGGACGACGAACTGGAACTGCTCATCGTCCACTCGATGCTGCTCACCGGATACGACGCGCCGCCCATCCACACCCTGTACATGGACCGCCCGATGCAGGGCGCCAACCTGATGCAGGCCCTGGCCCGCGTCAACCGCCGCTTCCGAGGCAAGCAGGACGGCCTCCTCGTCGGCTACGCGCCCCTCACCGACAACCTCGCCAAGGCTCTGCGCGAGTACTCGGACCAGGACCGCAAGGACCAGACACTCGGCGCGGACATCGAGCGGGCCATCACGGAGGTCAAGAACGAGCTGTCGACCATCAAAGGGCTGCTGGCCGGGAGCCGTTGGAGGGAGTGGATCGCCGACACCGGTCGCCCCGACACCCGCAAGCGTGCACTGCGCCTTACCGCCGACTTCCTCCGCGACCCGAAGAACCCCGGCAACAAGGTCGAGCCCGGTGCCAAGCCGCTCTCCGTCCGCTTCAAGGACAGCGCTGCCCGACTCGATCGTTTCTACCGGCTCTGCGCGATGAGCCGCGAGATCGCCGAGCGCTGCGAGGACCTGGATGACTGGCGCGCCGACATCGCGTTCTTCAAAGAGGTCCGGGCCTGGATGATCAAACTCGACGCCGCCCAGCGCGAGGCGAGCGGGGAGCCGCTCAGCGCCGAGGTCCAGCGCTACCTCCAGGCCCTCGCGGCCTCGGTCGTCGACGCCGACGAGATCACCGACCTGTACGCGGAGGCCGGGATCGGCCGGCTGGACATCACCCGCCTCAACGAGGCACAGCTGCGCAGGCTGGAGGACTCCGAGACCCCGCACCTGGTCACCGAAGCCCTGCGCCGGATGATCCAGCAGAAGATGCGCGAGGTGACCAAGCACAACGTCGTCCGGAACGAGAGCTTCGCCCAGCGCCTCGACGACCTGATGAAGCGGTACATGCTCCAGCAGCTCACCAGCGCCCAGGTGATCGCCGAACTCGCCGCGCTGGCGAAGGAGGTGTCGGCGGAGGCCCGCCGAGGCGAGCAGTTCGACCCTCCGCTCAGCCACGCGGAGCTGGCTTTCTACGACGCGGTCGCCCACCGGGACATGGCCGAGCTGATGGAGGGCGGCCAGGACACGCTCGCCAAGATCGCCCGGTCCCTGGTGAAGGACATCCAGAAGAACCTCTCCGTCGACTGGCTCTCCCGCGAGCCGGTCCGGGCCAAGCTGCGCACCCGCATCCGTCGCGTGCTGGCCATGTTCGACTATCCGCCGGAGGAGGAGCGCGAGGCGGTCGACCTCGTCCTCAAGCAGATGGAGATCGTGGCCGCGCTGTGGGCGCCCGCGGCGAAGTAGACGCGAGTGCGTGACGGTCTCCGGACCTGTCCGGGACCGTCCGTTCGTCACGGCCAGGTGCGCTCGACGCGGTCGCGCCGTACCGCGTAGGCCGCGGGACCGCCCCGGCCTATAGCCCGGTGGATCGCCTCGCGGTGCATTTCGAGCCGTTCGACCATCTCGACACTGCGAAGCTGCTGGTTGTCGAGGTAGAAGAGCACCGCGTCCCGTTCAAGAACCGGCCGGATCTCCAGGTCCCGGCTCTTGATCCGCTTTCGTGCCCGCCACGGGCTTCGCATCGTCGTACATCAAGCTTCCCGCCCGAGGGCCGGCAGCACACCTGCCCACCGGCTCAGGCGGTGGCACGCAGATGGGTCCGGCAGTCGCGGCAACGCCCTGGCTCAAGCGCGCGGAAGGCACGCTCACACTCCTCGCAGTTCTGGAAGGGCAGTAAGGCCGCGTGGTGGTCGGTAGGAGGCGGTGGTGGCGGGGCGGGCAGGGGTGTTTCACGGAGGCGGAAGGCGAGGATGCCGGCCGGGCGGGTCAGGAAGTGGTCCGGGAGCCGTAAAGTCAGCAGCTCGGTGATCTGGCGGGGTGGGACACCGGCCGCGAGCCATCCGGCGACGGCGGGCGCCAGCCGCACGGCCTCCCGCTCGGACAGGACGAGCCGTGGATCGACGCGCCGCAGCGAGGCCAGAACGGCGACTGCCTCCGGGGCCATGTCGGAGAGCGACGACTGTTGCTCCGGCTGGTCCGGAGCGGGGGCGGGCGTTGCTTCCGCGTTGGTAGCCGAAGCGGGTGCCGCGTCCGTGGTGGTAGCCGAAGCGGGCGCGGACTGCTCGGCCGCGTACGACCCCCGGGGCCGGGGCGGCTTCGGAGGCTCGGGCGGGCCGTCCGGGCCGCCGGGTACGTCGTAGAAGTACGTCCGGGTGCGGATCTGCCCGGAGGGCAGGCGCTCGCGGCGGCGTTCCAGGTAGCCGGCGGCTTCCAGCTCCCTGAGCGCCCGCGAGATCAGGATCTCGCCCTCGGTGAAGTGCTCGCAGAGGGCGGCGATGGTCACGGGGGAGCCGGTGGGCAGGGAGAGGATGTACACCGCCACACCGACCGTGACGGCACTGCCGCGCCGTTGGGCGAGGGCGTTGGAGATCACGGTGAAGTCGGCTGTCAGCCGGGTACGTAAGTGGATCACGCCGGAGGTCGGAGTTGCGGCGTCGGCGCGCGCGTGCGCGTTAGACTGCGGGTCAGCCATTGGGAAGGGTCTGCTTCCTGATCGGTCAGGCCCTCGATCGGGATGCCAGTCCCGGCCGGGGGCCGTATCTGTTTGCGGTTGTCGCGGCGAACGTAACCGTCTGTATCCCTCCCCTGCAAGCCGTTCACCCGAACGGGTGATGCCCGCCTTCTGGCGGGGGAGGGAGGGTGGGTGGGTAGTTCTTTCCCCGGTTCTTTGAGGAGGTCAGTGGCCGACCGGACCCTCGCGGACAAGGGCCCGGTGCGCCCGGAAGACGGACGACGGCCGGGAACCGGCTGCCTCAGGGACGGTCGGGTCCGGCCTTCAACTCGCGTATGAAGGCGGTCCAGGTGGCGGTTTCGAAGCACAGCGCCGGGCCGTGCGGGGCTTTGCTGTCACGAACCGGGATGACGGCCTGGAACTCGTCGGCCACCTCTACGCAGTCGCCGCCCGCCTGATTGCTGTAGCTGCTCTTGCGCCAGGCGGCGCCGTTCAGATCGGGACGGGAGATTCGCGCCACGGTGGTTGTCCTCCAGCTCAGGGACGGTCGGGACCGGCCTTCAACTCGCGTATGAAGGCGGTCCAGGAGGCGGTTTCGAAGCACAGCGCCGGGCCGTGCGGGGCTTTGCTGTCACGAACCGGGATGACGGCCTGGAACTCGTCGGCCACCTCTACGCAGTCGCC
>NZ_JBITFN010000012.1:153305-275793 GCF_044456085.1 Streptomyces sp. NPDC051018
GCCGCCCGCCTGATTGCTGTAGCTGCTTCTGCGCCAGGCGGCGCCGTTCAGATCGGGACGGGAGATTCGCGCCACGGTAGTTGCCCTCCAGCTCAGGGACGGTTGGGCCCGGCCTTCAACTCGCGTATGAAGGCGGTCCAGGAGGCGGTTTCGAAGCACAGCGCCGGGCCGTGCGGGGCTTTGCTGTCACGAACGGGGATGACGGCCTGGAACTCGTCGGCCACCTCTACGCAGTTGCCGCCCGCCTGATTGCTGTAGCTGCTTCTGCGCCAGGCGGCGCCGTTCAGATCGGGACGGGAGATTCGCGCCACGGTAGTTGCCCTCCATCGTGGACCGGATCACGTCGAGCGACATGAGCGGGGGCAGGGCTGCCGCCCGCAGCCGATCGTAAATCACCGTGTAGCGGCTGACGTCGGCCGGTTCCTCGATGAGCTGCCCGTAGTCCGCACCCTCGGTGTAGGCCATCTCCAAGCCGTCCGGCAGGGTCAGGATCGTCAGCGAGCCGCCCATCGCCTCGTGCCCGCCTTGAGCGAATGGCAGCACTTGCACGGTGATGTGCCGCTCCATCGCAGCGTCGAGCAGGCGCGCCAACTGCTTCCGCATCACGGCATCTCCGCCGATCGGACGCCGTAGTACCGCTTCATCCAGGACGACCCACAGCTCTGGGCGGTCAGGCGACCTCAGTCGATCCTGCCGTCCCATACGAGCTGTGACGCGCTCCTCCAACTGCTCCTCGCTGTCCAACAGGGCATCCAGGCTCAGAACAGCGCGCGCGTACTCCTCCGTCTGCAACAGCCCCGGCACCACATGAGCCGCGTACTCGCGGATGGCCACCGCCCGCTCCGACTCCTCCATGAACCTCCGCGACCAGTCCGGGAACGCCTCCCGGTACACGTACGGCCACAACTCGATCAGCAGGTTGTCCGCACCGAGGGCCGCGTCCAGCGCACGCGCCAGCTCCAGCGTCGGCTTCGCTCCGGACGCCCGCTCGATCTGTGTGATCCGCGTGCTCACTACATGGACCAGGGCGCCGAGTTCGGCCTGGGTCAGTCGCGCCGCCGTCCGGAGCCTGCGTACCCGTGCGCCGAACAGGGCGGCCATCGACACGCTGGAGTCAATTTCGTTGGCCAAGGCGTCACTTCCGTTCCTTACAGGCGGAGAAGTAAGGCCGTTATACCTGTCGAGCGTAGGGCGATCGGACGACTCTTGAGCACGGAACGTGACGACTGGTGTGCGTCGCGGGATGCCCGACTCGACGGAACGGACGGACAAACCGTGCTGACAGGAACGACCACTGAGGGAGACGAGCCGCGCGGGAGCGTCGTGCCGCCCGCGGAAGCCGTGAGGCTCGACGGCGAGAAGGGCGAACGACACACGCTCACCGCGCAGTTCGCCGACTCCCCGCAAGGTGCGCGGCTCGCCCGGCGGCTCGCCGTCCGGTGGATGGAGGAGTGGGGCTACCCGCCGGAGTCGGACGTGTCCTGCGCCGTCGCCCTCGTCGTCGGTGAACTCGCGGCCAACGCCGTACAGCACGGTCATGTCCCCGGACATGACGCCGGTCTTCTGCTCGCACTCGACGAGGCCGCGGGCCTCGTGCGTGTCGAGCTCGCGGACGCCGCCTCCGCGGAGGGGCTGCCTACGGCCGCGCCCTCCTCGTGTCCCGAAGGAGAGTCCGGCCGAGGGCTGCTCCTGGTGGACATCCTGGCTGTGCGCTGGGGGGTGGTGCCTCGACACCCTGCGGGCAAGACGGTGTGGGCGGAGCTGTCCTCAGTCATAACTGCCCCTCAATAGCGATGAGTTGATAACCAGGGTTACCGCGAAATTCCTGGTCCCCAACAACCCTCCGTCCCTAACGTCTGTCCCGTCACCACGGGCTCGGCAGAGCCGTCGGAACGGACCGCGGAAGGGCGGAGAGCGCCATGACGGAACACCCGCAGGACAACGAGTCCCCGGAGTACAGGGATCAGGCCGGGCGGGTCCCCGGCGCTGAGGGCGGTGACCCCGGCACCGGAGGCTCGGGCTCCCCGACGCTCTCCAGGCTGGCCGACCGCCTCGAAGCGTCCGCCCTCGCCGAGCCGGCCCGGGAACTCCTCCGCGAGGCGCTGGACGGCTCGGGGGCGGGAGCGGGGGCGGGCGCTGACACGTCCGTCGGCCCGCACCCGAGCCACCGGGTGTTCCTGGAATCCATCAGCGTCAGCGGCTTTCGGGGCATCGGCCGCACGGCACGTCTGCCGCTGAGCGCGAAGCCCGGTGTCACCCTCGTGGTGGGGCGCAACGGTTCGGGGAAGTCCAGCTTCGCCGAGGGCGTCGAGACGGCGTTCACCGGACGCACCGCCCGCCTCGACAAGCAGCGCGGTGAGGTGTGGCGCCGGCACTGGCGCAACCTGCACGACGGAGCCGACCCGAAGGTCGAGGTGCGTCTCGCCCTCGCCGGTGACTCCCGGCCGTCCACGCTCACCTGCACCTGGCCGGGGGACGACGTCACCGCTCCCGACATCGAGTTCAGGCGGCCGGGACACGGTCGGCGGCCCTTCGAGGACGTCGGCTGGGGGCAGGGGCTGAACGACTACCGGCCCTTCCTGTCCTACTCCGACCTGGACAAGGTGATCAGCGGCAAGCCCAGCGAACTGTACGACTCCGTCGCCTCCATCCTCGGACTCGGCGAACCGGCGGCCGCCGACGGGCGTCTCCAGGCCACCGAGAAGACGCTCAACTCCGCGGTGAAGACGGCCGAGGCGGAGCTGCCCGCGCTCGTCGAGGCGCTGTCCGTGCTGGACGATCCCCGGGCGGCACGTGCGCTCGCGGCCGTCAGCGGGGCGGGGACTCCCGACTTCGACGCGCTGGACGCCCTCGTCACCGGACTGCCCGACGCGGACGACGACCGTCTCCGGGAGCTTCGAGCGACCGTTGACCTGACCGGTCCCGACCTCGGCGCGGTCGGCGCGGCCGTGGACCGGCTGCGCGAGGCCGTCGCCGTACTCGACGACGTACGCGCCTCGGGTGCCGAGGACGCCCACCAGCGCGCCGAACTGCTGTCCAAGGCGCTGGATCACAGCCGTCAGCACGCGGACGAGGAGACCTGCCCGGTGTGTGGATCCGACCGGCCGCTGGACGAGGCGTGGGCCGAGCGGGCCGCCGAACAGGTGGCAGCCCTGCGGCGGGAGGCCGTCACCGCGCGGGAGGCGCGCACCGAGCTGCGGGGCGCGATGGACGCCGTCCGTTACCTCGTCACGCGGGTCCCCGCGTGGCTGCCCGCCCCGCTGGTCGTTCCGTGGGAGGAGTGGGCGGCCTGCCGGGCGGTCGACGACGCCGAGCGGCTCGCCGCCCGCGCCGAGACCGCCGCACTCGTCCTCGCCGACGCGTGCGCGGCTCTGCGGGAGGAGGCCGCCCGGGAGCTGGAGAAACTCGACGAGGAGTGGCGGCGCTGCGTCACCCGCCTCGCCGCCTGGCTCGACCGGGCCAGGACCGCGCAGGCCGGCAAGCCCCGGCTGCGCCAGGTCAGGGCGGCCCGCAAGTGGCTCAAGGAGGCATGCGCGGAGCTGCGCGAGGAACGGCTGCGGCCCTTCGAGGACCACTCGCAGCGGATCTGGGAGGAACTGCGCCAGCAGAGCAACGTCGACCTGCGCTCCGTACGCCTGACCGGCAGCGAGAAGGCGAGCGTCCGCAAGCTCGTGATGGACGTCGCCGTGGACGGTACGGAGGCCGCGGCCCTCGGCGTCATGAGCCAGGGCGAACTGCACTCCCTCGCGCTCTCGCTCTTCCTGCCGCGTGCCGCCGCACCGGACAGCCCCTTCGGGTTCGTCGTCATCGACGACCCCGTGCAGTCCATGGATCCCGCGAAGGTCCACGGCCTCGCGAAGGTTCTGCACGACCTCGGCGAGACCCGCCAGGTCGTGGTCTTCACCCATGACACGCGGCTCCAGCGGGCTTTCACCAACCAGGAGCTGCCGGTGACGGTCCTGGAGGTGGAGCGGGAGGCGCGTTCGGCGGTGACCGTGCGCCGGGTGACCGATCCGGTCGGCCAGGCACTGGACGATGCACGCGCCCTCGCCCGTACGCCGAACCTCCCGCCGGCCGCCACGACCCACGTCCTGGCCGGCCTCTGCCGCACCGTCCTGGAACGCGCTTTCTCCGAGGCGGCGTGGCTGCGCCTGCACCGCGCCGGACTGACCGAGCACGAGGCGGAGAAGTCCGTCACGGCCGCCGTCAAGCTGATGGACATCGCGGCCCTGGGGCTCTTCGGGGACCAGTCCAGGACGGGTGACGTCTACCGCGAGCTGCGCAGACGGTGTGGTCCGGGGGCGGTGGACCTCATCCGGCGGTGCCAGGAGGGCGCCCACCCGTCGGGCACCTCGATCCCCGACTCCCGCCGGTTCGTGGACGACATCGAGGCCGTCGCGCGGACCGTGCGCAAGCCGGAGGAGACCGCCCGGTGAACGCGACGATCCGTCAGTTGCTCGACACCGCCGATCTGCTCATCGAGGACGACGGCGGTCCCGCCGCCACCAGTCCTGTCACGGGCGGTCCCGCCACCACGGGGGTCGGTGCGGCCGTACCCGCCCCGCCCACCCCGCGCACCGCCACCGCGGCGAGCCGGTATCGCGGAGCCGCCTTCGCCCTCCGGGCCGCGCTGGAGAGCGCGGTTGCCGCACGGCTCACCGCGCACGGCGCCCCGCGCACGATCCGTGAGGGCCCTATGCGGGCCGCTCTCCTCTGGCTCCGCGGCTGCGCCGAAGCCGGCACCGCCCGCCGGGCGAAGGCCGCGTGGAGTCAGCTCTGCCTCGGCTGTCACTACCACCAGTACGAGATCGGCCCCACGGAGGAGCAGGTCCGCGCCTGGCGTACCGAAGTCGTGGCGATCGTCGCGCTGTTGACCCGCTGATGACATCCGGTCGGCGCACCTTCTGCCGGCTCGGCCACCAGGGAGGCGGGCCCTCGCCAGGGGCGCCGCCGGAAGGAGACCCACGTGAGACACCACCGGGGGCGGGTATCGCCACCGCGCAAAAGGAGCGGCACCATGGCCACCCGTACGTCCAAGCGCACCCTGTACCGGCTCAGGGGCGTGTCTCCCACCGTCGACGCGATGTTCGATGCCCTGGACACGGATCAGCTGGAGCGGGTCCACGCCGATTTTCATGTCCCAGAGAATCTCGGGGTACCGGCGGTCCTGGTCACCGGCAGCTTCGAGCAGCCCGTCGCGAGCTGGTGCGACGAGATCTTCCGTACGACGGGCATCGAGGTGTCACGGCAGGTCAACCGCTCCGCTGGACTGCTGATGCTCGCCGTCGACGGTGAGGTGTACGCCATCGGCTACGACCAGGGCTTCCGCCTGGTGCCCGACCGGCTGAAGGACCACCGCTTCGGGCTGAGCTTCGCATCCCGCCGGGTAGACCCCGGACGAATCCGGGACCTGGTGTCGCACACCCCGGGCGCAGGGCGCACCGACATCACCCTCATCCCGAGCGGTGCCTCGGTATGGAGCCTGGGAGTCGTTGAGCACGCCCAGATCGTGCGCCGCCTCGGCGGCCACCTGGACGACGTCCCGCTCACCATCTCCCGCGACAACCCGGCGAAGATCTCCAGCGCCGAGGGTGGTGCCGGCCTGCGCCTGCGGCTCGGTGTGGAGGGTGCCGACCTGATCGCCGACATCCGCGCGATCGCCCGCGTGCTGAGTGAGGAGAAGCCGAGCCCGGAGCTGGAGTTCGTCGAGCACGTCGTGCCCGTCGACGATCCCGGCCTCCTCACCCGCCTGGAGACCGCCCTCGATGACCTCCTGGGCCAGGAACCTGACGGGAGGATCGGCGTCGCCGTCCCCGCTGACCATTGGGACGACTACAACGCCGCCCGGGGGTTCAGGGCCAGGATCAACAGCGACGCGGCCGGCCGGTCGACCGACGACTTCGATCTCGACTACGTCCTCTGCCGGGCCCGCGTCCAGCGTGCCGGCAGCCGCGTGGCCGCACTCCGGGAAGGAACCGTCACCCTCTACCGGCACAGCCGCGCCGACCGGACCGACGAGGTGTGGACGTCCAGCGCGCTCCGGTGGATCGAGGCGGAAGTGTCTCTCGACTCCCACCGATTCTTCCTGATGGACGAAGACTGGTACGAGATCGACCAGGAGTATCTGAAGGCGAACCGCTCGCACGCCGAGCGGCGGCGGGTCGCTGGTTGGTCGCAGACGATGGCGCCCTGAAGTCCCTTCGGCCCGTTCTCGACCTTCCACGAGATGTACCAGCCCCCGGAGTGTGCCGGGGGCCACCCGGCACACTCCAGGAACGCGATCAGCGCCGGTCTCCCCGAAGGGGACCGGCCCCTTCGGCTGATGTGTCGCTTACCTGCTGCGACGGTCCATAGGCGTACGCAGTTGTCCGCCGCTCTGTATGGGTGTTGTCACGCAGTTGAAAACTCAGACTACTACCCGCCTTCGACGGGTCAGATAGCTCGCCATCGAGCGTTCTTCGAGCGAGCCTTGCCGACGAGCTCGACCCGGCCTTTATCGCGCAAAGCCTTCAGAGCTCCCCTTACCTGGCCGAAGTCCAGTCCCGTCTGTTCCTCGATTTCGTTTCTGAGAAGAGACTCAGACCCCAAGGCAGAAAGCACTTTGTTCTGTAGATCGCTCAGAGGTTCCGTGGCGTCCGATGCGCCCATCAGGGGGATGGGCACATCCACATATTCAGCCAGCAGGTCCTCGGCCTGATCCTGGACCTGTCCCGCAAGCGTGTAAATGGTCGATCCCCTGGTGCCGACCTGCTCAACGATATCTCGATCGACTAGGTCCTTCAGATCCCTGCTAGCAGCTCGACTGTCTTGTACCCCTGTGGCCGCGCGATACGAGCTGTTGGTCATGACTTCCCCGTTTCGCATCATGACCAGTGCTGTCATTTGTGGTCTAGAGAGAGGATCAGAGGAAAGGCTGCTAAGCCAATTCAAAGCCTCTTCGTCGACTAGAGCATGATTTGGGAATTCTGCTGTGAAGGACGAGATGTCATCGGTGAATCGCGGAGGTTCCATGCCTGCATCCACGAGAGCAATACGCATCCGCGCGATCCCGCTGCCGCGATTCTCGCAAACCATCCGGTTGTCGCTGTAGGGGGTATCCTCAAGAATTTTGAGCAGTGCCTTGTTTCGCGAAGAGGAGATAGTCTCGGTGCCAAGTGAGCTAACCTCGACCGGTCCGTACAATCCTCCAGGATTGCGGATGACCAGTCGATCCGGGTACATCTCAACCTGAACCTGCATGCCTCTGGCGAACTCGGAGTAGTCGCGATGCACTAGCGCGTTCACTAGTGCCTCACGTAGTACCTCTTCAGGATATTCCCACTCGTCGGTCCTGAAAAGGCCTGTCACGATGCTGCGGCGTCGCATGTTCCGCTTAAGAATGCGGATACATTCGCTCACCATCTCGGGAATTGACCCATCGATGGATCTGTTCTCGGTGAAACGCTCACCCGAAGGTCCTAGCACGCCGGCTTCAGGTGTGGGGTAGGCTACGAATGTGATGTCCAGTTGGGGTTCGAACTGCTGCGGATAGATTCCGAACACCAGCAAGCCGGCAAGCGAGGGAACTAGCTCGTCGTCATTATTTACGAGGACGTTGAGCATTCTCAGCGCTTCGGCATCGCTAATCCTGCTGAAGATTGGTGACTTTGTTTCGCGAACGCGGCGGAGGAACGCCCGGATCAGTTCACTGTCGAGGTTCTCTAGTGAGGCTTCAGTGACTGGCTTCAGATCTTGCTTCTGCTCATTCCTATTTGCCAGGAGAAGTGAAACTTCGTAGTCGGTTAGTTTTCGGTCGCCATCGCTTACGCGAACCCTTGATCCACCCCAAGGGCCCAGGTTCTTCTTATGGCAGGGCCTTTGATCCTTTGGGATGGATGGAATGTGGCACGTGATTACGTGCTTCCCATCTGTCTCGAACGTCCGAATTTCGGCGCGAACTGGTGGCTCCATCTCGCTGCATACCGCTGCGAGATTGGCCTCAATTTTCGCAGGTTCATGCACTCCGACGACGGAGAAGTCGCTCTTCTCGTCCACGCCAAGAACGATGAGTCCGCCTTGAGCGTTCGCGAAAGCGCTGATCGTTTCCCACATGCTCGCGGGCAGACCACCCTGAGAACGCTTCACCTCACATGTGAAGTGATCACCGCCGAACCGGCGCAGCTTCGCAAGCAACTCTTGCAGGTCAGCTTCGGTCACTTGCCTGTCTCCTGCCAGGTCTGGGGAGCCTCAGAGTAGCGTCTTGGTAGTCCGTCACTCTCATGACGTACCCATGATGATTGAAAAACTTGCATGATGGCCCCTAGCTACTGAACTTGATTGGGTGATGTCGGAACCGTTCACCTGACGGCGGCGGGTCCGCTCCGGTAGCCCTGGACCGTGAGATACGCACAGGGCGGCGGGTTGACCGACGCCGGGCGGGCCGCGAGGGAGCGGGTCCGGCTGCGGGCCGTGGAACGCTTCGAGGGTGGGCAGAAGAACAGGGCGATCGCTGCCATGCTGCGGGTCAGTGAGCGGTCGGTGGAGCGGTGGCGTCGCCGCCAGTGGCGCGAGCGCGGCGGGGGTCCTGTCGAAGGGATCGCCGGGGCGGCCGAGGCTCTGCGACGCGCAGGTCGCGAGGCAGGAGCAGGAGCAGGAACGCGGTCCGCTGGTCCACGGCTGGGCCGATCAGCGGTGGACCCTTGCACGGATCAGGACGCTGATCGGTCGGCTGTTCCACGTGAGCTACACGGTGGAGGGCACGTGGCTGCTGCTGAAGCGGCACGGCTGGTCCTGGCAGCAGGCCGCCCGGCGGGCGATCGAGCGTGACGACGCGGCGGTCGAGGTCTGGAAGGAGGAGACCTGGCCGCGGGTAAGAGCGCCGCGGCGGCGGGTGACGGCTGGATCGTCTTCGAGGACGAGGCCGGCCAGTCGATGACGCCGCCGCGCGCGAGAAGACTGGGGACGCAAGGGCTCAACGCCATTGGTGCGGGTCCGTGGCCGGGGCTCGGGTCGGGTGTCCATGGCCGGGCTGACCTGCTATAAGCCGGGGAAGCGGTCCCGGATGTTCTACTCGGTCCGCGAGTACCGGGGCCGCAAGGGCGAGCCGAAGGGCATCGGCTGGTGCGACCTGCGCGACCTGCTGGTCAGAGCGCACATCCAGCTCGGCGGCCCGATCGTGCTGGTCTGGGACAACCTGCGCATGCACCTGGCCGAAGAGATGCGCCGATTCATCGCCGACCACACGGACTGGCTCACCGTCTTCCAGCTTCCGAGCTACACGCCGGATCTGAACCCGCAGGAGGGCATCTGGTCGCTGGTCAAGCGTGACATCGGCAACTTCGCCGCAGCCGACCTCAGCCAGATCACTCGCGCCGTCAAGCGCCGGCTCAAGCAGATCCAGTACCGCCCGGACCCGGACCTGGTCGACGGCTGCCTGACCAGCACCGGTCTGAGAATGGACGACTGACCAACATCACGTATACGGAGTCAGCACCGCCCACCGAGTGACTGTTGGAACGTGATCACTGCACCACTCTGGGGGTATGACCACGACCCCGGCCCCCACCCTGTCGGCACGCCTTCACTCTCTGGACACCGGAGCCTCGAAGCCGCCGAAAACGGATGGCCGGCAGCCTCCCGCCCGGTCATCCTGACCCAATGGGAGACAGAGCCAATGTCATCGTGGTCCGCGAGAATGGCACACATGAGTTGTACCGGACCGGCTGGGCGGTAGGAATCGACCTCGACCTGCTGGAAGGGCCGACGCCGGTTCTCGCCATGCTTCCCGGACTCCGCCAAGACGGCTGGTGGTTGGACGACACCATGGCCCAGGGCGGGATACTGCTTGACCTCGGCCGGAAGGTGCTCCTGTTCTTCGCCTGGGAGGGGCCTAGCACTGAGCTCCGCCACCGCGCGGCCATGTTCGAGTTGATCCGAGCCGCGTGGCCGGGCTGGGAGGTCCGCTGGCTATATGACGGCCCGGCCGAACTGCGTGAGTACGTCGGGCTGGACCCGGAGTACGTCCGCTGCCGCGATTCGGACCCTTCTTTGGCCCCGCTCCTCGCCCCGGACGACGAGGACTTGGCCGGGCTTGACCCAGGCGGTGTGGTGATCACGGTCAGCACCGGCCTCTGCCACGTCGCCTCTGACGCCTTCGACCACCCTGTCCGCGAGGGCGCCGCTCTGCTCAACCGCCTGGCGGACGCCCCCAGGCACGGAGGCTGCCACCTGCACGTCAACTCCGGCATCCACCTCGACCCGGAACGCCGCCACCTGGGCTGGTGGTCCCTCTACTCCTCGCCACAGGCTTACCAAGTACCAGAGTTGTGGTCGGGCTGGACGGTGGAGTTCTGGCAGGACAACTGGGAACGGCACGTTGGAGCCAGTGACCGCTTCTCTCCGGCGGCGTTCGACGCCGGAGAGGAAGCCAGAGCCGCAGTGCTCGCCGAGGCCGGGGAACGCCGGGCTATCCGGGCCCGCAACCGCGCCCAGGTCACCCGCCTACGGACCGCACCGGCTCGATCCTAGGTGGGAGGACCGCAACCGGCCTGATCATGGACGACTGGCCGACATCACGCATTCAAGCTCAGTAGTCGGTGGAGTCTCAATGGCGAGGCCAAGCCGTGTGTGTGCCCGGCGGGGTGGGGGTGAAGGTTCGGTTGCCGTTGAGAAGGGCCCACAGGACGTCGGCTCGTCGGAGGGCCAGGGCGATGACGGCCTGGATGTGTTTGCGGCCTCTCCTCGGCCGTGAGCAAGCCGCTCGATTCGGCGAATGTCCGACGTGCCTTCCGCCAGGCGCTCAAGGGCGTCGAAGGGATCAACGCCGACGAGCGGACGCCCCCGGGGCTCCGGCAAAGCTTCGTCTCCATGCTCTCTGACCGTGGCGTGCCGCTGGAGGGATCTGCCGGCTTGTCAGGCACTGCGGTACGGCCGTGACCGAGGAGGTCTACCGAAAGCAGATCCGGCCGGTGATCCAGACCGGTGCCGTGGTCATGGACGGGATCTTCGGCACAGACACGCAGCGGTCGTAGTCACTCGGCAAGCACTCGGGAATCGACAGTCACGCAAAATAGACACGCAGCAACACCAGAGGGCCCTCACCGATTAGGTAAGGGCCCTCTGACCTGGTACTTCACTGTCGGGGTGGCGGGATTTGAACCCACGACCTCTTCGTCCCGAACGAAGCGCGCTGCCAAGCTGCGCTACACCCCGATGTCACCGTCTTCACGGCGACATCGATTACTTTAGCCCACCCGCGCGCCCAGGCGAAATCCGGTTTTCGCGGGGTCCCGGCGGTGCGAGATGGTCGGGGGACGGTCGGCGGAGCGGGCTAGGCGGGGCTCACCAGGGTGAGGAGGGTGGCCTCCGGGGGGCAGGCGAAGCGGACCGGGGTGTAGCGGTTGGTGCCGCAGCCGGCGGAGACGTGGAGGTGGGACGTGCGGCCGGCGGTCTGGTGGGTGGAGAGGCCCTTGACGCGGTCGGTGTCGAGGTCGCAGTTGGTGACCAGGGCGCCGTAGAAGGGGATGCAGAGCTGGCCGCCGTGGGTGTGACCGGCCAGGATCAAGGGGTAGCCGTCGGCGGTGAAGGCGTCCAGGGTGCGCAGGTAGGGGGCGTGGACGATGGCCAGGGAGAGATCGGCGCCGGATTCGGGGCCGCCCGCGACCTCCTCGTAGCGGTCGCGCTTGATGTGCGGGTCGTCCAGGCCCGTGAACGCGATCTCGCCCGCCTCCAGCTTCAGACGGCCGCGGGCGTTGTTCAGGCCGACCCAGCCCGCCGAGTCGAACGCGTCCCGGAGGTCCTCCCAGGGGTTGTGCACCGCGCCGACCGCGGGAGCGTTGCCGTTCAGCCCGTGGCGGCCCTGGGCCTTCTCGAGGAGGTAGCGGGCCGGATTGCGCAGCTTGGGGCCGTAGTAGTCGTTGGAGCCGAACACGTACACGCCCGGGAACTCCATCAGCGGGCCGAGCGCGTCCAGGGCCTCCGGCACGCCCTCCGGGTCGGACAGGTTGTCCCCCGTGTTCACGACGAAATCAGGGCGGAGCCCCGCGAGGGACTGCAACCAGGCCCGCTTCTTCCGCTGCCCCCTGACCATGTGGATGTCGGAGACCTGGAGGATCCGCAGCGGGCGCATCCCGGGCGGGAGCACCGGGACCGTCAGCCGTCGGAGCCGGAACGACCGGGCCTCGAAGGCGGCGGCGTAGACCAGGCCGACCGCTCCGACCGACGTGATTCCCAGAGGTACTCCGTAGCGTGCGCGCATGTGTCCATCGTCGCAGACCGGCGCACGCGGGCAGCCTGTCGGGCGGGCATTTGCCCGGCCGCGGTCCGTCGTACGTGTCGGTGGTCGCCGCCATGGGAACCGGGTGCCGACGGTCCGGTTACGGGGACCCGGCAGCCGTGCCGCCCGTCCCTTTCCGGTGTCAGCCCAGGTACGGCCGGTCCCGGTGATCAAGGAAGCGTCGCAGCGGAGCCGCTGGCGTGGACAGGAGATCGGGGAGATCGCCCGGGGCGACGAAGCGCAGCTCGGCGGACTTCCGCGGGATCGCCACTCCCCGCGGGTAGGCAGGCAATGAACCGTCGGGCTGCCTCACCGTCCGTACACGTGATCACATGGCATGGGCCGGTGCCCCTTCGGCCAGTGCGGTGACCTCCGTATGAACCGCACACCGTGCCGCCGTCCTCGGCAGCGAGCCGGTCATGTCCATGCCTCAGTGTGGCCCTCACCGTTCCTGGCGGTCCCGCCGCACATCCTCGCTGTCCTGGTCGGGAGGCCGTTCAAGCCGTTCAGCCGCGTCCGATCAGTTACGGGAGTGCTGGTCCCGGGCGCTCCACAGCTGTGCCATGGGCCCGGGACTGGCGAGATGAGACGGGTTCGAGAACGAGTGTCAGTGGTCAGAGCCAGCCTGGCTGTGATGGTGGGCCGACCCGATGCCCGCAGGCTCAGGGCATGGCGGCCAAGGGGGGTGGCCCCTTAGGATCCCCGAACCTGATGGTTCCGGGGCGCCGAGCAGCTACGACCCCACCCCCCTTTCCACTCTCCGGCCCGGCCGGCCTTCTCCGCCGTGGTTCACGCCGGATCGGTCGGTGACGGTCATACGGGTCGCTCTGTGAACGGCCACCGCTTCGACCCGTCCGAACGGACCCGAACAGCGCTGAACGAGACGGAAAGCCGTGACTGTCCTCCGCCCCCGGCTGAGCGGGCCGGCCGCCACACCGTCGGGAAGCCACCGTCGGGAAACCATGGCCGTACCGGCCGGCTCCTCACCGACCCGCAATGACCGATGCGGTGGTGACGAAGCCGGGAAGGCTGCCCCATGCGCTCGCGACCGCCGTCGGGGAAAATCTCGCGCACGATCTCTGCCTCTGCGGGAATGATGGCGGTGCCGCTCTTGTCATAGCCGTAGCACTGCGTGCCGGTGTGCGGCTTGCCGTCCCGGAGGCGGTTGATCAGAGCATCCGCGTCAGCCTGCCAGAATCTTCCTTACCCCTTCTGACCTGCGAATCCTCATTGACCGGGTCCATGAGAAAAGGCTATGAAGAAGTCATGACTACGCTCAAGGCCACGCTCCAGCAAGACCTCACCGAGGCGATCAGGGCGCGCGACGAACTGCGCTCGTCCACGCTCCGGCTGACCCTCTCCGCGATCACCAAGGAGGAGGTTTCGGGTAAGACGGCCCGGGAGCTCTCCGATGACGAGGTGCAGAAGGTGATCGCCAAGGAGGCGAAGAAGCGCCGGGAGGCCGCCGAGGCGTTTGCGCAGGGCGGACGGGCCGAGCAGGCGGAGCGGGAGAAGGCGGAGGGGGTGCTGCTGGACGCGTACCTCCCGCAGCAGCTCAGCGATGACGAGCTTCGCCAGATCGTCGCCGAGGCCGTTGCGGAGGCCAGGGCCGGCGGGGCGGAGGGGCCGCGGGCCATGGGGGCGGTCATGAAGATCGTCAATCCGAAGGTCGCCGGGCGGGCGGAGGGCGGCCGGGTCGCCGCGACGGTGAAGCAGCTCCTCGCGGACTGAACACGCTCAAGAAACCGAGTGGGCGGAACACGCTCAAAGAACTGAGCGGGCTCAATACGCTCAACGAGCCGAGGTAAGTGAGTGCGCTCAACGAATCGAGTGGGCCGAGTGCGCTCGACGAACCGAGGAGTGAGCACCCCGCCGCGCAAGCCCGAGGGGCCCGGGTCGTCGTGACCCGGGCCCCTCGGTGCGTATTCAGGAAGGCGGTAGCCGGCAGGCGGGTCGGCGGCGGCTCACCCCGTCGCGCGCTCGGCGATCCCACCCTCCGCGCTCACCTTACGGTTCGAAGCCGTCCTGGCCGCCTCCGTTGCCCTCGCCGCCACCGCCGGTGCCTCCGTTACCCCCGCCTCCATTACCTCCGCCTCCGTTGCCCTGGCCGCGGTTGTCGGCGCCGCCGATCAGGTTCGGGGGGAGGGAGATGCCGGGAATCGGGCCCTCGCCGTCACCGTCGCCCCCGTCGCCGGGCTTGCCGTCGTCCGGGCGCTCGGGGCGCTCCGGGGGCTTGGGGGCGTCCGGGATCGGGACCTTGTTGAAGGTCGGTGCGGCCTCGCCCTGGAGGGCGCCGCTCATCATCTCGCGCCAGATGGATCCGGGGACCTCACCACCGAAGACCTTCGGCTTGTAACGGCCGCCGATCGTGATGTTCTCCATCTTCACCTGCTGGCTGGCGCTGCCCACCCAGACCGATCCGGCGAGGTTCGGGGTGTAGCCGACGAACCAGGCGTTCTTCCGCTCGTCCGTCGTACCGGTCTTGCCCGCGTTGTCACGGCCCGTCAGGCCGGCCCGCTGACCCGTACCGGAGTCGATCACACCGCTCAGCAGCGAGTTGATGGTGTCGGCGGTCCGCTCGCTCATCGCCCGGGAGCAGTTGCTCTTGGGCAGTTCGAGGTTCTTGCCGTCGGCGGTGCGGATCGACTCGAAGACGACCGGTGTGCAGTACGTGCCCCGGTTGGCGAAGGTCGCGTACGCGTTGGCCATGGTCAGCGGGGAGATTCCGCGCGCACCCAGCGACATCGCCGCGGGGGAGACGGGCAGCTTCTCGTCGTCGCCCTGGATCACCCCGAGCTTGTCGGTCATCTCCACGACCGGGCAGAGGCCGATGTCCGCGATCATCTGGACGAAGTAGGTGTTGACCGACTTCGCCATCGCGTCCTTGAGGACGTAGGGACCGACCTCCTCCTCCAGCTCGTTCTCCACCTTGCTTCCCTCGGTGTTCACCCAGGGCTTGCCGCCGTCACACGTCTGGATCGGGCTCGGATACGGCATGGAGTACGGCGCCGGATACGACTGCCCCGGCGATTTGCCCTGCTCAAGTGCCGCGGCCGCCACAAAGGGCTTGAAGGTCGAGCCGACCGGGAAGCCGAAGTAGGACCCCTTCATCTTCTTGTCGACGGAGTAGTTCATCGTGGTCTCGTTGTTGTCGAAGCCGTACGGCTTCGACTGGGCCATCGCCAGAACCTTGCCGGTTCCCGGCTGGACCAGGGTCACCGCGCTGGCGACCTTGTCCGACTTGTAGACGTACTCCTTGATGGCGTCCTGGGCGGAATTCTGCGCCTTCGGGTCCAGCGTCGTCCTGATCGTCAGACCGCCGCGGTTCCAGAGTTTGGCCCGGTCCTCAAGGGTCTTGCCGAAGACCGGGCTGGACTTGAACACCGCTTCGATGTAGTCGCAGAAGAAGCCTGCGCCCATTTCCGCCGTGATACAGCCGTTCTTGGGCTTGCTGACGTTGAGCTTGATCGGGGTCGCCTTGGCCTTGTCCGCCTGGTCCTGGGTGATGTCCCGGATGTCGGCCATGCGCTGGAGCACGATGTTCCGGCGCTTGGTCGCCTCCTCCGTGTCATTGACCGGGTCATAACGGCTGGGGGACTGCACGATGCCCGCGAGCAGCGCCGACTCCTCCAGCGTCAGATCCTTGGCCGGCTTGGAGAAGTACCGCTTGGCCGCCGCCTCGACGCCGTACGCCTGCTGGCCGAAGAAGGTGATGTTGAGATAGTTCTCCAGGATCTTCTTCTTGCCCAGCTCCTCCTCGACCTGGATCGCGTACTTCAGCTCCTGGATCTTGCGGCCGAGCGTCTGCTGGGTGGCCTCGGCGACCTTGTCGGGGTTGTCGCCGGCCTCCTCCACGAAGACGTTCTTCACATACTGCTGGGTCAGCGTCGAAGCGCCCTGGGCGACACCGCCCGACTGGGCGTTGCGGTTGAGCGCGCGCAGCACGCCCTTGAGGTCGATCGCGCCGTGCTGGTAGAAGCGCGAGTCCTCGATGGCGACGATGGCCTTCTGCATATACGGCGAGATCTTGGCGAGCGGTACCACCGTGCGGTCGCGGCTGTAGACGGTGGCGATCGTGCTTCCGCCGGCGTCCTGGATGGTGGTGCGCTGGCTGAGCGGGGGCTGCTTGAGGTTGGCGGGAATCTCGTCGAATCCCTGGACCGTCCCCTTGGCCGCCAGTCCCAGCGCCCCGGCGGCCGGCAGGGCGATGCCGGCCAGTACTGCTCCGGAGAGCACACTGACACCGAGGAACTTGGCGGCTTGCTGGGTCCCGGTCAGACCACCGCCCGAGCGCTTCTTCGACATGTAGGCAGCCTACGTTCTCATTCGCCGGACATAGGTATAGGCCATGGCCTAAGCTGCTCTCAACTGTCACAGCCGTGCGGTTTTGTATCAAGGCATTCCAGGAATCCACAGCAACTTCGTGGCGTGTCCTCTAGTCATCGGACGCCTCTGACGGCGAAAGTGGAACCTGAGACTCCGCGCCCGAATTCCACCGGAATCTTCCTTGTGCGTCATCAGATGCCCGCTGTGACTCAGCCGATCTGCCCCGCTTTGTCGGGTTGTTCCACTATGCCTTTACCTCACTCCCCTGGGTGATCTGCCACGGACCCATAGTCCGTTCGGGCCATTCGAGATTGGGCCCGCAGGGGGTGTTGCGCCGCGCCCGCCTTCCGTAACGTCCTCAACTGGCAGCGGTGAATATGCCGCTGCCGCCGTGGGGGAGCCTCGATTCGGGAGAGGACGGCAGCCGGAATGGGCTGGGTAACCGACTGGAGTGCGCAGGCAGCCTGTCGCACTACCGATCCGGATGAACTGTTCGTACAAGGGGCAGCGCAGAACAGGGCCAAGGCGGTGTGCACCGGATGCCCGGTGCGGACCGAGTGCCTGGCCGATGCCCTCGACAATCGCGTGGAGTTCGGCGTGTGGGGGGGAATGACCGAGCGGGAACGGCGCGCGCTGCTGCGCAGGCGTCCCACGGTCACCTCCTGGCGCAGACTCCTTGAGACGGCGCGCACGGAGTACGAGCGCAGCGCGGGCATCCTGCCCGTGGGCCTCGACGACGACGAGACATACGCGGCGTACGCGGCTGTGGGATAACTCACAGCAGCGGGATGTGGTTCAGGGGTCCGTCCGGAGACGGTTCGGAGCCTCGCCCCCCGGGGTGTCGCCATGTCCCGTGTGCGCCGGGCCCTTCGTCCGGTGGATGCGCGCGACCTGCGCATCCGGGGCAGGGCGCGTGGTGTGGCGCGGTGAGCACGGCGGACAGGCCGTTGCGACTCCGCGCCTCACACTCGCCTGCCCCTATGCCCTCGATTGCTCGTTCTTGCTCACGTTCCCCACGCACGTCTTCCCGCTCAGGGCTCCACGGACGGGCGTCCCTCGGCAATCGGGTCGGCAAACGGGTCCCATGGCGTGATCTGACCGGGGGGTCGTACCCCGCTGAACCCGTCACCTGCCGAGCCGCCCGGGCCCGGTGTCACCGAGTCGGCTGAGGTCCACCGAGTCGGCCGGGCGGATCTTCACCGCAGGTCCATCGGCCTGGGGTTTCGTACCCGTTCGTACCACCCGTTCGTACGTCGTACGGGCCGCCGTTCCCACGGTGCCTGCCGTCGTGGTCGGCCCCTCCGGGCGGGGGTGCCGCCGGGCCGTAAGGTCGTCTCTACGGAACCGGCCGCGGGCCGGCCCCGGTCACCTGGACGCCCGGCCGGTACCGCGGGTGCCGTCGGTCGTGCCGGCCGCGAGCTGATCACCGATGGCCCTCAGGCCCGCCAGATCGTGTACGTCGCCAGGCAGGGCCGCCACATGGGCCACCGCCACCTCGGGGTGGAGCGCGGTGAAGCGGTCGCGCGTGCGCTGCTCACGCGCGAGCACCTGCATCCGTTCGGCATGCAGGCGCAGCAGACCGGCCGTCAGTTGTTCCGTGGTGTGTTCGGTCGGATCCTCGCGATGCTCGGTGGGCTCGGGACGGTCGCGATGCTCGGGGGTGTGGTCCGGGGAAGGGTCCACGGGCGGGGGTTCGGGAGAGGCGCCCGTGGCCTCACGAACACCAGTCTTCCCTGTCCCCTGATCGACAATGCCGCCCGCCCCAAGATTTTCTGCTCCGGTTTCCGAAGCGTCCGTTCCGTCCGCCGCGGATCCCTCCGCCGGATCCACGGCCGCGTCGACGGCGGCACCCGGTTCCCACGCGTCCTCGGCGGCGGCCAGGGTCTCCGCGGCGGACAAGGCCCGTTCGGCGGAGAGCCGGGCTGCGCCGCTGCCGTGCACCCGGTTGAGGACCAGCCCGGCCAGCGGCATCTCCTCCTCCGCCAGCCGCTCCACGAAGTACGCCGCCTCCCGCAACGCGTCCCGCTCCGGCGCCGCCACCACGAGAAAAGCGGTGCCGGGGGCCTGGAGCAGCCGGTAGGTGGCATCGGCACGCGTACGGAAACCCCCGAACATCGTGTCCATCGCGGTCACGAAGGTCTGTACATCACGCAGCAGTTGGCCGCCGAGCAGCTTGCCCAGGGTCCCGGTCATCATCGACATACCGACATTCAGGAACTTCATCCCCGCCCGGCCGCCCATCTTCGCCGGGGTCATCAGCAGCTTGATGAACTTCCCGTCCAGGAACGAGCCCAGCCGCTTGGGCGCGTCCAGGAAGTCCAGGGCGCTGCGCGACGGGGGAGTGTCGACGATGATCAGGTCCCACTCGTCGCGGGCGCGGAGCTGGCCGAGCTTCTCCATCGCCATGTACTCCTGCGTACCGGCGAAACCGGCCGACAGGGACTGGTAGAAGGGGTTCTCCAGAATCGCGCGGGCTCGTTCGGCGTCCGCGTGGGCCTCGACGATCTCGTCGAAGGTCCGTTTCATGTCGAGCATCATGGCGTGCAGTTCACCGGCGGGACCGTCGCCGTCCGCCTCTATGCCCTTGACGCGGCGGGGCGTGTTGTCGAGGGAGTCGATGCCCAGGGACTGGGCCAGCCTGCGGGCGGGATCGATCGTCAGCACGACGACATGGCGGCCGCGCTCGGCTGCGCGTACGCCGAGAGCCGCGGCGGTCGTGGTCTTGCCGACTCCTCCCGCGCCGCAGCACACGATGATGCGGGTGGCCGGGTCGTCGATGAGCGGGTCGACTTCGAGGGGCGTGGCCGACGCGTCCAGGGTCATGAACCGGTCCCTTGCTTCGTTTGCTTCCCGTGCTCTTGCTTCCCGTGCTCTTGCTTCCCGGTCCCTTGTTTCCCGTGCTCTTGTTTCCCGTGCGCCTGCTTCTCGGAATCGCGCTTTCCGGACTCCCGCCTCCCGGACTCGCGCTTTCCGGAATCCTGCTCGCCGGTCTGCTCCCGGAGCAGCCTCGCCAGCCGGTAGAGCCCGGCGAGGTCGACCCCCTCGCTCAGCAGCGGGAGTTCGTACGACGGGAGGGCCAGACGGCTCAGCGCGGACCGTTGCTCGCGCTCCAGCTCGACCCGCCGGGCGTGGTCGGCTGCCTGGTCGAGCAGCGGGGTGACCAGACCGGCCGCGCGGCTCACGCCGGCCGCCGTCAGCGCCTCGGCGATGTCCCGGCGTCGGCCGTCCGCGGCGTGGCGCACCGCCTCCTCGTCGAGGATGTGCGGGCGGACCATGTTCACGATCACCCGGCCGACGGGGAGATCGGCCGCGCGCAGTTCGGCGACGCCGTCCGCCGTCTCCTGGACCGGCATCTCCTCCAGCAGCGTCACCAGATGGACGGCGGTCCCGGGCGACTTGAGCACCCGCATCACGGCCTGGGCCTGATTGTGTATCGGGCCGAACTTCGCGAGTCCCGCCACCTCGTCGTTCACATTCAGGAACCGGGTGATGCGGCCGGTGGGCGGTGCGTCCATGACCACGTAGTCGTACGCGTACGAGCCCTGCTTGGTCCGGCGGCGTACGGCTTCGCAGGCCTTGCCGGTCAGCAGGACATCGCGCACTCCGGGCGCGATGGTCGTGGCGAAGTCGATCGCGCCGAGCTTCTTGAGGGCACGGCCCGCGCTGCCGAGCTTGTAGAACATCTGGAGGTAGTCGAGAAGCGCCCGTTCGGCGTCGATGGCCAGCGCGAAGACCTCGCCGCCCCCGGAGGAGACGGCGATCTTCCGCTCCTCGTACGGGAGCGCTTCCGTCTCGAAGAGCTGTGCGATGCCTTGCCTCCCCTCGACCTCGACGAGAAGAGTCCGCTTTCCCTCGGTCGCGAGGGCGAGCGCGAGGGCGGCGGCCACCGTGGTCTTACCGGTGCCGCCCTTGCCGCTGACGACCTGGAGCCTGCTCACGCTTTCGAGCCTAACCAGTCGGACCGTGCGCTACGCACGAGGCTGCGTGCGGGCTGCGTCACTCGTGTAACCGGTACGTCCCGGAGCCCCGTGGCCGGAACCGGGTCCGGTGTGCCACCGAGGGTGCGGGGCGCGGTCCGGGCGCGGGGTCCGGGTCCGGACCGGGCTGCGTCACGGGCGGGTCCGGCCGGGCGGCTACAGTCGGGCCCATGACCAAGTGGGAATACGCGACCGTGCCCCTTCTCGTGCACGCGACCAAGCAGATTCTGGACACCTGGGGCGAGGACGGGTGGGAGCTCGTCCAGGTCGTTCCCGGGCCGAACAACCCCGAGCAGCTCGTGGCGTATCTGAAGCGGGAGAAAGCGTGAGCGGGGTCATTGACGCGAAGCTCGCCGAACTGGGGCTGACACTGCCCGAGGTGGTGCCTCCGCTGGCCGCCTATCAGCCCGCCGTGATCTCGGGACGGTATGTCTACACCTCGGGGCAGCTCCCGATGGTCGAGGGCAAGCTTCCGGTCACCGGCAAGGTCGGTGCCGAGGTCACGGCGGAGGAGGCCAAGGAATTCGCCCGTATCTGCGCGCTCAACGGTCTGGCCGCCGTGAAGTCGGTCATCGGCGACCTGGACCGGATCGCCGCTGTGGTGAAGGTCGTCGGCTTTGTCGCCTCCGCGAGCGACTTCACCGGTCAGCCCGGGGTCATCAACGGCGCGAGCGAGCTGCTGGGTGAGGTACTCGGCGACAAGGGCGTGCACGCGCGCAGCGCTGTGGGCGTCGCCGTCCTTCCGCTGGACGCGCCCGTCGAGGTCGAGTTCCAGATCGAGCTCGTCCAGGAGTGAGCCCGCGCGACCGGGACTGAAGGGTCCGTCCGTACATCCATGGCCCCGCGCCTCCCGATGAGGGGAGGGCGCGGGGCCTTGTTCATCCCCGGAGGGCTCCACCGGTCCTGTCCACCCGCCGGCTGACGACGCTGTGGGCGGTGGCGGTGGCGGTGGCGGTGGCGGTGAAGGGGTACGGGCGGTGCGCGTCGAGGCTCGTCGACGGCGTAGGGGATCGTCGGGCGGGCTCGGCTCTCCGGGTGGGACCGCCGGGTGGGACCGCCAGGTGGGCTGGGTCCTCCGGGCGGGCTCCCCGGGCCCTTGTCAGCGGCGGTGTCTATCGGCAGTCGTGGTGACCTTGAAGGCAGCCGGTGGGGTGCGCTGTTCCACGTGAAACCAAGCGCCTCTCGAACATCCCGACGGATGCACATAGCATCCGGTCATGTCCAATGGTCAGTGGTACCCACCGGAGTGGCCGGACCGGATTCGCGCGCTCGCGACCGGTGAACTCGCGCCAGCGACGCCGAAGCAGGCCGCGACCGTGATGCTGCTGCGCGATACGCCGGACGGCCCCGCCGTGCATATGCTGCGCCGCCGGGCCTCCATGGCCTTTGCCGGAGGTGCATACGCCTATCCGGGTGGCGGGGTGGACGCCCGGGACTCCCGACCGGTCGGCTGGGCGGGTCCTTCGGTCGCCGACTGGGCCACTCGGCTCGGCACGAGCGAGGCGACCGCCCAGGCCGTTGTCTGTGCGGCGGTGCGGGAGACATATGAGGAGGCGGGCGTACTGCTCGCGGGCCTGACCCCCGATACGGTCGTCGGTGACACGACGGGCGACGACTGGGAGGCCGACCGGCAGGCGCTGGTCGACCGCGAGCTGTCGTTCGCCGACTTTCTGGACCGGCGGGGGCTGGTTCTGCGCTCTGATCTGCTGGGCGCGTGGGCCCGCTGGATTACCCCGGAGTTCGAGCCCCGCCGCTATGACACCTGGTTCTTCGTGGCCGCACTCCCGGAGGGCCAGCGCACCCGGAACGCCTCCACCGAGGCCGACCGGACGGTGTGGATCCGGCCGTCCGACGCGACCGCCGGATACGACAAGGGCGAACTGCTGATGATGCCGCCGACGGTCTCGACGCTGCGGACCCTCACTCCGTACGCCACGGCGGCCGATGTGGTGGCGGTGGCGGGGGAGCAGGATCTGGCCCCCGTACTGGCGAGGGCCCGGATGGACGGTGGCACGCTGGTTCTGAGCTGGCCGGGCCATGAGGAGTTCACCAAGCGCATCCCGACGGGAGCGGTGCCACCGGGGACAGCGGGACCGGGGACAGCGGACGCGCCGGAGACACCAGCGGGGACGGGCACACCTGGTCCGTCCGACACACCAGGGCCGTCCGGAGTGAGCGGGGCGGCGGAGACCACGGGACCGTCCGGCGGCGGCGGACCCGCAGGCCACGGTGAGGGGACGGGGTCCACCGGCGGGACGCCGGGGACACATGGCACGGGCGCGACGGGCGCACTCGACGGGACAGACGCGCCGCGCTCCACCGCAACGCCAGGACCAACAGGAACGTCAGGACCATCAGCCGGAGCCGGAGCCGGAGCCGGAGCCGGAGCCGGGGCCGCGGAGGCCGTCGGTCCGGTGGCGGGAGGGCCTCGATGACGGACGCCGCCGCGCTGCCCGGACAGCCGCGCGGCGGTGTGGTCACCGGGCCCGCAACCGCCCGCGCGATCAATGTCCTCGCGCCCAATCCGTCCGCGATGACGCTTGACGGCACCAACACCTGGATCGTCTCCGAGCCGGACTCCGAACTGGCCGTCGTCATCGACCCCGGACCGCTCGACGACGCGCATCTGCGCGAGGTCATCGGCACCGCCGAGCGCGCGGGCAAGCGGATCGCGCTGACCCTGCTGACCCACGGCCACCCCGACCACGCCGAGGGCGCGGGCCGCTTCGCCGAGCTGACCCGTACGAACGTCCGCGCCCTCGACCCCGCCCTGCGGCTGGGCGACGAGGGCCTCCGTGCGGGCCAGACGATCCGCGTCGGCGGCCTGGAGCTGAGGGTCGTCCCCACCCCCGGCCACACCGCCGACTCGCTCTGCTTCCATCTGCCCGCCGACCGGGCCGTACTGACCGGTGACACCATCCTCGGCCGCGGTACGACGGTGGTCGCGCACCCGGACGGACGGCTGGGCGACTACCTCGACTCCCTGCGCAGGCTCCGCTCCCTGACCGTCGACGACGGTGTCCATACGGTGCTGCCGGGCCACGGCCCCGTCCTGGACGATGCCCAGGGCGCCGTCGAGTTCTACCTCGCCCACCGGGCCCATCGTCTCGCCCAGGTCGAGACCGCCGTCGAGAACGGCCACCGTGAACCGGCCGAGGTGGTGTCGTACGTCTACGCGGACGTCGACCGCTCCCTGTGGCCCGCGGCAGAGCTCTCGGTCCGCGCCCAGCTGGAGTATCTGCGTGAGCACGGTCTGATCTGAACCACCCACGACCCGGTGTGCGGTACCGGTGTACGCGGGTGCGGGCGGCCCCGGCAGCCGCAACCGGCTGATCACCGACGGCACGGACAGCGCCCACCTGGGCCCCGGGCGGCGGAACGAACCCGTCCGCCCGGACCGGCGGGCGCCCGGGCGGGGAGAGGGCGCCCCGGAAGCGACCGGGGCGCCCTCTCGGACGTACGAGGCGGTGGTGTCAGCGCGAGCGCTTCGCGAGGCGCTCCACGTCCAGCAGGATGACCGCGCGGGCCTCCAGCCGCAGCCAGCCGCGCTGGGCGAAGTCGGCGAGCGCCTTGTTCACGGTCTCGCGGGAGGCGCCGACCAGCTGGGCCAGCTCCTCCTGGGTCAGGTCGTGGACGACGTGGATGCCCTCCTCCGACTGCACACCGAAGCGGCGCGACAGATCGAGGAGCGCGCGGGCGACCCGGCCCGGCACATCGGAGAAGACCAGGTCGGACATCTGGTCATTGGTCTTCCGCAGCCGGCGTGCGACAGCGCGCAGCAGCGCGGTGGCCACCTCCGGCCGGGCGTTCAGCCAGGGCTGGAGATCGCCGTGGCCGAGGCCGAGCAGCTTCACCTCGGTCAGCGCGGTGGCGGTCGCCGTGCGGGGGCCGGGGTCGAAGAGGGACAGCTCACCGATCAGCTCACCCGGGCCGAGGACGGCGAGCATGTTCTCGCGTCCGTCCGGGGAAGTGCGGTGCAGCTTGACCTTGCCCTCGGTGACCACATAAAGGCGGTCACCGGGGTCGCCCTCGTGGAAGAGCGCGTCACCTCGGGCGAGTGTCACCTCGCTCATCGAGCCGCGCAGCTCCGCGGCCTGCTCGTCATCGAGCGCCGCGAAGAGCGGGGCGCGCCGCAGAACGTCGTCCACGAGTTCTCTCCTTGTCGACCTGCTCAGGGACCGTGGCCCCCATGATGCCGGACCGCAGTGTGCCCGTCCGGGGGACACCGCGTACGAAGCTTCGCCGCGGCGGACCAGGCAAGTACATATTCGTGCGATCAATCACAACAAGTTTGACGCACCGGTGCGCCTGTTCGTGCGGCAGGGGCCCGATTGGGTCCGGAATGCTCGGGGCCGGGGCGGATGTCAGTCACGGCCCGTAGGCTGGCCGGGTGTCCAATTCGCCGGTGAGAGCGCAGGCCAAGGGGGCCGTACGAGTGTCCGGAAAGCAGAATTCCGCTGTGGGCGAACAGGAGTCCAACGCTGCTCGAAATGCCTCACAGCGGGGCAAATCGGGCAAGAGGGCGGCTCGGGCGGGTAAGGCGGCCGAGGGGGCGGCGCCCGCTCAGGCGGCCGTGCCGACGAGCGGGGCCAAGGGAGCCTCCGGCGGCTCCGGCAAGGGGGCCGGGGCGGGCAAGCCGAGGCAGTCGGGGAAGCCGGGGAAGCCGGAAACGCGTCTGGCGATGGTCCGCCGTGCCCGCCGGATCAATCGCGAGCTGGCCGAGGTCTATCCGTACGCCCATCCGGAGCTGGACTTCCGCAACCCCTTCGAGCTGCTGGTCGCCACGGTCCTCTCGGCCCAGACGACCGACCTGAGGGTCAACCAGACGACGCCCGCGCTCTTCGCGAAGTACCCCACGCCCGAGGACATGGCCGCGGCCCCGCCCGAGGAACTGGAGGCGCTCATCCGCCCCACGGGCTTCTTCCGTGCCAAGGCGAAGTCCCTCATCGGGCTCTCGACCGCGCTCCGGGACGACTTCGGGGGCGAGGTCCCCGGCCGGCTGAAGGACCTGGTCTCCCTGCCCGGCGTGGGCCGCAAGACGGCGTTCGTCGTCCTCGGCAATGCCTTCGGAGTGCCCGGCCTCACCGTCGACACCCACTTCGGCCGCCTGGTGCGGCGCTGGAAGTGGACCGAGCAGGAGGATCCGGAGAAGGTCGAGGCGGAGATCGCCGCGATCTTCCCGAAATCCGAGTGGACGATGCTCTCGCACCGGGTGATCTTCCACGGCCGCCGTATCTGCCACTCCCGCAGGCCCGCGTGCGGCGCCTGTCCGATCGCCCCCCTCTGCCCGTCGTACGGGGAGGGCGAGACCGACCCGGAGAAGGCGGAGAAGCTCCTGAAGTACGAGAAGGGCGGCTACCCCGGCCAGCGGCTGAATCCGCCTCCGGACTATCCGGGCAAACCCGCCCCCGCGCTCGGGGAGCCGACCGCCCCGGAGACCGGGTGACGGAACGATCCGTGTGCCTCGGGGCGTTGTGAACGAGGGGGTGCCCATGCACACAGGGGAAGACACGTACAGCGGGGTCTGTGAGGCCGGAGTGCACAACAGTCAGGCGTACGGCGAGCCGTCGCCCGACGGCGGCGGCCGACGGGACCACGAGCCGCCCGTGAGCGGAGGTGCGCCGGGGCGCCAGGGGGACGAGCCCGGGCCCCGGGACGGTGTCGCCACGGCCCGGGACGACGTCCGGGCAGCTCAGGAGCGCGTCCGCGGAGTTCGGGACGGCGGGCCCGGCAGCGGGGTGTACGGAAGTCGTGAGGGCTCCCCGGGGCCCTCCGGCGGGAGAGGCGGCACCGGGGGAGCCGGACCCGGCCGGCCCGGCGGGGCCCCAGCCCCCGTGTCCGCCCGTGGTGCCTCCACCGTCGGCGCACCCACCTCCTCCACCCCGGCTGCCTCCGCTCCCGGGCGCCTCTCCGTTGCCGCTCCTGGTTCCGTTCCCGCCCCTGGTTCCGTTCCCGTTCCCGTCTCCGTCGACGGACTGCCCGAGTGGCTCGATCCCGTCGTACGCGTCAAGGACACCATCAGACCCGCGCAGCTCAGCCGGTTTCTGCCGCCCGTGACCGGAGGCCGCCAGTCCGCCGTCCTGGTCCTCTTCGGCGAGGGCCCGACCGGCCCCGAGCTGCTGCTGATGGAGCGTGCGGGCAGCCTGCGCTCGCACGCCGGACAGCCCGCGTTCCCCGGCGGCGCACTCGACCCCGAGGACGGCGACCCGGCCACCACCGGACCGCTCCGGGCAGCTCTGCGGGAGGCGGAGGAGGAGACCGGACTCGATCCTTCCGGGGTCCAGGTTTTCGGGGCGCTGCCGAAGCTCTACATTCCGGTGAGCGGTTTCGTCGTCACGCCCGTATTGGGTTGGTGGCGTGTCCCGAGTTCCGTCGGTGCGGTCGATCCCGCCGAGACGGCTCGTGTGTTCACCGTGTCCGTGGCAGATCTCACGGATCCGGTCAACCGGGCCGTGGCCGTGCACCCGCGCGGTCATCTCGGTCCGGCGTTCACTGTCGGAGGTGCTCTGGTCTGGGGTTTCACGGCCGGTGTGATCGACCGGATCCTGCACTACGCCGGCTGGGAGCGGCCATGGGACCAGGACAAGCGGGTCCCACTGGACTGGCGCGCATGACAGGCTGACTCCCCGGACCGACCTGGCCGGAGCGACCCGGCGACACCATCCGGACCGCACATCCGGAGATGGAACTGCGAGGCTAATGACGGTGAACGTGCTGGACATCCTGTTGCTGGTCGCCGCCGTATGGTTCGCGATCGTCGGCTATCGCCAGGGCTTCGTCGTCGGCATCCTGTCGGTGATCGGCTTCCTCGGTGGCGGACTGGTGGCGGTCTATCTGCTGCCCGTGATCTGGGCCGAGTTGTCGAACGACTCGGAGGTCTCCACCGCGGCCGCGGTCGTCGCCGTCGTGATCGTGATCGTCTGCGCCTCCGTCGGCCAGGCGTTCACCACCCATCTGGGCAACAAGCTGCGCCGGAACATCACCTGGTCGCCCGCCCGCGCGCTCGACGCCACCGGGGGCGCGCTGGTCAATGTGGTTGCGATGCTGCTGGTGGCCTGGCTGATCGGCTCCGCCCTCGCCGGGACCGCCCTGCCCACGCTCGGCAAGGAGGTCCGTAATTCCAAGGTGTTGCTCGGTGTCTCCCGGGTGATGCCGGGTCAGGCGTCGACCTGGTTCACGGACTTCTCCTCCGTCCTGGCGCAGAACGGATTCCCGCAGGTTTTCAGCCCGTTCTCCAACGAGCCCATCACCAAGGTCAAGGCCCCCGACCCCGCGCTCGTCGGCAGCCCGGTTGCCGCCCGCGCCAAGCAGTCCATCGTCAAGGTCGTCGGCACGGCGAACAGTTGCGGCAAGGTCCTCGAAGGCACCGGCTTCGTCTTCGGCCAGCGCCGGGTCATGACCAACGCCCATGTCGTCGGCGGTGTCGACGAGCCGACCGTGCAGATAGGCGGTGAAGGGCGGCTGTACGACGCGAAGGTCGTCCTCTACGACTGGCAGCGCGACATCGCCGTACTGGACGTCCCCGACCTCCGGGCCGAGCCTCTGCGCTTCGCCGACTCCGACGCCCGTACGGGCGACAGCGCGATCGTCGCCGGCTTCCCCGAGAACGGCTCCTACGATGTGCGCTCGGCGCGCGTCCGCGGCCGGATCAACGCGACCGGCCCCGACATCTACCGCCGTGGCACCGTCGGCCGCGATGTCTACTCGCTCTTCACCACGGTCCGCCAGGGCAACTCCGGCGGCCCCCTGCTCACCCCCGACGGCCGGGTGTACGGAGTCATCTTCGCCAGGTCGCTGGACGACGCGGACACGGGATACGCCCTGACGGTGGACGAGATCGCCGGAGACATCTCGGCGGGCCTGGAGGCCAACCAGGCGGTCGACACGGAGGGATGCGCGCTGTAGAGCCGGGCGGACGGGTGCCCGGCTCTGCCCGGTGGGGCCCGGCCGGCCGCGGCGGCGCGGTTCCGCCCGGCGGGGCTCGCCGCGGGGGTGCGCGGCTCGCAGCCGGGCCGACGCAGCGGATTCTCCCAGCTCAGCGCGTGTTCGGCGCGGGACCGGCCCTGACGTACGGGCGCGGCCCGACGCAGGGCAACGGCTCCCTGTGAGGCCCGGCCCGGCACGGGCGTACGGCTCGACCCCGGCGTACGACTCGACCCACACGTACGACTCGACCCCGGCGTACGGCTCGGTGCGGCGCGGGTTTCCGGTGCGTGGCCGCCCCGCGCTCGTCCCGACTCCGAATGGCCTCGCGGTCCCGGTGGTGTCAGGAACCCGTAGAAGTCATCACCCCGGCGGGTGACGGCGGCTCAGCCGCGGGTATGCCGCAGACGGGCGGAAACCCAGCGGGCGCGACGCCTCAGGATCCTGGGAATGCCGATCCCTTGCGGGGAATGATCATGACCCTGGCCCTGAGGGCCATCGCTGTCATGGGTGCTCGGCCCAGTGGCCGAGCGACGGTTGCGTGCCGCGTCACCATAGTCGTACGTCCAACCCATACCGGGACGTCTGCCCGTGCCCCAAGGTCGGTAACCGTGTCAGGGGCGGCCAATTGGCCTATGCGCCGGGCACTTGGCTGTTCGCAGGACATGCGTTCCCCGGGGTGCCGCCCGGGGCCCGGGCCCCGGGCCTCACCGGTCGGGTTCGGGGTCCTTCAGCCAGTTGATGAGTTCCGAGGTGAACGCCACCGGATCCTCCTCGTGCGGGAAGTGCCCGAGGCCGTCGAAGAGGCGCCAGCGGTAGGGGGCCTCCACATACTCACCCGAGCCCGCGGCGCTCCGGGTGCGCATCGCCGGGTCCAGGGAGCCGTGCAGATGCAGAGTCGGCACCCGTACCGGGCGCTTCATCCGGCGGTTGAACTGGATGCCGTCGGGCCGCGCCATCGAACGGACCATCCAGCGGTACGGCTCGATCGAGCAGTGCGCCGTCGACGGGATGGACATCGCCCGCCGGTACGCGTCGAGCGCGAACTCGTCCGGCGGCTTCGGCCCCGACCACTCCTCGATCAGCTCGCCCACCAGCGCGGCGTCGTCCGCGACCAGCCGGCGCTCCGGCAGCCACGGCCGCTGGAAGCCCCAGACGTAGGACCCGGCCCGCGTCTGCGCGAAGTCGGAGAGCATCGCCGAACGCCAGCGCCGGGGGTGCGGCATCGAGGAGACCGCGAGCCGGCGCACCAGCTTCGGCCGCATGACCGCAGCGGTCCACGCCAGATAACCGCCCAGGTCATGCCCGACGAGCGCCGCGTCCGGCTCGCCGAGCGAGCGCACCACGCCGGTGATGTCGAGCGCGAGGTTGGCGGGGTCGTAGCCCCTGGGCGTACGGTCGCTGCCGCCCACGCCCCGCAGATCCATGGCCACCGCCCGGAAGCCCGCGTTTGCGAGCGCGGGCAGCTGATGCCGCCAGGTCCACCAGAACTGGGGGAAGCCGTGCAGCAGCAGCACCAGCGGACCGTCGCCCATCTCGGCGGTATGGAAGCGCGCGCCGTTGGCCGCCACATCGCGATGGGTCCAGGGACCTTCGATGCGTACGGGGTCTCCGGTGCCGGTATCAGGGGCCGTCATGCTGACGAGCGTGCCACACGGACGGGGTCCGTGTTGGCCACGTACCGTCCGGCCGGGGCGGCGGGACCGGCCCGGAGCGCGTCTTTGCCACGGGGAGCCGTGCCGGGCTCACCGTCCGCGAGCCGCCCCGGCCCACCCCGGCCCGCTTCTGTCCGCCTCGATTCCGCCTCGATCCGCCTGTGAATCCTCCCCCGGACTTCTCCTCCGCCCCGTCCGCCCGCTCCCTCCCCGAGTCGCTCGGGATCCCTGATGAACCGGTTGAAGCCCCTCCCGGCGCGGTACGGCGGCTCCTCGGCGTCCGGGCCGGGCGGAAGGCCCGCCCACCGCCGTGTGAACGTGCTTCGGGAGTGCCGGATCAGCGCTTCGTGAGGGCGGGTACGGAATCCCCGGGCAGCTCCTGGGGCGCCCGCGGATGCGGCTTGACGTTCTGGAGTACGGCGGCCGTCTGCTTGGCCGAGGCGATCGTCTTCTCCGGGGGCTTGACCTTCTTGAACTTCGACACGGCCAGCAGCGCCAGCACGGCCGCGAGCAGGACGAACGCCCCGCCCACGATCAGAAAGGACCAGGCGAGTCCCAGACCCAGATTGTGGATCCCGTACGCCGCCGCGAAGCTGAACACCGGCAGGGAGAACAGCAGGAAGACACCCGCGACGCTGATGGAGATCCCGCCGGTCGCCCCCCGCTTGACGTCCTGCCGCAGTTCCGCCTTGGCCAGGGCGATTTCATCGTGCACCAGCGCGGACATCTCGGCGGTCGCCGAGGCGACCAGCTGGCCGAGACTGCGCTCGGCGCTGCTGCCGGGGTCGCTCATCGCTGCTCCCTCTCCTCTGAGGTCTCTCCTGAGGTCCGACACTTCATCTGAACGCGTCTTTCCCGAATCTGCTGAATCATCCAGGGTCCGACATCAGATCATGCCGGACCGTCGCCGTCGGCGCGCGTCGCCCCCGCGACTTCCGCGAGGCGGCGGTGCTCGGCCGCCTTCTTCTCGTAGATCTCGGCCATGCGCAAGTGATAGGCGGGGTTGTCCTGCTCGTAGATGTCGGGGATGCCGTCCTGGTCCTCGTCGCGCTCCTCCTCGTCGTACAGCGCCTGGTAGGTCCGTACGCGCAGCTTGAGCAGTACCCCGGCCAGTACCGCCGCGATCAGCGAGCCCATCAGGACCGCGGCCTTGACTTCTTCCATGAGCACGGGGTCGTCGGCGAAGGCGAGTTCGCCGATGAGGAGCGAGACGGTGAAGCCGATACCGGCGAGCGTGGCCACGGCGAAGACGTCCGGCCAGGTGAGTTCCTCGTTCAGCTCCGCCCGGGTGAAGCGGGCCGCGAGCCAGGTGCCGCCGAAGACGCCGAGAGCCTTGCCGAGGACCAGCCCGAGCACGACACCGAGGGTCTCCGGCCGGGTGAAGACCTGGCCGAGCGCGCTGCCGGAGACGGCGACACCCGCGGAGAACAGGGCGAACAGCGGTACGGCGAGACCTGCCGAGACGGGCCGCACGAGGTGCTCGATGTGCTCGCCGGGGGAGTGCTCCTCGCCTTCCCGCCGGGTGCAGCGCAGCATCAGGCCCATGGCGACACCGGCGATGGTGGCGTGGACCCCGCTGTTGTACATCAGACCCCAGATGGCGAGGGCCAGGGGAACGTACACGTACCAGCCCCGTACGTCCTTCCTCAGCAGGAACCAGAAGACCGCCAGGCCGATCACGGCGCCGCCGAGCGCGGCGAAGTTCAGATCGCTGGTGAAGAAGACCGCGATGATCAGGATCGCGAAGAGGTCGTCGACGACGGCCAGCGTGAGCAGGAACGCGCGCAGCGCGGACGGCAGGGAGGTGCCGATGACCGCGAGTACGGCGAGCGCGAACGCGATGTCGGTGGCCGTGGGGACGGCCCAGCCGCCCGTGTCGCCGCCGCCGACTGTGGTGACCACGAGATAGACCAGCGCGGGCGCGGCCATTCCGCAGATCGCGGCGACGACGGGGAGCGCCGCCGCCCGGGGGTCGCGCAGCTCACCGGCGACCAGTTCGCGCTTGAGCTCGATCCCGGCGACGAAGAAGAAGATCGCGAGGAGTCCGTCGGCAGCCCAGTGCTGGAGGGACAGGTTCAGGCCGAGGGACGCGGGGCCTATGTGGAAGTCGCGGACGGTGTCGTAGGTGTTGCCCAGCGGGGCGTTCGCCCAGATCAGCGCGGCGATGGCGGCGGTGAGGAGCAGTACGCCGCCGACGGTTTCGGCGCGCAGGGCGTTCGCCACGAACGTTCGCTCGGGCAGGGAGAGGCGGCCGAGGAACTTACGGGGGCTGGGCGCGGGCATGTCGGGAAACCTCCGGTCGGTCGGGCAGGGCGGAGCACATGCCGACCAGACTTCCCGGCGCACCTAGGTTTTCTTGTCGTGTCGTCCTTGTCGTGACGTTGACGCGTTCCTTACTTTACCTAAGAGGTGCACATGGGTATCCGGCTGTTCTCGCTGAGGACCGTGCGCCGTTCTTCCACGGCGGTCACCGGGCCTCAGCCGCGGGAATGTCGCTGACAAGAGGGACCTTACGACCTTACGCAGCAGAACGGGCACCCGCGCGTCGGGGGACGCGCGAATGCCCGTTCGGGGCGTTGCGGGGATCGGCTGCCCGGGCTGTCGACTCGGGGACCACCGGCCGCCGAGGAGCCGGGGCCGGTGTCCGACATCGGGAGGCGGACCCGGCGCGAAAACGCGTGCCGGGCCGGGCAGGTCATCGCACGCAGGGCCGGGCACGTCATCTCGTGCAGAGCCCGGCCCCGCGGCAGCCCGGGGACTCGACCTCGGGCGGAGCCGGATCAGTCCTCGGAGGGGGCGCTCGGCAGACGCGTCTGGATCAGGTCCATGACCGAGGAGTCGGTGAGGGTGGTGACGTCGCCCAGCTGGCGGTTCTCGGCGACATCGCGCAGCAGCCTGCGCATGATCTTGCCCGAGCGGGTCTTCGGCAGCTCCGCCACCGGCAGGACCCGCTTCGGCTTGGCGATCGGTCCGAGGGTGGCGCCGACGTGGTTGCGCAGCTCGGTGACCAGTTCCGCGTCATCGGCGGACCCCGAGGCCGTACCGCGCAGGATGACGAAGGCGACGATCGCCTGACCGGTCGTCTCGTCCGCCGCGCCCACGACGGCCGCCTCGGCGACCTTGGGGTGCGAGACGAGTGCGGACTCGACCTCGGTGGTGGAGATGTTGTGGCCGGAGACGAGCATGACGTCGTCGACCCGGCCGAGCAGCCAGATGTCGCCGTCGTCGTCCTTCTTGGCGCCGTCGCCCGCGAAGTAGCGGCCCTCGAAGCGCGACCAGTAGGTGTCGATGAACCGCTGGTCGTCGCCCCAGATCGTCCGCAGCATCGACGGCCACGGCTCGGTCAGTACGAGATAGCCGCCTCCGCCGTTCGGCACCTCATTGGCCTCGTCGTCGACGACGGTCGCGGAGATACCGGGCAGCGCGCGCTGCGCGGAGCCGGGCTTGGTCTCGGTGACGCCCGGCAGCGGCGCGATCATCATGGCGCCGGTCTCGGTCTGCCACCAGGTGTCCACGATGGGCGCCCTGCCGGCGCCGATGTGCTCCCGGTACCACATCCACGCCTCCGGGTTGATCGGCTCACCGACCGAGCCGAGGACGCGCAGACTGGAGAGGTCGAACTTGGCGGGGATGTCGTCGCCCCACTTCATGAACGTACGGATCGCGGTCGGCGCGGTGTAGAGGAGCGTCACACCGTACTTCTGCACGATCTCCCAGAACCGGCCCTGGTGCGGGGTGTCGGGGGTGCCCTCGTAGATGACCTGGGTCGCGCCGTTGGCCAGCGGCCCGTACACGATGTACGAGTGGCCGGTCACCCAGCCGATGTCGGCGGTGCACCAGTAGACGTCCGACTCCGGCTTGAGGTCGAAGACAGCGTGGTGGGTGTACGAGGTCTGGGTGAGATAGCCGCCGGAGGTGTGGAGGATGCCCTTGGGCTTTCCGGTGGTGCCGGAGGTGTAGAGGATGAACAGGGGGTGCTCGGCCTCGAACGCCTCGGGGGTGTGCTCGCTGGACTGACGGCCGACGAGGTCGTGCCACCAGACGTCACGGCCCTCGGTGATCGCGGTGTCCTCACCCGTGCGCCGGACCACGAGCACATGCTCGACCTGCGGACACTTGGTGACGGCCTCGTCGATGGCGGGCTTGAGCGCGCTCGGCTTGCCCCGGCGGTAGCCGCCGTCGGCGGTGATGACCAGCTTGGCGTCGGCGTCCTGGATACGGGAGGCCACGGCGTCCGCGGAGAAGCCGCCGAAGACCACCGAGTGCGCGGCACCGATACGGGCGCAGGCCAGCATCGCCACGACGGCCTCGGGGATCATCGGAAGGTAGACGGCGACCCGGTCGCCCTTGGTGACACCCAGCTCGGTCAGGGCGTTCGCGGCGCGCGAGACCTCGTCCTTGAGCTCGGCGTAGGTGATGGCCCGGCTGTCGCCCGGCTCCCCCTCGAAGTGGATCGCGACACGGTCGCCGTCGCCCGCCTCCACATGGCGGTCCACGCAGTTGTACGCGACATTGAGCTTCCCGTCCGCGAACCACTTGGCGAAGGGCGGGTTGCTCCAGTCGAGGGTCTCGGTCGGTTCGGCGGCCCACGTGAGCCGCCGCGCCTGCTCGGCCCAGAAGCCAAGCCTGTCCGCCTTGGCCTGCTCATACGCCTCCGCCGTGACATTGGCGTTCGCGGCCAGCTCGGCCGGCGGCGCGAACCGCCGCTCCTCACGAAGCAGGTTGGCCAGGCTTTCGTTGCTCACGACATCTCCCTTTCCCAGGGCGTCCTATGTGCCTATGTGTCCCAGGCCATAGCTCACCAGCCGCAGGGCCGGGTGACAAGTGCCTTCCGAAAATTGGTTTAGACCTATCAAGCCGTTCTTCCGGGCCGTACGGGGAGCCATGGGCGGCCCCTCCCTCCCGGGCGGTGGAAAGAAGGGGCCATACCCTCCCACGGATGCCATCGTGGATCGGTTCGGCGCCCGGCGGCTGTAGCGATGGTGACTCAATTCATAGCCGGGCGGGGGCCGCCTCGACCTGGTGTCACGCGGGCCCGGCCCCGTGTGACGAGGGGGCGGGCCCTGGTAGCGGGGCCGGGGCGGGCCCCTTTGCCCCAGGGGCTTGCGCCGGGTTCGGCCACCGGAAGCGGGGGACGGGGGTGCGCCCGGTTTCGCGCGTTCGTGCCGGGGGCAGGAGTGCGCCTGGTCGGTGCACCCGTGCTGGGGGGCCGGGGTCGCGCCCGGGGTCGAGATGGTGCCCGGGTCCTGCCTCTGTGGCCGGGCCGGAGTGGCGCTCGGTGGGCGGGCCGGGGTTGAGCCCCCGTTCGGCGTTCGTGCCGGAGGCCGAGGCTGTGCCGGGGGTCGAGGTGAGACGGGGTCCTGCCTCCGTGGCCGGGCCGGGAATGCCCGGCTTTTCGTCCGGTCCCGTGCCCGGGGCCGCGCTGTCGCCCTCCGTCCGCGCCCAGAGGTTACGCCCGGATCCTCCTGCCTCCTGACCGGGTGCGGGCTGCGCCGGGGTCGTGCCCCCACCTCCGTGCCCCGGCCCGGGCCGCCCGCTTGCACGCGGCCCGCCTTCCGCACTGGGGGCCGCCCGCTCAGATCCTGGCGGCCCCGCCTCTTACCGGCCGCTCACACCCGGGCCCGTACCAGCGCCGACGACGCGGGTGCGACCCGGTCGAAGACCGCGTCGAAGGCGTGCTCATCGCTGCTCGCGAGCAGATACGCCTGCGCCTCGCCGACATGGAAGTACATCCCGTGCAGCTCCAGCGTGCCCTCGGCGAGCCGCCGGGCCACCGATTCATGGGCGCGCAAGTGCTCCAGCTGCTGTACCACATTCGTCAGGCACAGCTGCTCGATCACATCGGCGGGCAGCCTTCCCGAGATCCTGGCCCAGGAGCGGTCGCGGCTCCTCATCCGCTCCAGGCTCGGCAGGCCGTGGCGCAGCCAGCGCCGCAACGGGGTCCCCCCGCCTCCGGGCGGGATGTTCAGCAGGGCCTGCATTGCGGCGCAGTCCGAGTGGCCGCAGACGGTGATCGAGTCGACCTCCAGCACATCCACGGCGTACTCGATCGCCGCGGCGACGGATTCATCACTGTGCTCGGCTCCCGGCATCGGTACCAGATTGCCCATATTGCGCACGGTGAACAGATCGCCCGGTCCGCTGGCCGTGATCATGCTGGTGACCAGCCGGGAGTCCGTACAGGTGAGAAAGAGCTGCGAGGGCCGCTGCCCCTCCCGCGCCAGCCGTGCCAGCTCGTCGCGGACGAGCGGAGCCGTATCGCGCTGGAACGAGCTGAGGCCGTCCGCCAGCCGGTGCGCGGTGGCCCCCTCGGGGTGCTCGGGCCGGTCGTCGCAGTGGTGGTTGCGCCATGGTGTCCAGGGCCGGCAGCAGCCGTGGGTCTCCGAGGCGGGCTCGCTGATCCGGCCCCCCGCCCGGCCGGTGAACTCCACCGTCCCGCCCCGTGCCACATGCGACGCCTGCCAGTCGTGCAGCGCCTCGTACGCGGCGTGGTCCATGAAGGAGCCGTCCAGCTCGACCACACAGTCGGTTCCCTGGGGCACCTGGCTCAGCGCCCGGCTCAGCCGGGGCACGGCGAGGAACGTCAACTGGCCGCGCACCCGCACCCGGTGGACGCCTTCCTGTTCCTCCTCGGTGATCCGGGTCCGGGTCAGCCGGTGCAGTGCCACCGCGACCGCCACCGCGATCCCGATGACCACCCCCTCCAGCACTCCGGTGACGACGACCGAGACCAGGGTCACCGCATACACCAGCATCTCGCGGTTCCGCTTCACGGTCCGCATATGCGTGATGCTGACCATCTGGATACCCACGACCATCACCAGCGCGGCGAGTGCCGCCAGTGGGATGAGATCGAGGACGGGCACCAGGAGCACCGCCGCGAGCACGATCCACAGGCCGTGGAGCATGGTCGAGTGGCGGCTCACGGCTCCCGCGGAGACATTCGCCGAACTGCGTACGGCCACCCCGGTGATGGGCAGCCCGCCGAGAGCTCCGGAGAGCATATTGGCCGCTCCCTGTCCGGCCAGCTCCCGGTCGAGGTCGGCGCGCGGAATGCGTACGTCCGGCTTCTTGCGGGCGGCGACCAGCTTGTCGACGGCGACCGCCGACAGCAGCGACTCGACACTGCCGACGAGGGTGATGGTCAGGACGGCGGCGATCAGGCCGAGCACCGGGCCGTCGGGCATCGCCGGCAGGGCGTGGCTGCTCCACGAGGGCAGATCGACGCGCGGCAGCTGTAGTCCGGCCACCACGGCGAGCGCGGTCGCGCCCGTGACCGCGGCGAGGGCGGCCGGCACCGTCCGTACGATCCGGCCCGCGCGGCCGGGGATCCGGGGCCAGGCGAGCAGCACGGCGATGGTCAGAACGCTGGCCGAGAGCGCGTCCGGGTGCAGTGTGGCCAGCTGGGCGGGCAGCGTGAGGATGTTGTCGGTCGCGGAGCTCTGAGGGGTGCCGCCGAGCACGATATGGAGCTGTGCCAGGGCGATCGTCACGCCGATGCCCGCCAGCATGCCGTGCACGATCGCCGGGCTGACGGCGAGCGCCGATCGGGCCACCCGGATGGCGGCCAGGGCGAGTTGGGAGAGTCCGGCGAGCACGGTGATGGCGCAGGTCACGCGCCAGCCGTACTGCTGGATCAGATCGGCGGTGACGACGGTCAGTCCCGCCGCGGGGCCGCTGACCTGGAGCGGTGCCCCGCCGAAGCGGCCGACGACGATGCCGCCGACGGCGGCCGCCACGAGCCCGGCCTGGAGGGGGGCGCCGGTGGCGAGGGCGATGCCGAGGGAGAGCGGCAGCGCGATCAGGAATACGGAGATCGATGCGGACAGATCGGCGCCCGCCGGACGGAAGCGGCGGCGGTCGCCCCCCGTGGGTGGGGGTGGGCTGTGTGGTCGGCCCTGGCGGGTCTTGCGGGGCCGGCGGGGCATTCGGGACTTACGAGGGGGTGTGTCGGTGCGGGTGGGGACGCAGGCGGACATGGTTCCCGTCTCCTCCGGGGCAGCGCGGTCGCGGAATGTGGGGGACGCGGCCGTGGGTCACGGCGTGCAGCGGCGGGATAACTCAACTCTCAGTAAATGAATCGTAATGGAGAGTAAAGAGCTCGGCGGGATGGGCCGGGCAAATAGGGCAATCTTTCACCCATTCCAGTGATTAGTAAGTTAATGCGGCCCGTCATGAGCCCCCTGATGTCACCGGGGTGCGACTTTGTCGATTCGGTTCAAAACCGGTCCTAAGAAAACAAAGTCGGACGAAAGTGGGTGGGCGGATGAAGGCCGTCACACAACGGGTCGCCGTCGGCGCGGTGGCCACGGTGCTGGTCGCGGGACTGGCGGGCTGCACCGGGCTCTCGGACCAGGAAACGAAGGAAGGCGCGCCCGGAGCCAAGAAGGCACCCGCCCCCAAGGCCGCCGCTCCGCGGCTGATCGGTGACGGCTCCACCGCCTTCACCGGAGTCCAGCCGCGTCAACTCAAGCCACAGCGGCTGAAACCCGGCCAGAAGCCGCCGCAGTTCGTGGTGTTCTCCTGGGACGGCGCCGGTGAGGACAGCCAGAAGCTGTTCTCCCACTTCCGCAAGGTCGGCAGGAAGTACGACATGACGATGACGTACTTCCTCAGCGGTGTGTATGTGCTGCCCGAGGACAAGGCGTCCCTGTACCTCCCGCCGAAGCACTCCGCCGGGCGCTCCGACATCGGTTTCAATGACACCCAGGGCATCAAGGACACCGTGCGTGAGCTGCGCGGCGCCTGGCTGGAGGGCAATGAGGTGGGCACCCACCTCAACGGGCACTTCTGCGGCAAGGACGGCGGCGGGGACTGGTCCGTCGAGGAGTGGAAGAGCGAGATCGGCCAGGCCAAGTCCTTCGTGAAGAACTGGAAGACCAATTCCGGTCTGGTGGGCGAGCAGCCGCTGCCCTTCGACTACGACAAGGAACTCGTCGGCGCCCGCACTCCCTGCCTGGAGGGCCGGAAGAACTTTGTGAAGGCCGCGAGCCAGCTGGGCTTCCGCTATGACACCAGCGGCGTCAACGACCAGATCTGGCCCGAGAAGGACACCGGGATCTGGGACCTCTCGCTCCAGATGGTCCCGTTCCCGGGCCGCGCTTTCGAAACCCTCTCCATGGACTACAACTTCATGGTCAACCAGTCCGGAACGGTCAAGGGCGACCCCTCGCAGCACGAGTTCTGGGGCGACCAGATGCGTGACGGCCTGCTCCAGGCCTTCGACCGCGCGTACGAGGGGAACCGGGCCCCGCTGATCATCGGCAACCACTTCGAGTCCTGGAACGGTGGCACGTATATGCGCGCCATCGAGGAGACGATCGCCACGGTGTGTGTGAAGAAGGACGTGAAGTGCGTGTCCTTCAAGCAGCTCGTCGACTGGCTCGACGCCCAGGACCCGGAGGTCGTCGCCAAACTGGGCACGCTCAAGGTCGGTGAGGCGCCGAAGCAGGGCTGGCAGGCATTCCTCGGCACTCAGCCGGCGGGACCGGCGGGCAAGCCCGCCAAGCCCGCCGAGCCCGAGGCGAAGCCCGTGGAGCAGTCAGGGGCGAAGCCGGAGGCCGGGTCCGGGGACGCGCCGGAGGACGTGTCCGATGCCGATGCCGGAGTCGATGCCGGTGCCGATGCGGAGGCAGGCCGGACCTCGGATCAGACGGAACACGGTGAGCCCCCGGCCGTGGCGGCGCCCCCGTTGTAGGCCGGGTCAGGCCGGCAGCGGAGCGCCGAAGTCCGCGATCCGTTCTCCCAGCATGAAGTCGGGGTCGACCTGGGCTGCCAGGTCGGCCCCCGTCCTGGCGTTGCCCCAGCTCTCGGCGTTCTTCAGATGGAAGTGCACCATCTGGCTGGTGTAGCGCTCCCAGTCGCGGTCGTCGTAGGTGTCCTCCGCGGTGTTCTGGAGGGTCTGGAGCGCCATGCGGTTGTCCGCCTCCAGCAGTTCGAAGCGCTGCGGCCGGCCCTTCTCCATCGCCCGCACCCAGTCGGAGTGGCCGACGGTGACGAGCAGGTCCTCGCCGACCTCCTCCTGGAGGAACTCCAGGTCGTCCCGGTTCTGCACCTTGTTGCCCACGACCTTCAGAGCGACGCCGTAGTCCCGCGCGTACTCCCGGTACTGGCGGTAGACGGAGACACCCTTACGGGTCGGCTCGGCCACCAGGAACGTCATGTCGAAGCGGGTGAACATCCCGGAGGCGAAGGAGTCCGACCCCGCGGTCATGTCGACGACCACGTACTCGTCGAACCCGTCGACGAGGTGGTTCAGGCACAGCTCCACCGCACCGACCTTGGAGTGGTAGCACGCCACCCCGAGGTCCGACTCCGTGAACGGGCCGGTCGCCATCAGCCGGATGTCTCCGTCGTCGAGCCGGACCGTGCGCGCGCAGGCTTGGTAGACCGGGTTGTCCTCCTGTACGCGCAGCAGCCGGGAGCCCGCGCCGGGCGGGGTGGTCTTGATCATGGTCTCGGCGGAGGCGATCCGCGGGTTGGAGCCCCGCAGATACTCCTTGATCAGCGGCAGATGCGCGCCCATGGCTGGCAGTGCGGCGGCCTCCGGCTCATCGAGCCCGAGCGCGGCCCCCAGGTGCTGGTTGATGTCCGCGTCCACCGCGACCACGGGGGCTTCATTGGCTGCCAGATGGCGGATGAACAGCGACGACAGCGTCGTCTTGCCGCTGCCGCCCTTCCCTACGAAAGCGATCTTCATGTTCACCTAGGGTAGAGGCTTGATCCCCGGGAGTCGTCAACGTGCGTGAAGAAGACCACTCCAAGGAGGGGCGTGCGCCGAGGGCGCGTAGCCTCGCTGCCTATGAGCACGAATGCCACGCCCGCCTCGCCGGACCCCTCTCCCGCCCCGGGACCGCCGGGTTCCCCGGTGCCCCCGGGGCCCTCGGATCAGCCGGGGGGCGGGCCCGGTTCCCCGGCGTCACCGGTTCCGCCGGGTGCGCGGGCCCCGTCGGCCGACCCGCTTGCCGCTCTCGGCGCGCTGCCGGGGGTCGCCGACTCCGTGGACTCCGTACGCAAGGCGGTCGACCGGGTCTACGGGCACCGGATCATGCGCAGACGGAGCCATGAGATCACCTCGGAGGCGGCGCTGCGCGGGGCGCGTGGTTCTGCCGCGATGTCCGGCGCGGACTGGGCGCTGGAGGAGGTCCGCAGGCGTACCGACTTCAGCGGCGACCCCGAGGCCCGTACGGTCGGCGCGGCGCTCCGGCTGACCGCCGAGGCCGGTCAACTCCTCTCCGTCTGGCGGCAGTCACCGCTGCGGGTACTGGCGCGGCTCCATCTGGTGGCGGCCGGCGGTGTCGGTGACGACCAAGCCGTGGGGCGGCCGCGACTGGTGGGGGAGCCGGTCGACGAGCCGCTGATCGAGGCTCCGCTTCCGGACGCGGACGAGGTGAGCGGCAGGCTGGACGGTCTGGCCGGGCTGATCGTCGCGGGCGGCTCCGCCCCGGCTCTGGTGATCGCGGCCGTCGTCCACGGCGAGCTGCTGGCGCTGCGGCCCTTCGGCTCGCACAACGGCCTGGTCGCACGTGCCGCCGAGCGGATCGTCCTGGTCGGCAGCGGGCTGGACCCGAAGTCGGTCTGCCCCGCGGAGGTCGGGCACGCGGAGCAGGGCCGGGAGGCGTATACGGCCGCCTTCGGCGGATATCTGTCGGGCACCCCGGAGGGCATGGCCGCCTGGATCGCCCACTGCGCGCGCTCGGTGGAGCTGGGTGTCAGGGAGTCGACGGCGGTCTGCGAGGCGCTTCAGCGCGGGGCGGCCTGACGGAGCCTCTGTTTTCACTGGTCGGCGTTCAGTCAGTCGGAGTCGTCCATGGGGCCCGTGCCGGACGCGGGACGAACGGGCCGGTGTGCTCGTGGTCGGCCCACCGGCCGGCCCGTTCGGTCCGTTCGGCCTGGCGTCTGCGAAACCCCGGCGGCCGGGCGGTGCCCGGGCACCGCCCGGGGTGCCGGCGAGCGGGTGCGGTGTCCGGTGCGCCCTGGGCTCCCCGAAGCGTCTGAACAGGGTTGCGGCGGTACCGCTTCCGGTACCGCCGCTGGCATGTCCACCGAGTTACCAAGCGTCCTCGAATATGTGCCCATCAGGCCGGGACTCTGCCCGTCACCTGGTGCGGCTGGCCCGTAATCGACGGGTCGACGTCGCGTGGGTGCTCGGCTTCCATGCTCGGTCCGTGGGGCCATCTGCGTTTTCTAGGTGATCCTTTCGGATGTCCTTGGTCTCGCGGGCCGTTGACTCCTTTGTACTCCAGCCCGGGGGGAAGCGGAACCCTTCACTGCACTTCTTTACTTTTATGTTCAAATACGGGCGGACGGGGTGAACTGGGCGAACTGGTTGAGCTTCCGTGTCATGATCCGCTCGGCGGCGGTCCGGGCCGCCGCGTTCCTGCGGCGGCTGGCGTACCAGACGAGCCCCGCGGTCGCCGCCGCGGCGCCCACCGCTGCCGCCGCCACCAGCGCCGGCCTCGGCGGCAGGGAGAGCGCGGGCAGCCGCTGCTTCAGCCGGACCGGCCGGTTGAAGACGAGAATCGGCCAGTCCCGGGCGGTCGCCTCCCGGCGCAGCGCGCGATCCGGATTCACCGCGTACGGATGTCCGACGGATTCCAGCATCGGCACATCCGTGACGGAGTCGCTGTAGGCATAGCACCGGGAAAGGTCGTAACCCTCGGACTCCGCCAGCTCCTTGATGGCTTCCGCTTTTGTCGGGCCGTAAGCGTAGTACTCCACTTCACCCGTGAAACGGCCGTCGTCGCCGACCACCATCCGGGTGGCCACCACCCGGTCCGCGCCGAGGAGCTCGCCGATCGGCTCCACCACCTCGGCGCCCGAGGTGGACACGATGACGACATCGCGGCCGGCCGTGTGGTGCTCCTCGATGAGGGACGCCGCCTCGTCGTAGATGATCGGGTCGATCAGATCGTGAAGGGTCTCGGCGACGATCTCCCTCACCTGCTGGACGTTCCAGCCCTTGCAGAGCGCGGAGAGGTACTCCCGCATCCGCTCCATCTGGTCGTGATCGGCGCCGCCCGCGAGAAAAACGAACTGGGCATAGGCGGTCCGCAGGACGGCCCGTCGGTTGATCAGGCCGCCTTGGTAGAAGGACTTGCTGAAGGTCAGCGTCGAGGACTTCGCAATGACCGTCTTGTCCAGGTCAAAGAAGGCAGCTGTGCGAGGCAAGGAGTGGTTATCCACGAGCAGAGCATAGGTGGCCGCCATTCGGCGTACGCGGGGGCGTGTGGGTTTGCCTGAGAAGGCTCTCGGGTACACCATGGAAGTCACGGATCGTTCGCGACCGTGCTAACCCGGTCCGGCTCCTCCCCCCCCGAGTCGGCCGGAGAGACGACCCCCGCTCTCCCCCCCGGCGGGGGTCGTCGCATGTCCGGGCGGGTTTCTGCCGTCGGGTCGAGATCAACTTCCATGAGTCTTTCCTTCCGTCGGTTCCGCTTGCAGGGCCTTCCCCTCACTCTGCATCGTCACTGTGCGTAGCGGAAGGGGTGCTCTCCGGGAGTCACTGGTATGAGCTACCGAGTTATTCACAGGCAGGTAGTTGTCCACAGTTTTTCAGCAAGATCCACACGATTTTCCAGTGCCCCGCACCGTGATTCCACCCGCGTAGTCCGCGGGTGCCGGGAATCACGGATCTCGTATCGCAGCGAGATCGAATCAAGCGAGGGGCGGAGATCGTGGCCGGATCCATCACATCGAAGAGGGACCCCGTCGTCGAAGGTCGGCGGGACCGACCTCTGATCGTCACCGAGGACGTGGAGCTGCTGGACGATCTGCTGCGGCTGTGCGCCGCGGCGGGCGCCGAGCCGGACGTCCACCACCGGGTGCCGGAGCACGCGGACGACTGGCAGGGGCCACCCCTCGTCCTCGTCGGTGACGACGCGGCCGCGCGCTGCCGGGGCGCCACCCGCAGGCGCGGTGTGCTGCTCGTCGGGCGGGATCAGGACGCCCCCGACGTCTGGCGCCATGCCGTGGAGATCGGTGCGGACTGCGTGCTGAGGCTGCCCGACGCGGAGGGCTGGCTCGTCGACCGTATCGCCGATGTCGTCGAGGGCGTGGGCGAGCAGGCGCTGACTGTCGGGGTGATCGGCGGCCGGGGTGGTGCCGGGGCGTCAACACTGGCCTGCGCGCTGGCCGTCACCTCCGCGCGGTCCGGCCGGCGCACCATGCTCGTCGACGGCGACCCGCTCGGCGGCGGTATCGATGTACTGCTCGGCGGTGAGTGTGCCGAGGGCAGACGGTGGCCGGATTTCGCCGCCTCCAAGGGGCGGGTGGCCGGTGGCGCGCTGGAGGAGTCGCTGCCCGAACTGCACCGGCTGCGGGTACTCAGCTGGGACCGGGGGGATGCGGTCGTGGTCCCGCCCGAGGCGATGCGCTCGGTGCTGGCCGCCGCCCGCAGGCGCGGCGGAGTGGTCGTCGTCGATCTGCCGCGCCGCGTCGACGAGGGTGTCGCGGAGGCTCTGGCCCAGCTCGACGTGGGGCTGCTGGTCGTGCCGGGCGAACTGCGGGCGGTCGCCGCCGCCGGCCGAGTGGCGTCGCTGGCTGGGATGGTTCTCCAGGATCTTCGCGTGGTGACCCGCGGGCCGTATGCCCCGGGGCTGGACGACCAGTGGGTGGCGGCCGCGCTGGGGCTGCCCCTCGTGGGTGAACTGCCCTGGGAGCCCGCCCTGTCGGCGGCCGAGGACACGGGCGCGCCCCCGGGAGGCGACCGCGGTCCGCTGGCCGGGTTCTGCGCGGCTTTCTGGGACAGGGCCCTGGCAGGAGGTGCGCTGTCATGAGCACAGGACTGCTGGACGCGGTGCGGCAGCGTCTCGCGGAGAGCGGGGCCGAACCGACCCCCGCACGGGTCGCGGCCGCCCTGCGGGCCCAGGGGCGGCTGCTCGGGGACGCCGAAGTCCTCGGCGGGACGGAGACGTTGAGGTGCGAGCTGGTGGGGACCGGGCCGCTGGAGCCCCTGCTCGGCGACCCTTCCGTGACCGATGTCCTCGTGTCCGCGCCCGACCGGGTCTGGGTGGACCGGGGCCGCGGTCTCGAACGGACCGGGGTGACCTTCACGGACGCGGCGTCCGTGCGCCGGCTCGCCCAGCGGCTCGCCGCCGTCGCGGGCCGTCGGCTGGACGACGCCCGCCCGTGGGTGGACGCCCGGCTGCCGGACGGGACCCGGATGCACGCCGTGATCCCTCCGGTGGCGGTCGGGTCCACCTGTCTGTCGCTGCGGGTGGTGCGCCCCCGGGCGTTCTCGATGGAGGAGCTGACGGCGGCGGGGACGGTGCCCCCGGGTGGTGACCGGGTGCTGCGGGCGCTGATCGAGGCCCGGCTGTCTTTCCTGATCAGCGGGGGCACGGGCACAGGGAAGACGACGCTCCTGGCCGGCCTGCTCGGGCTCGTGGGGGAGCGCGAGCGGATCGTCATCGCCGAGGACTCGGCCGAGCTGCGGCCCGACCATCCGCATGTGGTGCGGCTGGAGTCCCGCACGGCCAACCAGGAGGGCGCCGGCGGGGTCACCCTGCGGGACCTGGTACGCCAGGCCCTGCGGATGCGGCCGGACCGGCTGGTCGTCGGTGAGGTCAGGGGTGCCGAGGTCACCGAACTCCTCAACGCGCTGAACACCGGTCACGAGGGCGGCTGCGGCACGGTCCACGCGAACGCGGCAGCGGATGTGCCGGCCCGTCTGGAAGCCCTCGGGACGGCCGCCGGACTCGACCGGGCCGCGCTCCACAGCCAGCTCGCGGCGGCCCTGTCGGTGGTGATCCATCTCGTACGGGACCGGGCCGGCCACCGGCGGATCGCCGAGGTCCATGTGCTGGAGCGGGACCCGGCCGGGCTGGTGGTCACCGTGCCCGCACTGCGGTGGGGAGCGGACGCCTTCGTCCGGGAGCGGGGCTGGGAGCGGCTCGGCGCGATGATCGGGGGTGCGCGGTGATCACCCGGGAACCGATGTACGCGGCGGCCCTGTGCGCGGGAGCGGCCGCCTGGTTCATCGGCGGCCGGGATCGGGGACAGGTGCGTGCGCGGCTGCTGGTCGCCGGGGCCACGGTCCAGGAACCGCCGCCGTGGTCGTGGGAGCGGCTGGTGCCGGTGGTGCGGCTCCGGCCGGAGTGGCTGTGCCTTCCGGTGGCGCTGCTCCTGTCCGTGCTGGGGGAGTCCGTCCTGCCGCTGCTCGCCGGTGCGGTGGCGGTGCCCCTGGTGAGGCGTCGGCTGGCGGCCCGGGAGCGCGGGCGGGAGCGCGAGCGCCGGGCCGCCGCGGTGATCGACCTCTGCGGGGCCGCCGCCGGGGAACTGAGAGCCGGACTCCAGCCGGGGCCGGCTCTGGTCGCCGCCGGAACCGGCGGAGCGCTCGGGGAGGCCGAACCGGCCGTGATCGCGGCGGCCCGCTTCGGCGGCGATGTGCCGCAGGCGCTCCGGGCGGCGGCGCGGGAGCCGGGCGCGGACGGACTGGCCGGTGTCGCGGCCTGCTGGCGGGTGGCCGTGGACAGCGGTGCCGGTCTGGCGGCCGGGCTCGACCGTCTGGAGGCGGCCCTGCGGGCGGACCGGGACCAACGGGACGACCTGACCGCCCAGTTGGCGGGAGCGCGGTCCACGATCGGCCTGCTGGCCCTGCTCCCGGTGGTGGCGCTGGCCATGGGCTGGGCCATGGGGGCCGACCCGCTGCGCGTACTGCTGCATACACCGGCGGGCCTGATGTGCCTGCTGATCGGCGCGGTGCTGGAGGCCGCCGGTCTGTGCTGGGCGGCGCGCATCGTGAGGGGAAGGCGGGCCCGATGACCTGGGATGCCGTCCACCGGCAGGCGGCGGTGGTCTACCTGCTCGCCCTGATGGTCCCTCTGGCCCGTGCCATCGCCGCACGACGCCTCGGCCGCCGGACGCGAGGGAGGGGCGAAGCGCTCTTCGCGGCGGAGCGGCCGCCTCGCGGACGGCGGCCGGAGTACGGGATGCGGATCAGGCGCTGGGCGCCACCCGCGAGCGCGGTGATCACCGGGTACGTCCTGGTCGGAGGTGCGCTGGGCCTTGCGGCCGGAGTGGCGGCGGCCTATGCCGTACACCGCTGGCGGCTCACCCGGCGGCCCGCCCCGGCGGGCGAGGAGCCTGACGAAAGGCTGCCCCTCGCCGCCGACCTGCTCGCGGCCTGCGTCTCGGCGGGGGCGGGCCCGCGTGAGGCGGCCGAGGCCGTCGGCGAGTCCCTGGGCGGCCCGCTCGGCGAACGGCTGCTGACCACGGCGGCCGAACTGCGCCTCGGCGGCGAACCCGCCCGGGCGTGGGGAGGGTTCGCCCGGATACCCGGCGCGCTCGAACTGGCCCGCTGTCTGGAACGGGCCGACACCACGGGCGCCCCGGCCGCGGAGGCCGTGTCACGGCTGGCCCGGCGCCTGCGGGCCGCCCGGTCCCGTGCGGCGATGGCACACGCCCGTCGCGCCCAGGTCCTGATCACCGCGCCGGTGGGGCTGTGTTTCCTGCCCGCCTTTCTCGCGGTCGGCGTGGCACCGGTCGTCATCGGGCTGGCCCGCGGACTGATCGGCGGCGGGTGAACCAGGACCGCAAAGACCGCGAATAACGCAAGAACCTCACAACCGAACGGGAACTGACCGAGAACTCATGGGGGTTGACATGGTGAATCCGGTACATCGGGTGAATCCGGTACGGACATGGCTGCGGGCACTGTCCCGGGCGGGGCGGCGCCGGGACGCGGGCATGACCACGTCCGAGTACGCGATGGGGACGATCGCCGCCTGCGCCTTCGCGGCCGTGCTCTACAAGATCGTCACCAGTGGCGCTGTCTCGGACGCGCTGCGGTCGGTGATCGGGAAGGCGCTCGATGTGCAGTTCTGAGGCGCGTGACCGAGGGTCGGTGACGGCGGAGGCGGCCGTGGCCCTGCCTGCCCTGGTGGCCTTCGTCATGGCGCTGGTGTGGGCGCTCACCGCGGCATCCGCCCAGATCCGGTGTGTGGACGCGGCCCGCGCCGGGGCCCGGGCGATGGCCAGGTCCGAACCCAGGGAGAGTGCCGTGGCCGTCGCCCGCTCGGCCGCGCCCGAGGGGGCCCGGATCGCCGTGCGGCGTGAGGGAGACCTGTGGCTCGTCCGGGTGGAGGCCCCGACACCGGGCCCGGGCGCCCTCGCCCTGACCCTCACCGCCGAGGCGGCGGCCCACACGGAGGAGGCGGTGCCGTCATGACCGGGGGAGCCGTGGGCGGATGCGGTGTCCGGGAGCCCGGGGAGCCGGGGCCGCGGGGTGGACGGGAGGGCACCTCGATGAAAAGCACGAGAAACATCGGAGGTCCCGGAGGTCCCGGGGGTGCGGTGGGCGCCGGGCGGCCCGGGCGCCTGAGGTGGACCGGGCCGCCCGGGTGGGCCCTGGGTCTGCGGCGGTCCGGAGGCTGTCGGGGCACTCGGGACATCCGGGGCACCTGGCTCAGGAGACGGACAGTGCCCGTCGGGGACAGCGCGGACGGCGGAGACAGCGGAGACGGCGGGGACGCTCGGGCCCCGAGGCCGGCCCGGGGCGCAGGCAAGCGCGATCGGGGTGCCGCGACCGTGTGGGCGGCCCTCGCGGCGACCGTCCTGTGCGCCGTGTTCGGGACCGTCCTGGCGATGGGCCAGATCGTGGTGGCGCGTCATCGCGCGGGGTCCGCGGCGGACTTGGCTGCGCTGGCCGCCGCAGACCACGCTGTGGAAGGCCGTGCGGCGGCGTGTGCCAGGGCGGCGGAGGTGGCCCGCGCCCAGGGGGTGACGGTCGTCCGCTGTGTGATCCGCGGTGAGGTCTCGGAGGTGACGGCTGAGGCCCGGCTCGGCCCCTACACCCCGTCCGTCAGATCCCGGGCCGGCCCGGCAGGGCGCGCCGCCCCCGTGGAAGCCCCTGTGCCGCCCTCTCCGGCGCTCAGGGCACCCTCCCGGGCCCGCTTGTCCCACCACGTCGTTCACGCCGGGGGAGGGCCACTCACAGGCTTCTCCCGGCTCCTGGAGCGCCGCCGGCCCACCGTCCTCCGGGGCGCTCCGGGGAGGCACCCGGGCCCGTGGACATCCCGGAGCCCCGGACTCCCGGCCCGGCACGCCTGGCCGGGTCGACTCCCTCCGGCGGTACGAGGAGGCGCCGCCGCTCTCCTCCCCTCCCGGTCCCACGGGCCCCCGGGCCTTCCTGGGCTCACGCAACGCCGGGGGCACCGTCTCCCGCCGGCACCGGGCGTACCCGCCGGACCGGGCCCGGCCACGCCCACGTCCATGCCGCTCGCCGTCCGCCCAAGTGCCGTATGCCCGTCCGCCGTGCGCCCAAGTGCCGTATGCCCGTCCGCCGTGCGTCCGGGTGCCGTCCGCCCAGGTGTCGTCCGCTCAGGTGTCGTCCGCTGGTGCCGCACCCCTCAGCAGCTCCGTCAGCAGCCGCACCGCACCGCGCTTGTGCAACGGCTCGTTGCCGTTGCCGCACTTGGGGGACTGGATGCAGGACGGACATCCCGCCTCGCACTCGCACGAGGCGATGGCCTCGCGCGTCGCGGTGAGCCAGTCACGGGCCGTGTGGAAGGCCCGCTCGGCGAACCCCGCGCCACCCGGATGCCCGTCGTACACGAACACCGTCGGCAGCAGGGTGTCCGGGTGCAGCGGGACGGAGACCCCGCCGATGTCCCAGCGGTCGCAGGTCGCGAAGAGCGGCAGCATTCCGATGGAGGCGTGCTCGGCCGCGTGCAGGGCGCCGCCCAGCTGCTCCGGATTGATCCGGGCCGCGTCCAGCTGTTCCTCGGTGACGGTCCACCACACGGCCCGGGTCCGCAGGGTGCGCGGCGGCAGATCGAGCTTGGTCTCGCCGAGCACCTCCCCGGTGATGAGCCTGCGGCGCAGGAAGGAGACGACCTGGTTGGTGACCTCGACCGAGCCGTGGCACAGGCGCCCCCCGCCCCAGGGGATCTCGGTGTCGGTCGTGAGCACGGAGACGGAGGTGGTGTCACGGGCGGTGGTGGAGTACGGCGGGACCGCCTCCTCGACGAGGGCGACGGAGCCGTGGGGATCCGTCAGGTCCAGTCTGCGCACCAGATACGTACGGCCCTGGTGGAGGTGGACGGCCCCCTCGTGGACCGTGGTGTGGGCGGCGGATTCGTCGACGGTGCCCAGCAGCCGGCCGGTGCCCTCCTCGACGATCTGGACGGGGCGGCCCCCACCGCCCCGGATGTCGGTGAGGTCGGCCGCCCGCTCCCGGCGGGTCCAGTGCCAGCCCGACGACCGGCGCCGCAGCAGCCTCGCGGCCTCCAGCTGCGGCAACAGATCGCCGGTCGCGGGGCCGAAGAGCTCCAGATCGGCCTCGGTGAGCGGGAGTTCGGCGGCCGCGGCGCACAGGTGGGGCGCGAGGACATACGGATTGTCGGGATCGAGGACGGTGGACTCCACGGGCTGCCGGAACAGTGCCTCGGGGTGGTGTACGAGGAAGGTGTCCAGCGGGTCGTCACGGGCGATCAGTACGGCCAGCGCACCCTGCCCGGCGCGTCCCGCCCGGCCGGCCTGCTGCCACAGGGACGCCCGGGTGCCGGGATATCCGGCGATGAGGACGGCGTCGAGGCCGGCGACGTCCACGCCCAGTTCCAGGGCGGTCGTGGCGGCGAGGCCGAGGAGTTCGCCGGAGTGCAGGGCCCGTTCCAGGGCGCGGCGCTCCTCGGGGAGATAGCCGCCCCGGTACGCGGCCACCCGCGGGGGCAGCGAGAGATCCACCTCGGCCAGGCGCTCCTTGCTGATCACGGAGATCAGCTCGGCGCCCCGCCGGGAGCGTACGAAGGCCACCGTGCGGACCCCCTGCACGGTCAGATCGGTGAGGAGGTCGGCGGTCTCCGTGGTGGCGGTGCGGCGGACCGGTGCGCCCTTCTCGCCGTGGAGTTCGGTGAGCGGGGGCTCCCAGAGGGCGAAGACGAGTTCACCGCGCGGCGAGGCGTCGTCGGAGACCTCCCGGACGGGCAGCCCCGTGAGCCGCCTGGCCGCCACCGCCGGTTCCGCCGCGGTGGCGGAGGCGAGGAGGAAGACCGGATTCGCACCGTAGCGGGCGCATATCCGGCGGAGCCGGCGCAGGACCTGGGCGACATGGGAGCCGAAGACACCCCGGTAGGTGTGGCACTCGTCGATGACGACATAGCGCAGGGCGCGCAGAAAGGAGGACCAGCGGGGGTGCGAGGGGAGGATCCCGCGGTGGAGCATGTCCGGATTGGTGAGGACGTACGTGGCGTACTGACGGACCCATTCGCGTTCCTCGACGGGGGTGTCGCCGTCGTAGACCGCGGGCCGGATCCGGTTGCCCAGGGGCGAGGCGAGGTCCTTGACCGCCCGGCACTGGTCGGCGGCCAGCGCCTTGGTCGGGGCGAGGTAGAGGGCGGTCGCGCCCCGCCCGTTCGGGGCCTCGGCGCCGTCGAGCAGGGTGCTGAGGACGGGTGCGAGATAGGCCAGCGACTTGCCCGACGCGGTGCCGGTGGCGATGACCACGGACTCGCCGTTCAGAGCGTGCTCCGCGGCGGATGCCTGGTGGGCCCAGGGACGGTCGATCCCGGCCCGCCGAATGGCGTCGATCACTTCTGGCCGGATGTGATCGGGCCAGGCGGCATGGCGGCCGGGTCTCGGGGGCAAGTGCTCCGTATGAGTGATGCGCGTAGCCCTGTTCCCGCCCGCGGCGAGCCGGTCGAGGACCGCGCCGGGGGCGGGGCGGGTTTCCCCGTTCTCGGGCGGTCGTCTGGGGCGGAGATTCTTGGCCATCGGCACCGAGTGTGTCACCGGCGTGACGGACAATGGTCTCAAGGCGTCGTGCATGGCTGCTGGTAAGTGATTGAATGCCATCGCGGCTGGCGACCGTCCTCCGGCTCCGCCGGGGAGACCTCAGGGGGCGGCCGCTCGATAGCAAGGTGCTGGAGGATCCGTGGACCTGTCCCTGTCGACTCGCAATGTGTCCGGCCCTGGTGGCGACCGTACGGTCGTCGAGGTCGGTGGCGAGATTGATGTGTATACCGCGCCCAAGCTGCGCGAGCAGTTGGTCGAGTTGGTGAACGACGGCAGCTACCACCTGGTCGTCGACATGGAGGGCGTCGACTTCCTCGACTCCACCGGACTCGGCGTCCTGGTGGGCGGCCTGAAGCGCGTGCGCGCGCATGAGGGCTCGCTGCGCCTGGTCTGCAACCAGGAGCGCATTCTCAAGATCTTCCGGATCACGGGTCTCACCAAGGTGTTCCCGATCCACACCACGGTCGACGATGCCGTCGCGGCCACCGACTGAGGTCGGCCCGGGACTTTCCGAGACCACCGGAAGAGGAGGGGTACCGGGCAGCCAGCCCGGGCCCCCGAGATGCACGCCCGTACGTCCGAGGGGGATGGCATGGCCACCGTCGAACTTCGTTTCAGCGCTCAGCCCGAGCATGTGAGGACCGCCCGCTTGGTGGCCGCTGCCGTGGCGCGCCGGGCGGGGGTCGACGAGGCAGTGCTGGACGAGGTCCGGCTCGCGGTCGGTGAGGCGTGCAGCCGTGCTGTGGGGCTGCATCGCGGCCATGGCATCACGGCCCCCATCAAGGTCGTGCTGACCGAGGAGGACAAGACCTTCTCGATCGAGGTGGGGGACGAGGTCCCCGGCCCGGGCACCGAGGGATCCCGGAGCGGATCCGGCGGGCGCGTCGGCGGTGACGAGGAGGCCGAGGGCGAGGACGAGATGGGCCTGGCGGTGATCAGCGGGCTCGTCGACGACATGGAGGTCTCCACCAGCGACGAGGGCGGTGTAATCCGTATGAGCTGGCCGACGGCGCCCGTCAGCGCCCTGCCCTGATCCCGCGGGGACCCCCGACCCCGTTCTCGTACGGCGGTCCCGGCGGTCCATTTGTGTGAAGAGGCCCTGCTCAGCAGGGCCTCTTTCGTTTTATATCTAGATCATTTCATAGATCATCGATCATGTGTCAATGCCTTTGCCCCATTACTTCTTTCGGGGTCGCTTGGGGAACCTGATCATTTGCTGGATGGCAAGCGAAGGTCAATTGCATTTGTCGTGCCCTGTTTAGATCGGGTTCCGCTCCCTACAATCCGTCCACATCTTGAGCTCTGAACGACGTCAAGGAGGACGAATGGCGGGGCTCTTTAAAACGGAAATGATCGATCATCCGACTTCCCTCTCGGCCGCGGTGCTGACAAACGACAATCGAATGATCGTCGTCGTCATCGCCGTGGTGGCGCTGGCGGCTCTGGTCGTGGCCCAGCTGCTGGTACGCCAGGTGCTGGCCGCCGACGAGGGCACCGACTCCATGAAGAAGATCGCGGCGGCGGTACAGGAAGGCGCGAATGCCTATCTGGCACGGCAGTTGCGCACCCTCGGCATCTTCGCCGTCGTGGTGTTCTTCCTGCTGTTGCTTCTTCCGGCGGACGACTGGTCACAGCGTGCCGGACGCTCGGTGTTCTTCCTGGTGGGTGCGCTTTTCTCGGCGGCCACCGGATACATCGGTATGCGTCTTGCCGTACGGGCCAATGTGCGTGTGGCCGCAGCCGCGCGTGAGGCGACTCCGGCAAAAGGCGAGCCGGAAAAGGATCTGACGGCCGTGGCGCACAAGGCCATGAAGATCGCATTCCGTACGGGAGGTGTGGTCGGCATGTTCACGGTGGGCCTCGGCCTGCTGGGTGCCTCCTGTGTCGTCCTCGTCTACGCCGCCGACGCCCCCAAGGTCCTGGAGGGCTTCGGCCTCGGCGCTGCCCTGATCGCCATGTTCATGCGGGTCGGGGGAGGCATCTTCACCAAGGCCGCCGACGTCGGCGCCGACCTCGTCGGCAAGGTCGAGCAGGGCATCCCCGAGGACGACCCGCGCAACGCCGCCACCATCGCCGACAATGTGGGCGACAACGTCGGCGACTGCGCGGGCATGGCCGCGGACCTCTTCGAGTCGTACGCCGTCACGCTGGTCGCGGCCCTCATCCTCGGCAAGGCGGCCTTCGGCGACGCCGGACTCGCCTTTCCGCTGATCGTTCCGGCGATCGGGGTGCTCACCGCGATGATCGGCATCTTCGCGGTCGCCCCGCGGCGCGCCGACCGGAGCGGTATGACCGCCATCAACCGCGGATTCTTCATCTCCGCGGTGATCTCCCTCGTCCTCGTGGCCGTGGCCGTCTTCCTCTATCTGCCCTCCTCCTACGCCGATCTGGAGGGTGTGACCGAGGCCGCCATCAGTTCGCACGGCGGCGATCCGCGGATACTGGCGCTCGTCGCCGTTGCGATCGGCATCGTGCTGGCGGCTCTGATCCAGCAGCTCACCGGCTACTTCACCGAGACCAGCCGCCGTCCGGTGAAGGACATCGGCAAGTCCTCGCTGACCGGCCCGGCGACCGTGATCCTCGCCGGTATCTCCATCGGGCTGGAGTCCGCCGTCTACACGGCGCTGCTGATCGGGCTGAGTGTGTACGGGGCGTTCCTGCTCGGCGGCACATCGATCATGCTGGCCCTCTTCGCGGTGGCGCTGGCCGGTACCGGTCTGCTCACCACCGTCGGCGTCATCGTCGCCATGGACACCTTCGGACCCGTCTCCGACAACGCGCAGGGCATCGCCGAGATGTCCGGTGACGTCGAGGGCGCGGGCGCGCAGGTGCTCACCGACCTGGACGCCGTCGGCAACACCACCAAGGCCATCACCAAGGGGATCGCCATCGCCACCGCCGTACTGGCGGCCGCCGCGCTCTTCGGCTCGTATCGCGATGCCATCGCGACCGCGGCCAGGGACGTCGGTGAGAAGGTCGGGGACGGCGCGCCCCTGAATCTCGTCATGGACATCTCCCAGCCCAACAACCTGGTCGGGCTGGTCCTCGGCGCGGCGGTCGTCTTCCTCTTCTCGGGGCTGGCGATCAACGCGGTCTCCCGCTCGGCGGGGGCGGTGGTCTACGAGGTGCGGCGGCAGTTCCGCGAGCACCCCGGGATCATGGACTACTCCGAGAAGCCCGAGTACGGGCGGGTCGTCGACATCTGCACCAAGGACGCGCTCAGGGAACTCGCCACCCCGGGGCTCCTCGCCGTGCTGACCCCGATCGTGGTCGGGTTCTCCCTCGGTGTGGGGGCGCTCGGCGCGTTCCTCGCGGGCGCGATCGGCACCGGCACCCTGATGGCGGTCTTCCTCGCGAACTCCGGAGGCGCCTGGGACAACGCCAAAAAGCTCGTCGAGGACGGCAGCCACGGCGGCAAGGGCAGCGAGGCCCATGCCGCGACCGTCATCGGCGACACCGTCGGCGACCCGTTCAAGGACACGGCCGGACCGGCGATCAACCCCCTGCTGAAGGTGATGAACCTGGTGGCGCTGCTGATCGCGCCCGCGGTGATCCAGTTCAGCTACGGGGACGACGCCAGCGCCCCGGTCAGGGCCCTGGTGGCGGTCCTCGCCATCCTGGTCATCGTCGGGGCCGTCTACATCTCCAAGCGGCGGGGCATCGCCGTCGGGGACGACGAGACCGGTTCCGCCGAGCGCAATGCCACATCGTCCGACCCCGCGACCGTGACCTAGGGCCCGGCAGGATCCATCGGGCGCGCCCCGGTCCGGTCACAGCACGAGACCGGATCCGAACCCCCTCAGCACTCCCACTTCCGCTCAAGAGGCGAACGGACGGCGTGTCCTGACACGCCGTCCGTTCGTTTGCCCGCTCCGGGTGAGTCTTGTCTCCCTTGGTGCAAATGGTTACAAGAGTGGATGAACCCGGCGACTGGCATGCGTTTGCCGCCCACACGGCGTGTATGTTCCGGGGCGCGAGGAGCCTTGGAAGGGACCGAATCCGGTGAACAAGAAGCTTGCGGCCGCCCTGTCCGGCAGCGTCGTACTGGTACTGGCACTGTCCGGTTGCGGCGGTGATGACAAGGACTCGGTCGACGACTGGGCCGCGAAGTACTGCGATCTGGCGAAGCCGCAGATCCAGAAGCAGGCCCAGGTCGAACAGCTCATCCGCTCGACCGCGTCGGACGGCAAGCCGGGCGACATCCAGGCCGCCGACTCCAAGGCCTTCCAGGACCTCTCCGATGTGAACAAGGCGTTCGCCGCCGCCTACCGCACCGCCGGGCAGACCCCCGTCAAGGAGGACCGCGAGTTGGTGGACGCGGCCGTCGCCGAATTCGACGCCAACGCCAAGTCGTATCTCGACCTGAAGAAGCAGATCGACGCGCTCGACGCGCAGGACCAGCAGAAGTTCGCGGACGGTCTGAAGCCGATCGCCGACGGGCTGGCGAAGATCGAGCAGAACCGCGCCGCGTGGAACAAGCTGCGGGTGAGCACCACGGGCAAGGCGATGGCGAAGCAGCCGGGCTGCAAGCCGGTCGCGCCGCCGAGCCCCAAGGCGGTCTCGGCTCCGTAGGACCGCCGCTGCCGGGCCGCCGGGTGCGCCCGGCGCGAGAGGTCCCGGTCCGGGGGCCGGCCGCTCTCCGGGCCCGGCCCAGCCCGGGCCGGGCTGAGCTGAGCCCTCGGGCCGAGCCGGGGCGGGGGCGGCGATTGTCAGTGGCGGCGGACACAATGGTCGGGTGAGTACGACCCGTGCCGTTCCGGACATCCCCTCGCCCGACCACGCGCTCAGGCTGCGCGAGGCCCTTCTCGCCGGCGATTTCACCGCCGACGGGCTGCTCGACCTGCTCGGCGCCTCCGCGTACGCGGCGCTCGCCCGCAGCGAGACCGTGCCCGCACAGCGCGCCACCCGGGGGGACGGTCCCCTGCAGACCCTGGTCCGGCTGTTCCTGCTCCAGCGGCCCGTGGCGTACGACAGAGCCCGGGCCGCCCTGCCGCTGGAGGAGTGCCTCGCCGGCGGCTGGGTGGTGCGCGACGGTGACTCGCTCCGCGCCACGGTGGACGTACGGCCCTACGGCGGGCCCGAGGGGCAGGACTGGTTCATCGTCTCCGACCTCGGGTGCGCGGTCGGCGGCGCGGCGGGCGCGGGCGGTCAGGGCGCGGGGGTCGTCCTGGGTGTCGGCGGCGCGTCCACGACCCTCGCCGGGATCACGGTCCGTACGCCGGTGGAGTCCGCCCTCGACCTCGGCACCGGATCCGGCATCCAGGCGCTGCACGCGGCGCAGCACGCCACCCGGGTCACGGCCACCGATCTGAACCCGCGCGCCCTGGCCTTCACCCGGCTCACGCTCGCGCTCTCCGGCGCGCCCGGGGCCGAGCTGCGGGAGGGTTCCCTCTTCGAGCCTGCCGGGGAGGACCGGTACGACCTGATCGTGTCGAACCCGCCGTTCGTGATCTCGCCCGGGGCCGTGGACGGCGGCACCCGTCTGACATACCGGGACGGTGGAATGGGTGGGGACGATCTGTGCCGCTCACTCGTTCAGCAGGCGGGCGGCCGGCTGAATCACGGGGGGTTCGCCCAGTTCCTCGCCAACTGGCAGCACGTGGAGGGCGAGGAGTGGCAGGACCGGCTGCGCTCCTGGGTGCCGCGCGGGTGCGATGCCTGGATCGTGCAGCGCGAGGTGCAGGACATCACGCAGTACGCCGAGCTGTGGCTGCGCGACAGCGGCGACCACCGGGGGGACCCGGGGGCGTACGCGGCGCGGTACGGGGCATGGCTGGACGAGTTCGAGGCGCGCGGGACCAAGGCGGTCGGCTTTGGCTGGATCACCCTGCGGAGATCGGACTCCGGTCGGCCCTCGGTCGTCGTGGAGGAGTGGCCGCACCCGGTGGAGCAGCCGCTCGGCGAGAGCGTACGGGCCCACTTCGCCCGCCAGGAGTATCTGCGCACCCATGACGACGCGGCCCTGCTCGCCGACCACTTCGTTCTCGCGGACGGGGTGACGCAGGAGCAGGTCGGGCTGCCGGGCGCGGAGCACCCCGAGCATGTGGTCCTGCGGCAGAGCCGGGGGATGCGGCGGGCCACCAAGGTCGACACGGTGGGGGCGGGCTTCGCCGGGGCGTGCGACGGGACGCTGAGCGCGGGCCGCATTCTGGACGCGATCGCCCAGCTCATCGAGGAGGACCCGGTCCTGCTGCGCGACCGCACCCCGCAGGCGCTCCGGCTCCTGGTGGAGGAGGGCTTCCTGGAACCGGTGACGCCGGTCGGGTAACACGCGCGGTGCTCGTGCCGGGGCCTCGCAGGGCCCCCGTGCCTCCGGTGCCGCCCACGTACCGGGGCGGACACAAGCCCTCCCGGACCGGCTGTCATACGGAGGGGCACGAGCCGGGCGCGGGGGAGTGGGGGATGGTAGATCGAGCCGGATGAGGGGGTGAAATCGGCCAATGTTCGGTTACGTGCCTTGTCCCACCCGCTCTGTCGTCCCCCTCCGCCCCCGGTATGTCGGCCCCGCCTCACCCGCCTGTTCACCCGGCGCCCGGACCGGACCACCTCATCGGCCGGTCCGCCCCCTGCTTCCTCCGGGCCCGGTCACCCCGTGATCACACGGATCCCGCAGCCACACCCGCAGAACCCGTGCCGCCCCGCCCCATTTCTTCCCCGAGGGCTCCGTGTACCGGGCCCGCGAGTCCGAGGGGCCGGGGAACCGGAGAGCCCGGGCGGGCAGCCGGAGGGCCGGGCGGGGAGCGCCGCCCGGGTGAACCCACGCGTCGTTCACCCGGAATTCGTGTCTCCGACGCCCCGGGGTGCCAGCCTCGACCCGGGGCAGAGCCTCCGTGATCCCCCGGCGACGCGGCAGTACACAGAAAGGCGGGGTGCGGGTATGGAGAGCGGTCCGGCGATCTTCGCGGGAACGGCGTTCGCGCTGTTCGGGGCGGCGCTGCTGCTGTGGACCGGAGTGCGCGTGATGCACCGCGCGCCGGTCGCCCAGGGAGTGAGTCCCGCCACGGCCGTCGCCCTCACGACCCTCTCCGGTGTCGTTTCCCTCGCCCTCGGGCTGTGGTGCTTCGGCCGCGTCTGAGCGGGGTTCCCGCGCCTCCACGTGCCGGTCCGGGCGGCAGGAATGCCCGGACTCGGGTTACCGTTCGAGTGGCCGTTGCGGGCTTTTGCCGTTTGACACGGGGGCGGGTTGTACCGTCACACTCCGCAGCGGCAGCAGCACCACGCAGCCTCCGCATGGGCATTTCGCGGGATCTGCGGGCACCATTGCAGCGTCACAGCGGTGTGCGCGACCAGCGCCGTACTGCCGTGTCTGCCCATCGAGCGTCGACCGGAGAGAAGAGCGAAGTTGTTCCCGACCAGCGAGACCGCACAGGGCGGCCGCCGACTCGTGATCGTCGAGTCGCCTGCCAAGGCGAAGACGATCAAGGGGTACCTCGGCCCCGGCTATGTCGTCGAGGCGAGCGTCGGGCACATCCGCGACCTCCCCAACGGCGCCGCCGAGGTTCCCGAGAAGTACACCGGTGAGGTCCGCCGTCTCGGTGTCGACGTCGAGCACGACTTCCAGCCCGTCTATGTCGTCAACGCCGACAAGAGGGCGCAGGTCAAGAAGCTCAAGGAGCAGCTCGCCGCCTCCGACGAGCTCTATCTCGCCACCGATGAGGACCGCGAGGGCGAGGCCATCGCCTGGCATCTGCTGGAGGTCCTCAAGCCCAAGGTCCCCGTCCACCGGATGGTCTTCCACGAGATCACCAAGGACGCGATCCGCGACGCCGTCGCCAACCCGCGCGAGCTGAACAAGCGCATGGTCGACGCCCAGGAGACCCGCCGTATCCTCGACCGTCTCTACGGCTACGAGGTCTCGCCGGTCCTGTGGAAGAAGGTCATGCCCCGGCTCTCCGCGGGCCGGGTCCAGTCGGTGGCGACCAGGCTCGTCGTGGAGCGGGAGCGGGAGCGCAGGGCGTTCACCTCCGCCGAGTACTGGGATCTGACCGGCACCTTCTCCACCGGCCGCGCCGGGGACCAGTCCGACCCGTCCTCACTGACGGCCCGCCTGAACTCGGTCGACGGACAGCGGGTCGCGCAGGGCCGTGACTTCGGCCCCGACGGCCGGCTGAAGTCGGGCCAGGTGCTCCACCTCGACGAGACGGAAGCGCGCGCCCTGGCCGCCGCGCTGGAGAACGCCTCGTTCGCCGTCCGCTCGGTCGAGTCCAAGCCGTACCGCCGCTCGCCGTACGCCCCCTTCCGTACGACGACGCTCCAGCAGGAGGCCTCCCGCAAGCTGGGCTTCGGGGCCAAGGCCACCATGCAGGTCGCGCAGAAGCTGTACGAGAACGGCTTCATCACCTATATGCGTACGGACTCCACGACTCTCTCCGACACCGCCGTGGCCGCCGCCCGCGCGCAGGTCACCCAGTTGTACGGGGCGGGCTATCTGCCCGACAAGCCCCGGGTGTACGCGGGCAAGGTCAAGAACGCGCAGGAGGCGCACGAGGCCATCCGGCCCTCGGGTGATCGTTTCCGCACCCCGGGCGAGACCGGGCTGACCGGCGAGCAGCTCAAGCTGTACGAGCTGATCTGGAAGCGGACCGTTGCCTCCCAGATGAAGGACGCGGTCGGGAACTCGGTCACGGTCAAGATCGCCGGTACGGCGTCGGACGGCCGGGACGCCGAGTTCTCCGCGTCCGGCAAGACGATCACCTTCCACGGCTTTATGAAGGCGTATGTGGAAGGCGCCGACGACCCGAACGCCGAGCTCGACGACCGTGAGCGCCGGCTGCCGCAGGTCGAGGAGGGCGACCCGCTCGCCGCCGAGGAGATCTCGGTCGACGGCCACGCCACCAAGCCGCCCGCCCGCTACACCGAGGCGTCGCTGGTCAAGGAGCTGGAGGAGCGCGAGATCGGCCGCCCCTCCACCTACGCCTCGATCATCGGCACCATCCTCGACCGCGGCTATGTGTTCAAGAAGGGGACGGCCCTGGTGCCCTCCTTCCTGAGCTTCGCCGTCGTCAATCTGCTGGAGAAGCACTTCGGCAGGCTCGTCGACTACGACTTCACCGCCAAGATGGAGGACGACCTCGACTGCATCGCGCGGGGCGAGGCGCAGGCGGTGCCGTGGCTGAAGCGCTTCTACTTCGGCGAGGGCTCCGAGGGGGCCGCCCCGGGCGCCGGTAGCGCGTCCGCCGCGGGCAATGGCGACGGCGACCACCTCGGCGGCCTCAAGGCCCTGGTCACCGATCTCGGCGCGATCGACGCCCGGGAGATCTCCAGCTTCCCCGTCGGCGACGGGATCGTGCTGCGGGTCGGCCGCTACGGCCCGTACGTCGAGCGCGGGGAGAAGGACGCGGAGGGGCATCAGCGCGCCGATGTGCCCGCCGACCTCGCGCCCGACGAACTGACCGTGGAGTACGCGGAGGAGCTGCTGGCCAAGCCGAGCGGTGACTTCGCACTGGGCAAGGACCCCGTGTCGGGCAACGAGATCGTCGCGAAGGACGGCCGCTACGGCCCGTACGTCACCGAGATCCTGCCCGAGGGCACCCCGAAGACCGGCAAGAACGCGGTCAAGCCGCGTACGGCCTCCCTCTTCAAGTCCATGTCGCTGGACACCGTCACCCTGGACGACGCGCTCAGGCTGATGTCGCTGCCCAGGGTCGTCGGCACCGACGCGGAGGGGGTGGAGATCACCGCGCAGAACGGCCGCTACGGCCCGTATCTGAAGAAGGGCACCGACTCGCGTTCGCTGGAGAGCGAGGACCAGCTCTTCGGGATCACGCTGGAGCAGGCGCTCGCGATCTACGCCCAGCCCAAGCAGCGCGGGCGGGCCGCCGCCAAGCCGCCGCTGAAGGAGCTGGGGACCGACCCGGTGAGTGAACGTCCGGTGGTCGTCAAGGACGGCCGGTTCGGTCCGTACGTCACCGACGGCGAGACCAACGCGACGCTGCGGAGCGGCGACAGCGTGGAGGAGATCACGCCCGAGCGCGGGTACGAACTGCTCGCCGAGAAGCGTGCCAAGGGCCCCGCCAAGAAGACCGCGAAGAAGGCGGCGGCGAAGAAGGCACCCGCCAAGAAGGCGCCGGCGAAGAAGGCGGCTCCCGCGAAGAAGACCGCGGCGAAGAAGACGGCGGCCAAGACGGCCGCGAAGAAGACCACCGCCAAGAAGACCGCGGCGAAGAAGGCCACGGCCGGCAGGTCGGCGGCCTCCGCGGCCGAGGACGAGTAAGCGGGACGAGTACCGGGACGATCGGTACGGACCCCGGCGGTCGGGGTTCGCCCGGTCGCGGGGCGCGTCGGGGCTGACCGGGCGCGCCCTTGGTTACCGGCAGTATGGGCAGGGTGGGCCCGCTGTGCGCACCCTGTCCCGGAACGTCTGCCGGGCCCCCGCCCCGGTCGCCGCGCGCGGGCGCCCGTGAGCCGTCGCGCACTGCGCCCGTATGTTCGGACGACCCTCCGGGGAGTACGGCGCTCCGGATAGGCTGGGCGGATGACGCGAGCCGAGCAGCCAGCCGAGCAGCAGGCGGTCGTGAGCACCGCCTCAGAGACTGCCTCGGACTCCGGCACCTCCGCACCCCAGCACCCCCACGAGCCCAACGGTACGCACAGTGACCTCGTCGCGGACTCCCGTGAGCGGGCCCTGCGCGCCCTGCTGCGGGTCCCCACGCTGAAGAGACTCTGGAACGCCCAGGTCGTGGGAGGCGTCGGAGACGCCGTCGCCGTCCTCGTCCTCCTGCTGCTGACCCTTCAGGCGGCGGTGACCCAGGGCATGTTCGGCGGCGGCTACCGCGGTGCGGCCTTCGCCGTCGCCGCCGTGCTCGGCGCCCGCGTCCTCGCCACACTGCTCTTCGGAGCCGTACTGCTCGGCCCGCTGACCTCGCTGACCTCGCCGAAGGGCCCCCTCGACCGACGCTGGACGATGATCGGGGCGGACGGGCTGCGGCTCGCTCTGCTCATCGTGGCACCGCTGTGGATCGACTGGACCCCCGCGAACGCGACGGTGATCCTGCTGGTCACGGTCTTCCTCATCGGCGCGGCGGAACGCTTCTGGACCGTCGCCCGTGACGGTGCCGCCCCCGCGCTGCTGCCCGCGCCACCGCCGGAGGGCGCGGCCGTACGCCCGCTTCCGGACCATCGGGAGGCGCTGCGCCGGCTGTGGCTGCGCACCTCCTTCGCCGCGATCCCCCTCGGCGCGGCCGTCCTGCTCGTCGCCACCCTCATCGGCGAACTGATCGGCCAGGGCGTCGAATGGTTCCTGCTGCACCCGGCGGCCCTCGGGTCTTACGTCGCGGCCGGTCTCTTCGCCGCGTCCGTCTCGGCGCTGTTCTTCGTCGAACTGCCGAACACCCAGACGTCGAGGCCGCGCTCGCCGCTCGAAGGGCTGCTGCGGCCCGCGGTCGTCTCCCCGGCCGCGCCGGCGGGCACCGACAAGGCACGTCAAGCGGGCACCGACAAGGCACGTCCAGCGGGTGACAAGGCCCGCCGGACGGGTACGGACAAGGGGCGTACGGGAGCCATACCGCTGCTCGTCCTCGGCTGCGGGGCGGTCGCGGCCGCGATCTCGTCGGCCGTCGCCGTCTCCGTACTGCACTCCATCGACCTCGGAGGCGGAGCCGCCGCTTTCGCGCTCCTCGTGCTCGCGCTGACCGGCGGCAGTGCCCTCGGGATCCGGGGTGCGCAGTACGTACTGCCCGCGCTGTCGCGCCGGCGGCTGCTCGCGCTCGCCCTCGCGATCACCGGAGTGGCCCTGCTCGCGATGGGGCTGGTGCCGGACACGGCGACCGTGCTGTTCATCGCGCTGCTCGCCGGGGTGTCGGCGGGAGTCGCGGCGAGCACCGGGCACACGCTCATCGACCAGGAGGTGGAGGAGCCCCGGCGCATCCGGATGACCGACCACCTCCAGGCCGTCGTCCGGGTCGGCATCGGTCTCGGCGCGATCGGCGCGCCGCTGCTCGCCGCCGCGATCGGACCGCACCGGCTCGCGAGCGGGGACTTCGTCTTCGCGCACGGCGGGGCCGCCTTCACGCTGATGCTGGTGGGCGCGCTGCTGCTGCCCGTGGCCGCGATCGTCCTCGCCAAGACGGACGACCGCTCGGGCGTGCCGCTGCGGCGTGACCTCGGCGACGCGCTGCGCGGTGGCGCGGACCCGGCGCAGGCGCCCGCCGCCACCGGCTTCTTCATCGCCGTCGAGGGCGGAGACGGCGCCGGGAAGTCCACCCAGGTCGAGGCGCTCGCCGAGTGGATCCGGGCGAAGGGGCACGAGGTCGTCGTCACCCGCGAACCGGGCGCGACCCCGGTCGGGAAGCGGCTGCGATCGATCCTGCTCGACGTCTCGTCCGCCGGACTGACGAACCGCGCCGAGGCGCTGCTGTACGCCGCCGACCGCGCCGAACACGTCGGCTCGGTGGTACGGCCCGCCCTGGAGCGCGGGGCGATCGTCATCTCCGACCGCTACATCGACTCTTCCGTCGCCTATCAGGGCGCCGGGCGCGATCTGTCCCCGACGGAGATCGCCCGGATCTCGCGGTGGGCCACGGACGGGCTCGTACCGCATCTGACGGTTCTGCTGGACGTCTCGCCCGAGACCGCGCGCGAGCGCTTCACCGAGGCGCCCGACCGGCTGGAGTCCGAGCCCGCCGAGTTCCACCAGCGGGTGCGCGCGGGCTTCCTCACCCTCGCGGCGGGCGACCCCGGCCGGTATCTCGTCGTGGACGCCGGCCAGGAGCCGGAGGCCGTCACCACCGTCGTACGCCACCGGCTCGACCAGCTGCTCCCGCTCTCCGCCGCCGAGGTGAAGGCACAGGAGGAGGCGCGCAAGGCGGCCGAGGAGGAAGCGCGCCGCAAGGCCGAGGAAGAAGCCGCGCGCAAGGCGGAGGAGGAGCGTCTGGAGCGCGAGCGCCAGGAGCAGCTCGCGAGGCTCCGCGCCGAGGAGGAGGCCCGGCGCAAGGCCGAGGAGGAGGCCGCGCGGCAGCGTGAGGCCGAGCGCCAGGCGGAGGAGGCCCGCCGGCGCGCCGAAGAGGCGCGGCGGCTCGCGGATGAGGAGCGCCGCAAGCGGGAGGCCGAGGAGAAGGCGCACCGCGAGGAGCAGGAGCGTCTGCGCAAGCTCGCGGAGGAGCAGGCCCGGCTGCGGGCCGAGGCGGAGGAACGCCGGCTGGAGAAGCAGCGCAAGGCCGAGGAGGCGCTGCTGAGGGCGGAGGAGGCCCGCCGGGCGGAGGCGGAGGCGGCTCGCAGGGCTGAGGCCGAGGCGGCCCGGCTTGCGGAGGAGGCGCGTCGGGCCGAAGAGGCGCGGCAGGCGGAAGAGGAACGTCGGGCGGATGAGGAGCGTCGGGCGGAGGCGGCGGCGCGGGCGGCTTCCGCGGCCGAGGCGGCCTCGGAGGCGTCCGGGGTCTCGCCGAACGAGGTCACGGTGCCGACGCCCGTGGTCCGCCCGGACGACATCACCCAGGAGGTTCCGAAGGTCTCGCCGCCGTCGGACACGGCCGAGACGGCGGTGCTGCCGTCGGTGGCGCCGGGACGGTCCGATTCCGGGGCCGAGGGGACGGCTGCGGGTACGGATGAGGCGGCGGGAGCCGCTGGAGAGTCCGGAGGGTCCCGAGGGCCTGGAGAGTCCCGGGGGTCCGAAGGGGCTGATGCGGCGGAGACCGCGGTCCTTCCGCCGGTCCGGGGCGAGTCTCCGGAGGACAGGGTCCCGCAGGGCATCTTCCGCGACGAGCGGGCGGGGTCTTCACGCGCGTCGGGTTCCTCGCGTGCCGCGGGTCCGGCCGGCCCCTCCCGTTCATCCGGTTCATCCGGCCGCTCGGGTTCGTCTGGTTCTTCCGGCTCCGGCTCCCGCTCCGGCGCGTCGTCGGTCGGCCCGAACGACCGTACGCGTGAACTTCCCCAGGTGGATCCGGACACGGGCCGCCCCCGCCGCCGCTCGGACTGGGCGGAGGAGACCCCGCTGGACGACCTTCCCACCCTGGCCGACGAACTGCTGGGTCCCCACGACGACGAGGACGACGGGCGCAGGCGGAGGGGCTGACCGGGGCTGCCCTTGGGCTTCCGGGGCCCTGGACTGGACCCGGGGGCGGCGGTTTCCAGGGTCGTTGGCACGCTCCGAGGGGGCGTGGGTACGACACCGGGGGCCTGTCGGGCGGCCCCGGCCGGTTGCCGGGGGCTCCCGGCCCCCGTCGGGCGCCCCGGATTCCGATGGCCGGCGTCTCGGACCTTCGTCGGGCGCCCCCGGACTCCGTTGTTCCGCGCCCCCGGGCCTTCGTCGGGTGTCCTGGGACGGGGGCACCGCACCGGGTGATGGGCACGGCACCGGACCCCGTCAGATGCCCGGGTCCCTTCTCGGGCGTCCCGGACCCCGTTGTCATACCCCTCCCTCACAATGGAGGTCCCAGTACAAGGCAGAGGCAGGTGACGGCATATGGCCGTATGGGACGACCTCGTCGGGCAGGAGCGCGTGCAGGCGCAGCTCGCCGCCGCCGCGCGGGACGCGGACGTCCTCGTCACCGCCGTGGCCCAGGGGGAGCACCCCCCCGACGCGTCCAAGATGACGCACGCGTGGCTGTTCACGGGGCCGCCGGGGTCGGGGCGTTCCACCGCAGCCCGCGCCTTCGCCGCCGCGCTCCAGTGCGTCAGCCCCGACAGGGCCCTCGGCGGCGCGCCGGGCTGCGGGTTCTGCGACGGCTGCCACACCGCCCTCGTGGGGACGCATGCCGATGTGGAGGTCGTCCGTACCGACCTGCTCTCCATCGGCGTCAAGGAGACGCGTGATCTCGTCCGCCGCGCCCAGCTCTCCCCGGCCGTCGGGCGCTGGCAGGTGATCATCCTGGAGGACGCGGACCGCCTCACGGAGGGCGCGGGCAATGTGCTCCTGAAGGCCGTCGAGGAACCCGCGCCCCGCACCGTATGGCTGCTGTGCGCGCCCTCGCTGGAGGATGTGCTGCCGACGATCCGCTCGCGCTGCCGCCATCTGACCTTGCGTACGCCACCGGTCGTGGCGGTCGCCGATGTGCTGATCCGGCGGGACGGCATCGAGCCCGACGTCGCCGCCGCGGCGGCGCGCGCCACTCAGGGCCATATCGGCCGGGCCCGCCGCCTCGCCACCGACGAGCGGGCCCGCGCCCGGCGGTCGACCGTGCTGAAGCTGCCGCTGCGGGTCGACGACATCGGCGGCTGCTTCAAGGCCGCGCAGGAGCTGATCGACGCCGCCGCCGAGGACGCCAAGCAGGTCGCCGACGAGGTCGACGCCAAGGAGACGGAGGAGCTGAAGACGGCGCTCGGCGCTGCCCAGGGCGGGCGGATGCCACGCGGGACCGCCGGGGTGATGAAGGAGCTGGAGGACAGGCAGAAGCGACGCAAGACGCGTACGCAGCGCGACAGCCTGGATCTGGCCCTCAGCGATCTGACCGGGTTCTACCGCGATGTGCTCACCCTCCAGCTGGGCAGCGAGGTCGCGATCGCCAATGACGACGTACGGGACTCACTCGACCGGCTCGCCCGTGCCTCCACGCCCGAGCGCACCCTGCGCCGGATAGAGGCGGTGATCGCCTGCCGTGAGGCGCTGGAGGCGAATGTGGCTCCGCTGCTGGCGGTCGAGGCGATGACGATGGCGCTGCGCGCGGGGTGAGACCCCGCTCGGGCTGAGGGACCCCCGACGGGCTCGTCGGCGAGGCCGCGCCCCGTCGGTGCGCCGCCCGCGCGTCCCCCGCGCGGGCGAGGGGTCGGCGTGTCGTGTACCCGAACGCCGACAGGATCGAACTGGTTGTGCGAGCGTGCGCGGTGCCGCGGGCCAGGGGCAGGACCGGAGCGCGGGACGGGGCGCCACACCGGTTCGTACCGGTACGAATGGGCAACCCTCCGCCGTGTCCCCTACGCTCCGGACATGGATCCAAGGCGCGTACTCCGAAGTTCCGCTCTCGTGCTGGCCGCGGCCGGCGTGCTGCTGTCCGGCTGCACCGGCGGGGGCTCCTCGCCCAGCGCCTCCGCGTCCACGACGGGCGGCTCGGGCTCGGGCGCGACATCAGCCCCGGCGGCGGAACTGAAGCCGTACTACGCGCAGAAACTGTCGTGGCGCGACTGCGGTGTGCCGGGCTTCCAGTGCGCCACGCTGAAGGCCCCCCTCGACTACGACAAGCCCGGCGGTGACTCCGTCCGGCTGGCCGTCGCCCGCAAGAAGGCCACCGGCCCGGGCAAGCGCCTCGGCTCTCTCCACGTCAACCCCGGCGGCCCCGGCGGCTCGGCCGTCGGCTACCTCCAGGCGTACGCGGGCATCGGCTATCCCGCCCCGGTCCGCGCCCGCTACGACATGGTCGCCATGGATCCGCGCGGCGTCGCCCGCAGCGAGCCCGTCGAGTGTCTGACCGGGAAGGAGATGGACACGTACACCCAGGTCGACCAGACGCCCGACGACGCGGCCGAGACGGCTCGCCTCGCCACCGCGTTCAAGAACTTCGCGGCGGGCTGCGAGAAGCGTTCCAAAAAGGTCCTGCCGCATGTCTCGACCGTCGACGCGGCCCGGGACATGGACGTTCTGCGCGCCGTGCTCGGCGACGAGAAGCTGACGTACGTGGGCGCCTCGTACGGCACCTTCCTGGGCGCGACCTACGCCGAACTGTTCCCCTCCCGCACCGGCCGCCTCGTCCTCGACGGCGCTCTGGACCCCTCCCTGCCCGCCCGGGCGCTGAACCGCGACCAGACCGAGGGCTTCGAGACCGCGTTCCGGTCCTTCGCGGCGGACTGCGTCAAGCGCAAGGACTGCCCCCTCGGCACCACCTCCACCACGGACGCCTCCAACCGCCTCAAGGCGTTCTTCGCCGAACTGGACGCCCGGCCCGTCCCCACCGGCGAGTCCCGGCGGCTCGGCGAGTCGCTGGCCACCACCGGAGTCCTCACCGCCATGTACGACGAGAGCGCCTGGCCCCAGCTCCGTACTGCCCTGACGAGCGCCATGAACGGCGACGGCGCGGCCCTCCTGGCCCTCGCCGACACCTACTACGAGCGCGACGGCGACGGCTCCTACGCCAATCTGATGATGGCCAACGCGGCCGTGAACTGCCTCGACGCCCCGCCCGCCTTCACCGACCCCAAGGCCGTCGAGTCCGCGCTCCCCGAGTTCGAGAAGGCGTCCCCTGCCTTCGGCCGGAACTTCGCCTGGGCCGCTCTGAACTGCGCCTACTGGCCCACTCCCGCCACCGGCACCCCTCACCGCATCACGGCCCAGGGCGCACCCCCCATCCTCGTCGTCGGCACCACCCGCGACCCCGCCACCCCCTACAAGTGGTCCCGGTCCCTCGCCACCCAGCTCTCCTCCGGCCGCCTCCTCACCTACGACGGCGACGGCCACACGGCATACGGCCGCGGCAGCGACTGCGTCGACACCGCGATCAACACCTACCTCCTGGAGGGCACCGCCCCCGCCCTCGCCAAACGCTGCCGCTGACCACCCCCGACCTGCCCGGCACCGGGCCCACCGGCCCCCCGGATGGTTCGGGGCACCCAAAACCACCCTGTAGACTTGGCGCCGCTGCTGATGCGAACGCGTCTTCGCCGGACGGGCCATCTCCGCAGCGTGCCGCCTTAGCTCAGTTGGCCAGAGCAACGCACTCGTAATGCGTAGGTCTCGGGTTCGAATCCCGAAGGCGGCTCAGAGAAACCCCAGGTCACATAGCCCGTGACCTGGGGTTTTCTGTCGTTCAGGGCATGCGCGTCACGCGGCTGAGGTTGCGTGGATTTGCTTGCGTGAGCGATGCGTGAGCGGAGAGGGCGCAGCCCTACTTCTTGGGCTTCTTCCGCCCGGTCTTCTTCTTGCCCTCGGCCTGGGCCTTCTTGGCGCGCTTGGCCTTCTTCCGGGCCTTCTCCGCCTTGCGTGCGGCGTCTTCCGCTTCCGCCTTCCGTTGGAGCGGGACCAGCTTGGCGGTGGCTTCGGCGGCCCTCTTGCCGACGTGGGGCAGGACGCTCTGGTAGATGTCCCGCGTGATCCGGGTGTCGCTGTGCCCGAGGGTGTCCGCCACGATCTTCACGTCGATGCCGGCGGCGAGCATGAGGGTGGCCGCGCCGTGGCGGAGGTCGTGCAGCCGGATCGGCGGGAGGCCGGAGGCGGCGACGAGGCGCTCGAAGAGGTCGGTGACCTTGCCGGGGTGGAGCCAGGAGCCGTCCTCTTGGGTGAAGACGAGCCCGGTGTTCACCCAGGCCGAGCCCCACTCCGCGCGGTCGGCTTCCTGCTGCTTGCGGTGCCGCTCCAGTACGTCGACGGTGTCGTTGTCCAAGGCGACGACGCGGAAGCCGCTGTCCGTCTTCGGCTCGGACGATTCGACCTCCCACCCGTCCTGCACGAGCTGACCCGTCACTGTGAGGGAGTGTCGGTCGAGGTTGGTCTCCGACCACGGCTGCCCGCACGCCTCGCCGCGACGCAGGCCACGGAAGGCGATCAGGTGCCACATGGCGTACAGCCGGTCATCGGCCACGAAGTCGAGGAAGGCGCCGGTCTGTTCCGGTGTCCAGACCATGACGGGGGAGGGCTTCCCGGCCGTCTGCTCCCACTTGGCGACCCGTTCGTCCGTCCACACCAGGGCCTTCGGCTTGCGGACCGGGTCGATCTCGACGTGGGCCGCTGGGTTGAACGTGATGATCTGCTGGCCGATCGCGTCGTTCAGAGCGGCGCGGAGGGTGGCCTTGATGTGCTGGCGGGTGGACGGCCCGGTGACGCGGCGGAAGGGCGGCATCGCGTCGATCGCCGCCTTCATCGTTTTGCGGCGGGTCCGGTTCTCCACGCCCTTCCAGGGCACGGTCGCCAACTCCTCGACCGCCGCACGCCGCTGGGCGTTCTGCTCCAGGATCTCGGCGTTGGCGTCGGTGATGGCGGTGAACATCTCGCTGAGGTGGCTCACGCGTAGCCGGTCGAGGCGACGGTCGCCGATGTGGGGTTTGAGGTGCACGCGGACGTCGGTCTCGTAGCGGCTGATGCCCGACTTTCGGATCCGCTTGCCCGCGAGCCACCGGTCCAGCCACTCGCCCACGGTGAGGCTGCCGACGAGTTCCTGACCGGCTTTCAGGCGTCGCCGGGTCTCCTCCACGTCCGGCAGGGGCAGCTTTCCTCCACTGACCTCGGCCAGCATCTCCGCGGTCAGCTGGACACCCTCAGGGTCGTCGGTCTCGGCGAGCCCCATGAGGGCACGTACGTGGTCGAGGTCCGCCTGGGCGGCCTTGAGGCTGCTGTACCCACCACGGGCGAAGGACCGTCGGCTGCCGTCCTCGCGTGGCGGCAGTTCCTGTCGTATGGAGTAGGTGCAGTGGTTCCTGCTGTTGCGCTTGGGACAGGAAGAGCCGAGTTCCTTGCCGGTCTTCGGGTCGCGGCAGGAGCAGCGACGGTAGGTGGAGCCCTTCAAAGGCGTTCCTCCGAGGTGGTGTCGGGGTCAGGTTCAGACGGGTCGATGTCGCCCAGTGCGGGTGGCAGGTCTGGCAGGGTGGCCCCCTCGTCACGGAGGTTCCGGCGGAGGTGGCGGAGGGCGTACTTGGCGGAGATGGCCTGGTCGGCGTACTCGGTCCGCTTGCGCTCGGCTTCTTCCTGCTGGGAGCGGCCGGTGGCTGCCTTGGCGGCGAACCGCGCCCGTTCTTCCTCTTCGAGCGCGGCGAGGGCGGTTCGTACGAGGCTGGCGTGATGCTCGAAGTCGGAGACCAGGCCGGCGTCGTGGCCGGGCACGTCCTGCTCGCCGGTGAAGCGTCGTAGGGCATCCCAGGTCGGCACGAGGTCCTGGAACGGCAGCTCCTGGGTCTTCTCGACGTAGCCGACGGGGAAGATCAGGCAGACCGGGTAGGTCTCCAGGGCGGCGGCCAGGACCATGACGTCCACCAGGGGCAGGGTGGCGCGGCGGCCCGATTCCATGTTGGCGATCACGTTGCGCGGGATCGGGTGCCCCAGCTCCTCGCAGCGGTCCGCCAGGTCCTGCGCACTCCATCCCCTCCCCTTCCTTCTGCGCCGGACCTCGCTGGCCACGTTGGCCTTGATCCGGTCCGCCCACTCCGGAACGTCTTCTTCATCATCGAAACCGTGTTGTGTCATGCAGACACATTAACTTGAGGATCCTCTATGGAGTGGCCTGGAGCCGGACGTGATCCGCGCGTTCGCCGACGGCTGCACGGAAAGAGGAGATGCGGTATGCGTGAAGACGCCACGAACGGGCGGCCGAAGGGGATGAGCCGGGAGGAGCTGCTCGCCCTCCCAGTGGCCGTTGACCTGGACACCAGCAACCGGGCGCTCGGATTGGGGCGGAGCAAGGGCTATGAGCTGGCGAAGCGGGGCGCCTACCCGTGCAAGGTGCTGCGGCTCGGCAATGCCTACCGGGTCGTAACGGCGGACCTGTTGAGCCTGCTCGGACTGGCGGCGTGAGGGGCAGGGAGCGTAGCAGGCGGTTCTGCGCTGAGCTGACACAGAATCGCTGGACTGTGCAGGGGTGTGGACGTAGTGTCCGTGTTCCCTCCGGGGAACGCCCGGCCTGTTCCGTCTCGGAACCGGCCGCGTTCACTCAGTGAACGGAGCGGGCCTCCGGCGGTGCAACGCCGGAGGCCCTGGCAACCCCCATCGGCCTGTCACGAACCAACCCGGCGGTAAGGGCGTGCAAGCCCGCCACCGCCAGAAGAGGAGCCGCCCAGTGGAACACGCCCCCACCCAGCCCTATTCCACCCCCACCAAGCCCATCTGGCCCCCAGTCGCTGTCCCCGGACATCCTGCCCACCAGGGCGGCCAGGGCGGGGAGCCCTCTGCTCCGGCAGAGGTGTCGCTCGGGGAGGCGGTGCCCGATCCGGAGCCGACTGCCGGGTCCGGTCTGCTGGACGAACTGCGTGCCCAGATAGCCAGGTTCGTGATCCTGCCCTCGCCAGAAGCGCTGGACGCGGTGACGCTATGGGTGGCGGCCACTCATCTCCAACCCGCGTGGCAGCACGCGCCGCGTCTCGCGGTGGTCGGTCCGGCGAAGCGGTGTGGCAAGTCCCGGCTGCTGGACGTACTGACCGAGACAGTGCACGAGCCGATGCTCACCATCAACACCACCCCGGCGGCGGTCTTCCGGTCGATCACCGAGGAGCCGCCCACGCTCCTGGTCGACGAGGCGGACACCATCTTCGGCACACCGAAGCAGGCGGAGAAGAACGAGGAGATGCGCGGCCTGCTGAACGCCGGGCACCAGCGGAACCGTTACGTCACCCGGGTCGTCGGCAACGACCACACCCCGCACAAGTTCGCCACCTTCGCCATGGCCGCCATCGCGGGCATCGGCGACCTCCCCGACACGATCATGGACCGGGCCGTGGTGATCCGCATGCGCCGCCGGGCCGAGGGGGAGCACGTCAAGCCGTTCCGCTCCCGCCGTGACATCCCGGTCCTGCACGAACTGCGCGACCGGATCGCCGCCTGGGCCTGTCCCCTGCTGGACGAAGCGGCCGACCTGGAACCGGAATTGCCGGTGGAGGACCGCGCGGCCGATACCTGGGAACCCTTGGTGATCATTGCCGACCTCTCGGGCGGGTCCTGGCCCCGTCTGGCGCGGTCGGCGTGTGCGCGGATGGTCGCGGCCGAGGAGCGGGCGGAGGAGGAGAACCCCGGCGGGGCGAAGATCCTCGCCGACATCCGGCGGATCTTCCACGCCAAGGGAGACCCGGAGAGCCTCAGCACCGACGACCTCCTGTTCGCCCTCAACAGCGACACCGAGGCCCCCTGGGCGGAATGGGGCCGCAACGGGCTGACGCCGCGCGGACTCGGCGCACTGCTCCGCGACTACAACATCGCCTCCGGCAACGTCCGCGTCGGCGACATCCAGCGCAAGGGCTACACCCGCAACAAGTTCGCCGATGCCTGGCGCCGTTACTGCCCCACCGTCCACCCGATCGACGCCGACCCCGTCACCGCCGAGGTCTGAACCGGCCTCCCCGGTTGCCGTCCGTGCCGTCCCTGCCGTGATCCTGCAGGTCAACAGGAATCCTGCCAAGACGGCAACCGGGCCCAAGACGGAAACACGATCACCACCACCCCACCCCGGGTCACGAAGCCTCGTCCCGATCCGTCTTGTGCCGTCCCGGCCGTACCCGCCGTATCACTGCAGGTCACAGCCTCACGCCGTGGGACGGGAAACGAGCCCCGTCCGTCCACAGCCGTACCGCCGGGACGGCAGCACGCCCCGACTGCTGTCCCGGCCCTGACCTGCGCCTGCAACGGCCAAGACGGCAAATACGGACCACGCCGACAGCCCCACGCACCACCCCAGGAGCACGCACCCCATGGCCACATCCGCCATACCGCCCGCGCACCCCGGCACCGGTCACCAAGTGACCAGTTGGGACCGTGCCGCGATCCTCGCCCTCGGTGCCGCCGCCTGCGCCCTCTCGTACGACGCCCTCCAGCAGATGGCCGTCGCCATCCATGTCTGCGGACTCCTCACCTACCTGTTCCCGCTCGTCATTGACGGGTTCATCGCCTACGGCGTACGCGCTCTCCTCGTCCTGCGCACCGCCCCGTTCCGGGCCCGCCTCTACGTATGGGCCCTGTTCGGCACCGCGACCTGCGCCAGCATCTGGGCGAACGCCCTCCACGCCGTGCGCATCAACCAGCAGAGCCCGCCCGGCACGCTGCACCTGAGCGACCTCACCGTCGGCATCCTGTCCACCCTCGCCCCGCTCGCCCTCGCCGGAGCCGTCCACCTCCACATCCTCATCACCCGCGAAACCACCACCGACACGGCACCCCCGCCGGTATCCCTCCCTGAGCCGGAACAGCTCACCAGCGAACCGGCGACCATCCGACGGGGTGGACGGCCGGCGGACGCGACTCTCGACGAACTCGTCGAGATCGGCCGGATGGCCGTCGCCGAGCATGGCCGAGTCTCCCGCTCCACCGTCCTGCAAGCGATCAGGGACAAGGGCCTCAAGATCGGCGGCGAACGACTGACCGAGGTCATGAACACCCTGCGAGCCGAATCCGCAACCACCCCCGCTGACGGCTGACCGCACCCCACCGGAACAGGCACGGGGTGGTCGGAACCCTTCCGACCACCCCGGTCCCCGGACCAACCCCTAACGGACCGGACTGAGAAGCGTCCGGACTGCGGCTTGGGACGGCGACGGAAAGGTCCCGCCTCAGAGCCCTCCCTCCCCATGCTGGTGGTCTCGGCACCTGCAGACAGAACGTCGCCGTGGCTTTTCCGGGAGCCAGCCGACGACTCCACCCACTTCACGCGCACACCCCGAGGAGAACCGCCACATGCCCCACCCGAACAGCCCTCAATCCCTCGACCACCAGGAGACGACCACTGCGGTCACCAGCGCAGCAAGGTATGCCGCTGGACCGTCCAAGGGCCGGTCCCATGCGGATGCCTCCGCCCCGGGGGTGGCGGAGGAGTTCGGGCACCAAGGGGCACCCGAGGGAGGACCGTCAGCGTTCCCGACCGTCAGCCCGTTGCCGCGAGCAGCCGAAGCCGCCGCGTTGCATCGTGTCGCCCGTCGCCGCCAGCGAGATCCGAGTGGCCAGCGCAAGCAGCGTGTCGACGCCCGTTACAGCGTCGACGAGAAGACAGCGATCCTCGCCCGAGCCAGGTTACTGAACATCGCCGGAGCCCACTACGTCGGCGCGGTCGTCATGGCCCACATCCACGGAGACCTCGCCCTGCCGGGTCAGCGCACCCCGCTCGACGACTACATCGACGAGCTGACTGCCCTCCGCGGGGAGGTCGCCAGGATCGGCAACAACATCAACCAGATCGCCCGCAAGCTCAACGCCGGTGGTCATCCCCAGCCTGGGGACACCGAGCTTCTGGCCCAAGCCGAACGCACCCTGGCGGATACCGGAACCACCGTCCGCAGGATCGCAGCAGCCGCGAACCAAGCCCTCACGAGGAAGGAGGGCCGGTGATCGCGAAGATCAGCAGCGGCAAGAGCACCGCCGGCCTCATCTGGTACCTGTTCGACACGAAGAAGGCCAAGGACCGCACCGACCCGCACCTGGTCGCCTCCTGGGACGGCTTCGCCCCGGACCCCGGCCGGGCCGAGGACTTCGACGCCACCAAGAAGCTCCTCGTCGCCGACCTCGACCTGCGCGTCAAGCAGGCCAGGCGGCTCGGCCGGGCACCCGAACAGTATGTGTGGCACTGCTCGGTCCGGGCCGCGCCCGAGGACCGAGAGCTCACGGACGACGAGTGGGCCGAGGTAGCCCGCCGTGTCGTCCACGCCACCGGCATCGCCCCCGAAGGCGACCCGGACGGATGCCACTGGGTAGCCGTCCGCCACGCCCCGGACCATATCCACATTGCCGCCACCAAAGTCCGCGGTGACCTGAGCGCCGCCCGCCACTGGAACGACTACCGCAACGCCGACCGAGAACTCGTCGCCGTAGAGAAGGAGTACGGCCTCCACCAAGTCGCACGTGGAGACCGCACCGCCGCCAAGCGCCCCACCCGCGCCGAACAGGAGAAGGCCCGCCGCCGCGGCCGGGGAACGACCGCGCGTGAGCAGTTGCGCACCACCGTTCGCACCGCCGTTGCCGCCGCTTCCACCATCGAGGAATTCGCCCACCTGCTCAGCCAGATCGACGGTGTGCTCACCCAGGTCGTCTACTTCCCATCCGGGGACGTACGCGGATACAAGATCGCGCTCAAGGGTGACACCAATGCCCAAGGCGACCCCGTCTGGTTCTCCGGCTCCGAGCTCGCCCCAGACCTGTCCTTCCCCAAGATCCGGGAACGTCTGGACGCCATCGAGCCGGCCACCGACCAGCAACTGAACTGGGACAGGCCCGACCCGTGGCACCAGACCATCACCATGATCGAACTCATTCCCCACCGCCTGGACCAAGCCGACGACGAAGCCTCCCAGGCCCACCTCCACGCCTTTGGTGAAGTCCTCGACGCCCTTCCCCTCCTTGCGCCCCGGCAGCTTCAGTCCCAGCTTCGAGACGCGGCGTCCGCGTTCGAACGTGCCACTCGCTCCCGCATCCGGGCCGAGCAGCACCAGGCCCGTGCACTGCGTAGCGCCGCACGAGCAACGCTCCGGGAGCCCCCGCCGAAGGACGGAGCCCTCCTGGCGATGCTTCTCGACGCCGCCGTCCTCGTCGTCATCGCCGCAGTTCGCTGGCATCAGCTCCGCCATCACGACCAGCAGGTCGAAGCCGCCCGCCAGGCTCTGCTGCATATCCAGATCGCCTACGACCAGGCCGCCGTCGCTCCATTGGCCGCCCTCTCCCAAGGCCGACCATCCCAGCAGATCGTGGACCGGCACATTCACCGCGTACGTCGTGCTGTCCCCAGCCAAGCGGAGCGGGTTCTCGCAGACCCTGCCTTCGACGCCCTCGTCGCTGTCTTGTCCGGAGCCGAGGCCGCTGGCCATGATCCGGATCAGTTGCTGCGGCAGGCCACGGATCAGCGTGCCTTGGATGACGCCCGCCACCCCGCCCGAGTGCTGACATGGCGCGTACAGCGACTCAGCACAGGTCAGGCGTCCAGTAGCCGAGACCGTGTGGCTCGCGTTCGCAGTACCGTCAAACCGGGTAGTGCTCCGGCTCGTCCAGCAGAGTTCACGCCGCCACAGCCTTCGGTGCCGGGGCGCCGACGCTGATCACCGGAGCACGAGGCTGTCCCGGATCACCTTGTCGCTGGCGTGTAGGGCCGCCGCCAGCTCGCCGTGCAGGTGATCGGGGATGGCCCTGGCTCCCAGCGCGCAGGCCCTGACCAGGGCGCGGCAGTCCTGGGCTTCCCGAACTGTGGCCACGGTGAGGAAGCACGGGTGGGTCAAAACCTCGCGGGCCGCGTAGCCGTCCTCGGCTTCGACCGTCCTGCGGTGGAGGTCTTCAACAATGCGCTGCGCGGCGGGTGTTTCGGCGGGACCGACCGCGTCGAGAATGGTGAGACCCAGCCGGATGTCGAATACGGTCATCCCAGGCTCTGGCGACCGTTGAAGGTAGGCCGCGATCAGTTCTGCCAGATGCGCGTCGAACGGCTGCTGGGCATCGTGGCGGCACTGGACGGTCAGGCACGCCGTGACGAGTTGTTCCCAGGGGTCGCCGGGCGTCGTGTCGTGGAGGAGAGCTGCTGACGATGTCGTGTCGTCGGATACGAGGGCGGACAGTACGGCGACTTGGCGGCCGTCGAGCATTCGCTTGCCGATGCCTCGGTGGGACTCGATGTGCTTCAGGGCCTCGGCCCAGCGGCCGGCGGTGGTGAGGGTGCGGGTGCCGTCGGCGAGGAGTACGCGCCAGAGCCAAGCGCGGACCTCTTGTCGGTCGGCATCGGTTGCCGTGAGGTCCGCCGGTATCCCGACACCGTCAAAGTGGGCATGCACGCCTGCCGCGACGGCTCCGTACAGGTCGAGCAACCGTTGCCGTCCCTCGTCGGCGCGGCCGGCGCGGATCTGGAGGCGGGCGAGGTTGACGACGGGTTCCAGTCCGCGGATCGCGCTCATCCCGGGCAGCGGACAGGCGTGAAGGTACGCGGCGGCGTGCTGGTGGCACAGCTCACGCGCCATATCAGGAAGGTCGAGATCGGAAGCGATGAGCGCGGCCTGGTTGTAGACGGCCGACGCCAGACCTTGGTCGGCCTTCCGTACTGCGGTGTCGGCTAGGTCGACGAGCGCGTGGACGCGTTGGGGCAGGGGTAAGCAGGCGGGGCGGAATCGGGCGACGAGCGGGAAGCGCTGGGCGGTGGGTCCGTGCGGGTCCATGAGTCCCCCGGGGCGTGAGTGGGCGGCGGTGCCCGCCCTCCGTAGGCCGACGGGCACCGTCCTCTATCTGTCGGTTGTCACTGCCAGTCGACGACGATCTGGTTCAGCGGCGTGTCGAGGGCGAAGAGACCGGGGCGCTGTTCGACGGGCGGGGCGTCGAGGGGCTGGATTTCGAACGTGGCCTCCCGGCCGCGATACTCCCGGTCCCAGGTGCGGACGGCGTCGGCGACCGTCGCGGCCAGCTCGTCGCTGCCGGGCCCGTGGCCGATGACCCCGAACTCCCAGAGCTTGCCACCCTCGGGCGTCCTCTTCTCCAGCAGCCGCCGGGCCAGGTAGGTGACGGCACCCTTCTCCACGGCCGCGGTGGACGAAGGGTAGGGGTCCTCGGTGAGCAGCCCTCCCTTGGCGCTCTGGGGGAACAGCATCCGGATCAGGCCGGAGGGCAGGGAGCAGGTGAGGAACAGCTCCATCCATTCCGGCGACTCCATGGCGCGGACCGTCATACCGGTCCACTCCTCGGTGCGCGGCTGCTCCAGAACACGGGCGAGGGCGTCGGCGTCGATGTCCTGGCCGGCAGGCGCTTGAAGCCGGACGGTGCCGTCGGCGCTGAGCGGGATGACCCGGCGGTCGTCGTCGGCGATGCCCCGCCGGAGCGGCATAAAGGTGTTCATCTCACTGCCGAGCGACACCCACCGGCCGTCATGCTGTTCGTACGCGATGGAGCGGGCGACGCTGCCCTTGAGCCGCTGGGGAACGAGGAGCCGACCGCCGGGGGCGAGCTGTTCCAGCCAGGCGTGCGGCACGCCGTGCGCGCCGACGGTGGCGATGATCCGGTCGTACGGTGCTCCCTCGGCGTATCCGAGGGCTCCATCCCGGGTCACGGCCCGGACATTGGTGATTCCGGCAGCGGCGAGGTGGGCGCGGGCACCCTCCACGAGGTCGTCGTCGACGTCGAGCGTGGTGACATGGCCGCTCTCGCCGACCAAGTGGGCGAGGAGCGCAGCGTTGTAGCCGCTTCCGGCGCCGAGTTCGAGGACGCGGTCGCCGGGCCGGACGTCGAGCTGGTCCAGCATGAGGGCGACGACCCCCGGCTGGGACGCGCACGAGATGGAAGTGCCGTCAGTGTCGTACTTGATGTGCACCGGCGCGTTGGCGTAGGCGTCTTCGAGCGACGCGTCGGGCACGAACACATGGCGGGGGACGGCCCGAAGGGCGGTCTCGACGGCGGGGGTGCGGGCGTGTCCGTTCGCCCGGATCTGGTCGACCAGGGCATTTCGAAGGCGCTCGGCGTCCGCCCAGCCGGTGGTGATCGTGTCGGTGTTCACCGCGCCGACGCTATCGGCGCCCGCCGCGGCCCCGCTGGGCGACGCGGTGTTGTCACTGGTTCCCATGACTACCTCTCGTGCGATGTTGAACAAGGCGCTCTGGTCGTGCCGAAGGAGACCGGCGCGGTTGGCGTGGAAGATCACGTGGTGGGCGATGACGGCTCGCAGGCCGCGGGTGATACCGCCGTGGTCCGCGAGGTTGGCGAGGGCCACCCCTGCTTGTTCGAAGGCGGTGACCCATCCGTCGTGCCCGTGGAGCGGGCCGCCCGGGTGGCAGAGGCTGCGGGCGTCGGCGGTCATCAGCTTCCGTACGGCGGGGGCCAGTGCAGCGGCGCGTTTGATCGGCAGCGGATCGGTGGCCGGCCGGAGGGCGGCGACCTTTGCCCAGACGTCCCCCTGCTCGAACCAGTCGAGTCCGGCGCCGCGCATCATGGCGCTCATCAGCAGTACGGCGGTCTCCCGGCGCCCCAGATGCCTCGGGCCCGGCTGGTACATCAGCAGGTGGCGGGAGTCGCTGTGGAACAGTTCGTGGGCAGCGCCCATGGCCGCCTGGCCGCCGAATGCGTCGGTCTCGGGCTCGTATATACCGGACAGCCACGACACGACCGAGCCCACGCCGACGAGGTCGTTCAGCAGCGTTTCTACGACCGGGGAGGGTTCGTTGGCGCGGTACCGCAGAGGCCAGGGCTGTTTGTTCATGAACCACCAGCCGGAGAGCTGTCCGGCCGCTTCGGCGGCGATCAGGGCGGGGCCGAGGCATTCGGCGATGACGAGCTGGGCGCGTGAACGGTCGACGAAGGTGATGTTGTGCTGTTGCCAGCGGTCGGAGGGCATCGGGGTCTTTCGGTCGGTGGATCAGGCGACGAGCAGGCAGGAGTCCCAGGCGGAACGGGGCGGTACGGCGGTGCTGGGCGCGAGGAGCGCCAGGGCGACACCGGCGGCACCGTTGAGCAAGCCCGGCTCTCCGTCGCCGAGTGCGGTGTCCGGCGGGTGGATCTCGTTCAAGAGCGCCGGGATCGCGACGCGCATCCGGCCTGCGGTCGTCGCATGGGCGTCGTCGGCGGCACGGGACGCAATGTGGGCGAGCCCCGCGAAACCGTGGCACAGCCCGTCGTCCGTCGTGACCTTGAGCTGGTCGGCGTCGGTGAGGGCAGCCACGAGGGCGTTCTCCGCCCCGATTTGGCGGGAGGTGTCGCCGAGGGCAAGCGCGGCGAGTTGCTGGGCGCGGGCGAGGCCGGCGCTGCCGTAGCACCAGGAGGGGCGTTGGGGTGCGGACGGGGTGAGGTGGCCGGTCCGCAGTTCGTCCCGGGTGATCCAGTACGGCCAGGCCGGGCCGTGACCGGTCTCCCAGCGGTCCAGCCACGCGAGGATGGTGCGCAATGCCGCGTGGTGCCCGTCGACGACGGTGCCGCGCCGGGCAGCCAGGGCGAGGAGGGCGAGTACGCCACCGATGCCGTGCGCCATGCCGTTGTTGGCGTGGCCGCGGGGGAAGCGGTCGTCCGGGTTGCCCGAAGGCCCGGTCTCCGTCCACCAGCCGGGCAGGGCCTCGCCCTGGTGGGGCAACGGTTCGGTGAGACGTACGCAGTAGTCGAGCACGGCACGCGTCGGCGCGCTGCCGGGGTCGCGGCGCAGTAGGTAAGAGCCGTATCCCGTAAGCCCTCTGATCGCGTCGAACTCGGCGAGCTGCGGCAGACGCCCGGCGTCGATACGGCGGTGCGCGACATCCAGACGTCGTCCGACGTCGATCGTGATCCGGTCGTCCATCGAGTTCAAGGCACGCTGGTACGAGCCGGGGATGTGGTCTGCCGCGCAGGCCAAGGCATGGGCGAGTGCGGGCATCCCGTAGAAGGGGTGGCTGTCGGGACCGCTGGTGAGCGGCTGATGGGAGGCGGCGGCGAGCCAGTCGTGAGCGCGCTGCCACGGCCCGAGGTCGCGTGCGGCCCGCTCGATGTGCAGGAGCGCGATGCCGGGAGGACCGTAGGCCAGGTGCTGCCGGCGCGAGGGCGAGAACCGCTGTACGTCGGGATCAGCGAGCCGGTACGCGATGGCGTCGACCAGGCCGAGAGCCGGGTGAGTGGTCACGCCGGCCTCCTCTCGGCACGCGCCGTCCAGGCGAGAGCGGCGGCACGCGCCAGATAGAGGCACACCTCCTCCTCGGGGAAGTTCACCGCGATGTTCCGTACGAAGTGGACGTGCAGGAGTGACGTCAGGACATCGTCGATCGCGACGCCCTGGGTGTCCGGGCCGGGCAGATGCAGCCGGTAGGCGGCGAGGGCTGGCTCCCGTTCCGCCCATCCCGACACGATTGCCTCCCCGCCTGGGACTCCGCGCAGTGCCGACCAGCCGTCGCGGGGATCGGCGAGTTGCACGGCCTCGGTGAACTGCCCGCGTGGCACAGGCGCGGGGGACGTCGGCGGGATGTGGTCGATCAGCCACCGCATGCCAGCTTCGGTACCGCCGAGGAAGGCGGTGGCGATGGCGACCGTATGCGCCGCCACCAGGGCACGATGCCCGGGACGCTGCCGTTGCGCGAGCTGTGCCACGACGGCGCGGGAGTCAGCGCGGAACACCTCCTCGGCGGCCTCCCACGCCACCCCGGAGCCCCAGCGGCCCATCTCGCGGTACGAGGTGGGATAGCGCAGATCGGCCAGCAGACCGACGCGGCGCATTTCGTCGCCCCACTCGCTCACCGCACGGGCGGTCTCGGCGAAGGCTCCCGGATGGGGGAGGGCGATGCGGACGCGGAGGTGCTGGGCCGGGTCGCGGAAGCGGATGAACCACCACGGCGGGTTGCCGAGTCGCTTCAGCAGTTCGGGCAGGTACTGGGCGAGCAGGGTGTCCTGGCGGCGGGCGTCTCCGTACAGGGCCGCCAGGAGTACGCACGAGGAGGCAGGGGTCTGCATCTGCGCCGGTGAGAGGGTACGAGCGGCGGTGGGAGCGAGCAGTGGCGGCCAGGCCGTCGGCCGTACCGCCTTGAGAGGCACCACGATCTCGTGAGCGCGCCCGTCGCACCAGCCGTACTTCTCCGGAGCCTCGATGAGCACGGCGGTGTGCGCACGGTCAAGGTGCTGACGCAGCAGCACCCGATGGGCGGCCTCATCAAGGTCGAGGAACAGGCGCCGGTCGCCCTCCACGAGGTACACCCGGCGTGGCAGCCGCCGTCGGACCCGCCAGTTGGCCAGAGCCGCGTCCCACTCGGTGCCGCTGAGCAATTCCGACGCGTCCAGCCGCCAGCGTGCCGGGGCCAGCACCGTACGTCCGTAGCGGAGGCGCGGAAGGAACGGCATCGCTGTGGCGGCGCCCCAGTCGAACGCGGTGACCTGCGCGCACTGGGCGCGGGACAGCTCGGTGAGGAATCGCGCCAGCGGCGGGGTGTGCGTGTGCAGGTTGAGCGCGTTCATCCCGACGGCTTCAACTCGGTGGCCTCGCCCTGGGGCGGCTAGGTACATGCGGCGCCCGTCGCATGCGACCGCCAGGTCGTCGGGGGTGAGCACGTCGGTATCCGGGGCGTGGTGCTCCTGGAGGCTGATCACGGTGGGCAGGACCTGGGGTGCGCGGGTGACGTGGGCGCTTTCGGGGAGCAGGGGCGGGAAGGAGAGCTGCGCGGGCACAGTGTCACTGTCCGCGGTCGGTAGATCAGCCAGCTCTGCGCTTAGCGCCTCGCGGGCTGCGTGCTCCAGCACGCTGAGGAAGCGGCCCGTGGACACGCCGGAGCCGCGTGACACGCTCACGACCTCCAGCCGGAAGCGCCCGCGCCGCAACTCTTCCAAGCTGGCCGAGTGCACTCGTACTCCCACCTCCAGATGCGGAGGCACCCGTGGCTCGTCCGGTCCCACGTCGAGAGCAGCGACCAAGTCATCGGTGAGGACGACCTCGTCGAGCCCTTCCAGCGCGGCCGTCTGAGCCAGGCGTACGAGTACATCGTCCCGAGCGGAGATCCGAGGCCGGCACGCGCCGCGTGGAGCGCCCGGGTAGCCGTTGGGATAACCGACGCCGCTGTCTGCCACGACTTCCTTGAGCGGCACCATCGTGCCGATGCCGTACCGCTCGTAGAACCGCTGGTGGTACTCGCCCCACGCGGCGGTGCCGTACGGGCGGGTACTCAACCGGGTCAGAACGAGGGCGGCGCGCTCGACTTCTCTGGCTACTGTCTCCGGCAGCACGAGCTGGGCGTTCAGCCGCAGGTCGAACGCGACGGGATGGCGGTTCCCGCTCGGCACCAGCTCCCGCATCCGCGCGGCGGCTCTGTCTCGGCCGTCTCGTGTGGCGCACTCCTCCAGGCCCGCCCGGATCGCGTGCAGCTCTGCCACAGTCTTCGAGACCGGAGCGACAGACTCGGCGTCGACCGCGTCGAGCTGGTCGACGAGGTACCCGAGGGCGTCGGTCTCGGTGCCCGGCGCGTGCAGGCTTGTGATCAGTACCCGCCGCCGGACCAGCTCCGCCAACAGCACTTGGGACTTATCGTGCCTGGCCTCGGGGAACTCCGCCCGGAGCTTGTCCAGAAGCGCGCCAAACCGGATCGGCGCCCTGGCTGCGGCGAGGACAGCGCGCACCGGTGAGGTGAGGGCCAACGATGCCTCGACCGCCCGGGTTCCGTGGCCTTGGGTATCGGACTGGAACGGCACGACGAGCCGTTCCCCACGGACGGATGCGGTGCTGTTGGCGACGACTGGCAGCCGTTCAAGTAGTTCCGGGCATGACTCCAGCCGATGCACGACGGTGGCCAACCACTCCGCCCCGGCCCGGCCGACGACTACGTGCTCCGAGCCCCAGTCCACGCGCACCTGCGATCCGAACCTCGCAGTGGCCACACCAGCAAAGAGACCGAAGGGAGTCGCCCGATGCTGCGCCCGCAGCAGATAGCGGACCACGGCCAGCGCCGCGCGCCGTAGGTCCCGGGCAGAGGGTTTCCCCGCTGTGCACAGGGCCTGTACCTGCGCGGCCAAGGCCGGGCTGGAGTGTTGCAAGGTCTCGGCGAAGTCCTCGTTGGCCCAGACCGTACGCAGCCACGTCACTTGGGTTGCCACGATGCCAGGCGATCCCCCGCCGAGATCGGGGCACGGAGAGACCGGCAGCAGCGGCCGGGCGACGGCGCGCACGAGGGCGGTTGTTCCGGCGCGGAACGTCGCGGTCGAGGTGACCACCGACTACCTCCGTGGGTTGCGGGAACGGGCGGCTGGGGCCGCCGCACGGAGGCGGCGGCACCAGCCCGGTGTGACCACAGACAGGTCAGGCAACGTTGGTGGTGCAGGCACCGCAGGTGGTGCCGCAGTTGTCGTCGGTCAGGTTGACCAATCCCGCCGGGTCGGCGATCTCGACAAGGGAGACGTCCAGGTCGAAGACGTCCGACGATTCCGGCGCCTGCGGGCGGACCTGGGTGAGACTGGGTACCACGGTGTTGCGCGTCATGGTGACTACCTCCTTGTTTCGTTGGTTTGTTGCTTTGCTGCATTGCTTCCAGTCGCCCTCACGGAGCGATGCCTGATCGGATGGCTCCGTGGGAGGCTCCTAGCCGCCCGGCACGAGGCCACGGAAGCGGGCCGCCCTGCCTCGAACCGGGAGAGCTGAAGCGGCTGAACGGATCGTTCACTGGCCGCTCTTAAGCCGTAGCTCGGCCCAGACCTCCTTGCCCCACGGGCACCTGTCCGAGCCGTGCAGGTCATAGCCCCAGCAGTCCGACACCGCATCGATGAGGAGCAGGCCGCGGCCTGACTCGTCACCGTGGTCTGCGAGGCCGGCAACAGGCAGGCGTTCCGGTTCCCAGTCCACGACGCTGACACGCACGCGCGATGCGCTCGGCCGTCCCACGGTCAGACGGATGTCGTGGCACGGGGTGTGCTTGGTGGCGTTCGCGATGAGTTCCGTGACTATCAGCGCGGCGCGATCGGCGAGTTCGTCGAGGCGCCACGCATCAAGGACGTTCTGAACGAGCTTGCGACCGGTCTCAGCAGCGGACGGCTGGCACGGGAAGGTCTGACTGAGTGCGGGGCGGCCGACGGAGGCGGTGTGAACAGGCGTGTTGAGGCTGGTCATGGCGATGGAGCCTTCGTGTTGTCTAGGTGCCCGGTCCGCCCCTTGCGAGACGTGAAAATGCGGACCGGGCCGTCAACAGCCGCCCGGAATGATGGGCGACCGACATCCAGACAACCCCGGCTTCCGCTCTGCCGGTTAGGGCTATCAGGCACCCACCTAACGGAAGTACCTAGGGTGATTTGACCCAGCGTTTACCTGACTGCTGGGTGACGTGAGCGCTACCGTGCGTGGATGGATGCCGCGCGCAACATCGCTCTTGAGGCGTGGATGGCCGAGCATGGCTACAGCTCCAACAGCCTTGCCGAAGCTGTGAACAGCTCTTTAGAGCGGTTGACCGGGAGGCCCGGAGGGCTCGACGGATCATCGATCCGGGGCTGGAAGGCAGGACGCGTGAAGTGGCCGAAGTCGGCCACCCGTAAGGCGCTTGAGGACATCGCCGGACTGCCCGCCACCGCTTTAGGGTTCGTTCCACGGGGCAGCACTCTGTCCATCCCGGTTCCACCGCAGCAGGAGGACCCTGACATGAAGCGCCGTACGCTCGTCGGCGGGATCGCGACGGCCGCCGTCGCAGCGGCAGCACCCGGCGCCGCGTCGCCACGCCGTATCGGCATGAACGACGTCGACCGTCTGCAGAAGCGCTTCGCCGGGATCGTCGCCAGCGACCACCGCCACGGTGGACAACTCGGCATCGAACAGCGAGCCGCCGCGCTCGCAGACGAGGCACTGAACCTCCAGAACGCGGGAAGCGCCACCCAGCGCGTACGCAGCAGCCTGTACGCCTCCGCGGCAGCATTCCGCTCCTCGGCGATGTGGGCGGCGATCGACGGCCGGCGCTACGACGTCGCGAAGACGCACATGCGGGAGGCGCAGGCCCTCGCAGAGATGTCCGGGGACCAGGCGATCAAGTTCCGCATCTGGAGCCATACGGGGACGATGTACCGGCACCTCGGGCGCCCCGCCGACGCCCTCGCCGCGAACGACGTGGCCCGGAACCTCTTCCTCACCCGGCGCGACCCCCTCTTCGCGTCCCTCGGCCTGGCCCGCCAGGGAGCCATCCAGGGTGCAGCCCAGGACCGCAGTGGCATGCGTCGAGCATTCGACCAGGCGCAGGAGGCCATGTTGCGCTCCGACCCCGCGGACTACCGGCCAGTGTGGATGCTCGCCTTCTACGACCAAGCGGAGCTGGACTCGCTGGCCCTGTCCGCGCGTCTGGCGCTGGGCGACTACCCGGCCGCTGAGTACCACGCCCACCGCTGCCTGGCCGCGCTCCGACCGCACATGATCCGGTCCCGCGCCATCGCGACGACCCGCCTCGCGCACGCCCAGCTCGCCCAAGGGGCTGCGGACGCCGCCACGGCCACCGCGATGAAGGTGCCCGCCGACGTCGCCACTCACCACGCCCGGGTGGCACGCATGCTGCAGGAGTTCGGCGCCGCCCTGCGCGCCACCGCCCCCGGCAGCACCACCGTGCAGACCTGGACCGAGCACGCCGCCACTTGGAGGACCACCGCATGACCACGGCCCCCGCCATCGAACTGCGCACCTTCACCACCCTCGACCCCGTCCGCGGCGACCTCCTCGACGTCTACGCCGACGTGCGTGCCCCACTCCTCCACCTGCCGAACTACGCAGTCACCACCTTCGGCGAACGCCTGGACCGCCACGGCACCGAACCGGGCTTCGTCGCCGTCCTCGCATACGCCGACGACGAACCGGTCGGCTACGCCTACGGCAACACCATCGAACGCGGCGACCGATACTGGCAGCGCACCACCCCGGAGCCGGCGGAGAAGTACACCGAGCGCCCAGCCCTGGCCCTGAAGGAGATCGGCGTCCGCCCGGCCTGGCGCAAGACGGGCACGGCCCGCCGCATCCATGACGCTCTCATCGCCGCCCGCGATGAGCCGTACGCCACCCTCATGGTCAACCCGGCCGCCGGTGACGGTAAGGTCCACGCGCTCTACAGGTCGTGGGGCTACGAGGACATTGGGCAGAGCCAGCCGTCATCGGCATCGCCGGTTCTCGCAGTGATGATCCACTTTGTTCCTGTCTCATTGACGCCCGAAGTCTGATTCGTTCCTTTTTGGATTTGCATAGGTAATGGCCCCCTGTCTGGCGGGAGTGCACTGGCCCTCGACGTTTTCAGGTGAGAACCTTAGGAATGCTCTGGTTGATTTGTGGAGAAGGGCAACGCGGCCTGGGCCGCGACAGCTTGGCGTGGTCATCCGAAATCAGACCCTTCAGCACCCGTTTCGCCAGCCGTTTCCTTCTGCACTGTGCGTCAGCGTGCTCACAGCAGGACGGTACTGCGGCTAAATGGCGTGCCGCATGCGGCGTCGGCGCAGGTAGCCGCGAATCTTGCGGGAGCTGTAGCCCTTGTCGGAGATGACGTGGTCGGGCCGGGTCCGCAGGTGGCCCGGCCCAAACCTGCGGACCCGGGAACCCATCACCTGCTCGAAGCGGGTGCGGTCGTTGGCGTTACCACCCGTCAGGATGAGGCCGAGCGGGCGGCCCTCCCGCCGCAGGCCAGATGGAGCGTGGCGCTCAGCCCTCCAAGGGACCGGCCGAGGGCGTGATCACCCGCTTCGTCGCCCTCATGCGCCCCTTCTTTTGCCGCCAGCCGCGTGCTTGTGGGCCCCCACGGCCGTGGAGTCGACCGACATGAGCCAGTCGATGCCCCCGGCCGCGTCCTTCTCCGCCTGGTTTATCCGCAACATCCGCGAGAATGTCCCGTCCAGTGCCCACTGGTGGAAACGGTGTGTACAGGGTCTGCCGCGAACCCTCCCGCTCCGGCACATCGCGCCAGGCCTGGTCTGCAGCTCCACACAATCCCGTTCAGCACCACCCCGCCGTCCGACCGTGGCCAGCCTGCAGTCCCCGAACTCGGGCAGGAACCACGACATCGCCCCCCAACTCGGCATCCGAAAGCTCATGACGACGCACCACAAACAACGTGATCTCTCACCACGTGATCAGCTTTGAAGGCACTCCCTAGCCGCCGACCTCCTGGCGGTCACGGTCCAGGGAGTCGTGATGGTGAACAACGCGGAGAACTTGAAGGCTAACGAGCCTTAGAGCAGCGGGATTGAAGGGCGGGTGGAGGAGAACGGAACGGTGGGCGTGCCTATCCCGCTGGAGCGGAGGGGCCGCCGCTGATCGGCGGAGCAGGCCACCGGACAGCAGGCCAGGCCCGATCTGGAGGAATGCTCGCCACATGGACGGCGGGCGTGAGGCTTCAGAAGCCGCTCCCGCCGTTCTGCCTGCTTAGTTCAAGGAACCATGGATGAGTTTAGGGCGTCCCCTGTACCGTCTAAGCGACAGCGCTGTCGCTGATGTCCCAGGAGGGGGGAAGAGGCACAGGGGTGTGCTGGAACGAACAACCCAATGACGCCTTTAACGCGCGGTGACCGGCAACCCGATCGCCCCGTGTGAGGCGTTGCTCCCAGCGCGCTGACCATCATCCACCCCTACCTCTGAAGGCATGAACGCATTTGACCGTTGGTACAAGGGGCTCAGCAGCTTCAACCGGGACCTCGTCCTGCAGCACTTCTGTGCAGAGGCTCCGGTTTCGCTGGGCGAGCTTGCTTCTCGGCATGCCCTTCTTCGGCAGACTGCGCGGCAGTGCCGGAAGTTCCTCATGGATGAGTTCAACCGCAGTGTCGAGGGGGATTCGATACTCCGTGCCTGGATAGAGCACGCGGAGCTTGATCTGCGGAAACCTTGCCTCGTCAGTTCGTTTCTGGACCGCCATGCCTGGCTTGGCGAGAACATTGGGGACGGGCTCACCGCCCTCCGCCTGTTCACCGGCATGCGCTGGCTGGACGCGACCACCTCCGTGTCCCCGACCGATCAGTGGATCTTCATGAATGATCTGGAAGAGTGTGGCGCCGCCACGGTGAGAGCCCTTGATCTTGATGTCGACGAGGTGATGAGTCTGTCGACAGCCTCCGCTCTCCTTGACGCACGCAGGGTTCCTGTCCCCAGTGATTTCAACACCCTTCGTCAGTGGCTGATCCACTGTGGTCTTGACTGCGAGGGCAAACAGATCTCGTTGACTCGCTCCAAGCCCCGGCTTACTGAGACCGCTGTCGTCTCTGGCGGGCTGTCTGAGCTGGTCGAGAAGCTGTCCGCCCTCCTCCTAGTAAATGAAAACGGCGAGAGCGTTCTTACTCTCGGTGACCTCCTAGGTGAGGCGGAGACGGCGGACGGGGAGCTTGGAGTGGTCTCCCGCATGCTCCGCGACACCACCTTTGCGGCGGGTGAGGGCTGGGTTGTGCCGGATCGCTCCGCCGATTCCGAGCGGCGTCGGGCAGTGCGAGGCGAAGGAATCTCGGCGGAGCGGAATGCTACGGAGGGTAATAGTCCTTCAAGTGCGACCGAGCAAGTCAAAATTAGCGAAGCAGAGAGTGACGGATCCGTTCCGCTTGCAGGCAAGCTGGCGGATGCCGGCAAAGCAGGTCTGGAGGCGTCGCCCGGAGACCTCATCGCGCAGCTCCTCGAAGGCTGTGCTGAGGGCATGAGCACCTCGCTTATCGAGGATGCACTGGACGGAGTCGTGCCACAGGGAGAAGTGACGGAGGCGCTCTTCACGGATGCGCGCTTCGCGATCACGGCCAGGGGAGCCTGGTGCCTCCAGGACGGTTCTGACACGACTGGACCCTCCGCTGCAGCGATCCCGGCCCAGGGACTTTCCTCCCGAGAAGAAGAAGCGTCCGCCTCGACCACCGAGGCCGTCGGCCGCGTCGGCTCGCGCGGTGGGCTTCAACGTGAGCGCGAGCGCCTCGACAAGGTGGAGGCCGCCTTGCGCGAGGTGGACACCCCGCTGACTGTCGAGGAGTTGAAGGAGCGCACGGGGGTCACCATTGGGATCCAGTATCTCCGGCAGCAGATCGAAGCGGATGCTCGCTTCAGCCGGAGCCAGCGGAACCAGTGGTCGCTGACTGAGTGGCACCTCCCGGTGTACAAGCCGATCAAGGAACTGATCTCTGACATGGTCGATGCGCACGGCGGCCAGGTTGAGGCAGACAAGGTCGTGGCGCTTCTTCGCCGAGACTTCGACATCAAGGAGTCCAGCCTGCGGGCCGCCATGTCCATTGCGCCCTTCACCGCAGGCGGAGGGATCGTCCGCCGTATAGGTGAAGACCTGGACATTGGCTCCGAGGAAGCAGCTGTCCCCGCAGCCCGCACCGCTGAGACCGATGCGTCGGGCAAGCAGCAGCCCCAACCCGTCGACGAGGCCCCCGACGTGGATGACCTCATGGACCACCTGGGGTTGATCTGATGGCGGCTTCCCCTTTCCTACGCGACTGCGGCGCGGAGTCCGACTACCGCAGCGACCGCAACAACCTTGTCGAGGACTTCTACCTGCCTGCCCTCGCCGCCTCCACCGCTTACGACCGGGCCGTGGGCTACTTCGCTGCGTCCGTGATCGCCACGCTCGGGCAGGGAATCGACGAGTTCACCGCGCGCGGCGGCACCATGCGGATCATCGCCTCCCCCTACCTTGACCCGGCCGACATCAAGGACATTGAGGACGGCTACGAGCTGCGCAAAGTCCTCCAGCGTGCTGCCCTCCGCGACCTAGAGCAGGCGGTCGAGGACGCGCGGGCAGCCCGTGGCCTCGGCAAGCTCGGACGACTGGTCGCCGAGCACCGAGTCGATTTCAAGCTGGCCTATGTCGAAGAGCGTGGCCGCGTCGGCATGTACCACGAGAAGATTGGTGTCTTCCGGGACGGCCGAGACATCATCGCCTTCAAGGGCAGCGCCAACGAGACCCGCTCCGGTCTCGTTGGCAACTTCGAGGCGATCGAGGTCTATCGGAGCTGGGAACCGAGCGATGCACGCCGGGCCGCGCGTATAAGCAAGGACTTCGATGACCTCTGGGAGAACCGCACGCAGATGCTCCGCGTTATCCCGTTCACCGATGCCGCCAAGGTGATCGTCGAGCGCAGCGCCCGGGCCACCGCAGACCAGTACGAGCTGGACGAACTCCCGACCGGCGGAACCCCCATCCGCACCACGCCGCTGCCTCCTCCTGGCACGCTTGCGATCCCGCCTAGTCTGAAGGTTCGCGACTACCAGAAGGAAGCGGTCCAGAACTGGTTCCGCAACCAGTGCCGAGGCATCCTCCGCATGGCCACAGGCACAGGCAAGACCCTGACCGCACTTTCCGCTGCCTCCCAGCTCGGCACGCTCCTTCGGAAGAACGATGCGTCCGCCTCACTCCTCACTGTCGTCGTGGCCCCGTACCAGCATCTGGTCGACCAGTGGGCCAAGGACATCGAGTGGTTCGGCGTGACACCGTTGCGGGCCTACGAGACGACCAGCAGATGGTCCCCGCGCGCTCACAGCCTGCTCCAGAACATCGCCCTCGGCGGTACCCGAGGCGGCGTCATTGTCGCTACCAACGCCACCTTCGGCGGCGATGCCTTCCAGAACCTGCTCAGCTCCTACCGGGGGCACCTCCTCCTCATCGCGGACGAGGCCCACAACCTCGGTGCCGCGCACTTGCGTACCCGCCTCCCGGAGAAGGCCCAGTACCGCCTCGGCCTCTCCGCCACCCCGGAGCGCTGGTTTGATGAGGAGGGAACCGACGCCCTCACCGACTACTTCGACCGAGTCGTCTTCGAGATGGGAATCGGCGAAGCCATCCGCCGCAGCGCCCTGTGCCGCTACACCTACACGCCCATCCTCGTGGAGCTGGACGACGAAGAAGCCGAACTGTACGCAGAGACCAGCGCGAAGATCGCCCGCCTGATCGCGGCTGGCACAGACCTGAAGGAGACCGCCGACCGGGACTCCCCGCTCGGCCGACTTCTGAAGAAGCGCGCCGACATCATCGGCCACGCCCGCGGCAAGCTGGAGATCCTCCACGCGGAGATCGAGAGGCGCCGGGACACCAGCCACCAGCTGATCTACTGCGCCGAGGGCAAGCATCCCCTTCTCTACGAACACGGCACCGACGGCCCGCGTCAGATTGACCAGGTCATGGAGATGATCGGCAACGAGCTGCACATGCCCGCTGCCCGCTACACCTCGGAGACCAAGCGCTCGGCCCGCCTGGACATCCTGCGCCGCTTCGAGAACAACGACCTCCAGGTCATCTCCTCCATGCGCTGCCTGGACGAAGGCGTGGACGTCCCGGCCTCCCGGACCGCCTACCTCCTGTCCAGTTCCTCCAACCCCCGCCAGTTCATCCAGCGCCGCGGCCGCGTCCTGCGCAAGGCGCCCGGCAAGAAGCACGCGGACATCATCGACTTCGTCGTCGTACCGCCTGCGGGCGGGGACGCGATTCAATACGAGACCGAACGCAGCCTGCTCCGTCGCGAACTGGCTCGCGTCGAAGAGTTCGCCTACCTCGCTGACAACGAGGGGGACACGCTCAATGTCCTCCGCCCCGTGCGCGAGCGCTACGGCCTCTTCGACACCTGAGCCCTCACTGCAAGTACTGCCATTCCTTCCGTACCCGCTACCTCGAACCAGGAGTAACCCGTGAGCGACGAAACAGCCGGCCAGCCTCCCGCACGAACGGTGCGCGACGTCCTGAACGAGCTGCCGCGGGAAGCCAAGATCCTCGTCCAGAAGGTCATCGACCTGGAGACCGAGAACATCCACATCAGGGAGACGACCAAGGTCGTCCCGAAGATCGTCGACACCGTGAGGGAGCTGACCAAGTGAAGCTGCTCAAGCTGACGCTGAAGAACTTCCGAGCCTTCTATGGTGAGCAGGTTCTCGACCTGTCTGTGGAGGAGGGCAAGCCCGCCGTCCTCATTTTCGGTAACAACGGTGCCGGCAAGACCACCCTGCTCAACGCGTTCGCCTGGGCCCTCTACGGCACCTTCTCGGAAGACGTGGAACAGCAGCATCGCGTCATTCACGACAAAGCATGGGCGGACACGGCGTTCGGGGAGGACATCACGGCCTCGGTTCGGCTGGACTTCGAGCACGACGGGACCCGGTTCTCCGTGGTCCGGCACGTCACCGTTACCAAGGAGAAGGCGGAGCAGGAGCCCGTCGAGCCCGAGCTGACGGTCACGGAGATCGGGACGGACGGCGAAGCCCAGAGCATCCTCAACGGCCAGGACCGGATCGAGAAGATCCTGCCCAAGGGCCTGCGTCAGTTCTTTTTCTTCAACGGTGAGCGCATGGAGAAGATGTTCTCCGGCGACGTGAAGCGGGAAGGCGAAGGCAAGAACCAGGAGGTCCAGAAGGCCATCAAGACCCTTCTGGACTTGGAGGCCATCGAGCGTGCTCTGGAGGACCTGCCGAAGGTCTCCCGAAAGCTCGCCAGCGAGATCGACTCCAAGGAGGACAGCAGGCTGAAGCAGCTGTCTGACCATATGGACCAGCTCGCCACCCGCGAGAAGGAAGAGGTGGCAGAGATGCTGCGCCTTTCCGGCGAGATCAGTGCCTTCCAGAAGGAAGTCCAGTCCATTGACCGCGCCCTGCTCCAGAACAGGGAGGCGGAGCCGCTCCAGAAGAAGCGGGACTCGCTGACCCGCCAGATCAAGGCCGCGCATGACCGGCACATGGAGTACAAGAGCCGCAAGCGCGAGCTGCTGTCACGGCACGGCTTCCTGGCTCTGACCAGCGGGATCGACACTAAGGTGATTGAGCTCGCGGACGAGATGCGCGAGCGCCGCCAGCTGCCCGCGGGCATCCAGCGCAGCTTCATCGAGGACATTCTCGAAGCCCAGCTGTGCATGTGCGGCCGTGAGGTCCGAGAGGGGACCCAGGAGTACGAGGAGCTGGACAAGCGCAAGTACAACGCCGGTCTCGAGGACGTCCAGGAGAGCTGGATGCGGGTCAGCGGCAAGATGAAGAACCTGGAGGAGAGGCGCCAGGAGATCCTGGAGCAGCTCACCCTCAACGCTTCCGACATTCAGAAAGCAGACGCCGAGATCAGCGAGCTGGAAGCAGAACGCTCTGATGTCGATCGGCAGCTGGAGGGGGTGAACATCCAGGACGTCCAGCGCCTCATCGAGCGCCGGAAGAACTACGCCTCCAAGGAGACCGACGCCCGCGTCGCGCACAAGGAGGCTGAGAACAAGGTCACCTCGATCAAGCAGGAGGCAGAGGCCACAGGCCGCCAGTACCGGAATGCTGAGGTCAAGAGCGAGAAGGCCCGCAAGGTTCAGATGCAGGTCGAGCTCGTCGAGAAGGTGCGTGCCGCGCTGAAGGAGATCCTCGAGATCAAGACCGAGGAGGTCCGCGACCAGCTTGACAAGAAGGTCAAGGAGGTCTTCTCCCGGATCTTCATCAAGAGCTACGTACCCGAGCTGAACGACGACTTCGAGCTGGAGCTGCACACCGCGAGTGGAGTGGCCATCCGCTCCACCGGTGAGAACCAGATCCTCGGGCTCAGCTTCGTCGGCGCGGTCTCCGAGGTTGCCAGGAACATCAGTGCCCGAAAGAAGAACAGGGGGGAGGCGACTATCGAGACCGGCAGCGGCGGTGTCTACCCGGTCGTCATGGATGCCCCCTTCGGCAGTCTCGACCTGACCTATCAGGAAGAAATCTCCAAGGCCCTGCCAGCGCTGACATCCCAGATCGTCACCCTGCTCTCGCAGTCGCAGGCGCGGGGAAAGGTTCTGGAGAACCTCCAGCAAGCCGCCAACCAGATGTACGTACTGCGCTCTTATACGCCGAACCAGTCGGCAGGCGAAGAGACGATTGTGATCAACAATCGTGAGGTTCCGTACGTGTCACACGGCGAATTCGAGCACACTGTTCTGGAGAAGGTGACCTACTGATGGCCTACACGGACCGATTCCGCCGTCCCCAAGAGCATGAGGTCCTGCTCGGTAAGCTCACCGACAGAAAGACCGGGACGTTCGCGACTATGGTCGAGGCGATGATGTTCGCCGCGCTGCTAGGCCGCTGCCGAGGCGAGCGCAAGCCGTTCGACCAGGCTGACGAGCCGATCCGCCTCGCGCTGATGGAGAGCCGGGACTACGGGGAGGTGCTTCTCGACATGCTTGGAGCCGTCGAGTGCCCCGACGACCCGAAGATCCTCAGCGCGGACCGGCAGCCCGAGCGGGTCCTCATTTTCGAGGAGTACGCGAACGCTGGCCTGTCCCACCTGCAGACCCTTATAAATCGTCAGTCCGACCAGGACCTTGACACGGTCATTTCGAACCTCGTCCTTGAGGGGCTAAGGACGCCGCCGGAGGCAGAGAAGGACGACGTTGGCGACATCCTTGCCAGCGCTGACCTGGACTGGTAAAGCCGCTACCTCAGGGCAGGGTCGACAGCCGGAATCCGTACGGCTATCAACCCTGCCCACCTCTGTGGAACGTAGTAGTTGGTCTCGTGTTCATGGGGCGGGATGTCTCCGATGGCGGTGTGAAGCAGCTGGTTGTTGAACCAGTCGGCCCACTCTGCGGTGGCCGCGGCCTCGATGCCCAGGTCCGCGGCGACCGCATTCATAACGGCCCACCCGGTGGGGTGGCTGTGAATAATCTCCGCGACCATGCGTACCGCACACTCGCGAAACTCGGCAGGGTAAGAGGACGAGCGGGCCATGACTTGATTCGCTCAGGGAATCGAGCCTTCAATTAGCACCGAAGCGCTTCATGCCCTAATTCACTGATGCCGATAGGGTCAACGTGCTCGGAGTTATGCGACTCCTGACAAGACGCTGAAGGTGATCCCAGATGGTCAGCCGGCGTCACCTGCGCCTCACACACGACTTGGCAGCGTGTCCCTACTATTGCAGTACAGCTGCCTGCTACCGGAAGGCCGTGATCAGTGCAGCCAGGGAAGTTACCAGGGTGGCAACTGCCGTGATTGTGGCCGGAGTTATACGCCCCTTCGAGGGGCCCTCGTTACTCTGGCCACCAGACGTGCTCCGGCCCTCATCCCGCAGGCACGTCGAGGTGCAGCAGTGATCGTCGCCAAGCGGATTGTGCACGTTGCTCCTTTCTTTGGGCTCATGCGGTTGCCACGTAGCAGGGGAAAGCGGAGCCCAACTACCCCTCCCCCTCGGCTGCAGCGAGCCAAAGGGAAGATGAACGACCATGACCGGGTAACCCTGACACCATCCGAGTCATACCGCTTTGGAACGAGACGTTCTCACAAACAGCTATACGTAGCTGTGCGTCACAGTTTTTGATTTATAAATTCAAGCCCCCTGGATTCGATCCGCCATTGCGACACGTGAAACCATGTTCGTGCAGCGGCACGCCAAGTCGCAGTGCACTTCGCGAACGGTGCGACTTGGCGCCTAGGCGCCAGTCGAGGAAATCCGGAAGGGAAGACTCCCTAGGCTGGCACTCTAAAACTGCTGGTCCGGGGGGTGGCGCTCGCGGAAAGTGAAGCGACACCTCATATGGGTTACTTCATTCGAGTGCCGGGCGGTGCGTGTGATGGCTGCCCTAAGTCTCGGAACTTTTCGTTCCGTTTTCATTTAGAATGAAGCCTGGATCCGTTGCTGGCAAAGTAAAAACCTTCACGCTACATCGATTAGAGCTCTTTCGTTACAGAGAGTGTCGGCCGAAAGTCATCGAGGTTGTTGGAGGTGTATTGATTTTTCGGCGAGAGGGTCAGGAGTCTGATAGTGGGCAACCGGATAGCGTTAAATGCCACTTATTGATCCGAAACGGTAAGCGTTCCGGGTCGTCGAATGCTGCGTGAGTGAACTGGTGGGGGAGGCGCTGACCGCGCGGCGCGTGGGTGAGCATCAGGTGCTGTCCGGGGTCGAGCAGGCAGCAGTGCGGCAGGCGATTTTGGATCACCTGCCGTGTGACCTGGGTCTTCGTGGCCAGTTGTGGACGCGTGGCCAGGTGGGTGAGCTGATTGCGAAGCTGTATCGGGTGCGGATGACCGAGCCCGGGGCGGGCAAGTACCTGCGGCGCTGGGGGCTGTCGTTCCAGCGGCCCGACAAGCGCGCGGTCGAGCAGAACCGGAGGCGGTGCGGACCTGGCTGGAGGAGACATGGCCGGCGATCCGGGCGACGGCGAAGGCCAAGAACGGTGAGGTGCTGTTCGCCGACCAGGTCGGAATCCGTTCTGATCAGGTCACCGGTCGCACCTGGGGCGAGAAGGGCCGCACCCCCATCGTGCGCCGCACCGGCAATCGGTTCTCCGTGAATGCGATGTCCGCGATCAGCGCGAAGGGCCGGATGCACTTCATGGTGTTCACCGAGACCTTCGACGCGAAAGTCATGTGCCGCTTCCTCGACCGGCTCATCGGCCACTTCCGACCGCAAGATCCACCTCGTGGTGGACGGTCACTCCGCACACCGCTCTCACGTGGTCCGCACATGGCTGGCCGACCACGCCGACAGGATCGAGCTGCACTTCCTGCTCCCGTACTCACCCCGAACTGAACCCCGACGAACTCGTCAACGTCGACCTCAAACGCAGCCTGCTCATGAGCAGCAGGACCCGCCACCAGGCCCAACTCGCAGCCGAGAACCGCAGGTTCTTCCACCGCCGCCAGCGCCAGCCCCACATCGTCCGCGGCTACTTCGACGGCCTCCACATCCGCTGCACCCTCGAAGAGAACCATTTGAGTTTCTGATCAATAATGGTTGCAGCCTCGGCGCTATTTTTGTATTCGAGAGGATGTAGTAGAAGGGCAGGCGGGGGAAGTCGTGCTTCAGCCTCGACAGGCTGACATTTCACATACTTTGGCGTTTGAGCCGGTTGAGGAATGGATTCTCCGTGCCTGCAGTAGTTCAGCGCGGCCAGGTCTTGACCGCGAGCCCGGCAAGGACGGTCTGCCGAAGTCGGATGCTGTCCGGGGTCCACTCGCTCTTCTCGCTGATCTTTCTGGTCAGCTCGAAGCCCGACGCCTTGAAGACCTCGACCTTTTCGGCAAACGACTTGTTCCCGATCTTAGAGTTCACTCCAGCCTGCAGGAGCACCATGTTGCCAATGCGGTAGACCCAGCTGGCGGCGTCCTGCTTGTCCCCGCTCTTCTTGATGAAGTCCTCCCAGTCGGCTTCCTTGGCGTTCTGCGGGAACACGTGCTCCAGATTGACCTGGCTCGGGTTGCTGTTGGGGACGAACTCTGGCTGGGACTCCTTTCGCCTTGTCGTTTCCAGGGCGCTTAGGTAGTACCGGGCAAGTTTGGAATCGCTTCTTCCGATGGTGGCGAGCGCGAACTGCTCCCTGAAGTCGGTGTCGGAGGGGATGAGGTCCTCTACGCGCAGTCGGACCTGCGCGGTGGTGGTGACCTCGCCTTTCCGGATGGCGACCGCGATCTGAGAGTACTGGTCCTCGAAGCGGCCGCGGTTCATCATGCTCATAATCATGCCGCGCACTGACCAGTTCACCATGGCCCGGAGGAGCTTCTCGAGCTCGTGGGAGTGGAAGTGGTCGACTGCCGCCAGCAGGAGGATCTTGTTGGGAACCAGGTCGAACATGGCGAGTGTGTCGAGAGCGGGACGGTGACCGTTGCCGCTGCATTTGGTCGCCCAGAAGTCGCTCTCCGGGTTGGAGAGCGCGGTGTAGGCGTGTGTGGCTGACAGGAGGTTCTCCGAGAAATGCAGCGCCTCCTGTCGATGGGTCACCTCCTTGCGTATCTCCGCGTAGAGATCGCGCTCGGTGATCTTGCCAACCTTCGAGCTCCAGTAGTGGCGCAGGAACTTGGTGAACTTCGCATCGGCGGCGCCCCGAGCTGGAGCGTCCCGAGTGACTGGTGCCAGTTGTTCCGGACCGCGTTGAGGTTCTGCTGCTCGCCGGCGGCTCCGAAGAGGTGGTTCTTCAGGAGGTCCGCGGTGGTCAGGTCGGCGCCTCGATTGTTGAGAGTCTCGAAGATCACGTAGGCGTCTGCCTCGGTCGGGGTCTCGACCACGGCGAGCTGCGCCCGGTGCTGGATGTAGCTCACCCATTTCTCGAGGACGTTGGCCGCGTCCATCCCATGCAGGCTGCGGAACTGCGAGATCTTTTCCCGGAAGAACCGGTACGCCTTGACGATGTCGGAGTCGGTCCTCGCGGGTTTCCCCGGGAGCGCGGTCTCGGTGGTGATCCCGAGGAAGTCGGGGTTGTCGTTCTCGTTGAGCTTGAGGTGCGACTCTGCGTACCTGTCGTTCCATGCCTTGCTGGCCAGGAAGGTGCGGCTGATGCCCACAGCCTGGGAGTCGTCCGCCTTGAGCAGGTTCCCCTCCAGGGTTCGCAGCTCGTCGCGGATGGCAGCGATCAGGAGGGAGGAGGTAACCAGCCGCTGTTGGCCGTCGATGATCCGCTTCCGAGTCCCGTCGCCGTCCTGGGTGATCACGATCGTGCCGAAGAAGTACTCCTCCTTCGCCCCGCCGTTGATCGCCCGGTTCAGGTCGGTCCAGTAGTCGAGGACCTCCTGCTCCACCTTCCAGCAGTACGAGCGCTGGAACTGGGGAACGACCAGGCGATTGTTGCGCAGGACCTCACCGATGCCGACGAGGTAGAGCTGAAGCGAGGTGCTGCCGTGTCCCGATGCCATACAGGGCAGCTTAAGTGTCAATGAGTTAAGCGGATCTGTGTTTTCTGATGACTGGTCGCAATCGTGTGGAGGTGCAGGAAAGGGCCGACCCGCGCAGGCGAATCGGCCCTAAACTGGGCAATTTTTGACAATTTAGACGGTTGTTACGGCCCCGATCAGCCCCTCGATCGCTGTCATCTCCTTGTGCGCACCCAAGTACCCGACCCCCCGCGCCAGATGGATCGTCAGCGTATGGGAGACGTTCTCGTCCGTCGGCTCCAGTCCGTCTGCCACGCAGCGCTGCTTGAGCAGGGCGAGGTAGAGGTCGCCGTGGGGTCCGGCGAAGGTCTTCCAGGACATCTCGACGTTGGAGTCGGTGACGACCTCACGAACCAAGGGGGTAGAGGCGTCCGCCAGGGAGAGCGCCAGGGCCCAGCGGCACAGGACGTTCCAATGGGTGATGCCGGTGGTGTGTTTCAGACGGCTCAGGCGGTCCTTGCTTGCGGTGGCGAGGCGGATGTTCTCAAGCGACATTGCTGGCTCCTACGTTCCACCAGTAACCCTCGACGACGCTGGTGGTGAAGGTGGTGTCATCGTGGACCAGGGTGTAGGTGTGGGCGACGGACTTCTTGAGGCGGCCAAGCAGGTACTCGTCGATCTCCTCATCGGTGGAGAGGAGGAGGACTTGGTCGCTGGCGTATGGGAAGTATCGGTCCACCAAGTGCTCACGGTGGCGGCTGTCGAGCCGGCCGAGCGGCGTGTCGATGACACTGGGCAGGTGGTTGCCGGCGACCTTCATCAAGCCCCAGAGGAGGGAGACGGCGAGTAGCTGGCGCTCGCCCGCGCTGAGACGGCCGGGGTCGATCGGCTCTCCGTCGGTGTCAGCCAGGGTGAGCGTGAACTTGTCGGTATCGATGCGGAGGTCGTTCACCAGGCCCTGCTTGCGCATGAGGGTCTGAAAGCTCGTGAGCATTGCTACCTCAAGGCGGCTGATGTGCCGCTTGAGGAGGGCATCGCCGAACTGTTCCAGCGTCTTCCGGGCCTTTTCCGAGTACTTGATGATCCGCTCGACCTCTTCGGCCTTCACCTTGGTGCGAACGAACTCTTCGTGGGCACGCTTTAGGGAGGCGGAGACGTATTCGAGGCGGCGCTTCAACTCGGCGACGTTGTTGAGGCTGTTCTCGTGCTCCCGTTCCAGCCGTGCGACTTCCTGGAGCTGGTCTTCACGCTTCTTCTGGATGGCCTCGACCTTGCTCTTGGCCGGTACACCCGCCAGCTGACGCTCCAGCTGCACACTCTCTTCGGCGGCTTCCGCAGCCTGCTGAAGGAGCTCGGCAGCTCGTGCCTTGTCGCGACTGAATGCCTCGTCGAGTGCCGACAGCTGAGGGAGCGTGTCTGGGGAGAGGCCCAGATCCACCTTGAGGCCAGCGGACTTGGCGCGCTTGGCGCGGTCAGCCTCTAGCTTCTCCATTACAGCGGCCTTCGCCTCGTCAGGGAGCATGTCCAGTAGCCACTGGTCACGCTCTTCGAGCACCCCCAGTACCTGGTGGGACTCGGCTGCCGTCCGCTCGCGACCAGCCTGCTTGCGCAGCTCCTTGAGGTGACTTCCCATCATCAGGAGCGGAAGCGGGCCTGCAGCCAACTGGACGAGGGAGCTGCGGATTTCGGCGAGGCGAGCGGAAACCTGCGCGTACTCGCGCTCGATCTCCACGCGACGCTCGAAGAGGTTTCCGCCCTCCTGCTTGTAGGCAGCCTCCAGCGTTTCGAGAGTGCGCCGAGCTTTGACGAGCTCGCTGTTGCGCTGCGCGGCCCGCTGTTCTGCGTTCTCCAGAGCGGCGTCGGCCGCCTGCCGTTCCTGCTTCTCCGCGTGGATCTTGTCCATCAGGTGCTGCTCTTCGTCCGACAGCTTCTGGCGGCGCTGGAGCGCGAGCAGGTCCGTACGGAGCTGCTGGACGGTGCTGACACCGAGCAGCGAGTGGATGGCCGATTCGATGACCGATGCCGCGCGCTCGGGGTCGGCGAGCGATTCGATCTTCTCTCCGTCGAAAAATGACAGCGAGGCGACTTCGAGGGGGAGCAGGCTCTCGATGTGATCGGCCCACTCCTGGCTGAGAACCCGACTGAACTTCAGCTCAGGTTCGACGCGTCGCCCCGGCTTCACCCTGGAGCCGTACTCCTCATCGACGAACGCGTTCACGAATTCCTTGACCGTCGTCTTGCCGCTGGTGTGCCAGCTGCGGACCACCTTGTAGTAGTGCTCCGTGCCGTCCACCGTGACCGTGAACTCCAGAATGATCTGCGCACCGCGGGTCGGGTCGGCCTGCCAGTTGATGCTCTCGCGGAGGTACGTCTCGTACGACTTGCTGCCTCGACCGCTGCAACGTGCTCGCGGCCCGTACAGTGCCAGCTGGATGGCGTCGAGGAGGGTCGTCTTGCCGCAGCCATTGAGGCCGCCGATGAGGACGATCGGCTTGTTCTTCTTGGTGGTCAGATCCAGCGACTGGGTGCCGCGGTAAGCCCCGAACTCTTCGAGAGTGATCTTACGCAGGAGCATCGATATTGGTTTCTTCGTCCAGGGTCAGGTGGGTCTGCGATTCCTCACGCCACTTGTTCTTGCGCTGCGCGAAGTCTATGGCGTCGGCGCTGTCCTCGTAGTAACCCTTCTTTACGGCGCTCTCCAGGGCTTGGAAGAGGCCAGAGCGTCGGGACATTGTCCGGTACTTCCGCTCGACGGAGAGCAGCTCGCGGACCATGTCGTAGTGCAGGTCGTCGCCCCCGCAGAGCTCCTTCAGGAGCTCCATCTCGTCCGCGCCCATGACGAGCTGCTCGTCCAGAGGTCCGCCCGGGAAGTCCTCGCCCGTGGACTCCGCGTAGATACGGGGGAGGGAGTCCTCGACCTCGTGCTTGTCGAAGACCCAGATGCGGCGGATCTCGTGCAGCTCGTCGAGGGTGATCAGTTCGATGTTCTTGACGTGTTCCGGCGCGTTGGCGCGGATCCACGTCTGGGCGTCCAGCAGGTCCTTGAGCCAGTCCTGGCGGAACTTCTGCAGGTACGGGCCGTGGATCGGGACCTCTTCGCCGTCGGTCCTGCGTTTGTAGACCATGACCTTGCCGTTCATGCGGCGGAAGTCTCGGGCCGGCTGGTCAGGGCGGGGGTACGGTAGCTTCCGGCCGGCGGGGAGTCCTTCCTCGCCCTCTTCGAAGTAGCCGAACGGGGCGTCGAGCTTGTCGCGGAGGTCCAGGAGCGGCCTCATCCACTCCTTCTCCTCGTCGTTCTGGATCATCGCCGACATCGACTTGTCCTGCTCGACGAGCGTGCACGTCCAGCACCCGAAGCGGCTGGAGCCGCATGAGGGAGTAGTCGAGTCGACCACTAGCGGGCATTCGCCATCGCCGGAGGCGCCCTGGTACATGGTGAGGAGATCCTGATTGTTGTAGCCCCACGGGTTGGGCTTCTGCATCAGGTACTCCCAGACGTCGTCGTTGGTCCAGTCTTCGACCGGGCTGTAGACGAGGGAGTTGGGAAGGTTTGCATTAGGGGAGAGACGATCACGGACGCGCCGCTTCTCGTGCTTCTCCATGGCACGGGCGCGCGCCTGGCTCTCGGTCTTACGGATACCGAGCACCATGATCGCCTCGCCATGTGTTGCCACGACGTTCCGAATGAAGGAGTTTGAGGGCTTGATCTTGAGGCGCTCGGTGCACCAGCGGAACTTGGGGCGCGGCGCCGGGTAGCCCCGACCGATCAGGTTGACCCAGAAGGTGTCCTTGATCTCCGGCGTCAGGCGATGAGGCTCGATAGGGAGGTTCTGCTTGGCGGCGGCTTTCTCCATCGTCTCCAGTGATGTCGTCACCCACGCCGCGACAACGGGGTTCTCGACGAGGGTGTCGGTACTGATGACGTGGACCGTCTTGGTGCGCTGCTCCGCCGGCAGAGCGGCAATGGCGTTCCATACGAGCTGAAGGACCGCGGTGGAGTCCTTGCCGCCGCTGTATCCGATGACCCAGGGCACCTGGTCGGCGGTGTAGAGCTCACGAACCTCGTCTGAGAGCTTGGCGATGACCTCTTCGAGGGGTTGCCCGTCGAATGGCTTCCGCCGCACCGGCGTGATGCCGAGTTGCAGAGGGATGGTGCTCATGCTTCGCCTCGCAGGTATGCGTCCTCTACCCGCTGCTCTTCGGCGCTAAGGCCGAGGCGCAAGTGATTGCGCAGGTAGTTGACTGTGAGAGTTACATTTTGGTGGCTTTTGGAAACACGGCCGCCGACGATGGCGCGGCCCTCCCAATCTGCATTTGACCGAGTCCAGTCGACATTTTTCAGAGGGGAGAGTTTCCGTTTCCATTTACTAGGCGTGGTGGATTCCCGAAGTAGGGAATTTCCGATGCGGCCGAGAGCATGCAATGCGATTCCGTGACTGTGGATGAAGTCGCGCCGCATCTCGGGTGCCGAGAGCTCTCGCTTGCGAACCATCTCCCACTCGGGAAGCGTCGTGTCGATGTGCTCCCAGTACTCCTGCGCCAGCTCGGCTGCGGCGTCTGCCTCGATCTCCAGGCCCTGCAGGAGGGACTGGGTGCCGTAGTAGAGAGCGCTCAAGGTGAACATCATCCGGGAACGGGCGGAGAGGGTGCTCTTCTCCATCTCGACGTAGCCCTTGAAGACCTTGCACTGGCCGGCCAGCGAGCGCGCGACCTGGGCTTCGCTGTCCCGGTGGTCATAGAGGACGCCGATGGACCGGGCCGGACGTACCGCGTGCCGGTTGAGGTCCGCGAACATCTGCTGCGAGCGGGCGAGCCCCGCGTCATGGAAGAAGACGATGGCGATCGTCTCGTTGCCGATGTCCGGGTTCTCCTTGAGGGCGTGCTCGATGGCTGCGCGCCGGTGCTGGCCGTCGTTGATCAGGAAGCGGGAGTCCATGGGGATGCGCAGCTGCCCGGTACGGAAGGCGTTGCCGTCGGAGCCGAGATGGTCGAACTCCACGTCGCCGTCGACGGATGCGGTCAAAGCGCTGAAGACGTAATCCCCTGGATTGTCCAGAATGTACTTCGTGAGTGCCGGGAGGCGCCCCTTGTTGAGGAGCCGCTGGGCGCGTAGTTCCGGCGAGAGCTCGTCTTCGTCGAAAATAAAGATCTTTGGGATGAGGCGCAGGGGGCACATCGAGACGTAATACTCGCGCCCTGCCTGGATGCCGCGGATCGCCGGGAACGTGTACTCGAACCCCGTTGAGGTGCGCGGAGCTACGACTCGGGGCGCTGGTGTCGCTGCTTTGATCTCCACCCGGCAACCTTAGCGTACGTCATCCGTTTAACGTACGGAGCTTGCTGAAGTTACGTCATCTTCACGTACGTAAGACACACCGGCATGTCTGGGGTTACGCCCGGCTGGCGCGAAGGACGTTCCTGCCCGGGAAGGCGTACGTCGATGTCTGCGTTGACAACTCTGAGGCGCTGCGCTGTGCGTCAGCCGAGCATGCGTGTACGTTAACGGTTTGACGTACCCGGTAACGGGATGATTGCTCTGGGATGGGTGAGCGCGGTGGTGGCGTATCTCGATGTGGCGGCGACGACCCGTGTGGAGCCGCGGGTGGCTGACGTGGTGCTCCACTGGATGACCGAGGACTTCGGCAACGCCGGCAGCCGCACCCATGAGTACGGAGCCCGGGCAAAGAAAGCGGTCCAGGAGGCAAGGACGTTCCTCGCCGGGACAGTTGGTGTGAGGACCGAAGAGGTCATCTTCACCAGTGGAGCGACGGAGTCCAACAACATCGCGCTGCTCGGCATGGCCCCGTACGGCGAGAAGCACGCCCGGAAGCACATCATCACCTCCGCTATCGAGCACAAGGCGGTCATCGAGCCCCTGCTGCATCTGCAGGAGAAGCAGGGGTTCGAGGTCGATTTCCTGAAGCCCGGTCCCTCGGGGCGGATTTCTACGGAGGCCGTGCTGGAGAAGCTGAGGCCAGACACCCTGCTCGTCTCGCTAATGCACGTGAACAATGAGACAGGCGTCATCCAGCCCGTGGCCGAGCTGGCGGAGAAGCTCCAGAAGACCCCGACTTTTCTCCACGTCGATGCCGCGCAGGGGTACGCGAAGGTTCCCGAGGACCTGAAGGCGCCCATCGATTTGACCAGCATCAGCGGTCACAAGATCGGTGCACCCAAGGGGATCGGCGCTCTGGTGACCCGGCGCCGCGGCTGGGACAAGGTGCCGCTGGAGCCGATCATGTTTGGCGGCGGGCAGGAACGAAAGCTGCGCCCCGGGACGCTTCCCGTGCCACTGGTCATGGGGCTGTACGAAGCATCCAAGGTCTTCCAGGAGAACCGGTCGCGTTGGGAACGGGACGCGAAGGAGATGCGGGAGCGGCTGCTCGCCGCGCTCGGGAAGACCCGCTTCCAGATCAACGGCGATGCCGACCACGCGGTCCCGCACATCCTCAATGTGACCTTCGACGGGCTCAATGCCGAGGCCCTGATCGTACGGATCAAGGACCAGGTGGCCGTGGCGACCGGCTCCGCATGCACCAGCGCCTCGTACACGCCGAGCCACGTGCTGACCGCAATGGGCCTCCCGGAGGAGGTGGCCACCAATGGCCTCCGCTTCTCGTGGTTTCCCGGGCAGGTCTCGGACTTCGACCCGGACGGCTTGGCGGAGACGATCGCGTACATGCAACCGGATGCCTTCTGACGGTTTGAGCTGCTCAGTCTTCGGGGCGCTGGACCAGCCGGTGTCCCCGAAGCATGCGACCGCACCTGATCAGTTCGGCCTCCCAGCCATTCTCGGTGCCGATCAGGTGCGGATTCTCGTAGAGGCCGGCGCGTAGCTCGGACTCGGTCAGACGGCGGTAACGTGGAACGTCCGGGTCGTCGGGCGCCAGGAATTCGTGCTTGCGGTGGAGCAGAGGACGGTTGGCAGAGTTCGCGTAGGACATGTGCGAGGTCTCGAGGGTCTTGAGATCTACGAGGTACGAGGACGTGATCCGCGGGTGTGGGTCCTTGTCGAATTCCGGGTAGTCGAGCCAGCTGATGGCTCGCCCCTGGTGCTTCAGCTTGGCGATGGTCCATTCCTGAGGGCGGCCGGCGGCGACGGAGGCGCAGTGCTCGTACAGGCGCAGGACTGTCGGCATCCGGTCGATCGCCCGGCGGTGCACGTACAGCGCGGTCGGGGTGATCTTGCCGACGCTGGATGCGTTCATGGCGCCCCGGATATAGGTGTCGTCCCGGAGCTTGAGGAGCAGACGGTCGGAGCGCCTGCAGGCTTCCTTGTACGAGGTGAAGAACGAACGGACGTCGAGCTGGATGCCGAGGGGGAGGCTGCTGAACGGACCTCGGCCGTTGAAGAGCTCGACGGCGAGGAACAGCAACGTGTTCAGCGTCGTGCGCTTGGCGCCCTCGGAGACCCTCCCGGCGTCTGCGGAGTCGCGTATGAGGCGCCTAAGTTCGCCGGGTTTCAGGTGGGCGAGCTGTTCGGCCATCGGCCGGGGCATCTCGTCGACACGGGGCGGGCGGCCACGCCGTTCGACGTAGTCGACCAGCGAGGCGATAGCGGAAGTGGTATCGGCTGAAGCGAGCCACTCGGCGTCGGGGACGATGCGGTGTGCGAGGTAGCCCAGTCGGGCTGAGTCGTCCTTGAAGGCGTACACGATGCCGGGGGCCGCCGATATGCAGCGTGTTTCTGTGACCTCCTCGACGTAGATCCGGAGCTCGTCCGGGCTGAAGAGGTGCTGGAACGTCTGCCGGCTGGTGAGGAGGCCGTCGCCGTACTCCTGGCCGCGGACTTTGGACCGCTCCCAGGTGAGGCGAGCCGAGACGATGAGTACGGAGGTGGTCAGCCTCCATGCCTCCTTGAGCGTCTGCCGGCGCTCGACGGGGTCCTCGATGATGTTCAGGACGTAGGTGAGGAGGACGACGTCGGAGGGGGCCACCGGCGCGCTCGAGTTGTAGTAGGGGTCCCAACCGGTGATCTTGCAATCGAGGCGCTGGAGGGAGGCGACGTCGCCGCCTCGGCCGCAGCCGTAGTCGAGGATCGTGCGGTCCGTGTTGAGCTGGCGATCGGCCAGAGCCTGGCGCGCCGGCACGGAGAGGCTGGAGCGACCGATCGCGGTGCGGCGGCGGTCGCTGTTCCATGACTGCTGCATGTCGGCCTCGTCAGTCTGGGAAGGGGGCGGGTCGCAGCATAGGCAGGGTGGCGGTACGGGCGAAGAGGTTTCCAGCGCGTCCCTCAGTGCAATCGGTGAACTTGCCTGGCTGGCAGGCAAGGCGGTGGGTATCGGAACCGTCATTGCCACGATGACACTCGCGCTCATCCAGGACCAGTCGCCGCCCGAGCAGCTGGGCGTGACTACCTCGGCAGCGACGACGCTGCGCACCCGCGGCTCGGCGGCTGGCGCGAACGGCATCGCTGTTCTCACCGCGTCCCTCGACACGACCCAGCATCAGGGGCAGCAGAACCGGGCGTTGCTCAGTTGCTGGGTGCGGACGTAGGTCTGAAGCGTGAGCGCTGCGTGAGCGGACTGGGCGGCACCACAGCGGACCTGGAGTCATGCTGATCAAGGCTGCAGGTCTCTGATCAGCGAGAACAGGATTCGGTGGCACCGTTTGGCACTACTGATCACGATCTTGTGGGCCCTCGTAATGCGTAGGTCTCGGGTTCGAATCCCGAAGGCGGCTCACCTTGTGACCAGCGGTTTCCCTCGGGAAGCCGCTGGTCTTTTTTGATCTCCAGTTGCCTACCCAATGGGCCGTACAGGTCTTCCGGCACGCCTTGCGATGGTGCTTGGCCCCGCAGGTGCGCGCGTCCTGGCAGCCGTGCCGCCATGTGAGCCGCTGGAGCTGCCACCAGATCTTCATCACCCGGCGTCGAGTGGGTGGTCGGACTCGATACTCCGTCAGTCTTCGGCGCTCGCCCTCCTCCTCCGCGGTCGCGTGGCCGCCGAACTCCGGACGCAGGCAGGGCCAGAAAGCGATCAGACGAGGGCGGCGAGCGGCTCGCGGGTGCCGATTCCGAATGGAGATGTCATGCCGCTGGGGTGACTGGCGGTATGGGGTTGCAAGGGGCGCACACAGCGTGCGGGAGATCCGGAAGAAGCCCGCGAGGGTCAGTTCGACGAGGTTCACCCCGCCGGGGCCAGCCCAGAACCTGCAGGGATCCGAGCAGAGCCAGGGCTGCACAGGGCGCCCCACGCGCTGACGCAGGCCGGCTGCCAGCCCCCCAGTGACTGCTCGATCAGGGATACCGGCAGATCATCGGAGGCGGGGAAGGCCGATATGTTCATCGGTCGGCACTGCCGGGCGGGACGACCCATTCGGTGGGTTGGCCGGTGAGGGAGGCGATCATGTCGAAGTCTCCGTCGTAGTGGAGGACCGTTCTCCGGTTTAGTTCCGCTGTGGCGGCGATCAGCAGATCGGGAAGGGACAGAGCGCGGTGGAAGCCTGAGTTGAGGGCATGACGCTGGATCTCGAGAGCGCGGGTGAAGGTGTCGTCATCGGTGCGGAGGTAGTCGAAGGCGTGGAGCCAGGTGCTGATCCGTGTTGCTTCTGAGCTGTCCCGGGCGGAGTGGACCATCTCGAACTCGGTGGGCTGGCATACGGCGAGGAGGGAGCGCTCATGTAGAGGCTTGAGCACCTCCTTGACGCTCGGCTTCGTCCAGCGGGCGAGGGCGGACTTGTCGATCAGGTAGCGATCCTGCATCAGGCGGCCCGGTCTCCGTCGCCGTCGCCGTTGTGCTTGAGGGAGCCGTCTGCGTTACGTGGCCCGGTGTTCTCGACGATCTCACTGAAGTCGAGTTCGCCGGCCTCCATGGCATCGAAGCCCTCCTGCCGCAGGTGTCTCTTGACGGCGTCTTCCATGGCGAGGCGGACGGCTTTGGCCTTGGTTTTGGTCCCGAAGATGCGCATGGCCTCGGTGACCATGTACTCATCGAGGTCGATGACGGTTCTGGCCATGTGGTGATCCTTCCGAAGGACTTCTTCCAACAAAACGATATCGGTTATCGGACATAATCGATATCTTTTCGATCGTAGGTTCCGTCATGGATGGCGGCTGCGTTCATGGTGACGTGCCGCGCGGTCGCCCCTTGTGAGAAATGGGCAGTAGTCCTCACGCCGGGCTCCGCCCCTGTCGGGGGTTTCGCCGGAAGCGATGGGGGCGGTCGACCCAGTGGCCCTGCCGGTGGGCAGCCGGTAGACAGACGCCTTTGGGCAGCACATCACGGGGTGGCACGGGTTAACGGTCGCACGTGCTCTGATCAGGGAAACGTCACCATGTAGCACGGCGAGGTGTGCCGGGCAACACGAACGCCTGGTCTCTCGTCATGCGTAGGTCTCGGGTTCGAATCCCGAAGGCGGCTCACCAGGGACCCAGGTCAGATGCCTTCTGAGCTGGGCTTGCTTTCCCCCGTCGGCTCCAAGGCCCCGGCCGCGGCTGCCGTCCCGCCCGCGCGGTGACAGATCGCTGTTCAAGCGACGCAGCGCCCGTCTGTCCCGTCGCCGGTACTCTTGCGTAATGCGGCCCCTTCGGTACTCCGTCAACGTCACCTTGGACGGGTGCTGCGATCACCGCGTCATCGTTCCGGACGAAGAGATGCATCGCCACCACGCCGGGAACCTCAAGCAGGCCGATGCGCTTCTCTTCGGCCGGGTGACGTACGAAATGATGGAGGAGGCGTGGCGTCCGCCGATGTCGGCGGGGGCGATGCCTGATTGGACGGAACCCTTCGCCCAGACGATCGACGCGGCGAAGAAGTATGTCGTGTCGAGCACCCTGGAACGGGTCGACTGGAACGCGGAACTCGTGCGCGGGGATCTGGCCGAGGCCGTTCGGCGGCTCAAGGCGGAGTCGGGTAAGGGGCTGTTCGTAGGTGGCGTGAAGCTCGCGCTGGCATTGACCGAGCTGGGATTGATCGACGAGTACGAGTTCGTGGTTCACCCCAGGCTCGCGGGCCACGGGCCGACGTTGTTCTCCGGGCTGTCGAAGCATGTCGACCTGAGGCTCGTGAGCCGGGTGGAGTTCGCCTCGGGCGCGGTGGCGATGCGGTACGAGCCGAGGAGCTAGCTGTATTGCCCTGTGAGGTTGGGGACGCAGCTGGCGGGTGGTTTGCCTGCGAGTGCGGTGTGTCCGCGGTGGTGGTTGTCGGTCGACGGAGGGTCTTCTCCGGACGTCGTCAGTACGCCCCGAACGACCAGAAGACGCCCACCTCGGCATCGGCCACCGCGATCAGGCCCAAGTCCTCGAAGAGATCGAGGCCGTTGAGGTACTCGGAGGTGAGGAAGCCATGGGATTTCGTGCCCGCGAGCCCCGCTTCGAGGAAGTCATGGGCCGGGTCGGCGGCGGCGGCGGTCGCGTTGGTCCAGAAGCGCGCGGTGGGACCGTACCGGTCGAGCAGGGTCCGGGCATCCGCCAGCACGGCGTCCCGGTCCGGGCGGGAGCGGACGGGGGCGGGTTCCGCCTGCCATTCCTCGGCCATGACGGCGAGTGCGGCGACCGCCGCCCCCGTCTCCAGGGGATACAGGAGGTCGGGGAGCCGGGAGGGGTCAGGGGGATCGAAGGGGTACGCGGGCACCGTATAGCGGGCGTCGTTGGTGCGGTCGCAGTCGAGTCTGAGCCAGCCCCGGGGGTCGGGGACCGACCGGTGCAGTACGGCGTGGACGTCGTACGCCCAGTCCTCGTGCAGCCGGGGGCCGGTGGCCGCGAAGGTGTATGTGTCGTCGAGCAGCCGCAGCGCCGCCGCGTTCCAGGGACTGCGACGGGAGCGGAAATCCAGCAGCAGACCGCCGACCTGGCGGACGAAGTCGATCTCCGGCTCACGAGGGATCTGCCGGAGCCGGTCGAGGGCCCAGTGGGCGAGTTCGTGTTCGTCTTCCGCGGTAAGGCCGGCCAACTCCTCGGGAAGCGGGAGTTCTTGTCCGGTCCAGAGCGCCTCCAGGTACGCATCAAGGAGGTCTTGGGCGGACCGGTCGGCAGGCGGTGTCATTCCACCACTTTAGGCTATCTCTTCGGGGCCGTACCGGACCGAGGTGATCAACAGGGCAGAGAGACGCGCGCTGCGGCGAGCGATCCGGAGGAACGGCGACAGCGCGCCTCAGCCGGCCCGAGGCAAGCAGAGGCTGTCGAACCATCGTGGACACTCCGTCCCGGCCCCGGGAGCCTGATGCCTTCCACACCAGTGTCGAAGTGGTGCCCGTTCCCCTTCCCGTTCCCGGGAACAGAGCCAGTCGGCCGGCTTGGGGATCTCTGGTGCCGACTGCTCCCGATTCCGGTGCGACCGGGGCTGTCACTCGAGGGTTTCCAGCAGGTTCTCGCAGAGTTGGGCACAACGGACGTCGGCGGGGATGAGCCGGTCCGCCTCCGTCAGTAGCGTGATGGCATCGCGGGTGACGTCGACGTGGGCGATGCTCTCTTTCAGCCCCACACCCTCTCCGATGAAGCGCAGGCCCCGGCTGGTGGACCCGCGCGTGGACGCGTCGAAGTCGCGGGCTGTGAACCACAGCGCGTCCAGACGGTACAGCGCGTCGATCGCGTCGCCCGATCCGAGCCGCCAGGAACGGGCGACGAGCCCACAGACGGTGTCCCAGAAGGGCAGCGTGGCCGCGTCCCCCATTTCTTCGCGTGCCTGGACGGCGATACGGGCGACCACGTCGTCCTCGACCCCGGGTGGAAGTGAAGCCGACGCGGTGAGTTCCCGGAGAGCGGGCCAGTCGCAGCCCAGGCGCCGCAGGGACACCGCGACGGCACGCCAGCCGTCACCGGCCACGAGCCAGCCGACCGGGCACGAGGCCATGGAATGGGTCACTTGGGCGAGGCCGCGCCGGGGCATGGACCTGAGTCTAGAAGCGCCCGACACCAGACCTCGGTCCTGGTTTTGTTCACGAGGAAGCGGTTCCGGCGCACTCTCCGTGGAGGGCTGACCCGGTGTGATGTCAGTGGTGTGTGGTGGGATGGCCGGAATCTGCTGCCGTGACCTGCTGGGAGTCCGCTGTGAGGCCCGTGTACGCGTCTCTGACTCATGCCTTGGCCGAGGCTCTGGTCGATGTCCTGTGGTTCATCGAGGGCAGTGAAGACGAGCAGATGGATCCGGACGACGCCGTCAAGGTCCTGGAGGGTGTCAGCCACCTGGTCGGCCAACTGTCGGTCGACCAGCGCAGCGAATGGAACGACCTGCTCAGGACGATGGCCGAGGCCGAGTCCGACTCCGCACGGCGGGAGTTCCTGGAAGGGTTCCCGGAAGGCTTCGGCCTCCTTGATGACGAGGGCTGACCATGTGCTGCACGAGTGGAGCAGGACGCGCTCGCGGAGGAGACGGAAGCCGGACCGGCCGAACCTGTTGAGCATGCCCGCGAACGACCGGACGTGGTCGGGTGAGCGCCTCGGGCTCAGTGGGACCGGACAGTCTTGAGCAGGAGCCGTCCCGGTCGGGTGAGCGCCTCGGGCTCAGTGGGACCGGACAGTCTTGAGCAGGAGCCGTCCGGACTCGGTGAGGGTGGTTGAGTGTCGGAGGACGACCACCTCGCGACGGCCCGGGGCGAGGGCGGCCTGGCGGTCGTCGGCCGTGGTGAGGTGTGTCGGCGTGCCTGCTCCCCGGAAGGCGAACGGGTCATGGCTTCGGGACCGCGGGCCCCTGACGGGTCGGCAGGAGCCCGCGGTGTTTCGCTTACCTGGTGTTCTCGGCCTCTCGGGTCGGCCTCACGTCAGGTGCCGGGCGAAGAACCGGTTGCCGTCCTCCACCTCGAACCACGGGGTGCCGGTGTGTCCGCCCACGTTGGCGTGCAGTGTCTTCGCCTTGCTGCCGAAGGCGTCGAACAGGTCCAGCGCCCTCTGCCGGGGGTTCCCCTCGTCGTCCCACTGCAGCAGGAACAGCAGGGGAATGGTGATCTGCCGGGCCTCCTCGCGCTGGGCGTGGGGCACGTAACCCCCGGCGAAGAAGCCGGCGGCCGCGATACGTGGCTCGACCGCCGCGAGGCGGATGCCGACGGCGGTCCACCCCGAGTACCCGACCGGGCCGCCGACCTCGGGCAGCGTGAGGAGGGCGTCCAGGGTGATCCGCCATTCCGGGACCGCCCTTTCGACCAGGGAGCCGACCAGGGACTCAAGGATCTCGTCGACCGGTTCGCCGGCCCGCATCGCGCGGCGGAGGTCGGCGCGAGCCTGCTCATCGGCGGGGGAAAGGGGCCGGTCACCGCACCCGGCAGCGTCGATGGTGGCCACCGCGTAGCCGTACGCCGCACCGTGCCGGGCCCGTGCCACCAGCCGGTCCGCCCCCTTGGGCAGGCCGTTGTTGTGGGCCATCAGGATCAGCGGGACCGGTCCGGCGGACTCGGGTGTCCACAGGGTGCCGGGGATCTCGCCGAGGGTGAATTCGCGTTCGAGGACGCCGTCGTCGAGGCGCTGCTCGGAAGTGAACCGCATGGTCGTGCCTTTCGGGAGTGCGCTGGAACGGCGCTCCCGGACGACCTACAGCCCGACCGTGACCCTGGAGGAGAGCACCCATGTCGATACGTTCACGGGTACCACCTCCTCACTCTTCCGCACGGCCTCCGAGAAAGTAGCAGTGGCGGCCGAGGTCCGCCAAGCGGGTTTCTGCCCGGGCGCCGGGGGCCGGTCGCCCGGAGCCCGGGCAACGACGCAGAGCTGCCCGGAGGGTGCCTCATCACGGCTTCCCGAGTGGAAGTCCTGCGTCTGCGCGGTGAGTTGGCCCCGCGACCGTTCGTCCCGCTGCGGCGGAGGCGGCGTTCACCTGCCCATGTGGACGCCGATGTCCACAACCGGCTGGAGCGGAAGCGGCCCCCACGTCGGCGTCCGACAGCGGGGGGATGTCGTTCTCACAGCACGCGCGGATGTACCCCTCCGACTGCAAACCCCGGCACCAGCCGACACCCGTACGTGCTGAGGCTCACCGCCACCCTCTCCGGCCTCGCCCGTCGGCGGAACCAGGCGGCCAGCCCCGGTTCGCCTTTCGTCAGGTGCCCGGCTGCCCTCCGCAGCGCGCCCGTGTTGCCCATGCCCGGCGGTTCTCCGGGCGGGCGGTGCCAGGGGACGATCGAGGAGCGGAACCAAGTTCCATCCGCGCCGGTCCCACGCGAGGGCCGGACGGCCAGGCGGTCCGCGCCGGCGAGGACCGGTACGCCGTCCGCGAGCCCCTGGCCCCGTCCGCTCTGTCGGCCGGCGTGTCCCGGACACGCGCCCCGGCGGGGACCGGGAGCCGGTGGTTCACGGCTTCTGCCCGGTCGGACCGTCGGTGTAGTCCTCCACATAGGTGGCGATCATCTGAAGCAGGGCATCCGCCCGGTGGCGGTCCTCGTGCCGGGCGCGCAGGGTCTCGTCGGCGGCCCGGAGGCGGGCCACGGCGGCCGGCTCACCGTCCACCAGATCGTCGACCACCGGTTCGGTGAGCAGGTCCAGACACTCGGTGAGCAGCCGGCGGGTAGCCGGCGACGGCGGGCTCGGGTCCGGGGCGGCGTAGGCGGTGGTCAGGTAGCGCGCGGGGTCGGTGAGGCTCCAGCCGACGACGGTGCCGTGCTGGACGAGGAGCGCGACGTCGGGAGCGATGCCGATGCGAGCCTCCAGTTCCTCGTCCAGGACCTCCGGGTCGCGCAGACTGATCAGCACCGCGTCCTCCGGAGCGCGGCACAACACCGTGCACATCTCGTGCCGGAAGCCCCGGACCTCGTCCGCGCGGAGTCCGCCCGGGCGTACTGCGGGCAGGACGGGAACGCGATCGGAGGTCTCGCCGTACGCGGATGAGTACGGCATCTGGAGTTCGGCCCCGACCAGCTTCCGGCTGGCCGGGTCGAACCGGAGGACGTCAGGTGTGTCCCACAGCCAGTGCTGGCTGCCGAACGTGTCCAAGACGAAGCGCTCACGCTCCTTCACGTCCGTGTAGTCACCGAGGCGAACGGAATCGCCTTCGAAGCGGGGAGTGAGGGCGAGCGGGCCGCCCGTCACCGTGGCACGCCAGTCGCCGTCGAACGACAGGTTCGTGGTCATTCACGCCTCATCTGATCTGCACTCCTGGGGCCAGGTTGCCGAACTTGCCAGGAATTCTGCCTTCCACGATGTCCTCGTGGGTGACTGGCTTGCCAGGGTCTGACGGACTGCCACCGAGCGCCCTCGCGCCGGAGTCACCCTTGATGCCCGACTCGCCGTAGGCGGTGATGGCCTGGCCCTGCTTGGAGCCGGGCCCGTAGACCACGGCGATGTCATTGTCCTTCCGGTAGAGGAAGTTCCCTGCTTGTCCCTGTGACTGGTACACGGCATCAGGGTTCTTCAGGATCTCCAGGACCCGTTCGTCGGTGAAGCCGTGCCCTGTGTCCCCGTGGTAGTCGGCATGCTTCTTGAACTCACCGTTCCCCGCCCGCTCGGCGATCTCGGAGAGGACCTTGTCGACCCGTTTCTGGGCCTTCTCCTCCTTCGAGTACTTGGGCATGAGGCCGTACGGGTCGCACCCGCTGTACGGGTTGTCCACGTAGGCGACGGGGTTCGGCGCGGGAGCGAGGCCGAGGGGGTCGGGGGACGTGTAGCGGCCGGTTTCCGGGTCGTAGTGCCGGAAGTGGTTGTAGTGGAGACCGGTCTCCGGGTCGTAGTACTGGCCGGGGAAGCGCAGCGGTGTGTACGTGCTGCTGTCGCGGGCCCAGGCGGTGGTCCCCCACAGGGTGGAACGGGAGCGCCACGCGATGTCACCCGACTCGTCGATCAGTTCGGTGGGGGTGCCGATGAGGTCGGTGGCGATGGCGAAGAAACGGCGGTCGATCTCCTTCTGGCGGTCGTCGGCGGTGAGGATGCGCTCGGTCTGTGCCAGGGGGACGACGTCCAGGTGGTCCCAGGTGAGGGCGACCGTGTCCGGGGAGTCCGGCCGGTGGCCGGTCTGTTCGCACAGGGTGAGGCCGTCCCAGGTGAAGCGGATCTCCTCCACCACGCTCGTGCCGTCGGCCGCCAGGCGCTGTTTCGCGCTGCGGCGGCCCAAGGGGTCGTAGCGGTACCTCCAGCGGGTCCCGTCCGGGGTGGTCACGGAGGTGAGACGGTTCTCCGTGTCCCATGTGTAGCGCCAGGTGTCCGGCTTGCGGGAGAGACGGGTCTTCTGCCGCAGGGTGACCCGGCCGAGGGCGTCGTGTTCGAAACGGACACGTCCGGCGCGTGTGATGGTGGTGCCGGTGTAGGCGCGCGGTCCGGTGGTCTCACTGCCGGGGTGGCCGGACGGCCAGGACGCCGACGTCTGGTTGCCCGCGTCGTCGTAGGCGTACCGCTCCGTCCAGTCCTCGGCATGGACGGCGGTGACCCGGCCCGCCCGGTCGAGGTCGAAGGCGCGGGTGCCCGACAGCCCGTCCGCGACGGAGGCCAGGTGGCCATCGGCCCGGTAGGAGTAGACGCGGCTGTTGACGGCGCGCCCTCCGGCGGTGAGGTGCTGCGCGGAGAGTCTTCCGGCCTCGTCCCAGGCGGAGGTCACGGTGATCGCGTCGCCGAAGACGCGGGCGAGCTCGCGTCCGGCGGCGTCATGGGTGAAGTCGATGCGGTGGCCGCCCGTGGTGAGGCGGTGGGCCCGTCCGTCGGCACCGTAGGCGTAGGAGGTGACATGACCGGTGGGTGTGGTGCGGCGTGTACGGCGGCCCAGGACGTCGTACGCGTACATGATGGGGCGGCCGTCGACCAGTTCCGTCTTGGTGAGTCCGCGTCGGTCGTACTGGTACCGGAGTTCGCCGTCCGGTCCGGTGGCCTCCAGCAGGCGTCCGGCTCCGTCGTAGGCGTAGGCCGTCACCCGGCCGTCGACGTCCTTGCGGATCACCTGGCCGAGCCGGTCACGTTCGAACGAGACGGTCCCGCCGAGCGCGTCGGTGCGGGCGGCGAGCCGGTCCCCGGCGTCCACACGGTAGGTGAGGGTGCGGCCGTCGAAGTCGGTCTCGGAAACGGTGTTGCCCGCGGCGTCGTACTCGTAACTCCAGGTCAGACCCTGCGGGTTGACGACACGGGTGAGGCGCAGTCCGGCGTCGTGCTCGAATTCGTAGCGCGCGCCGTCGGGCAGGGTGCGGGCGGCCGGCAGGTCGAAGTGGGTGTACTCGAAGCGGGAGACGCCGCCGGACGCGTCGGTGTGGGTGAGCCGGTTGCCCTCGCCGTCGTAGGTCCATGACTCCGTGGCGCCGTCGGGGCCCGTACGGCGTGCGAGCTGACCGTCCGCGTCCCACTCCAGATGGGTGACGCCTCCCACCGGGTCGGTGACGCGCACCGGGCGGCCCAGGGCATCGCGCTCGGTACGGGTCGTCGCGCCCGCGGGGTCGGTCACCTCCACGGGCAGCCCAGCCGCGTCGCACACCACGCGTGTCGTGGCCCCGAGGGCGTCGGTGACGGAGGTGAGCCGGCCGGCCCGGTCGTAGGTGTAGCGGGTGGTGGTGCCGGCCTGGTCGGTGACCGCCGTGCGGTTGCCGCGTTCGTCGAACTCGTGGACCGTACGGGTGCCATCGGCCCCGAAGACCTCCACCGGCAGGCCGAACGGGCCGCGCACGGTGCGCAGTTCGCTCCCGTCGGGGCGGGTGGCGGCGACGAGCCGATGGTCCTCGTCGTAGGTGAAGGCGGTGGTGAGGCCCAGCGGGTCGGTGCGGGTCATGAGGTTGCCGTGCGGATCGTGGGTGAACCGGGTGGTGCGGCCGAGTGGGTCGGTGACGGCCAGCAGGCGGCAGCCGGGGCCGAACAGACGGCGGGTCGTGTGCCCGTCGGGGGTGGTGATCGTGGTGGTGTGGTGGCCGGTCTCGGGGTCCGGGTCGGTGTAGGCGAGGGCGATCTGGACGTGGCCGGCCTCGCCGCCCTCCGCCACGACGCGGTCCCGGTCGTCGTAGACGTAGTCGTAACGGCTTCCGTTGGAGTCGATCCAGGCGATGACACGGCGGCGGTCGTCGTAGACGAAGCTGGTGGTGGCGCCGGAGGGCTTGGTGACGGAGGTGAGGTTGCCGTCCTGGTAGCCGTACCTCATCAGGGGCAGGTCCGCGCCGCCCTCGCCCGCGCCGGCCAGGGACAGGGCGGTCACCAGACCGTCGGCGACGGACAGCTTCATATGGTGGCCCGCCGAGTGGACCAGGGCCAGCGGCAGTCCGTCCTCGGTGCGGTCGACGGTGAGGGAGTGGCCGTTGCGATCGGTGATCCCGGACAGCCAGGCGTCGCCGTCGCCGCCCGGTCCGCTGCCGGACGGGGCGGCGAAGCGGAAGGTCAGGCCGCTGTCGGGGTCGGTGACCGTGTAGTCGCCGTCGGTGTCGCGGGCCAGCAGGGTGCGGGCCCTGCCCGTCTGCGGCCGGGTGGGCACGCCGGGCACCGGGTGCGGGTACGGGATGAGGAGCCCTTCGGCGGTGACATGGACGACGCCGACGGCGTCGATCTCCAGACGCTCGTCGACGGTGGACGTCCAGGCGGGACCGAGGAAGCGGCCGACCGCGCAACCCGACTCGGTGCGGCGGGTGAAGACCAGCGGCAGGATGCCGGGCAGTGCGACGTCGGTCTGGGGCAGGAACATCCGGCCCGTGGCGAAGTCCACCGGGTCGCCGCCCGCGTCGCGGTCGCCGTCCACGGTGTTGTGGGCGCCGTCCGGGGAGTCGTCGACCAGCTTGCGGGCCTTCGAGGCGTCGGCCATGTCCGCGGCGATGCGTACGCCCTTCACGGCGGCGCCGCCACCGCCGGTGGCCACGGTCAGCGCGGCGTCGGGCAGCAGACGGCCGAAGCCCTCGTACGGGTCCTTCATGAAGTCGCCGATCATCTGCTTGCCGGTGCCGACGGGGTCGTTGACGGCGACCACCAGCCCTGCGGCCAGGCTGTTGACGGACGTGGCGTACTCGGCCGGGTGCGTGATGTTGTACCAGTCCAGGGGGTTGACCTGGCGGACGAAATTCAGGAGCCCGGCGGTGCCCTTGATGATGCCGCTGCCGACGTGGTCCCGCATGATATGCAGTTCCCGGAACCCGTCGCCCAACTGCTCGGTGTACGACGGCTTCTCCGGAGCTTTGTCGCGGGCGGCGCGGACCGCGGTGCGCGCGGTCTCCGCGGCCGTGTTCCGCTGTTTGCGGGCCTCGGCGAGGATCTCCTGGGCGTTCTGCATCAGCTGCTTGCCGGGGTCGGCGAACGTCGCGGCGGGGCGGGGCGGGAGTGTGGACGGATTGCGCTCGCCGGCGGGTTGCGCGTTGTAGCGGTCGACCGCGCTGTTGTAGTCGTCGATCTTCCTGCGGTGCGCGTCGGCGGCGTCCGTGGAGGCCTTGACGCCCTCCTTCCACTTGTTGATCGCCGTCTGCGCCTGTCCCTGTGCCCAGGTGACCGTGCCGGCGAACCCCTCCAGCGCGGCGGCCGCCTTCTCGCAGGCGTCGGCACCGGTGAACCACTTGGGCGGCTGGGTGCGCACGGCGGTACGCAGCGCCTCGGCCGCCTCCCCCTTGAGCTGGGAGGAGTCGAGGCCCTTGAGGCCGCCGCCGGCGTCGTCGAAGGCCGTCTGGAAGGCCCGGAGCCTCTTGGCGGTGGAGCGGATCTCGTCCGGGCTGCCGTAGACCAGCTTGGTCTTGTCCTCGGTCTGCCCGAGGTCCATCTCGTCGACCTCGGCGCCCATCCGGTCGGCGACCGAACGGGACTGCTCGCGCACCCAGTCCGCGCCGGACTCCCAGCCGACGTCGTCCAGCCGGTCGGCGGTCCAGTCCCCGGCGTCCTCGACCCGGTCACCGACCCATTCGACGCCGTCCTCGACCGCGTTCTCGATCGAGTCGGGTGTGATGTCACTGATGAAGTCGCCGATACCCATGGTCAGTTCCCCCCGGACTCACCCTGCTGCGGCGCCTGTCGGGCGCGTTCCTCCGGCGAGGGGCCGTAGGTGTCGTCCAGCGCCTGGTTCCACCGGTCGTCGGAGATGCCGAGCGTGTCCTTGAGTACCTCCGACTGCGCGCCGCCCCGGCCCTCGGTGAGGACGGTGCGGCCGGTGTCCTTCCACGTCTGCCCCATCTCCTGACCTGCCCGCTCCCATGAGCCGGCGCTCCAGTCCGGGTTCAGGTGGTCCGGCGTGAACACATCGCCCCAGTCCTGCCGGGCGATCTCCTCCTCGGTGGCGTGCGGGTTGCCGCCCATCACGGAGTTGGCACCCACCTTCAGCGCGCCCTCGACGTACTGGTCGTGCTCCCATTGGGTGCCCGCCGCCAGGCCGAGGCGGTTCGCGATCGCACTGGCGTCGCTCACCAGGGCTCGCACACCCCACTCCCAGCGCTCGCAGAAGTCCTCGAAGTCGACCGACAGGCCGTGGTGCCCGGTCCTCATGCCGTTCATCGACAGTTCCGAGAAGCCTTTGCCCATCACCGAGCCGGTGGCGCCGCCGAGTTCACCGAGCTGGTCGATGGTCGCGCCCACGCCCTTGGTGAACTTCGCGACAGACGCCTTGTCGAACTGGAGGTCGGACCCGTCACCGCCCATGGCCGCGCCCCCTCCCGGCGTCACCGGAGCCGACGGCGGCGCCGTCCGCAACGGCGTCGGCAACCGGCGGGAAGGACATCGATCCGCCTGCGGCGGCGATACCGGCGGCGGGCCCCGGGGGGCTCGTCCAGGGACGGAACGACCTCTTCGACGACGCGCGCGCCCGGCAGCGCCGCGTCGCACGAGCGCCGTCGACTCCCCTTCCCCGTTCGGCGATTCGCTCGGCGAGCGCTGTCCCTGCCTGCTCCACGGCCCCTCCCCCGTCGTCGGTGACTGATGGCACCGTGGACAATGACGCGCGGTGTGACGGGGTCGGTTCTCGTAGAAGTCCGTTCGGTGCCGGCCGGCTTCAGGGCACCGGAATCGTCGGCCGGGGCCTGTCCCCCGAGCGTCCCCCGAGGCGGGACGCGCTGATGGCTCCGGGTGCCGTGCTCCCACGCCGATGACGATCAGTGCTGCGTACGCCGAGGGTCGGCGGACGCGCGTCGGACCCATGCCGAGCCCGGGTCCGTCCGCCGCCTGTGGGGCAGCGGTACGGGTGGCAGACCCGGACCCGGGCCGGGACCGCCCCCGTCGCCGAGACCGTCGGGGACGTGATCCGGTTCGCCGGTGCCGAGCGTGTGGTGCCGGCCCTGGGATGTCCCGCCATCGCGAGGTCCACGGGCGTGCCGAGCGTTCTGGCGTGTGCTGAGCGTTCTAGTGCCGCGTCAGGCAATGTTTGCCCTGTCGACGACGGCGCGTAGGTGTCGGTCGTCGGCATGGCGGTTTCGCCAGATGATGTAGCGGCGGAT